>JBMNVD010000008.1:0-47139 GCA_050946615.1 Eubacterium sp.
ACATCCGAGTCGGCATGGAAGACAACGTTATGTACGCCAAAGGACAGCTCGCCGAGAGCAACGCCCAGTTCGTAGAGAGAGCAAAGAGGGTCATCGAGGAGTACGGATGCGAAGTCGCTACTCCAGATGAAGCAAGGCAGATACTCGGTCTGAAGAAATAACCGTCACACGATAATCAGTCGGACACCGGCCGGCGGTCCCCCAAACATCGACCGGTGCCCCTCTAATTATATTCATTTTATTATTTTCTTTTATCATCCAAACGCAATATTTATTTTTATTGCAGCTATTATGGGTCTATAAGTTAAGGAGGAAAAAATGCCTAATGCTGGAACCGCTGCCCCTGAGAAGAAAGACAGGGGAAATATTTTCTGGCGTACTTCAAAGAAGTTCCAGTTCGCCGCCGATAAGCTGATACCGGACGCTTTCGTGTTCTGCATCATCCTTGCGATGCTCACGTTCGTTCTCGGCTGGCTCATTACCGATTCGAGTTTCCTCGACATGGTGACGTACTGGTATGACGGATTCTGGACACAGAATGCATTTGCGTTCCAGATGACTATCATGGTCGTCGTCTGCGCTTCATTCGCCAAAGCGAAACAGGTCAGAAAAGGGCTCGACAAGCTCGCGGGTATCGCTCATACGCCGCGCGGAGCAATGTGCGTCCTCATGATCTTCGGCTATGTTTCGTCGTTCATCAACTGGGCTTTCTGCACTATCTGCACTCCTATCCTCGCAATGCGTATCGCAAAGAAGGTAAAAGGCTGCCACTTCCCTATGATGATCGCCGCAGGGTATACGACGATGATCCTCGGACAGTGCATGGGGCCTTCGGCGACGGTCTACTCTCTTGTCGCTACAGAAGGACACTTTATGGAAGACGAGATAGGTATTCTGCATCAAAACGAAACGACGTACAATACCATGAACGTCATCCTCTGGTTCATCCTCGCTATCGTAGTAATGATAGTATCCGTACTCACGACCCCGCCTGCTTCTGAGATAGTAGAGTTCCACGGAACCATCTCCGACGAAGACATCGAAGTCGAGGAGTCCAAAGACACTCCTGCAGAGAGAATGAACAGTTCCAAGATCATCATGTACGTGATCGCTGCCATCGGCATCATCTACATCATCTGGAGTTTCGTGACGAAAGGATTCCTCACGTCGCTGAACATGAACTTCATCATTTTCCTGTTCGTATCACTTGACGCTCTTGTTTACAACACTCCGAGAAAGTTCATCGCCGCTATCCGCGACAGCATGTACCTCGCGACAGACGTTATGATCCAGTTCCCGTTCTACGGTGCCATCATGGGAATGATGACTTCCTCGGGACTCGGCGAAATGATAATCAACGGAATGTCCAAACTCTGCACCACCACGACGATGCCTATGTGGACATACATTTCGGCCTGCATCCTGAACCTGTTCATCCCTTCACAGGGCGGACAGTTCATCGTACAGGGACCTATCCTCATCCCTGTTGCAAAGAGCCTCGGATGCTACATCCCTGACATCCTCAACGCGTTCGTATACGGCGATGAAGCGACGAACCTCCTGCAGCCGCTGTATCTGATACCGGCTCTTGCCGTTGTCAATACTCCGCTCAAGAAAGTCTGGGGATACTGCGCATATATCTTCATCATCATGTTCGTAATTACATGTATAGGCTTGCTGATCCTGCCGGGATTGGTATAGTACTGTCCTCTTGCAAAACGGTGTCCGGCTCACTTTCCGCCGGGCGCCGTTTTTTTACCAAAAACGCTTCCTGCGATATATAATGTAATTGCTATGGGAAATAACAATAAAGAGAAAAAGGCCAGAGAGGCAAGAGAAGAAAAAGCCGCCCGGGCGGCGGAAGAAGCACGGAGAGCAAAAGAAGCGCGTGAGGCAGAGGCGGCCGCTCTCGCGAACAGAGAACCGACCGAGGCCGAAAAAGCGGCGGCAAAAAAGGACAAGAAAAAAGAGATATTCTCCGGCGTCGTCCTCGTGTACATCGCGGTCTGCTTTCTGATAACGGCAATAGCGTCTGAAAAGCATTTCCTGACGTACGGCCAGCTTTCGGTGCTGTTCCTGCCGCTCTACGTGATGTTCATTATCTGGATGATGGGCGAGTACCACGATCCTCACAGCCGCAAGCACCCTTCCAAACTAAGGGCGTATCTTTCATGCGGCATGTGCGCGGCGGCGATAATCATAACTATCATCTACAATATCGCGCATTGGCTGGGGCATTGAAACAAAGCAGAGCGGTACGTTAACTGTACCGCTTTTTCTTTAATTGAAAACTGAAATTCCATATCCATCACATCATTTCCTACAAAAGGAAGAAGCTGAACGACCGTACACCCTCGTTCAGCTTCCTGTATGATGTCAAGCCCTGTTCCCGAGCACGGCGTTCGCCCACGCGGCGCCTTCAGCATAATCGCGCGTCTGGTATTCGAGGTGGACCTGCCAGAGTCCGGAGGCATTCTCGTCTCTTTCAATTGCCCTTATCTCGAAGTCCACGCTCACCATTTCGGAGAGCCTGCGTTTGAGGAACACGACGCGTGTGTGGTCGGCGTCTGAAACTTTGAACTCGATTTCGCTGTGCTCAGCGTAATATTTGCTTTTATGCATCTTGCTGGTCGTGCCAAGATAGCGGATATTCAGCGTCTCCGAAGGGATTTCCCACTTGACGTCGACGACAGGAGTGACCTGCCCGATGCGCCCGTAAGGGTTGATGCCGGTGGTCGCGGCTTTGATGTAGTTATTGCATGACGCTTTTGCCTCTACTATCGCTCCTGAGATGACGGGTGCGCCGGACTCGTCTGTGTATGACGAGGCGTCCGGAGCCTTCTCAGCCAGAAAAGTTTTTAGCGCTTCGTCAGGAATAAACCCCTGGCCCGGCGCTCCAATGCTTTCTCCGGATATACTCTTTGCGCGCTTTTCTTTACCGGGCACTTTTACCGGATAGATCTCGCTCCGCTTCTGCAGCAGGCCGAGCTTAGCGGAATCGCTGAGCGTCAGGCAGAGCAGAGGACACGCCGTCGAATCGTCGATGTCCATGCCTTCTCTTTGGATGAGCCCGCTCTTCAGCAGTACAGCGCTCTTAACGTCAGAGGCGCTTATCCTCTTATTTCCGCCTAGGAGCAGGATGCCGGCGGACTTATCATAGTTTATCTCGTAGTGTTTCATAGTAACTAAATATTAGCACTGCTGCCGGCGTCTGTGGCATCTTTTTTGACGACTGATGACGCGGAATTTCCCTCCGTGAGGAATTTCGGGTCGACGCCGCGCAGGTTATCGCCGTAGACGTCGCGGAGTTCGTTCATATCGACAGAGAGGCCCGCTTTCCGGTCCTGCAGCGCTTTCACTATTCGCGCGTATGTTTTTTTGTTCAGCGGGTGCATCCTGAATATTATTCCCGCGCAGACGAATATTATCCCCGGGACGAGCACGCTGCAGTTCTCGATAGCGGTGAGAGCGGATGAAGTCTGCACTTCGAGCGTTTCATCAAAACCGCATACCTGCAGTACGGCGCCCAGCGCCTGCGCTCCCGCGGCACACGCAAAAGACTCGGAGAGCGCCTGTATCGATACGACCGTCCCCGAATGCCTGACGCCCGTCGCAAGTTCATCTGCTTCGCAAACGTCATACAGCATGGACGGCATGAGCTGCCAGTAGGCTGTGTTTCCGATAGAGAAGACCGCGCATATCACGAACATCATCGGTACGCTTTCTGCGCCCAATATTCTGAGCAAAATCAAAGCGATGCCGCTTGCGAACATGCAGAACTTGTAGACCGATGTCTTGTCCTTCTTTTCGGAAATGTGATTGATTATCGGCGCGTAAATTATCCCTGTGACCATTATGGTCGCGAGCGCCGCCGTCAAGACCGCTCCGGTTATTCCGAACCTGTATTTGAAGTTGTATATTATCGCCGAATTGAAGAATGTATTTGCCGCCAAAGCCAAAATGCACGATATGAGCAGATATATCGCAGGCTTCAGCCGTACGACACAGAAAAACTCCGTGAACATCTTCTTGAACTGGGAAGTGGAAAAGAGAACGGATTTTTTGCCCTTTTCACGCTTGAAATTCGGGTCGTCCGTATCTTTGATGGTAAGAGCGCAGAAAAGCAGCGACGCCGCGGATATCGCCCCGACGACGGCACCTATGGCAAACCACGTCTGCTTCTCGGAATATCCGGCGGCAAGCATCAAAGGCTCCATGACGCTCGGCAGGACCATGCCCATAGCCATTCCGACCTGGTTCCCGACGTAAGCAAAAGAACGGAGTTTAGTGCGCTCGTCATAGTCTTTGGTGAGCGCCGAACCCCAGGAAATGTATGGAATGTAAAATGTCGCGAAACTCTGCCAGAACAAAACCGTCATGGCGAAGTAATAGATAACTTTCACCGTGTACTGCGCTTCGATCGTCAGGAAGCACAGCGCCATCAAAACGGCCGTCGGTACAGCGGCCGCGAGGATGAACGGTTTGCTTTTGCCGTATCTAGTGTTGATGTTGTCTGATACGTATCCGATGTGGAAACTCGCTAATGCGTCCCAAATGGAACCAACAGCTACGATAGTGCCTGCAATGGCGGGCTCGAGCCCCGCTACTGTAGTCAGAAAGAACAAATGATAAGTTGCTTTCAGCGTGTACAGTGCGTTATCTGCTACACCTCCGATTCCATAAGACAACTTCGTCCGGAATCTCAGTCCCATTTAAAATAAGCACCTCCCGGTTTGCTTCTGCTTGACTTTTCATTTTGTATTGATGATAACACAAAAAAGGGTTTTTTGAAACGTTTTCGGGCTCGACTCTCCGAAAAATGTTCAAATTTTGGGTAAAACCAGATGCCCAAACCGCAGGACCGCCTGAATATGCGGCTCGCGCGGCGCGTAAAGAGAGCCTCGCGTGTGAGATATGCGGCATGTGAAAGGGAAACAGCGCGCGTCACGCGCGTTGTGGTATAATTCCCTCATGAAGGGAGGACCGGAAATATGCAGACATCGGTCGCCATGCCGTGGCAGGTCGAAAAAGTGATAACTGCGCTCGAACAAAACGGATACCGCGCATATCTGGTGGGCGGTGCGCTGCGCGATCTGATCCTCGGACGCGAGGTCTCTGATTTTGACGTTGCCACTTCTGCGACGCCAAAGGAGACTGAGCGCGTCTTTGCAGGCGAAAAAGTAATCGAGACCGGCATCAGGCACGGCACGGTCACCGTATTGATAAATCATCTGCCGATAGAGATAACGACTTTCCGCGTCGACGGCGCTTACGCCGACGGAAGACACCCCGACAGCGTGACATTTACCTCCGATATCCGCGAAGACTTATCGCGCCGCGATTTTACGATGAACGCGATAGCGTATTCGCCGAAAGAGGGTTTTGTCGATCCTTTCGGAGGCGAAAGGGACATTGCAGACGGTGTCATAAGATGCGTCGGCTACCCGGATATGCGCTTCCGCGAAGACGGCCTCAGGGTCATGCGCGCGGTACGCTTTGCCTCTGAACTCGGATTTACGATAGAGCAGCGCACTGCAGAGGCGGTGCACGGGCAGAAGGCGATGCTCGATATAGTCAGCGCCGAGCGGATAGCCGTCGAATTGAACAAAACACTGCTTGGCGGCGGCGCTGGGCGCGTGCTCGAAGAATACTCGGATGTGTTCTGCCGCTTTATACCGGAACTTGAGCCGTGCATCGGATTCGACCAGCGGAATCCTCATCACATATACGATGTTTTCACGCATATCACGCACGTCGTGGACGCCGCTCCCGCGGAAAAGGATCTGAGGCTCGCCGCGCTGCTGCACGATATCGGAAAGCCGCGCTGCTTCACGCTTGATGAAAAGGGCATCGGTCATTTTTACGGCCACGCGGCGATAAGCGCGGAAATCGCCCTGAGCGTCCTGAAACGGCTGAAATACGACAACGCGACGATAGGCAAAGTCAAGACGCTCGTCAAATACCACAGTTATCAGCCCGAACCGACGGAAAAGGCAGTCCGCAGGGCTCTGAACAAATTGGGCGAGGAGGATTTTTTCGATCTGCTCGATTTAAAGCGCGCCGACAACAAAGGGCAGGCACCCGAATATATCTACAGGCAGAAGGATTTTGACGAACTTGAGCGCATCGCGCGCGGGATAATCGCAAAGGACGAATGTTTTTCGCTGAAAGATCTTGCTGTCGGCGGAAAAGACCTTATCGACGCGGGCTGCACGCAGGGGCCTGATGTCGGGAAAGCGCTCAATGAACTGCTCGAACAGGTTTTAGACGGCAAATTGCCTAACGATAAAGATTCTCTGACGGAGTATTTTAAGAATAATATTCTCGGCGCTTAGGCGGCGCCTGCGATGTTGAAATCAATATTATTTTGGCCATTTTCAATCCGACTTTAAAAAAACTTGTCATTTTTATGATAAATGTGAAGTAACATTTTGATGCAACAGTGTTAAAATATGTTATCCGCGATGCAATATCGCAAAAAAAGAAAGGATGGTAATGAAGATGAGAGAGAGCAAGACCGTAAAGAGAGTCGGTTCGCTTTTGGCTGTATTTCTGGCCTTTTGCTTATTCTTTTCGTCTGCGCAGGTCGCATCCTATGCAGGCGGCAGCCAGGCAAGCAACGTTACGATGACGGTATCAGGCAACGTCGAAGTTGAGACGGGCGTGGATCACACTTTTAACACTACTGTCACGGTCTCAGGAACAGACGGGCTTCTTCCGGCAGGTTCCTACCTCATGATAACGATGCCTACGACGTATCTGGATCAGAGCAACAATGGCGGCAATGGGCTCAATGCGCAGCCGGAGGAGGCTGTCAGGCAGAGCCTGCAATCCGATCCGGAGATCACGTGGGATGACACTTCAAACACTGCCTCGGTGAAGTACACGTTCAAGGAACTCACCGGAAATTCCACAGTTACTCTGCCTGCGCAGTTCAAAACATTGACAGAAACCACTCCTCCGGGATCTTCTTTTGATGTCTCTGTCGTTCTGTATGATCCGGACGGCACAGAGGTGTCGAGAGGAAGTTTTACCGTGACAAATAAGGCAGACTATGCTTTGATAACGAAAGATTATTACCTCACCGCATACGAGACGATGACGAACGGGAGGACTTCTTCCGATGAGAGCGCTCTGAGCGTCCAGGCACTTACTTACTTCCTCAATATGGTAACGGCAGGGGATCACGGTGACACGGGATACTTTTTCTCGCAGCACGGGAAAATCGTTATCAATTTCACCACCGATGATGTCCTTTACAGCGATTCCTACGGGAAAGGCCAATACACGAACGCGAGCATGGGCTGGACGTACGACGCTGCCAGCAGAACAGTCAGTTGTGTGATCAATGATAATTACAGATATTTATCGAGTAAGTATCTGTACCTTAAATTCAAGGATTTTGAGGCCAACAAGAGTGTAAATTTCGCGACCGTCTACTACGTGGAACTCGACGATCAGGGCAATGAGATCCCTGAAAGCAAGACGAACGTGTCTGATCTGACTGTGAAACCCACTGACAAGATCTGGCACAGTCTGGATACGGAGGATACCCACAAGAACTATGCCAGGCCAAACTCACGCGATTATCCATGGATAGAAGCTAACAAAGATCGTGAGACGACGTGGGGGATCGCGTTAGTGAACGAATCAACCTACGGCGTAGTCGGAGACGACGGGCTGCTGCAGGACGGTTCCGATCCGAACCTGTATCTAAAGGAATTCGTTTTGGGAAATTATAATTATACAAATTTAAATGAAAGCTATTACCTTGACCCGCATCTCTACTTTACCTCTGTCGAGATCTGCGACGAGCATACTTATGATTCCGACGATATCAGAGCAGCCCTGGGAAGCAATAAAGTATATGCGATAGACAGCAGCGGAAATGAAACGCTGATCAAAGAAAACCTCCAGGTCGGCGAGGAACTGACGGTCCCGGAGGATAAAAGGGAAACATATCGCGCTTTCCGGTTCGAATTCACTGACAGAGTTAAGCTGCCTTTCAACGAGAGGATCTGCTTTACATATAAGACTAAGGTCTTCAGCGACGATTACGAAAACGGGCGCCAGTCCGGAACGCAGTGGCATATGGGGAATTTTGAGGACAAACCGCTCCTCAATACAAATCTGAGCGTTCCTGAATTCGTGCATTATTATTTCGCTCCGGAGAGCGGTGCAGATGATAGAGAGGGAGAGATCTATACCTCGCAGGCAGTGCAGATCATCTCCGGAGGTATTCTCACGACAAACTGCTCGACAGACAGATCGACAGTTCTCGAAGGCCAGACCTCGAATATTACGATAATGCCGTACAGTGCCATTACGATGCAGTCTATAGCGCCTGAAGAGACGGAAGCCGGAACCACCACTTTGGTCGACCCGCAGGTCTATGTGGTCCTGCCTGACGGATGGGTCTCGGGCGGCGAGGCGAAAGTCACGTATTATTACCACGGCGATAATATAGAAGACGCTCTTGATGTCGAAACAGTCGATGATTTCATGGGGACGGGCAAGAAGGCTCTTCGCGTCAGCGGTTTCCCGAATTTCGAATTCGGCTACACGAATATCATCATCCCGGTAAAGCCTCTCACGTCGGCCGCGGTCGGGACATCGGATTTCCCTATTTACATCGCGTATACGAATAACGGAGAATATCAGGTGACACCTGAAGAAGCGCTTGCCGTTACAGACACATACGATCTGAACGGGAACGGCAGCACCGAAGATCTGGTCCTCGGGGATTCAATAAAGATAAGTTACAAGACTCCGTCCGAGGAGATAGATCCTAACGAACCGACAAATCCGACAAATCCGACGGAACCGACGGATACTGAAAATCCGACGACACCGGCTGATACAGGAACAGATAACGCCGGCAGTACCGCACCTGCGACAGGCGATGCGGAAGACATGCTGCCATTTGCCGCACTTGCAATATCGTGTGCGGGTGCCGCGGCTGTTATCGGACTCAGACGCAGAGCGGCTGCCAAAATAAGCCCCAATAAACCAATAAATAGATAAACCGGTAAAGAAAAAAGACACCGTCGGCCAAAAAAACTGCCGGCGGTGTGCTTTTGCCGCAATCAGAGGGACCCGATTTTGACGCGGAGCGATAATGATTTATTATATTCGCGGATTTTCTCTTTCCATGATTGTCTGCTGAATCAATAAATTTTTCGATGTTACAGCTCTGATTTTTTCAGTTTTTTCTTCAGCCACACCATGCAGCCGGAGCACAACACTATCTGAACGGCCGAGGAACAAGGCGTCGCCAGACCGATGTGGAAGATTGAGACCGGCTGTATTTTGCTCATCGCGTAAGATACAGGTATCCTGACACCGAAAGCCCCGATTATCCCCTGTGCCATTACGAACGTCGTGAGCCCGTATCCGTTGAAAAATCCGACCATGCAGAACATGAACGAAACGAGCAGGCAGTCTATGGCGTATGCTTTGAGATAATCAAAGGCGGTCGCGATGACTTCAGTATCATTAGTGAATATGCCGCAGAGCGCATCGCCGTGGAAAAATGCCAGCCAGAACATGAACACTCCGGCTGCGAGCGACGCCGCTATGCCGCTCCTTAAAACGGCGAAAGTCCTGTCGTATTTCCTCGCACCGACGTTCTGCGAGACGATAGCGGACATGGACTGTGAGAAAGCCAAAGGCACCAGCATCACGAACGAGCAGACCTTTTCCGCCACGCCGATTCCCGCGCTTGCCGAGACGCCCAATTTGTTCACGATGGCAAGTATGACGAGGAAAGAGAGTCCCACGAGGAAGTCCTGCACAGCGATAGGAGTGCCGAGTTTGAACATTTTTTTGATGATATCTTTGTGCAGGCGTATCATCTTTGCCGAGAACTCGAAAGGAAGTCCCTGCTTTTTTATGATGGCAAAAGATATCACCACGCTGAGAGCCTGAGCCATAACTGTAGCCGCCGCCGCTCCTGCCGCTCCTTTGCCGAGCACTGCCACGAAGAAAAGGTCTCCGACAATGTTGAATACGCAGGCGATGGCAACCGTGACAAGAGGCATGCGGGAATTCCCGAGCCCTCTGAAAATGCTGCCTAACAGGTTATACGACGTGATGAATATCCATCCCGCCGCGCATATCCTGATATATGAGACGGTCGCGCCAAAGGCTTCTTCAGGGGCGTTCATTAAAGATGCCAGCCCCGGTGCCGCTATCTCGATAAAAGCGGTCATCGCCACTGCGATCAAAAAGAAGAGCGCAGAAGAGGAACCGATTATCTCCCCGCCGCGTTTTCCCTCGCCGCGGCCGATCTGCTGCCCGAGCATGATAGTCGTTCCTACGGAAAAAGACACGATGATGTTAGTGAGAGCCATCATTAGCTGTGAGCCCGTGGAAACGCCGGAAAGTTCCGCGGACGACGCAAACTGACCGACTATCATGAGGTCGACGGCGCCATACATAGCCTGCAGGAAGTTGGCGAATATCACAGGCAGAGCAAATTTTAAGAGCGGACGCATTATAGGGCCGCTCGTGAAATCAGTCGTTTTCTTCATACAAATCTCGCAAAATCAGCAGTTATTTCATACAAATCTCGCAAAATCAGCAGTTATTTCATACAAATCTCGTGAAACTCGTGAAATCGGTTTTTTCGTACAAATATCTATTATACGTTCCCTCGGGATGAATGTCACCCGTAATATTTGTTTCCACAGGCCCGCAGGCCGAATTTCGCAAGTATAAAATTTCCCATGAACAGAAAGTTACTTGATTTTGTCTGAGGATATACATTCCCTTGCGTTGTGTGATAATATATAAGTTACGAAAAAAAGAGGAGGTCCTCGGCACAAATGAGCGACGAAACAGAAAAGAATGCGGTTTCCACGAATTTCATACATAACTTCATCGACGAAGATCTCGCAAACGGGGTCTACGATCACGTCTACACCCGTTTCCCGCCTGAACCTAACGGATACCTTCACATCGGGCACGCAAAGGCCCTGTGTGTGGACTTTTTAACGGCAAAGAAATACGGCGGCAAGTGCAATCTCAGATTTGATGATACAAACCCCGTAAAAGAAGACACCGAATACGTAGAGGCGATAGAAAACGACATCCGCTGGCTCGGTTTTCAGTGGGCAGAACTTCACTGGGCGTCTTCGTATTTCGATAAGATGTATGATGCCGCGGAAGAACTCATAAAGAAAGGCGAGGCGTACGTCGACGACCTTTCCGCGGAGCAGATAAAGGAATATCGCGGCACGCTGACCGTTCCGGGCAGAGAATCGCCCTTCCGCACGCGCAGCGTCGACGAGAACCTTAAACTTTTCCGCGAGATGCGCGACGGAAAATACGCCGACGGCGAGAAAGTCCTGCGCGCAAAGATCGACATGGCGTCTCCTAACATGAACATGCGCGACCCTGTCATCTACAGGATCTCGCATACGAGTCACCACAGGACGGGAGATAAATGGTGCATCTACCCGATGTACGATTTTGCTCATCCTATCGAGGACGCCATCGAGGGAATCACGCATTCGCTCTGCTCCCTTGAATTCGAGGATCACAGACCTCTCTATAACTGGGTGCTTAAGGAAGTCGGCTGGTGGCCGAACCCTCCGCGCCAGATCGAATTTGCCAGGCTGAACCTGACGGGGACCGTCATGAGCAAAAGACTGCTCCGCGGCCTTATCGAAGACGGTGTCGTAGACGGCTGGGACGACCCGAGGATGCCGACGCTGGCGGGAGTGCGCCGCCGCGGCTACACGCCTGAGTCGATAATCGATTTCTGCGAGAGGATAGGCGTGGCAAAGGCAAACGGCGTCGTCGATTCGGCGCTGCTCGAGCACTGCGTCCGCGAGGATCTGCAGAATAAAGTGGAGAGCCGCAACGTCGTCGAAGACCCGATAAAAGTCATAATCACGAACTACCCGGAGGGTCAGACCGAGACGCTTGAAATCGAGAACAACAAGAACGTTCCCGAAATGGGTACGCGCAAAGTCACTTTTTCTCGCGAGATATATATCGACGGCGCAGACTTTATGGAAGTGCCGGCAAAGAAATATTTCCGCCTGTTCCCGGGCAACGAGGTCAGGGTGAAAGGAGCCTACTTCATCAAGTGCGAGGAAGTCGTCAAGAACGAAGACGGTTCTATCAAAGAACTTCACTGCACGTACGACCCTGCGACGAGGAGCGGACTCGAATTTACCGGCCGCAAGGTGAAAGGCACCATCCACTTCGTGAACGCCGCCGATGCCGTAAAGATAAAGATCAGAAACTACGGAAGGCTGATGATCGAGGACGAGAACGGAAACGAGATACCGAATCCCGATTCGCTGCAGGAGAAAATCGGATACGCAGAGGCGTCGATTTCCGATTCCGAGCGGGGCGACCGCTGGCAGTTCTTCAGACACGGGTATTACGTCGAAGATACGGTTTTGTCGACACCTGAAGAAAAAGTCTTCAACAGGATAGTCGACCTTAAGAGCGGTTTCAAGGTAAAAAAATAACGGCGCTGTAGGCGCGCCTGATTTTGACAGGAGGTACGCTTGAGAAACTATTTGTCGCTGTACAGACCATATAAGATCGCCTATCTGGTGACCGCGCTCGGAGGTGCCGTGCTGATGGTCATCGGTTTCGGACTATCAGGGATAAGCGTCGGCGCATTTTACGTTCTGCCGTTCCTCTGGATTTTGGTATGCGCGTATATCTTCATGAATATGACCAAAAGGAAGATCAGCGGTCTGATCGAGGAGATGAACGCCTGCCGGGTCGGGGATTATATACGCAGCATGGAAAAGATCGTGCGAGAATGCCGCGGAGAAGATGTCACCAAATACGCTAAACTCCTGCTCTCCACGGGATATCTGAACTATGGAGATAATAACAAAGCCGGCGCCGTGCTCGCATCGATAGATCCGAATTTCAGCACGTCCGCGTCGGGCGATGTGCTCGCTTTGATGTACTACAGCAACTGCGCGGCATATTTTACGAGGATCGGAGACATCTATCAGGCAAAGATGAATGTCAATTCGATATATTATCTGAAGAACAGCCCGCAGATGAGCCGCGGAATGACGCTCACCGCCGATCACTTCATGGAAGTGAGGATGATAGGGATAGATCTGGAGACCCGCAATTTAGACGGGCTTGCGCCGCGGATCAGGAAATTGTTCGACGAAGCCGTCACGAGACTGGAAAAGGTGAGCCACGCTTTCGGGCTGGCCCGGGTCGCCGGCTACACGGAAGACCATGAGAATGAACGTTTCTGGCTGTCGTACTGCGCCGAGAACGGCGGAGATTCATACGCCGGACGCCAGTCCAGAATGATGCTCGGACAGAAGGCTTGAAATTTTGCGGTTTGCAGGCAGCTGCACGGCGTGCCCTTGACAAAACCACACTGCGCGAATAAGATAGTAAATCGTGAAGAAAGGAATACTGCAATGAAAAGAATCAAAACAATCGAAACCAGAGATCTGCGCGAGAGCCTGAAAGACGGCGGATGCGGCGAATGCCAGACTTCCTGCCAGTCGGCCTGCAAAACGTCATGCGGCGTAGCAAATCAGGAGTGCGAAAAGAAGAACTGATATGATTCATCAGTATAAACTGGGCGGTTATAACATAGTCGTCGATGTTTACAGCGGATCGGTTCACGTGGTGGATGATGTTGCATACGACATCATCCATCTTTTTAATGCGTCCGGAACCGCCGAGTGCAATGCGGCAGCGATGACGCGGGCCATCATGAGCAAATACTCGCATCGCAAAGACGTCACGCCCGAGGACATCGCCGAGACTTGCGCCGATATCGCGGAACTGAAAAAACAGCATAAACTCTTTACCGAGGATATTTTCGAGCCGTCCGCCGGCACGCTCAAAGACAGACACACAGAGATAAAGGCCCTGTGCCTGCACGTCGCGCACGCATGCGATTTGACGTGCTCTTATTGTTTTGCCGGACAGGGAAAGTTCCACGGCAAAAGCGCTCTGATGAGCGAGGAGACCGCGAAGCGCGCCATAGATTTTCTGGTGGAAAATTCTGGGCAGCGCCACAACCTGGAAGTCGATTTCTTCGGCGGAGAACCGCTCCTCAATTTTGACGTCGTAAAAAAGACCGTCGCCTATGCGCGATCCATCGAAAAGGAACACGGAAAGAATTTCCGATTCACGCTCACGACGAACGGAATGGGGATAAACGACGAGGTCATAGATTTTGTCAACCGCGAGTGCTATAACGTAGTGCTCAGCCTCGACGGACGCAGGGAGATACACGACCGTGAGCGGCGTACCGTAGACGGCCGAGGCAGTTACGACATAATAGTTCCGAAATTCCAAAAACTCGTTGAGGCGCGCGGCGATAAGAACTACTATATCCGCGGGACTTTCACACACTACAATCCCGATTTTATGAAAGACGTAAGACACATGCTCGATCTCGGGTTCACGAAACTTTCGATGGAGCCCGTTGTCTGCGACCCTTCGAGCAGATTTGCCCTGACGGAAGAGGACATGCCGGTCATATTCAGGCAGTATGAGGAACTGGCGGATCTTCTTCTGGAGCGCAGGCGCATGGGAAAGCCTTTCGTCTTCTATCATTATATGCTCGATCTCGAACATGGACCTTGCGTCTATAAGCGCATTTCGGGCTGCGGCTCGGGGACGGAATACTTTGCTGTCACTCCGTCGGGAGACCTTTATCCATGCCATCAGTTTGTCGGCGAGAGCGCTTTCCGCGCCGGCGACATATATAACGGCATCACTGCGCCGAAACTGCGCGACGAATTCAAACTCTGCAACGTATATGCGCGCGACGAGTGCCGCGACTGCTGGGCGAAACTCTATTGCAGCGGAGGATGCGCGGCCAATGCCTATCATTCTACCGGATCGATAAAAGGTGTCTATGAGTACGGGTGTGAACTATTCCGCAAGAGGATCGAGTGCGCACTGATGTACGAGATCGCATGCCGCGAGGAAGGGCTGTAGCCTTAGATGACGAATCCGGCCGCGAGGAAAGAATTTTCGGCCGCGAGGAAGGGCTGTAAAGTCAGAGCAGAACGGATCACAGAGGAATAGCGGGAAAAATGAGGATAAACAAATATATCGCATCTTCAGGCGTCTGCAGCAGGCGGAAAGCCGACGCTTTGATCGCCGAAGGAAACGTTAAAATCAATGGCTGTGTCCTGACTGCTCCCGGCTACGACGTAAAAGAAGGCGACGTCGTGGAGGTGAACGGCAAAATCATCACGCCGAGCGAAAAGAAAGTCTACTATCTGCTGAACAAGCCGGTCGGATATGTCACGACCGCGGACGATCAGTTCGGCAGACCGCAGGTCACGGACCTGATGACCGATGTGGAGGAACGCGTTTTCCCAGTAGGGCGTCTGGATTATAACACGAGCGGTATGATAATAATGACCAACGACGGCGATTTTGCGTATAAAGTGAGCCACCCGAAGCATGAACTGGGCAAGACTTACAGGGCTGTCGTCCGCGGGTTCCTCGGGACGAAGGCCTGCGACAAAATGAGAAACGGCGTCGATATAGGCGGTTTTGTCACGTCGCCTGCCAAGGTCGATATCGTGCGGACGGCCGAAAAATATACTGTCGTCGATATAACTATCCACGAGGGCAAGTACCATCAGGTGCGCAAGATGCTCTCGTCGGTCGGCTGCGAAGTCGAAGCGCTGACCAGGATAGCCATCGGCAGTGTCAGGCTTGGGCGGCTCCACGAAGGGGCGTACAGGAAACTGACAAAACAGGAAATAGAAATTTTATCCGGCAAAGCAAAGAAGCCCGGGAGGCCCGGCGAAGGCCGGTAGGTTCGGAACCTTTATCTGAAATTTTGCAAGAAAAAGCCGAGCGCGGTGACTGAAGCACCATGACGCTCGGTTTTTTATTTGCCGTATATAAGTCGGAAAAATGAGATGAACTATTTTCTCTTTGCTGCCTTAGGCGTAACGCATGTTCCGTGCGCTCTGCAGACAACTACAGGCTCTTCGAGGGAGTCCGCTGCGGAAGGGCTGATGTCAGGGCGAGCCTGAACAACTTTACGAGCTTCGAACTTCATCGTTCTGGAAGTGTTTCCGATTCTCTCGATCTCGCCGTATGCTTCGATATAGTCGCCGGCATAAACAGGAGCGAGGAATTCTACGTTATCATATGCGCAGAAGAGACCCTCATCTCCGTCGAGTTTGATCAGAAGTTCGGTCGCAACATCTCCGAAGAGGTGGACCATGTGAGCTCCGTCGACGAGGTTTCCGCCGTAATGAGCGTCTTTTGCAGACATTCTGAGTCTGAGTGTCGATGTGATTTTTTCTTCAGCCATCTTAATTCTCCTTCATTAGAAAAACAATGCATTAATTCTTTTGCCTTCAGTCTCGGGCATTTTGATTATACCCCCGGGCTGCCGACGATGTCCATAAAAAAATATTGCAAAATCCATGCCATTTGGTATATATTGAAAATACGTAAAAAACGAACCGAAATATGTTCACCGCCCCGAAGGTGAACACGAAATGAATTAAACGGCAGGACTCTTTGCTCCTTGCCGCAGATGAGACCGGGATCTGAAGGTACGCATCATGAATGAAAGTGATTACGGAATAAGGCGAGTCCTCGAGCCTAAACACGCGCTGCCTACCTCGGCGTGGAAACTCGATAATACGAGGGCGATATACCCCGAAGAAATGCGCATCAACGTGAAACTCGTACATATAGAATGCACCAGTTTCAAGGAGATATGCCTCGAGGCGAATAATAACGAAGAGCGCATCAAACAGCGCATCATGGATATCGTCATCCGCCGCGGCAAACTGCACAACCCCGTGACCGACACGGGCGGCCTGCTTTACGGAACGGTCAGCGAGATCGGCCCGTCGTACCGCAACGAAAAGAATTTTGTCCCCGGAGATGAAGTCATCTGCAACGCATCGCTCGCTACCATACCGTTGTATATCGATAAGATCACCAAGGTAGATATGGCATACGGGCAGATAGAGATCGAGGGCTACTGCATAGTCACGGGAATGATACCGGTCATCAGAAAGCCTGAAAACCTGAATATCTCGCTTCTTCTGTTCGTTTTCAACGAATCGGGCACTATATACAGGATAAGCAACACCGCAGTTGGGAAGAAGCGCTTCCTCGTCGTGGGAAACAATCTTTTGGCGAACCTCGTGTTCGGAACGGCGATAAGGCGCGTGGCGCGTGAGGACGCGCAGATAGTCTGCCTTCTCGACAACAAAACAGATGCCGTGCTTCAGGGCGAAGGAATAGACCGGCTCATAAAAGACGTGTTCACGTCGATACATTACGTCGATATCCTCAAACCGCTCGAATGCATCGAAACGATAAACGGCGAAGGGTATTTCGATCTGACCGTGAACTGCGCGGAACTTCAGGGCGCGGAGACCGTTAACATCCTCGCGACCAAAAGCGGCGGTACCGTCATTTTTGCCAACCTCATAAACAACTACAACATAGCGCTGTATATCACCGAAGCTATTTCCAGACAGCTCGACATCAGGTGCGCCGACGGATACCTGGAAGCCTACGATGAATTCGACTTTGACATCGTCCGCAGTATGATGCCGTACATCGAATCGGCCGAGGAAACATCGGCGAAATCGGGCTCGGAATATCCGGTTTCGGAGAGGCGCAAGATGCAGCGGATGAAATCAGGCGCCGCGGCGTCTCTGATAGAGGATTTCGTCTGCGAGAGCCACTCGATGTCTGTCGCGCTGGATGAGGCTTTGACGGTGGCAAAATACGACTGCAACGTTCTCATAACCGGAGAGACTGGTGCCGGCAAAGAGAAGATAGCAAACATCATACACAAGAACAGCAACCGCAGGCTCCAGCCTTTTATAAAAGTCAACTGCGCTTCTGTGTCGCCAAACCTCATAGAATCTGAGTTCTTCGGCTACGAGAAGGGCGCGTTCACCGGAGCGTCGTCAGACGGTAAAAAAGGGTATTTCGAACTGGCCGATAACGGCTCGATATTCCTCGACGAAGTGACGGAACTCCAGCCGGATATGCAGGCAAAACTTCTCAGAGTCATCCAGGACGGCGAGTTTTTCCGCGTCGGCGGCACTACGCCTGTAAAATCCAACGTGAGGATAATCTCTGCGACAAACAGAGATCTGGAAGATTTCATCGACGCGGGCGGATTCAGGCGCGACCTCTACTACAGGCTCAACGTCGTCAGGATCAGAGTCCCGGCGCTTCGCGACAGGACCGCCGACATACCCGCGCTGGTCGACCATTTCCTTAAAATGTACGGAAAGAGATTCGGCATCGAACGCACTATCAGCAGCGATGCGGTGGAATACCTCTGCCAGTGCGAATGGCCCGGAAATATCAGGGAACTCGAGAACGTCGTGCAGCGGCTGATGATTTCTTCCAAGAGCGAGGAAATATCACTGCTCGACGTAATGCGTGAACTGCATTCAGACGTATTTGACGGCAGCATAATCACGGAAAGCGACGGCAAAGAAAAAGGCGAAAACGTCAACATGGACGTCATGGTGCAGAATTTCGAGAAAAATATCATTAAACACGCACTAGAAAAATACGGCTCCACCAGAAAGGCGGCTGCGGCCATAGGCATCAGCCAGACGCAGCTCGTTAGGAAAAAGAACAAATACGGGCTGTAGCACGCTTTGCCGGAACGTGCGGCCACGAGAGGTAAAAATGTTGCAAAATCAATGCTTTGACGATGTAAACACCATAATCGGTTCACGCCGCATCCGGCATGAACACAAAACGGTTCACTTTTCGGCGCATTCAGATTTTCTTCCAATGGGGTTTACGGAATAATAGACACAAAATCTCTTTTCGCCTTATAATAATAGAGGACGAGAATGTTATGGTTTTGTCGTCCGTAAATCCGAATAAAACGGTTTATTCTTTATTTCACTTCACAGGAGGTAAGATATTATGAAAAAGGGAAATCCGTACGGAACTCACAGAGTCATCGAACCTAAGGGAGTTCTTCCTCAGCCGGCAATGAAGATCGACAACGATATGGAGATCTATGACAACGAAGTTAAGATCGCTGTTAAGACTCTGAACATCGACTCCGCTTCCTTCACTTCGATCTGCGACCATGCAGTAGGCAAGAAGCCTGCAGACGTAACTTCAGATGCAGATATGAAGAAAGTCGGCGAGACGATCCTCGACATCGTCGCTAAGGAAGGCAAACTTAAGAATCCGTGGACAGGTTCCGGCGGAATGCTTATCGGTAAAGTAGAAGAGATCGGACCTAACTGGAAGGGCGACCTGAAGGTTGGAGACAAGATCGCTACGCTCGTTTCTCTTTCGCTCACACCGCTCGTAATCGACGAGATCGTCGCTATGAGACCTGCTATTGACCAGGTTGACATTAAGGGACACGCTATCCTCTTCCAGAGCGGCATCTATGCAAAACTTCCTGACGATATGCCGGAAGGACTTGCACTTTCCGCACTTGACGTAGCAGGCGCACCTGCTCAGACGGCTAAACTCGTTAAACCTGGCATGACTGTCATGGTCATCGGCGGCGGCGGAAAATCCGGTATCCTTTGCCTCTATGAAGCAAAGAAGAGAGCGGGAGTCACGGGCAAGGTCATCTGCGCTGCAGGTTCCCAGAAATCCGAAGACAGAGCTCGCAAACTCGGAGTTGCTGACGTTTACTTCCATCACAGTGCAACCGATGCAGTCGGAATGTACGAGAAGGTCAGCGAGATCACGAACGGCGAACTTTGCGACCTCGTTATCAACTGCGTAAACATCGACGACACAGAAATGGCTTCCATTCTCTGCACGAAGGACAAGGGACTCGTTTACTTCTTCTCGATGGCTACGAGCTTCACAAAAGCAGCACTCGGTGCTGAGGGCGTAGGCAAAGACGTCGACATGATCATCGGCAACGGCTACACCGCAGGACATGCTGAAATCACGCTCCAGGAACTCAGAGAGAACGAAGGCATCAGAAAACTCTTCGAAGAGATGTACGCATAGTTTGATCTGTTATCTATTTTCGGATGAGGCACAGTTCGTGCCTCATCTGATTGCAGGGAGATAATTAGGAAGGAGCAACAATGGCAATTAGAAACTGGAAAGACATTCCTCTCTTCAAGGATGTCACAGAAGAACAGTGGATGGATTGGCACTGGCAGGTAGCTCACAGACTTACGACTGTTGAGCAGATCGCTCAGGTAGTCAATCTCACCGACCAGGAAAAAGAAGACATTCAGAAGGTCATGGGCGGATTCAGAGTAGGCATCACGCCGTACTATGCTTCCCTCATGGATCCTGATAACCCGAGAGACCCGGTCAGAATGCAGGCAGTTCCTACGATCAACGAACTTCACAGATCACCTGCTGACGACGCCGACCCGCTTCATGAAGACAGCGACTCCCCGGCACCGGGACTTACACACAGATATCCTGATAGAGTCCTCTTCCTCATCACAGACCAGTGCTCAATGTACTGCAGACACTGCACCAGAAGAAGACTCGCAGGCGAAACGGACGGAGCAAGATCGAAGGAAGAAATCGACGAATGCATCGATTACATCAGAAGGACTCCTGAAGTCAGAGACGTTCTTCTCTCCGGCGGTGACGCTCTTCTCGTAGAAGACGACATGCTCGAGTACATCATCAGCGAACTCAGGAAGATCGATCACGTCGAGATCATCAGACTCGGCACCAGAACACCTGTAGTTATGCCGATGAGAATAACGGATCACCTCTGCAACATGCTGAAGAAGTATCATCCGATCTGGCTCAACACGCACTTCAATCACCCTAAGGAAATGACTCCTACTTCGCAGGAAGCCCTCAGAAAACTCGCTGATGCGGGTATTCCTCTCGGCAACCAGAGCGTACTCCTCAGAGGTGTCAACGACTGCAAGTACGTCATGCTTGATCTGGTACACGAACTGACGAAGAACAGAGTAAGACCTTACTACATCTACATCTGCGACCTTTCGGTTGGTATCGAGCACTTCAGAACAACCATGGCAAAGGGCATCGAGATCATGGAAGCACTCCGCGGACATACGTCCGGATTCTGCGTCCCGACATTCGTAATCGACGCTCCTGGCGGAGGCGGCAAGACCCCTGTTATGCCACAGTACGTCATCTCCGAGACTCCTGATAAGATCATCCTCAGGAACTACGAAGGCGTTATCACGACATACACGCAGCCGAGACTCCCGGATCTTCCTTGCCAGTGCGATTACTGCACAGGAAAGAAGAAATTCGACTTCGGCGGAGTTTCCGCCCTCGGCGAAGGACTCCAGATCAAATCCATGGAGCCTGCTCACCTCGCTAGACACGAGAGAAACAAACAATATCAGGAAGAGATCCATCATCAGTAGGTCATTCCTGTACAGCGTAAAAGCTGCATGACTTGATTTCGGCGCAGGGGGGCCTTATGGTTCCCTGCGTCTCTACCGTAAAGGCATCTTTGACAGGCCTCGGCTCAAAGTCCGAGCATACGATTTAAGAAGACATTTTTAGAACAAAATTTTACAGACGGAAAAATAAATGGGTTTACTCTTCGATCTTTCACAAAAATATAAAACGCTTTCTATCGTCGGAATGGCGAAAAACGCCGGAAAGACGACCGCGCTGAACTATTTGATAGAGGAAGCCGAAGATGACGGGATCAGGCTCGGCATATCGTCCACCGGACGAGACGGCGAGACGGTCGACGTAGTAACCAGCACCGAAAAGCCGAGAGTCTACCTGTACGAAGATACCATAGTAAGCGTGCCTACAAAACTTTACGACCTCGCCGATGCGGAACTGGAGATTTTAGAAATGACTCAGTTCAGGACCGCGATAGGCGAACTCCTGCTCTGTCAGGTGAGGAGCAGCGGATATGTTCAGATAGCAGGGCCGGTCGCGACCGCGGACACTAAAAAAATGTGCGGTCAGATGTTCGGCTACGGATGCGAACTGATACTTATAGACGGAGCCATCGACAGAAAGTCGATAGCCTCGCCGGAGACATCCGATGCGATAATCCTCTCGACGGGAGCGGTTTTGTCGAGGAGCCAGAAAAAAGTAGTCCGCGAGACAGCGCACACAGTGGGGCTTTATACCCTGCCGGAACTCGAGGATGAAAAGGCGCGCGAACTGATAAAGAAATGTTCGGACGACGAAAAGATCGCGGTCGTAAAAGACGGGAAAGCCACGGAGCTTAACCTTAAGACCGGGCTCGGCTCGGGCAGGTTCATAAACGACGCCGTTGACGAAGACACGGAATACCTTTTCATTCCGGGAGCCGTCACAAACAGCGTCATAGGAGAGATAGATCCCGTCAAGCTCAAATACTTCACCCTTGTATTAAAAGACCCGACAAAGATTTTTATCGATTCCGTCACATGGAAGCAGCTGCTTAAGAAAGGAATGAAAGTCAAAGTCCTTAAAAACATCAAAGTAGCCGCAGTAACAGTAAACCCGACAGCACCGGAGGGATATTCGTTCGACAGCGACTCGCTGTGCGAGGAAATGCAGAAGGCCCTTCCGGACATTCCGGTAATGGACGTCAGAAAATAGGAGGCAGGGATGATCGTAACCCACGAAAAAAGACTCGCTAACGTAAAAACCCGCAGAGAGACCGGGTTCGACTACGTCGTGTCTTGCCTCAACGTCCAGACGCCTTTCGGAAAGCGCGAGATCCGCGAATCAAAACCTTTCTTCCCGGGAGACGAGGGACCGCTCAGGGAAGAGCTCGACAAAGTCGAACAGATGAAAAAGTTCGCGAACGAGCGTCCGAACGACACATCGAAACTTTCCGAAATATTCATGTGCGCAAAGGATATCTCAGGCACTATCAAGAGAAGCGCATCCGACGTCTTGTCGGTGGTCCAGATATTCGAGGTAAAATCCGCGATGCTCGACATGGCTTCCATACGCAGGATAGTGTCACAGGACGGGGCGGGCGTACCCGACGAATTCATCCCATCAGAGACAGAATCGCTGCTGGATATCTTAGATCCGCGCGGCGACAGGCTCAACACTTTCTATATATACGACGATTTCTCCGAAAAACTCGCAAAGCTGAGGGCAGAGAAGAAGGATCTGGACAGAAAGATCCGCCGCGCCATGAAAGAGCACAGCGAGCAGATCAGGAAAGAATACGGAATATCTCTCACACCAAAGTTCGATATTGTCATTCCTAAATCAAGCGACAGCCTCGCCGTCGCCAGAGGCATCAAAGACCTCGAACCTATAGCGGAGGACTACATGTCCGTGACTTTCGCGCTCGTAAAGAACGATGAAGTCTACGCACTGTACAAAAGACAAGAAGAACTGAATCAGGCCATCGACGACGAAGAAGCCGCCGTCAGGGCTAAACTGTCTAAGGACATATCCGAATACGCGGACGTCCTTCTCGAAAACTTCAGGCGCATAGGGCGCCTCGAATTTGTCCTCGCCAAAGCGCAGTTTGCCATCGAACATAACTGTGTAAAACCTGAGATCGCTGACGAGCACGTCATCGAGATCGTCGACGGCAGAGAACTTCAGGTAGAGGACATACTGAAAAGCAAAGGCAAGGATTACTGCCCGGTGAGCATATCCATCTCGGAAGGTGTTACATGCATAACCGGAGCAAACATGGGCGGTAAGACGATATCGCTCAAACTGTCCGGACTGGTGCCTATCCTTGCGCAGTACGGATATTTCGTGCCTTGCAGCCGCGCCAGAATCGGCCTGTCAAATTTCATGCAGATTCTGATCGGAGACAGTCAATCTGTGGAACGCGGTCTGTCCAGTTTCGGAAGCGAGATGGAAGAACTTAAGGAGATCCTCGATCACGCGACCGACAGATCGCTTATACTTATCGATGAGATCGCCAGCGGAACCAATCCGTCTGAAGGTCTCGCGCTCACAAAGAGCCTCGTCGAATATCTGCTGAAGAAGCCATACATCACTCTGATCACGACTCATTTCGAGACGGTGACCGAGGAAGAAGGCGTCAGAAACATGCAGGTTCGCGGACTCGCGGACGCGGATTTTGATAAACTTGACCGTGAGCTTCGCCATGCCAACCGCCGCGAGCGGATCGACATCATATCGAAGTACATGGATTACAGGCTCGTGCTTGTCGACAAAGGCAGGCAGATCCCGAAGGATGCGCTTAATATCGCCAGAATACTGGGGATAAACGCGGAGATCATCGAAGGTGCAAAGAAATACTTAAAGTAAGGAGTACAACAGGATGAAAAGCAAATTAAATCTTGATCCAAAGTTAGTCGACAGCGCGCGCGGTCATGCCAGAAACATCGCGCATGACATGCAGGACTTCATCGACGCGCATACGACTGTCAGCACGGAGAGAACCATTTTGAGGCTCCTCGGCGTAGACGGCGTCGACGACGCTGATACGCCTCTCCCTAACGTAGTTGTCGAAGAGATCCAGGCTGCGGGCGGACTTCCTCGCGGAGTCGCTTTCTGGATGGGCAATGCCATTATTAAGACAGGCCTCAAGCCTCAGGAAATCGCCGAGAAGATCTCAGCCGGCGAACTCGACATCACCAAACTCGACACAGTAACGCCTAAGGAAGCGGAAGACGCGATCATGCCTTATGTCATGGATGCCATGAATAAGATCAAGGCACAGAGCGAAAAGAGAGAAGAACTTCTCGCCAGACTCGGCGAAGGCACGGAGCCTTATCTGTACGTCATCGTTGCCACCGGCAACATCTATGAAGACGTCGTTCAGGCTCAGGCAGCGGCAAGACAGGGCGCCGACATCATCGCTGTAATCAGATCGACAGCTCAGTCGCTCCTCGACCACGTTCCTTACGGACCTACGACGGAAGGTTTCGGCGGAACATGGGCAACACAGGAAAACTTCAGGATCATGCGCAAAGCGCTTGACGAAGTTGGAGAAGAAGTCCACAGATACATCAGACTCTGCAACTATTCTTCCGGACTGTGCATGCCTGAGATCGCGGCTATGGGCGCGCTCGAAAGACTCGACGTCATGCTCAACGACGCTATCTACGGAATTCTGTTCAGAGATATCAACATGCAGAGAACTATCGTCGACCAGTACATGAGCCGTCTTATCATCGGATACTGCGGAATCATCTTCAACTCCGGCGAAGACAACTATCTCACGACCGACGATGCATACGAGGCAGCGCACACTGTCACCGCATCTCAGTTCATCAACGAACAGTTCGCTGTTCTCGCAAACATCCCTGAAGAACAGATGGGACTCGGACACGCTTTCGAAATGGATCCTGAACTCAAGGACGGATTCCTTTACGAACTCGCTCAGGCTGTCATGGCCAGAGAGATCTTCCCGAAGGCAAGACTCAAATACATGCCTCCTACGAAGTTCATGACGGGCAACATCTACAGAGGACATATCCAGGACGCTCTCTTCAACCTCGTTTCGGTTTGGTCCGGACAGTCGATCCAGCTCCTCGGAATGCTCACCGAAGCGGTCCACACACCGCACATGCAGGACAGATACCTCTCTATCGAGAACGCGGAATACATCTTCAATAACTGCCGCGACATCGGTTCGGAAGTCGAGTTCAAAGAAGGCGGCATAATCCAGACCAGAGCGCAGACCGTCCTCAAGAAGGCTGACGCACTCCTCGCGGAAGTCGAAAAAGACGGACTGTTCCACACGATCGAACAGGGCAAATTCGGCGGAGTCAAGAGACCTATGAACGGAGGAAAGGGCCTCGAAGGCGTATGCCTCAAAGACGATAAGTACTTCAACCCGTTTATTCCTCTTCTGTTGGGAGGTAGAAAATAATGGCAGAAAAAGACAACAAGACAGCTATCGCAAAGGTAGATCTAACGAAAGTCAAGCCTTACGGCGATACATTGAACGACGGCATGATGGAAACCATGTTCACGCTTCCTGTTCCTTACGGACCTGAAGCTGACGAGGCTGCCAGACAGCTTGCAAAGAAGATGGGCTTAGATGAACCGAACGTCACATATTCACACGATATGGGCGGCGGCTACACGTTCTTCGTCCTCTACGGAAAATGCCAGCACACAGTCGATTATACGAAGATCAAAGTTATCAAAGTAGAGACCACCGTCATGGACCGCGTCGAGTGCGGCGAGTGGATCGGCAAAAACGTCGGCAGAGACATCGTAGTCGTCGGCGCTTCCACAGGTTCCGACGCTCATACGGTCGGAATCGACGCTATCATCAACATGAAGGGCTTCCACGGTCACTTCGGACTCGAGAGATTCAAGAACGTAGTAGCATACAACCTGGGATCTCAGGTACCTAACGAGGAACTCATCGCAAAGGCAAAAGAAGTCAATGCAGACGCGATCCTCGTTTCCCAGACCGTTACACAGAAGAACATTCATATCATGAACCTCACCAACATGGTAGAACTTCTCGAAGCGGAAGGTCTCCGCGACAAGATCATCCTCACCTGCGGCGGACCGAGGATCTCCCACGAGCTCGCTCAGGAACTCGGGTACGACGCTGGATTCGGCCCGGGATGCTACGCAGAGCACGTCATGAGCTACATCGCTCAGGAAGTCGTAAAGCGCGGCTGGCAGGACAAACCTCTCATCTCTCAGAGGTAATAAAAAGGGCCTTTATAGCTCTGTCAAACATGTATTGAAAACAATACAGTCAGTCTCCTCAGACTCCCCGAAATTCGGGGAATCCGGGAGGCTGTTTTTTTTTACAAAAAAGGTTGTTTTTTTATATTGTTAATTGATTGACATGATGTATACACGAGAATATAATGAGTTTGTCACATTATTATCAATTTCATATGGGGGGACGTTATGTTCAAAAAATTTACTAACGGGTGCGTACACATCGTAAACAGATGGCTCCCGGATCCATTCATTTTCTGCATTATTCTTACCATAATCGTTTTCATCTGTGCTATCCCTGCTACAGGCGCGGTGCATCAGCCGGGCGGCATCCTCACTCTTATCGAAGAAGGATGGGTAGGCGGCGTATGGAGCCTTCTGGCTTTCTCCATGCAGATGGTCCTCGTCTTGGTACTCGGAAACGCCTTTGCGACTGCTCCGGCTATCAAGAGGCTGGTAGGCCGCATCGCTTCCACAGCGAAGACGCCTAAGAGAGCAATCTTTATCGTTACTTTCATTTCTCTTATAGCGTGCTGGATCAACTGGGGCTTCGGTCTTGTCGTAGGAGCGATCCTGGCGAAGGAAGTCGCGCGTCAGACAAAGGGAGTCGACTACAGACTTATCATCGCGGCGGCATATTCCGGATTCGTAGTATGGCACGCAGGTTTTTCGGGCTCGATACCTCTTACCATCGCTTCGGATTTCCAAGTCGGCTCTTATTCACATGAAGCCATTCCTATCACAGAGACGATCTTTGCCCCTTGGAACATCATCGTCTGCCTGATAATTCTCGTGGCACTTCCGCTTATCCTTGCAAAGGCTCATCCGTCTCCTGAAGAGACAGTCACTGTAGACCCGAGCCTGTTGGAAGACGAAGTCGCAATCTATGAACGCCCTAAGACACCTGCCGAAAAAGCGGAGAACAGTGCATTCCTCTCCGGAGTTATCGTAGCCGGCGGCGTCATCGGACTTATACTTTACTTCATCCACAACGGAGCAAATATCAACCTCAACACCGTAAACTTCATATTCCTCATCCTCGGCATCGCGTTCCATAAGACACCTATCGCATACGTTCGCGCAATCAGCGACGCTGCTAAGGGTGCTGCCGGCATCATCCTTCAGTTCCCGTTCTATGCGGGTATCATGGGACTCATGGTATTCTCGTTCAAAGATGCAGACGGCGTTGCGATAAGCAATTCTCTTGCGGGCGTTATCAGCCACTTCTTTGTAATAATCTCTAACGAGATCACGTTCCCGCTCTTCACATTCCTCTCGGCCGGTATCGTAAACTTCTTCGTACCTTCCGGAGGCGGACAGTGGACGGTACAGGGACCTATCATGATGCCTGCGGGCGAAGAGATCGGCGTGAGCCCGGCTCTTACGGGAATGGCCATCGCATGGGGCGACGCTTGGACGAACATGATCCAGCCTTTCTGGGCTCTCCCTGCACTCGGAATTGCGGGACTGTCTGCCAGAGATATCATGGGCTACTGCATCATAACGCTCCTGTTCACAGGTGTCGTTGTGTGCCTCGCCATGGTGTGTGTCGGACTGCTCTGATTCGTTCTTGACTCATTGTAAAAAAAGGCTATATTCTTTCACAAATCATTGAATTTCTAACGTGAGAGTGATAAAATGAATATGCAAATTTTTAGAAAGGTGACGAAAAAATGGCAAATGCAATCGACAAAGTAATAACTGCTGATGAAGCGGTTGCCGGCATCGAAGATGGTATGACCATCATGATAGGCGGCTTCCTGGGCACAGGTTCACCTGAGATTATCCTAGAAGCGTTGGTAAGGAAGGGAGTTAAGCACCTTACTGTTATCGCCAACGACGGAGGACTCGCAGAAGGACAGCCTGCAAACGGCCCCGGAAAGAAATCGAGAGGCGTAGGCGTTCTTCTTGATCACCATATGGTAGATCATATAATCGCTTCCCACCTCGGAGTCAACCCGAGACTCAACGAACAGTTCAAAGAAGGTACTCTTACTTACACGCTCGTTCCACAGGGGACGCTTGCAGAAAAGTGCAGAGCGGCTTCATTCGGACTCGGCGGAGTGCTCACACCTACAGGGCTCGGAACACTTATGGAAACCCAGCCTGACGAACTCGGAAGAGAAAAGATCACCATCGAAATCGACGGTAAAAAATACCTTCTCGAGAGACCTCTCCATGCCGACTACGCGCTTCTGAGAGCTTCTGTCTGCGACAGATTCGGCAACTTCATGAGCGCAAAGGCTACAAAGAACTATAACTATCCTATGGCAGGCGCCGCAGATCACACGATCGTAGCAACGGAAAAACTCGTCGAGATCGGCGAACTTGATCCAGATACGTTCGATATCGCCGGCGTACTTGTAGAACACGTAGTGGAGGGCGAACCAAAATGGCAGATCTAGATTTAGTAACATTATTCGCGCAGAAAGACCCTGCGGACAAAGGGACTAAGAGAGCGAGAATTGCTTCGAGAGTCGCTGAAGAACTTCATGACGGCGACGTTGTCAACCTCGGCATCGGCCTCCCTACACTGGTTCCTAAATATATCAGCGAAGACGTCATCGTAACGCTCCATTCCGAGAACGGATTTACGGGACTCGACACGATGGTTTCCGATCCTGCTCAGGCAGATGTAGACATCATCGACTCCGGCGGATCATACGTAACGGTTCTCCCGAGAGTTAAATATTTCGACACAGCGACCAGCTTCGGTATCATCAGAGGCGGACACCTCGATGCGACCGTACTCGGAGCTATGCAGGTAGCTGAAAACGGCGACCTCGCTAACTGGATCATCCCGGGACACAACGTAGCAGGAATGGGCGGAGCCATGGACCTCGTAGTAGGCGCTAAGAAGGTTATCATCGCTATGTTCCATCTCCAGAAGAACAGCCCGAAGATCCTTACGAAGTGCACCCTTCCTCTCACAGCAGAGAAGTGCGTAGACCTCATCGTTACCGAGATGGGCGTCATGAAGGTCACGGACAACGGACTCGTAGTCACCGAACTGTATCCTGCTTACACGAAAGAGGATATTCAGGCGGCAACTGAGGCTAAGCTGACCTTTGCACCTGATCTTAAAGAGATGAAAGACGCTGCATTCTAAACCAAACAGTGTTTTTTACCGGTACACTTTACAGTGTGCCGGTTTTTTTTACCGACGACACGATTTCTTCACATTAATGGTCGCCGTAATTATTGACTTTAGGGTTTTCAAATAGTAATATAATCACAGCGTGTATACAATATATGTATCAGCCGTATATATATATCTAGGAAGGAGATGTCTAGATGAGAAAACTTAAGACAATGGACGGCAATACCGCTGCGGCTCACGTAGCGTACGCGTTTACAGAGGTAGCGGCTATCTACCCTATCACGCCGTCCTCACCAATGGCAGAAAGCATGGACGAATGGGTCTCCGACGGAAGAGAGAACATCTTCGGCGAAAAGGTAAAGATCGTCGAGATGCAGTCTGAAGGCGGTGCTTCCGGCGCGGTCCATGGCTCTGTTTCTGCAGGATCCTACACATCCACATTCACAGCTTCACAAGGCCTTCTCCTCATGATCCCGAACATGTATAAGCTCGCCGGCGAACACACTCCGGCAGTATTCCACGTTTCGGCCAGAGCGCTTGCTAGCCACGCGCTTTCGATATTCGGAGATCAGGCTGACGTTATGGCAGTCCGCCAGACCGGTTTTACACTGCTTTGCTCAAACAGCGTCCAGCAGGTAATGGATCTGGCAGCGGTAGCGCATCTTTCCGCGATCGAGGGAAGCCTTCCTGTGCTTCATTTCTTTGACGGATTCAGGACCTCACACGAAAATCAGAAAATCGAAATGTGGGACTACGACGAACTTAAGTCGATGGTAAACTGGGACGCCGTAAAGAAATTCAAAGAAGGCGCACTCAACCCGATGCATCCTCATTCGCTCGGGCCGGCAGAGCAGCCTGAAACTTACTTCCAGCACAGAGAAGCGAGCAACATCAACTACAACGCGATGCCTGACATCGTAGCCAAGTACATGGACGAAGTCAATAAGAAGATCGGCACGAATTATAAGCCGTTCAACTACTATGGCGCTCCTGATGCTGAATATGTGATCGTAGCGATGGGTTCCGTCTGCGAAGCAGCGGAAGAACTTATCGACCACATGCTCGAAAAAGGACAGAAAGTCGGCATCCTCGAGGTACATCTCTACAGACCGTTCTCACAGAAATACATGCTTTCCGTTCTTCCTAAGACAGTTAAGAAAATCGCTGTTCTCGACAGGACGAAAGAACCTGGTTCTATCGGCGAGCCTCTCTACCTCGATGTAGTCGCCGCTCTCAGAGGAACCGAGTTTGAGAACGTCGAAGTTCTCCGCGGACGCTACGGCCTCGGCTCCAAAGACGTACAGCCGGGCGACATCCTCGCGGTATTCGAGAACCTCGAATCAGCAGATCCGAAAAAAGAATTCACCATCTCCATCAACGACGACGTTACGCATCTTTCGCTCACGCCTTCGCACTATCCTGACACCGCTCCGGAAGGAACAGTTGCCTGCAAATTCTGGGGACTCGGCGCAGACGGAACAGTCGGCGCGAACAAAAACAGCGTCAAGATCATCGGCGACCACACCGACAAAAAAGTACAGGCATACTTCCAGTATGACTCGAAAAAATCGGGCGGCGTAACGATCTCGCACCTGCGCTTCGGAGACAAGCCGATCAAGTCGACCTACTATATCAAACAGGCTGATTTTGTCGCATGCCATAACGAAGCATATATCAAGAAATATAAGATCGTAGAAGACGTTAAGAAGGGCGGAAGTTTCCTGCTCAACTGCACATGGAGCGATGCCGAACTCGAACATCATCTCCCTGCGTCTGTAAAGAGATATATCGCCAACAACGATATCAACTTCTACACCTGCGACGCAGTAGACGCGGCAAAAGAGATCGGACTCGGAGCAAGAAGGACGAACACGGTCCTTCAGGCTGCATTCTTCAAGATCGCCAATATCATCCCTATCGATGATGCTACGACATACATGAAGGAAGCCATCAAGAAGACATACGGCAAGAAGGGCGACAACATCGTCAACATGAACATCGCCGCGGTAGACGCCGGGCTTCAGAGAGTACATAAGGTCGAAGTACCTGAAAGCTGGAAGAACGCTTCCGACGACGAGCAGCCGGTCAAGTACGTAGGACGCGACGAATTCACGACGAAGTACCTGAACGACATCCTCTATCCGTATGCTCACATGGACGGAGACTCGATCCCTGTTTCAGCGTTCCTGCCTACGCCTACGGGACTCGTTCCTAACGGCACGGCTGCATACGAGAAGCGCGGCATCGCCACCGACGTACCTGTCTGGGATAAAGACAAGTGCATCCAGTGCAACATGTGCGCTTACGTCTGCCCGCACGCTGTCATCAGACCGTTCGTGCTCGAGGGAGACGAAGTCGATAAAGTCAACGGCGACTGCGCGCCTCTTAAGGGCGGCAAAGACGGACAGTTCTTCACGATGGGCATCTCCGCGTTCGACTGCACGGGTTGCGGCTCCTGCGCCGAGACATGCATCGCAAAGGACAAAGCCATCACCATGGTACCTGTCGACGACGAAGTCCTCTGCAAAGAGCAGACAAAGTACGATTATCTGTACGCTAATGTAGACGAAAAAGAGACGCCGTTCAAGGAAAGCACAGTCAAGGGCTCGCAGTTCCTGACACCGCTGCTCGAGTTCTCGGGCGCATGCCCTGGATGCGGCGAATCGCCTTATGCAAAACTCGTCACACAGCTCTTCGGCGACAGAATGATCATCGCCAACGCTACGGGATGCACTTCCATCTGGGGCAACTCGCTTCCTAGCATGCCGTACACCGTCAACAAACAGGGCAGAGGTCCTGCATGGGCTAACTCCCTCTTTGAGGACAACGCCGAATACGGCTACGGCATGGCCATCTCGGTCAAAGCGCGCCGTCAGGAAATGAAGTCCCACGTTGAGAGACTTGAAAGTGTCCTCGGCGACACGGCAAAAGCATGGGTAGACGGTATGGAAGATGCCGAAAAAGCCGAAAAGACCGGCAAAGCCCTCGCAGAAGCGGCTGAGAAACTTGCGGCGACGAACGAAGACGCTAAATATGTCGTCGAGAACAAAGACATGCTCATCAAACCGTCGATCTGGGTATTCGGTGGTGACGGATGGGCTTACGATATCGGTTACGGCGGACTCGATCACGTACTCGCCAGCGGCGAGAACATCAACGTCCTCGTATTCGACACCGAAGTCTACTCCAACACAGGCGGACAGTCCTCCAAGGCAACCCCTATGGGCGCTGTAGCGAAATTCGCTTCCGCAGGCAAGAGCGTAAAGAAGAAGGATATGGTCCAGATCGCAATGGCTTACGGCTACATCTACGTAGCACAGGTCGCTATGGGCGCAAACCCTGCTCAGACACTGCAGGCTATCCGCGAAGCCGAAGCATATGACGGACCTTCCCTCATCATCGCTTACGCACCGTGCATCAACCACGGCGTAAAGGCCGGCATGAACAGGTCTCAGGAAGAGATGAAGCACGCGGTCAACTCCGGATACTGGAACCTGATCAGATTCAACCCTGACCTCGCGAAGGAAGGCAAGAACCCTCTAATCATCGACAGCAAAGAAGCGACAGAGAGCTACAGAGACTTCATCATGGGCGAAGTCCGTTACAACTCGCTCACGAAGAGATTCCCTGAAAGAGCGGAGCACCTCTTCACCGAGGCCGAGAAAGAGTCCAAGGAACGCTATCAGCACTTCCAGGCTCTGAAGGAAAGCTACGAGGAAGAAGTCAAAGAGGAGAAATAACGGCCTCTTATGACAGACTCTTTTCGTACGGCTCACGACTGAAATACAAGAAAGTCTGAAAGACCGGAAGGCAATTGCCTTCCGGTCTTTTCTGTTTGCCGCCCGTGTGCTTTGATGATAGGATATTATTCAGAAAGGATACGATAACATTCAGAAAGGAATTGGCTGGAAATGAAACGCTCTGACCTCACCGGTGCCGAAAAAAACCGCCGAAACGTGAATATCTTTCTGATGGTCATAGACTGTCTGATGGTCGCCCTTGGCGTCGGTTTTATCGACGCTGCTGATTTTCATTATCAGTATCTGCCGTACCTGCTCGGGATACTGATGATAGTTCGCGGAGGTCCTATGATACTCTACTCGATAACGATAAGGGAGTACCGCAGGATGGATACGGACATCATGGCGCGCGGCATAATGTTCTGCGTGACAGGTGTTATCATTATCGCGCAGGGAGACGGGGCGTACGGACTGATAGGCGTTGTCTGGGGCGTGCTCGGCCTTTCGAGATCCGTCAATGAATTAAATGTCTTTTTCTACAGGGTATCGAACAGAATAAAGAACTGGCTGATGCCTCTCTGTTTGTCGGCGATAGGCTTTGCGCTGGCTATCCTGCTGCTTATTGATCCTTCTGCGAATCTGTATCGCCACATGCTGTATATCGGGATCGAACTCATCTATATGGGCATCGAGGACATATTAAAACACGCGAAGCGGCTGTAAAAGCGGCCCGGTATCTACCCGTCCTGATGCGCCGGCTGATCAGGCGTCTTTTGCATTTCCTTATTGGTGTACGACTCGATTATCGGTCCCATGTCTTCCAACACGCTCAGGAAAGGAAATATGTCGCTCAGCAGTTTTCTGCGCGTATGCGTGCGAAGGAGACTGATACCCACGTTATATATCTTGAATGGGTATGTCATGAACGGCGCATTCCTGAACACGTGGAAAAACCTGAAATCGCGTTCGCGTCCTCCGAACGATTCGACGCCGTGTTCTTTGACGCATGCTATGAGATCGTTGTTGCATTTGATCTCTCTGTCGAAAATCGTGAAAGCAGACCCGACGTGTCTCTCGCGATGCGAGTCAGAACCGCCCGTGCACTGTATCTTATATCGCTTTGCGAGACTGCGTGCAAGCTCGTTTGCCCTGTAAGGCTCGCAGGTATTGAATCCTTCGAGGAAGTCGCATCTGGAGACGATAGACGGATCGTGCTTCATCCTGAAGCAGAACATGGCGCTGGAACTTCTGGCGCCGTATGGATGCGCCGGTCCCAAGATACCGCCGAGCCTGTGCACCGAGTTGATGAGCATATTGACATTCATGCCGCGGATGGTGAGGAACATCGGCTCTACACCGTCGGGCATTATCACAAGAAAATGACCGGCGTTTATCGTATCGTATTCTACGCCGCGCAGGATGACAAATTCTTTTTCTTCCGGTTCTCCGCCCTTATCTCCGGTACTGCCTGAAACTGATGCAGCGTCTTGATTATGGGGAGCATCAGGAGAGCCGCTCCCGGATGGTTCGCTTTCAGATGATGTTATCCGATATTTTATTATATTTCCGCCGTAGCGCTTGACGAAATTATCGTATCCTTTGAATGAGTCGTGATCTGTCACGAGCATGCCGTCAAAGCCTTTCATTCTAAGGAGCTCCGCGTATCTTTCAAGAGAGATGCCGGAGTCGACGGATCCGCCGTGCACATGGCAGTGCATGTCAAATTTTGATTTTCCGTTCATATTTTTTGCACCTCGGTATCATAATATACCTTGGATTTCGAAAATCAATCTTTCTCAGGAAAGTTAATTTAAAATTTAAGTTGTCGTAATACTTGGTTAATATTTGTTCGGACAGGCTGCGAGGCTCTGCCTTAAAGTCTGAAAAAGGCCGGCTGCGCGAGTCTGTCCGCAACCGCATCAGTAAAAAGCAGGCCGGCTGTGTGATACTGTCCGTGCCCTCCATCATAAGCAGGCCGGCTGCGCGAGACTTCCACAGACCGCATCAGTAAAAAGCAGGCCGGCTGCGCTGAGCCGGCCCGAAAAATGCAGCATATATCAGTTTTTTTCTTTGCAGAGTCAAGCCGTTTAGGCCTGCCCGATAAGAAGATGAGGTCTACTTTTCCGTATCGGATAAGATGATCTATAAATCATTCCTGACCAGATCTTCGAGGCTTTCACGCCGAACGGCGACGTAACTCTTTCCACTTTGGAGCATCACGATAGGCGGTCTCGGCAGCCTGTTGTAGTTGGATGCCATCGAGTAGTTATAAGCGCCTGTGGTGCAGACCGCGGCCGTGTCGTAACGTGTCACGCTCGACGGGAACATGACGTGTTCGGCGATAATGTCTCCGCTTTCGCAGCACCTGCCGACGAGTGAACACTCAAAGTCGCAGGTCTCGTTCATCTTGTTAGCGAGCAGGCATGTGTATCTGCTCTTGTACAGTGCAAAACGAGGGTTGTCAGGCATACCGCCGTCGATGGAAACGTAATTCTTGTACCCCGGTATCTTTTTGACGGTACCGACCGTGTAAAGCGTCATTCCGGCATCAGCGACGATGCTCCTGCCCGGCTCCATGTGGATCTCAGGAAGGTCGATGCCGAGTTTTGCGCATTCGTCCCTGCATGCTTTGGCGACTTCTCCGACTTTCTTGTCGACGTCCAGATATCCGTCATCCTCCACGTAGCGGACCCCGTAGCCGCCGCCGAGATCTAACTGCTTTGCCATGTAGCCGTATTTTTTATACATGTCGGCGATGAAGTCGAGCATGATGACGCCGGCGCGCTCGAATACGTCGTCGGTGAATACCTGTGAACCGATGTGGCAGTGGAAACCCATGAGTTCCACATGAGGCTGTTTCAGCGTAAAAGCCGTGATAGCCTCGGCCTGACCCGTTTCGATAGCGCTGCCGAACTTGGAGTCTACTTTTCCCGTCGCTATGGCTTCGTACGTGTGCGGGTCGATGCCCGGTGTCAGACGGAGAAGGACCTTCTGCCTGATGCCGCGCAGGCCTGCCTCGCGCTCGATGACTTTGATTTCTTCTTCATTATCTGCTACGAAGTAACCGATGCCGTTTTTGATAGCGTATGCCACGTCCCAGTCTGTTTTGTTGTTGCTGTGGAAATATGCTCTGCTGATGTCATAACCCGCCTGAAGCGCCGTGTATATCTCTCCGGCGGAGACGACATCGATGCCCATGTCTTCCTCGGCCATGATCTTGTAGATCTGCTTGAAGGAATTGGCTTTGCTGGCGTAGAGAGGCATCGCGTTCTCGCCGAAATGTTTGCGGAAGGCTTCCTTATATGTGCGGCAATTAGCGCGGATCCTGTCCTCATCGAGAAGGTACAGCGGTGTGCCGTACTGCTTGGCGAGTTCGACTGTGTCCTGCCCTGCAAAGAGAAGGTGGCCGCTGCTGCTGTCGACGGTGATGTTTTCACAGATCATTAGAATATCCCCCTTTTAGAATTCGGTATGATCGTTACCGGGTGTTACATTTCATATCATAATTATACGACAATCGGCTTTTTTTGGGAATCCGTCAAATTACAGCCAAATGTCGATGGCGGCAAAATGACAATGGCTCCAAAAGACAATAGCGCCAAATGACAAAGACCGTCAAATGACAAGCTCTTCATCGCATATATCGCCTTTGGCGACGACGTTCGTCGGCCCTGTAAGGAATAGATCTTTCACTTTTCCGTCTTCGGCGAGTTCCACGTCTATCGAAAGCGTGCCGCCGCGCATGTCGACCTGCACATTTCTGCCGCTGACTTTGCCGAGCAGCGTCAAAACCATGACGAGCGATCCCGTTCCGGTGCCGCACGCGTAAGTGAAATCCTCGACTCCGCGCTCATAGGTGCGCTCATATACGCGATCGCGGCCTGTTATCTCGTAGAAATTGACGTTCGCGCCTTTAGGAAAGACTTCGGAGAAGCGCATCTTGCGTCCGATCGAGACGAGTTTGTCGTATGGGAAATTTTTAAGGTCTTTTACGGGAACTACGGCGTGAGGTATCCCCGGGTCACCGAGTTCGACGTAGGAGCATTCGTATTCATTTCCGTCTATTGTGAGAGGGCAGTTGAGTTTGATGACGGTCGGATCGTTCAGCCTTACCTTGTATTGCCGCTTAGTGATGCGATGTCCGATGACTTCACCCGCGGTGGTCTCGATGTGCTGCGTCTGATCGGCGAGACCGTTCTCAAAGCCGTATCGGCAGATGCACCGCGCGCCGTTGCCGCACATTTCTCCCAGACTGCCATCTGAGTTATAATAGATCATTTTAAAGTCGCCGCCGTGCTGAGGCTTCTCTACGAACATCATGCCGTCAGCGCCGATAGACAGATGACGCTCGCACAATGTCTTTACTACTGCGCTCTGTTTTTCCTGCGGGATATGTTCTTTGATGTTGTTTATGATTATGAAGTCGTTCCCCGCGCCGTTCATTTTCCAAAATTTCATATCTTCCTCCGTGCCGATGCAGGTCTTTGATTTTATATCTTCAGTATGTGTGCCGTAACTTTCTCCGTGCCGCAGCATGCATTTGATTTTGGCGCCGTCAGGTGTGTTGTTCGGCTGCAATAATATTTCGATGAACTTATTGATATTATAAACATTTTTTCACTATCTGTGTCTACTGATTAAGGGAAAGCGTATACGGGAAAGTGTTTTTTCGGATATAATATACGAGGAGGATGCTGAAAGCAACATGGCAGACGAATATTTCAAGGCTCAGGTCGCAGATAAGATACGTCAGGCGGACGAGAGATACGCGCCGCAGGCGACGGGTTTCCTGGACCCGCACGAGCGCAGGCTCGCCGAGGAAGTGGTGAGGGAGCCGATCGCGCCTGACGTCGCCAAAGTATTTTACGGGGGATACGAAGACGCGGAAAGGACGGTTTTGTTCCTGATGCCGCCGTATTCTGAGAGCGTAAATGAAGCCGCGGCGGAGGAACTTTCCGTAATTCGCGTCAAAGCAAGTTCTGCTGTGCGTAAACTGAGGCACGGTGATTATCTGGGCTCTCTGATGTCGCTGGGGATAGACCGCAGCCTGACCGGCGATATTCTGGTGCGCGAGGACGGCGCCGACATAATAGTTAAAAAGAGCATAGTTCCGTTCCTGCTCACCGGATATGACAAAGCGGCTAATATCAGCCTGACTTGCGAAGAAGTAAGCCTCGGAGATCTGATAGTCCCTGAACTCAGGAGAGAGGAGTTTTCGGATACTGTGGCATCTATGAGACTCGACAGCATAGTATCGTCGGCATTCTCGATATCACGCGCCAAAGCGCAGGAAGCCGTCCGCGCGGGAATCGTTTTCGTGAATTCGTGCGAATGCTGCAAAATCGACAGGATAGTCGCGGAAGGCGATAAAATAGTGATGCGAGGGCGCGGAAAAGTCGTCATTGTTTCGGCTTCGGGCCATTCGCGCAAGAACAGACTGTACGTAGATTTTGAGCGCTATGTATAGATAATGATAGAATGCGAGCGAACAGAGAAAACACGAACGCCGGAGTGGCTTTTCAGGCAGAGGTACGCCCAATGCAGAATATTTTGTTAAAATCAAACAAAAAAATTACAATTTTTTGTAGAGACAGCTTGAAAATAACCGCCGAATATGATAGCATACCTTTCGAAAGGGGTATGGGAAATAATCATGATCACCGCGACCGCATTTGCACCAAAAGCATTCGCAGCAGCATACTACTATTATCGCAGCTTTTTCTTTACGGAAGGAAAAGTTTAGTTTGCTGCACGTTTTTTTCGGTATCTTAATTAATTTCCGCAATTATCAAGACTTCGCAGCATTCGTGCAGCGGAGTCTTTTGTTTACGGCCGCGCTTTGACTTTGGCGGCGGGAGGAAGAAATGATAACAGTATTAAAAGAAGGAACGACACCCGAGCAGATAGAAAGGCTCACGGAATGGTTCAAAGAGCAGGGGCTCGGCGTAAACGTCTCGCAGGGCGAATTCAAGACGATAATCGGCCTTATCGGCGATGTCAGTGCCATCGATATCGACATGCTGAAGATGCTCGATATCGTCGAGGACGTAAAGAGGATAAGCGAACCGTATAAAAAGGCAAACAGAAAATTCCACCCGAAGGACACGATAGTCAGCGTCGGCGGCGTAAAGGTCGGAGGCGGGAACTTCGCGGTCATCGCAGGGCCTTGTTCCGTGGAGTCGGAGGAGCAGATAATCGAGGTCGCACGGCGCGTAAAAGCGGCCGGCGCCGACATGCTGCGAGGCGGGGCTTTTAAGCCGAGGACCTCTCCGTATTCCTTCCAGGGGATGCGCGCCGAGGGCATAGAACTTCTCGTCAAAGCGAAAAAAGCGACGGGCCTTCCGATAGTATCCGAGATAATGAACGAGAACCATCTGGAACTCTTCGAGGATGTCGACGTCATACAGGTCGGAGCCCGAAACATGCAGAATTTCGAACTCCTGAAGGCTCTGGGGAGGACCAGGAAGCCGATACTTTTAAAGCGCGGTCTCGCCAACACGCTGGAAGAACTTTTGATGAGCGCCGAATACATCATGTGCGGAGGCAATGAAAACATCATCCTCTGCGAGCGCGGCATCAGGACCTTCGAGCATTACACGAGAAATACGCTGGATATATCGGCCGTTTGCGCTCTGCACGAGATGACGCATCTTCCGGTCATAGTGGATCCCAGCCATTCGACAGGCATGGCGGAAATGGTCCCGCCTATGTCTCTCGCGGCTGCGGCATGCGGCGCCGACGGGCTCATGATAGAGGTCCATAACGACCCGCCTCATGCACTCAGCGACGGAGCACAGTCTCTGACTCCGGACCAGTTCGACGAACTCATGGTAAAGATCGACAGAGTTCGGGAGGCGGTAAAATGACGGTCGGAGTAGTCGGTCTGGGCCTGATAGGAGGCTCTCTTGCCCGGGCGTATAAGCGGAGCGGATGCACTGTCTACGGTGCCGATACTGATAAGATAACGATGGACTTCAGCGTGCTGGCGGGAGCGGTCGACAAAGAACTTACGGATGAAAATATCCCGGAGTGCGACGTGATTTTTTTGGCGATAACGCCTGAAAAAACCGTGGAGTGGCTGAAAGATCACGCTGCGCCCGCGGTCGGCAGTGACGGCGATGCGGACGGCGAGAACGGGAACAATGACGGCAGCATGGGCGAAAGTGCCGGCAACGGTAAGGACAGCAATATGGGCGGCGGCAAAACGTCGCTTAAGACTGTGATAGACTGCTGCGGTGTAAAACGCAGAGTCTGTGCGGAAGGTTTCAAACTCGCCGACGAGTACGGGTTCACATTTGTCGGCGGTCATCCGATGGCGGGGAAGCAGACCGGCGGATTCAAGAACAGCCGTCCCGACCTTTTCGACGGCGCACTCTTTGCCATCGTCCCGTCGAACATGAACGACATTTTTCTTTTGTCGCGAGTGAAGAGGATCCTTCAAAAGGCAGGATTCACGCGTTTCATGGTGATGAAACCCGACGAGCACGATCTTGTCATCGCCTATACTTCGCAGATGGCACACCTTATCTCCAACGCGTATATCAAAAGCGACGTAGCAAAGAAGACCGAATATGCAGCGGTTTCAGGCGGCGCTTTCAGGGATATGACAAGAGTCGCGTACCTCGACGAGGACATGTGGACAGAACTGTTTATGGATAACAGGGACTATCTGAAGTCGGAACTCGACGGCTTTATCGGGGAACTCGAGAGGTACCGCGCTGCGCTGGAAGACGGCGACGCCGCAAAGTTGTCTGCGCTTTTGGCGGAAGGAAAACTCAGAAAGAAGGAGATAGAAGATGCATTTAGAGGGGCTAGGTAGCGCGGTTTCGGAAGTGCAGGTGGGCGGAAGTCTCGAGGTCATTGCCGATTCGAATGTGGCGGGTCTTTACGCCGCCGAATGTCTCGACTCCCTGAGAAAGAGCGGATTCGAGGCGAGGTGCATCACGATACCCGCGGGAGAATCGTCAAAAAACGGCGGCACGTATCTCGCTCTGCTTGAGAAAACGGCGGAATGCGGCCTTACGAGGAGTGACGGCATAGTGGCTCTCGGAGGAGGCATGGTCGGCGACATAGCTGGCTTTACAGCGGCGACGTATATGCGCGGCATCAGGCTGATACAAGTTCCTACGACACTCCTCGCGCTTGTCGATTCTTCGATAGGAGGAAAGACCGGAATCGATTTAAAAGAGGGGAAAAACCTCGCGGGTGCGTTTCACGAGCCTGAATTGATATTCAGGGACTTTTCCCTGCTCGAATCGCTTCCCGAAGACGAGTTCAGGAGCGGAACGGCGGAAGTCATCAAATACGGAATGATCAGCGACCCGAGCATCCTCGAACTCGCTTCCGCGCCGGAAAACCTCCGTGAAAACATCGAGCCCATCGTCAGACGTTGTGTGGCGATAAAAGAGGACGTCGTTTCACGCGATCTGTATGATACGGGTGAGCGAAAGATACTGAACTTCGGTCATACGATAGGGCACGCAGTGGAGACGCTCAGCAGATTTTCGCTTCGGCACGGCGACTGCGTGGCAAAAGGCATGATGAAAGTCTCCGAGATAGCGGCCCGCGAAGGCTGGTGCAGCGCATACGTGCCTCGCAAACTGCGCAGCGTGCTTGAAAGTCACGGATTCGACTTAGAAATACCGTTCGGAAGTGATATGATATTTGAGGCGATCAAATCCGACAAAAAGCGCAGAGGCAGCAGCATAGACCTTATAGTTCCCGAGAGGATAGGCGCCTGCCGAGTCATGCGATTCACTATGGACGAAATTGAATGGCTGCTTTCGTAAAAGACGTGAAACGGGCAAAATGTGTCGGCTGCTTTTGTATATGGCGTGAAACTGGGAAATGTGTCGGCTGCTTTTGTAAATGGCGTGAAACTGGCGAAATGTGTCGGCTGCTTTTGTAAATGGCGTGAAACTGGCGAAATGTGTCGGCTGCTTTTGTAAAGGACGTAAAAATGAAGGAAATCAACAACATCCCGTCAAAATCGTATGCGCACAGGGCGTATATCTGTGAGGCGCTCGCGAGGATACGCGGAAGCGTTCCCGAATCAGGTACTGAAATCGTCTGCGGCGAAAGTTCCGCCGATATCGATGCGACAAAGGAGTGCGTAAAAGAGATGGCCTTTGCTCTGGCAGAAAGCCGTCCCGCAAAACTCCGCGTCGGGGAGAGCGGCTCTACGCTCAGGTTCCTTCTTCCGGTCGTCGGCGCGCTCGGCTGTGAAGCCACTATCTTTGAAGAAGGCAGGCTGCCTGACAGGCCTATCCTGCCTCTGACGAAGGAACTCGAAAAAAACGGGATGAAGATAACCGGCATAGGGACTCCCGAACTGACAGTTTCAGGCCGGCTTGAGCCGGGGGACTTCTACCTGCCGGGGAACGTTTCCTCACAGTTCATCAGCGGACTCCTTATGGCTCTGCCTCTCCTTTCCGGGCACAGCGAGATACACGTGAGCGAACCCATCGAATCGGCGAGCTACATAGACATGACACTCTCCGTGCTTTCGGATTTTGGCGTACAGATATATCAAAAGTTCGATACGTCGGGGAAAGGCGGCGGACTTTCATATATCATCGACGGCCCGATAGAGTACAAAGCGCCTCCTAAGTATGTCGTCGAAGGCGACTGGTCTAACGCCGCCTTTTGGATAGTTGCCGGCGTTATCGGCAGGGAACCTGTCAGGATAAACGGCCTCACACATGACTCTCTGCAGGGCGATAAGGCGATAGTCGATATTCTGCGCCTAATGGGTGCAAATATAGAGAAAGGCGACGATTCTGTAAACGTATTTCCTTCAGAACTTTACAATATCGCTGTGCGCGTTGAATCTACGCCCGATTTGGTGCCGGCGCTCGCTTTGGCGATGGCGGTCGCGGAAGGGACCGGAAAGATAGAGGGCGCAAAGCGCCTGAGGCTGAAAGAGAGCGACAGGCTCGGCGCGATATCGGCTGCTTTGAACAATCTTGGCGCGGATGTCGTCGACTACGCGGACGGACTTGAAATAGTAGGGAAAAAGAGCCTTCAGGGCGGTCACGCGGACAGTTTCGGAGACCACAGGATAGCGATGATGTGCGCTGTTTCGTCGCTGGTCAGCAACAACAAAGTGCTGTTGACTCACGCGGGTGCGGTTAATAAATCATTTCCTACGTTCTTCGACAGATTCTTTGAGATTTGGCCCGACGCTCCGCTCGATACGGATATATCAAAATGAGAGGTACGGCCGGACGCTCCGCTCGATACCGATATATCAAAATAAGAGGTACGGCCGGGCGCTCCGCTCGAAATCTGTACCTCGAAATAAATCGTTAAGAACTATGACACGGAGGTGAGAGATGCCTTCATATTTTGGCGATAACATCAAACTGTCGATTTTCGGCCAGTCGCACTCCGCGGCGATCGGAATGACGCTATACGGGATACCTGCCGGGACTGAAATAGATCTCGATAAACTTCAGTCTTTCCTCGACAGGCGTGCGCCGGGAAGGAGCGCGCTGACCACCGCAAGGCGCGAAGCCGACGTACCGGAATTCATTTCCGGCATAAAGGACGGCGTTACGTGCGGAGGCCCGCTTACGGCTGTCATCAGGAACAACGACACGAGGCCGGCAGATTATGAACAGATGAAAGACATCCCGCGGCCGGGACACGCCGATTACACGGCTCATGTAAAATACCGCGGACACGAGGACTATCGCGGGGGCGGAAGTTTTTCGGGACGCATGACGGCGCCGCTGTGCATTGCGGGCGGCATAGCGCTGCAGATACTTGAAAAAAGCGGCATCGAGGTTTCGTCCGAGATAGTTGCGATAGGCGGCAAAACGAGCGGCTTTGAAGAGACGGTCGCTGCCGCAAAAGCGGACGGCGATTCTGTCGGCGGCCTCATCAGATGCACTGCCAAAGGCGTACCGTGCGGACTCGGAGGCCCGCTTTTTGAGGGAGCGGAGGGAAGGATCGCGGAACTCGTCTTTGCCATACCCGCTGTAAAGGGGATAGAATTCGGCGCGGGATTTTCTGCGGCGGCGATGAGGGGAAGCGAGAACAACGACGCTTTTGCATACGACGCAAACGGCAATGTCGTAACGTTGACGAACAACTGCGGAGGAATACTCGGCGGCATAACGGACGGAATGGACGTGGTGTTCACGGTCGCGTTCAAGCCGACGCCGTCGATCGCCAAAGAGCAGAGGAGCATAAGTTATTCGCGCCGCGAAAACGTTACGATGACCGTGAAGGGGCGTCACGACCCGTGCATCGTTCTGAGGGCGCAGCCGTGTGTGGAATCGGCCGCGGCGATAGCGATACTTGATATGATGAGCGGCAGGGAATGAAGGTAAGAGGCGAAAATTGATGAGCGGCGGGGAATGAAGGCGTGAAGCGGAAGACGTGACAGGCGCGATGTCTGAACGTCCGCCCGGCGAAAGACTCGCAGGATGCCGGTATGTACGCCGAGTGTGAGATGTACGCCGGGTGTGAGATGTACGCCGCATGTGAAATGAAAGGGGAACCCAAAATGTCTATAGAGGACAGCAGGAATGAGATCAACGAGATCGACGCAAAACTTGTCAAACTCCTAGAGGAGAGGATGCGTGCAGCCGAAGAAATAGCGGAATACAAGAAAGAGCAGGGCCTTCCGATCGAAGACGCGCGCCGCGAGCGCGAGCATCTGGACGAGATAACAGAGGAGAGTTCGCCGGATCTGGCAGGATATAACAGGATACTGTTCCGCAGCATTTTCGAGATGAGCAAGGACCACCAGTACGGCATCGCCGGCGGAAACTCCAAAATTGTCGAGGAGGTGCGCTCGGCGCTTGCGAACACCCCGGAGGATTTTCCGGACGCCCCGAACGTCGCCTGTCAGGGGACACTGGGCGCTTTTGCTCAGGAGGCGTGTGACAAACTTTTCAAGCGGCCTAAGATAATGTACACCAAAAACTTCAGAGGCGTCTTCGCGGCGATAGAAAGCGGGCTATGCGAGTTCGGCGTCCTTCCTGTCGAAAACAGCACCGCCGGTTCGGTCAATCAGGTCTACGATCTCATGATGGAATACAACTTCCACATCGCTCGCAGGGCAAAACTCAAGATCGATCATTCCCTGCTGGCAAATCCGGGGACGAAGATTTCCGATATCAAAGAAATCGTCTCACATCCGCAGGCACTTTCGCAGTGCGAGGAATATCTGAAGCGCTTTCCGATGGCAAAAATAACGGGATGCGAGAATACCGCCGCAGCGGCAAAAATGGTATCCGAATCGGGCCGCCACGACGTCGCCGCGATTTGTTCCGCGGGATGCGGGAAGCTATACGGCCTCGAAAATCTTGACAGCGGGATACAGGATTCCGACAACAACTACACGAGGTTCATCTGCATAACAAAAGATCTCAGGATATATCCTGGCGCCGACAAAACAAGCCTCATGATGACTTTGGAACACAAGCCGGGTTCGCTGTATAACGTTTTGTCCAGATTCAACGCTCTGGGCATTAACCTCGAAAAACTCGAATCCAGACCGATGCCGTCGAAAGACTTCGAGTTCATGTTTTATTTCGACATCGCGGAGTCCGTTTACTCCGACGAGTTCATCAGGATGCTGTACCAGCTCGACGCGATGAGCCCGGACCTCGAATACCTCGGCAGTTACAGGGAAATATGAAGGAGATCCGAAGGGGATTTGAAGGCAAACTGCAGAAAATCCGAAGCCAAACGGCAGAAAAACTGAAGGCAAACTGCAGAAAATTTGAGGCAAACTGCAGAAAATCAATGGGAGATCTGAAATGAAGATTTTGGTTATAAACGGCCCGAACATCAACATGCTCGGCATCAGGGAACCTGAAATCTACGGCGGGGAGACTTACGAGGATCTCGTGCGCGTCGTCAAAACACAGGCTGCGCAGTCGGGAGTCTCGGTCGAATTCTATCAGTCTAATCACGAAGGAGATATTGTGGACGCGATACAGGATGCGTACGGAAAATACGAAGGTATCGTCATAAATCCCGCTGCGTACACTCACACGAGCATCGCAATATTGGATGCGCTGAAGGCTGTCGGCATACCGACGGTCGAGGTGCATATCTCCGACGTTTCAAAACGCGAAGATTTCAGGCAGGTATCGTATGTCAGGCAGGCCGCCTGCGCGGTCGTAATGGGCGAAGGGCTGGAAGGATATGCTCACGCTGTCAGGATACTGGCCGAGCGCCAAAACGAGCAGAGTGCAGGCCGGGCGTAGGTCGTCGGCCGGTTGTATGGTATCGGTCGGGCGCCAAAGTGCTGCGCGCTGAAAAAACAAAAGGGTACGAAATGCCGCGCACTGAAAAACAAAGAGTTGCGAAATGCCGCGCACTGAAAAAACAAGAGTTGCGAAATGCCGCGCTCCGAAAATTTCGGGAGTGCGGTTTTTTGTGCGCTTTTGGAGCGGCTCAGGGGGCGTTTTTGGAGCGGAGCGTTGATTTCGGACATGCTCTGCACTGATGATTGATGTTATGTGTGTGCTTCCGGCAGGTTTTGCTGATGTTACAAGCGCATTACAGGCATAATATGATTGTATTACCATAGTAATATTTTCGGTAAAAGCAAATACCGTTCCAACTTTACGCTTTTTGGTCGGCGATGGTTGAATTTTGACGGCCACGTTTTACTGTCGGCGGCGGTAGAATTTAGGCTGGCGGCGGTCGAATTTTGGCTGGCGTCGGTCGAATTTTGGCGGCCGCGTTTTATTGTCGGCAGCGGTAGAATTT
>JBMNVD010000009.1:0-44908 GCA_050946615.1 Eubacterium sp.
TCCCCTGATGTCGTCCGCTGAGCCCGTAGTCGTGAAAGTCGGATGGATCATCTGCTTTCTGGTATAGTTCTCCGTGACTCTGCCGAAGAATGTGTATCGCGCGCCGGGCTTGAATATCTTTGCCAGATATCGCTCACCGAAAAAGACTGCCTCTATCTGGCCCGACCCGTCATCGGCCAAAACGGAGAGCGGCGCCTTTTTGCTGTAGGGGTTTCCCGAGACCTTTACGTTCACGACGTATGCCTCTATCAAAGCATCCTGCCCCGGAACGGCATCTCGCACGCTCGTCACGCTGCGCCTGTCCTCATATCCGCGCGGGAAAAAATGAAGAAGGTCGTCCACGGTCTTCAGCCCGCGGGCAGCGAGCATCTTTTCCTTCTTAGGCCCTATTCCCTTTATAGTTGAAAGTTTATCTGTCAGTTCCATGCTTCGATTATACATTAAAAAAGACAGACCGCGCAAAACGTGTCTGTCTTAAAGTTTGCGATATTTCTTCCGTGCCAGGCGGCCGCATGAAATCGGCACGCCCGATAAATCAAAATCAGTTGGCGCGGACGACTTTTCCGGATCTGAGACATCTGGTGCAGACTTTCGCCCTTCTGACGGTGTCGCCGTCTTTAACAGTTACAGTCTGAATGTTCGCGTTCCATTTCCTTCTGGAATGTCTCATGGAATGGGATACATTATTTCCGGAGGTCTGACCCTTACCGCAGATCTCACACTTTCTTGCCATCTTCCGCACCTCCTCTTCCAAAATGTAAACCCGCAAAAGCAGGAAAAAATCAAAGTTTCCAGCGGTCTGCCATTTGACCGCGAGGCTTATTATATCACAGCAGGCACGGACGTGACAAGTGTTTTTCCGCTGAAACGACAAGTTTTTGATCCGGCATCTAATCCATTGTGTGGATGCTGTCCAGATACTCGGCCCTTGTCATGGATTTCAACTGCAGATCGTAATATTTCCCGTTCTTCTTCGACGCGTGGCGCATTATGCCCTCGTTCTTGAAACCGAGTTTTTCGTAAAGCATCGCGGCTTTTCTATTCGTGATGAAGTGATCGATAGTGACTCGCTCTGTATGGAGATTCAGGAACGCATACTCGAGCACCCCGCGCAGCGCTTCGCTGCCGTAGCCCTTATTGCGTTCGGAAACATCCGCTATATAGATCCTCGTGATATCTAAAGAATCATGCAGCGTATCTATGCGCGTGAGTATGATCCTTCCGAGCATCTTGCCGTCCAGCTTGCGCGTTATCGTGAGATACATCTTGGAATTGTCGTATTCCGCCTTGATGTACTCCGTCACGACATCTTCATAGGTGCGCCCGTCGTCGATCGAGAAAAACTCGGTCACTTCCGGCCGCGTTTCCCATTCTGCAAATTTAACGCAATCTTCAAAGACAGTCGGTCTGATGACCAGATTCTTGGTCTCTATCGTTGTCCTCATTGATATTTACCCCCTGATATGCTAATATTATATGATATTTTTCCTGTTATGCAAACAGGATTCAGGGCTTTTTAGCCTGTATTTTTCCCCGTTCACGCGGGGAGAGCGAAAGGTGAAAATAATTTTGAACATCATAAAGAAAATAAACGCTGCTGCGGCTTTACTGATCTGCGCAGTTCTTGTTCTGGCGCCGCTCACTTCATGTACAGAGGAAGAAGAGACAGAAACGCCTGAGGAAACCGCATCAAAGAAGATCGCTGCGTATAAGACCGATCTCTTTGACTCAGCCGAGACTATGACCGATATCGAGAGCATTTCATCATATCTCGTCTCGTGGGCTGAGAACAAATCCATAGAATGCACGACAGACACTTATGGAAACATCATCATGTCCGTACCCGGCACGGAAGAATACGCAGATGCGCCGCGGACTGTCGTCGTCTGCACTTTCGATCCGACGCAATTCGAATACGATGTGAACTCGATCGCTCCTGCCCTCTTCATCGCGAAAAACTGCTCCGAGTATGGTGCCCTCGACGTTATCTTTACGCCTCAGACAGGCGGCGACCTGTCGGGCCCTAAAACATTGTCAGCATCGTACTTTCCTGAGGGCTCAAGCGTATTCGTCCTTAGTTCCGCATCCGCTGCGGTATGCTCATATAATGCTGCGGGGTACAGCAGTTACAACTTTTCAAGCGCCGTCACTTATGAAACTATCGCACAGGACGCGAAGTCCGAATACGCGGCGATAAAGGTCTCAATAAGCGGTCTGGCAGGCGGGACCCCAAATGCGAGCATATCCTCATATTTCAACCCGATAAAAGAACTGGGCAACCTCCTCGCCGACCTTAAGACGAGCGCGAAAATATTCCGCATAGCTTCGATCTCCGGAGGCACCGGAGTGCGCGTAAATCCTTCCTCAGCCGAAGTCACTATCGTCGTCGGCAAAGATGCTTTATCGTCCATCGGCAAATTCATCGATAAGGAAATCAACAGCATCGAAGGAAGATACAGTGATGATATCCCTGACCTGGAATACACGTACGAAGAAGTCGAGGTCCCGGATAAAGTCCTCAGCGAAAGCAGCAACAACCTCTTTATCAGCGCGATCTACACACTGCTGGACGGGATATACCAGAAGAACAGCAACAGCGATGCGACGACAATAACAAATCTCGGAAAGGTTTCTTTGACAGACGAAAAGATGATATTTGAAGCCACCGGAAGCAGTCTCGGCGCATACGATCTGAGCAGACTCGACAATGACTACTCCACCCTCTGTTCTTTGACCGGCCTGACATTCAATATCGTGTCTTCACACGAAAGCTGGGTAATGTCGATAGATGATGAAGACTACGCCGCCTTTATCTCAGATGTGAAAAACGCTCAGGATTCGTTCGGCAGCGACAATATCGAATGGGGAGACTGCGTACAGCCTACCGCGGCGACGATAATATCGGATGTGGCGGTCGGATGCAACATGGTCAATTTTGTTGTGGACGAAAAAAGTTCCGAAGAATGTGCCGGCACTATCGCATCATACATGGCCGCGCTGACGCATACCGACGAGGAATAATATATCTCTGATATCATTCGCTGATATCATTTCGCTGATATCATTCGCCTGTTTTTACGAATTCTATATTGAGATCGACGTCCGTACTGATACCGTCAACGGTACCCGTGCATGAATACTGCCACATCACGTGCTTATACTGAAACGAGTTTTCGTATTCGTACTGCGCGTACCACAGGTCAAAATTCGTGAGTTTGGACAGATCGATTTTGGTCTCGAACCATTTCGTATTCCCGTAGATCAGCGCTTCTTCGCCGTGATCCGCAACTGCTTTGCAGAAAGCGTCCGTTATCTCGGTGCGTTCCTCGGTGGTCAGATCGAGTATTCTGTCAGTGTCGGTCACTTCTTCCATATCAAAAGCGACCGGCATCGTCAGGTCGTATTTTTTTACCTTATCGATGACGAATTTAGCCTCTTCGATGGCTTCATCCGTGGAAACGGCCTGCGAAAAGAAATATACTCCAACATCGATGCCGTTCTCTATTGCGCCTTCGATGTTTTGTTCAAAATACTCGTCTTCACTGATAATGCCGGAATTGTAGCCGCGATATCCGACTCGTATCATGGCAAATTCCACTCCGCTTTCTTTCACCAGAGACCAGTCGATATCTCCCTGATGTTCGGAAACGTCGATCCCCCGTCTTCCGTGATAGATACCGTCGTCGTAATTCTCGAAATTGTAGACGTCGCGGAAAAAGTATTCGCTGCTGTACTCGTTCTCCGGATATATCGATGATTCCCCGGGACCGTCATAAATGTAGAACATAATGTTGTTCTTTACGATAATCAATATTATGACAATTAGTGCGATAAATATGACAGCCGCAGCTTTTTTGTGCCTTGCGAGCGCCGCAGCCGCAATGGATTTGGGAGATTTGCCGGACGTATTCTTTTTGGACTTTGATTTTGTATTTCCCTCTTTGTTCATATCACCGGCGTGCTTCCTGTTTGACTTTTTCTTCTTCATCGTTTGTTTTGACAGACGAGGCGTAATGTACCTCCCACCATTCGCTCAAGCTGTCGAGTATCGGGATAAGGCTGTCGCACAACTCCGTTGTCTCGTATTCCACGCGTGCTGGCACTTCGCTGTATTCCGTCCTTTTTATCAGCCCGGAATCCTCCAGTTCTCTGAGTGCTCGTATCAGCACGGTGTTCGAAACGCCGTCCATTTTTCTCCGCAGAGCGTTGTATCTCACCGGTCCGCTGCTGTTGAGCGTGCACAATATCTGCATCTTCCATTTGCCTCCGATGAGTTCCATGCTCTTGTTAAGCGGGCATGTGTCCATACATGGGCAGTCATAGTGAGTTTCTATCAAAATATGCACCTCCGAAAGTGCTGACAATAAAGTGCTAACAATAAAGTGAGTAATTGATTTTATATTTTCTGTTTCTATAATTATATATAGGTGCTAAATAAGGAGCAAGTACTAAAAAGCGACCAAAAAATTCGGAGGATGAGATGCAATATCTTTGGCAGGGCCTGCTGCTCGGTTTCGCGTATGTGATGCCTATCGGCGCCCAGAACATATTTGTTATAAACACGGCTCTGACACAGCCCCGCAAGCGCATCCTTGCAACGGCAGCGATAGTGTTCTTTTTCGATGTCACGCTGTCGGTGGCTTGTTTCTTCGGGATAGGTGCCCTCATGAGCCTGTCGGTGTGGATAGAACTCGCGGTGCTCGGCGTAGGCTCTATCGCCGTGATAAAAATCGGCTGGAGCATCTTCCGCTCCAAAGGTTCGCTGACCGGCAGCGGCGAAGACGTGAACATTCCTATCGGAAAAGTCATCTGGACGGCGTGCGTAGTCACATGGTTCAATCCGCAGGCGCTCATCGACGGAACAATGCTCCTCGGAGCGTTCCGCGCATCGCTTCCGGGCAGCGCCGGACTCATGTTCATACTCGGCGTCGCCATCGCATCGGGTTCGTGGTGGTTCGGCATGTCGACAGTCGTCTCGCTCTTTAAGTCGAAAATCAACGACAAAGCCCTCCGGATCATCAACATCGTATGCGGCCTGATAATCATGTTCTACGGGGCCAAACTCGTCTATAACTTCATTCAGCTCGTAAGAGAAAGTTTTTTCTGATTTAAGAAGGTTTCTCTCCTGATAAAAAGCAAAGGTCCGCCCCGTGCTTTCAGCCTCACGCGGCGGGCCTTTACTTTTTCGCTTATTTACCGATTCATTTTTTAAACCTAATATTATTTTTCCGCGACCGCCCGCGTCGCAAAAAAGCACGGTATGTTCAGATCGTGCAGCCTGCCCGAATCGTTGATGTCGTCGTAAATATCGGTCAGTCGGAAACCGGCTTTAAGCTGGCCTCCTATCTGTTCTTCGAGCGAGTGCGAAAACTGGACTCCCGAATCGCTCTCGCAAAGCTGTCTCATCTGTTCCGGGTTATTCAGAGGGTCAAACGGCAGAGAATTAGCCACGACCGTTTCGTTATCATCGGCGAAAAGATAGTTGATGCTGTTGTCCATACCTGCGATGAGCACTCCGCGCGGTTTCAGGACGCGGAAACATTCGGCCCATATCGGTTCCACCTCGCGGACATAACAGTTCGACACCGGGTGAAATATCAAATCGAAACGGCCGCTTTCAAAAGGCAGCGGTTTTGTCATATCGGCGCGCACCAGTTCTACGTCATATCCTTCGCGAGCCGCCACGAGCCTCTCGCTCTCAAGCTGCTTCTCGGAATAGTCCAAAACCGTACACCTCGCTCCGAGAGCGGAAAAGACGGGTATCTGCTGCCCTCCGCCGCTCGCGAGGCCGAGAACTTCTTTCCCGGATAAATCGCCGAACCATTCGTGAGGGACGAATTTGCACGGAGTGAGTTTTACATCCCACGAACCGTGTTTTGCCCGCTCGAACTCATCGTTGCCGATGGGACGTCCCCATTCCCAGCCTTCTTCTACCCAGCGGTCTATTGTCTGCGAATTGATGTCTTGATATTTCATAAGATCCAGTCTGCGTTAAAGCCGCGGTCATGGACAAAAGGACATGACCGGCTGCCAGGTACGATATGATGCATATATTTTATCAAACAATCGCTTATTAATCATCAGGTAGGATACAAATGCACATTGTGAGTTTTGTTCATATACCCACGCTGCCTGCGATTTATTATATTATCCCTTGTCTCCTGCGAATTTTTTTATTTAGTCCTTTACATTTATGTTAAACGGTGGTAGATTATATTTTAGTTGGCACTCATTAATCGAGAGTGCTAACAAATGTGACAACCGGAGGTTAGAAATGGCTAAAAAACAATTCAAAGCAGAATCCAAGAAACTGCTGAATATGATGATCAACTCGATCTACACGCATAAAGAGATATTCCTCAGAGAACTCATCAGCAATGCGAGCGACGCAATAGATAAACTCTACTACAAGAGCCTGTCCGAAGGCGAAACAGGTATCAAGAGAAGCGACTTCTGCATTACCATCACACCCGACAAAGACCTGCGCACGCTGACTATCTCGGATAACGGTATCGGCATGACGGCAAAAGAACTCGAGGAAAACCTCGGCACCATTGCGAGAAGCGGTTCGAGCACTTTCTTAGATGCCGCACACGAAGCCGAGAATGAAAGCGACAAAGCATCGGCCGCACAGAAAAAGATCGACATAATCGGTCAGTTCGGTGTCGGATTCTACTCGGCGTTCATGGTATCCGATATCGTTACCGTCACTTCCCGCGCCTACGGCTCGGATGAGGCTAATGTCTGGAAGAGCACCGGCGCCGACGGGTTCACTATTTCACCGGCAGAGAAAGACTCATGCGGCACAGACATCGTCCTTCACATCAAAGAGGACAGCGAAGGCGAGGATTATTCACAATATCTGGACGAATATAAGCTCCGCGAACTCGTCAAAAAATATTCCGATTACATCCGCTACCCTATCCGCATGATGATGACCAAATCACGTCCTGTAAAGACGGAAGACGGAAAGGAACCGGCGGAAGACGCTCCGAAATATGAGACTTATCAGGAAATGGAGACGCTCAACTCCATGGAGCCGATCTGGAAGCGCCAGAAAAGCAAAGTTAAACCGGAAGAATACAACGACTATTACAAGCAGAAGTTCATGGACTACGCAGACCCTGTCAGAGTCATCCGCACCAGCGTCGAAGGCGTTTCCGACTTTGTCGCGCTCATGTTCATACCGAGCCACCCGCCTTATGACTACTACACGAAGGATTATGAAAAAGGCCTGCAGCTCTACTCATCCGGCGTTTTGATCATGGACAAGTGCAAAGAACTCCTTCCTGATTACTTCAACTTCGTAAGAGGCCTCGTAGACAGTCAGGACCTGTCACTTAACCTCTCACGTGAGACTCTGCAGGAAGACAGACAGCTTCGTTCCATCGCGATGAACATCGAAAAGAAAATCAAGCGCGACTTAGAGGACTTCCTCAAAGAAGACCGCGAAGGATATGAGAAATTCTTTGCCAATTTCGGCAAGCAGCTGAAATTCGGACTTTATGAGGACTTCGGAGCGCACCGCGAGACTCTGCAGGATCTAGTTTTGTTCTACTCATCGACGGAAAAGAAACCCGTTACGTTTGCGGAATACGTCAGCCGCATGAAAGACGGCCAGAAGTACATCTACTACGCCTGCGGCGAGACCGTGGATAAGATCGATATGCTTCCGCAGACGGAATACGTTAAGTCGAAGGGTTACGAGATACTCTACATGACGGACGAAATGGACGAGTTCGTCATCACGATGCTCCAGAATTACAAGGAAAAGCCGTTCAAATCCGTGTCGGCCGGCGATCCGGAACAGGATATGGAAGAATCCGAGCGCGAGCGCATCAAAAATATGGAGCAGGAAAACTCCGCTCTTCTTCAGGCTGTCAAAGACGCGCTGGGCGGAAAAGTCTCCGAGGTAAAACTTTCGCCGCGCCTCAAGACTTCTCCTGTATGCCTTTCGACAAAAGGCGAGATCTCGCTTGAGATGGAAAAAATCATAAATGAAATGCCTGTCGGGCAGCGCGTTTCGGCTGAGAGAGTGCTTGAGATAAACCCTGACCACGATATCTTCAAAGTTCTCAAGCAGGCGGCAGACAAAGGTGACGCCGGCAAAGACGACCTGAAAAAATATGCGTCTCTGCTCTACGATCAGGCTCTGCTCATCTCCGGGATACAGATAGACGACCCTGTCGAATTCAGCAGGACCGTCTGCGACCTTATCGTCGCAGGGAACGCCGGGAACGCAGAAAATTCGGTAAAACCTGAGGAAGATAACGCAGCCGCGGCTTCCGCAGAAGGTTCCGCAGACGCAGCATCGGCAGAAATTGCGGCAGGCACGGCATCGGCAGAAAGTGCGGTAGACGCAGAAGATAAGTCTGACGCGGCGGCAAATGAAAAGACGGCTGAAGATGAAAAGGCACAATAACTTCAGGCGAGCATTAAAGTCAGATGAGCGTTAAATTCAGATAAGCGTCTTAAATACACTCGCAGGCATATCCTGTCCTGTGAAAAGGCGGAATGACTTCGCTCCTTGACAGGCCAGCATGGTCCTGCCATTTGCTGCGACGGCCGCGCCGGCCTGTTTTGCCAGCCGGATGAGTTCAGTCTCATCCGGCTTATATATTGCGTCCATTACCGAAAGGTTCGGCCCGATGGCAACGCCGTACGGAACAGGCGACTGCCCTTCGAGGCTGCCCATCCCGACATTCGTCATATTCAGCAAGATATCGCTTCGCGAGAGTTCTTCCGCGAGGCGTTTTTTGTCGGCGATATCGATGACTTCGCAGTCGAGCCCCTTCTCCCCGGAAATCATAGAAGCGAACTCGCGGTGCGCGCCAATATTGCGCGCTCGTACGAATACAGACACACTTTCGGCGCCGGCTTCGGCGGATGCAAGAAGTGCGGCTCGTCCCGCCCCGCCCAGTCCTATCTGGACTACTCGCTTTCCGTTCAGAGGGAAACCGAGGATTTCAGCCGCGTCCTTGACACCGTCTACATCCGTATTATAGCCCTTGAGGACTCCGTCATCGTTTACCACTGTATTTACCGCTCCGAGGAGTTCGGCGCGGTCCGAGACAGAGTCGAGGTATTTAATCACTTCCTGCTTGTTCGGCATCGAGATGTTTGCGCCCCTGATGCCGAGCACACGCATCGCGTCCATAGCGCGGCCTATATCTTCTTTCCCCACGCGGAACGCAAGATACACATAATCGAGCCCGGCTGCGCGGAACGCGGCATTGTGCATGGCAGGCGAGCCCGAGTGTTCGGCCGGGTCGGCAAAAAAACAGATGAGTTTTGTTGAAGCGGTTATCATGGCGTTTCTCCGTTTCCTAATAAATGTATTTTCTAAATATATTTCCTAAAACTACGACACATTTTATACCCTCAGCGCGATGCCGACAATATCCGAAAGATGCTGATAAAGCCGCATCCGAGGAACTGGTCAAAGACGCGATCAGGTATTATGATAGTTAATTAAGAAAAGCAAGTTCGTATTTTATGGTACTTAATTTGGTAATGCCAAATCAAAAGATACCGATAACAGTGACGCCTTACAGTTGCGCCAAAGCTGAAAGCATTATGAAAAACATATACATCTACGGTTACATGGGGACCGGCAAAACCACCGTCTCGCGAATACTGGCAGAAAAACTCGGCGCATCGTTCATAGACACCGACGCTTTGATCGAGCAGAGAGAAAAAAGGACGATATCTCAGATCTTCGCCGAAAGCGGAGAAGAATATTTCCGCACGCTCGAAAAGTCAGTCCTCAAAGAGATAGATGCCATGGACGGTTTTGTCGTCTCATGCGGGGGAGGCATGCCGCTCGAGAGAGAAAACAGAGAAATACTCAGTTCTTCAGGGTCTGCTTTCTGGCTCACCGCCGACCCGGGCGAAATATTCAGGCGGATATCCGAAGACCGCACGAGGCCTCTTTTGGCAGACAACATGACAGAAAATCATATCCGAGCTATGCTCGCTGACCGCACTTCGTGTTACGAGGAGGCCGGAGGCGTAAAAACAGCGACCGACGGGAGAACGCCCGATGAGGTCGCCGAAAGCATTTTGAAAAATCTTGAAAAAAATCATTGATCCGACGCCCGGCCTGTGTCGAATGTCTATGCTTCCGACGAACCGATATATTCTCTATATGCCCTGTCCACCGCGCTCGGCTCGTCTTCTTTTGGCAGGCGCCGCATGAATCTGACGACGAACGGTATGACCGTGGCTGTCGCGAAAATGTCGGCGACCATCTGAGCTGCCTCGATGCCCGTTATACCCCAGAAATGAGGAAGTATTATCAAAGCCGGTATGTAGTATATGCCGCTGCGCAGGCACGCGAGAAACGAGGCTTGTTTTGCCATTCGCATCGACTGGAAAGTCATGTTGGTGACGACGATGAAAGGCTGGAAGAAAGACGCGATGCACCTGTATCTCAGAGCGGAGATACCTATCTCGACGACTTCCGGATCGTCGCGGAATATCGTTATTATCCTCTCCGGGAAAATGAAGCATATCATCGTCAAAACTCCGATTACGATCTCACCGAGTTTCCAAGTGTAAAAATAGCCTGTCCGTATGCGCTTGAATTTCTTTGCTCCGGAGTTATATGCCGCGACAGGCTGGAAACCCTGCCCTATGCCTATCATAGCGGAACCTATGAACATCATCACTCTGCCCACTATCGTCATCGCGGCGATCGCTGCGTCGCCGTAAGGGTTTGCGCAGATGTTCAGCGTCATCGAAGAAAAACTGAGCAGCAGCTGGCGCAGCAGGCTCGGCAGTCCGTTTTGGAATATCCTGAGGTGGTCGCCCGGGTTATATTCCGTCAAAAGTGTCTTCAGCGAGATGCGCGAGATGACTTGTCCGCGCAGGAACATGACGAGCAGAACGGCGAGGCTCACGAACTGAGATATCGCCGTGGCAAGACCGGCGCCGGCAATGCCCATACCCATGGAAAACATCATTATCGGGTCGAGTATCATGTTCAGAACGCCGCCGGAAACGAGTCCCACCATGGCATAAAAGGCTTTCCCTTCGTAGCGCATGATGTTGTTAAGGACGCAGCTCATTGAAAGCGCAGGGCCGGAAATTATGATGAAGATGCCGTAGGATTCGGCGTATGGAAGTATCGTTCCCGTACTGCCCAAAAGTATCATGAGTCTGTGTTCGAATATCAGGCATAATATCATCACGGCGGATGATATCAGCATGGCGCTGAAAAATGCTATCGAGGCATAGCGGGAAGCGCCTTTTTTATCGCCCTGACCGAGTTTCGCGCTGATGATGCTGCCGCTGCCGTGACCGTGCATGAAGCCTATCGCCTGATAGAGTGCGTGCACGGACAGCAGGATGCCTATCGCCGCGCTGGCGCTGGTGTTGATTTTTCCCACGAAAAAGGCGTCGACGAGGTTATATATCATCGACGTCATCATGCTGATTATCGTAGGCACCGCAAGGCGCGGTATCAGTTTGTTTATCGGCTCAAGCACCAGTTTCTTGTATTGTTCGGCTTCTTTCTTTTCCATTTAATCCATCTTTATTACACGGCTTCCGGAAGTTCCCCGGTGAGAGATCGATATGACGGTCCTGCCTTTTGCGGCTTCATCGAGCGCCTTCCTGACTTTTTCTTCTGTATCGACATCCAAGTTCGCTGTTATCTCGTCGCAGAGCAGTATCTTCGGGTTCGATACTGTCGCTCTGGCGATGGACAGAAGCTGGAACTCGCCCTGTGAGAACAGCGATTCCGTACAAGGTGTGTCGAGGCCTTGAGGGAGCGACTTTATTTTGTCCCAGAGGAGTGCTCTCTCAAGCGCGGTCTTTACCGCTTCGTCCGGGATCGAACGGTCTTTCAGGGTGACCTGGTCGCGCACGGTGCCGTCTGTCATGGCGAAGCGCTGCTCGGCGCAGCATATGATGCTGCGTTTGGCGGCGTCGGCGATGCTGCCGGCAGGGACGCCGCCAAGCTCTGCGCTGCCCGACGAAGGGCGCAGGAGCCCGAGCAGCAATTTGAACACAGTAGACTTGCCGCAGCCAGTACGCCCGACCAACGTCACTTTCTCCCCCTCTTCCGCGCGCATCGAAAAACCTTTGAGCACATCGCGCTCCCCGTCATACGAGAAAGTCACGTCCTTCAGAGCAGCGGCCGCGGCCTCGATTTCAGTTATGCTGCCGGCTTCACGCTCTTTTGAAGCCATGAACTCGTCAAGACGCGCCAGCCCCGCCGCAGAACTCTGGATATTCTGTATTTCCATTCCCAGACTCTCAAGCGGTTCGAAGATCCGCCCGACGTATGAAATGAGAGCAACAGCCGTTCCGACGGACATGCCGAAGGCCTTCATCATAGAATCCTGTGAGACACACAGAGACATCATGATGGCGATGACAGCCGACGAAACAGTCAGGACGACAGGCGAATAGAACGCGTCGTAAAAAGCATTCTTGTTGAGAGCTCGGAACATCATATCTATCGATTTGCCGTAGCGCTTCTCCATGAAGCCTTCTGCGTCGTTATCGTGTATCGACCTGATACACGAAGCCGTCTCCGGGATTATTTTGCTCGAAAGCGCAACGGCCTTCCTGTTCTCTTTCTGAGCCGCGAGCATTCTTTTCTGAACGAAGCGCGTGAAAGCGAAGACGCAAGGCAGAGCGATGAGCAATATCACGAACAGCCCTTTGCTTTTGGTGAAAATAACGGCCATGATCCCGACGATGCTGATAGTGTCGGAGAACATGCCGACAACGCCGCCGGAGAACAGGTTCTCGACGGTATCGACATCGCTGACTAAGCGGGCCGCGATGCTCCCCGCTTCTGATTCCGCCAGAAGCGGCGTATCCATGCGCCCCATTTTTTTGATCATCATGCTGCGCAGCGAATGAGTTATCTTTTCGCCGAACACGGTTATCAGCGCTTCGCGGGCGGATTCAAGGCCGCACGCGACCACGCTCGTCAGAACGTACTGCATCGCGAATATCCCGATTTTGCCTGTGGCGGACCCGGCGGTGAAACTGTCGACGGTCTTCTCCAGAACGAGAGGCGGCAGCAGTGATACGAGCATTGCTCCTACGATGGAAGCTATCATCAGTATGAATACGAGCGGGAATCTCGATATCACGTCTTTAAGCGCGAGGATGACTGCGTGTTTTTTCTTCACAGCGCGCACCCCCTCTCAAGACCTGATATTCCGCCGGAGAGCCGCCCATTTTTCCCCGAGCCGCCGCCCGTGCCGGAGGCGCCGGAAGAACCCGGACCGCATCCCGTGCCGGAGGCGCCGGAAGAGCCCGGACTTACGCCCGTGCCGGAGGCACCGGCAGAGCCCGAACTGCCGTCCGTGCCGGAGGCACCATTAGAGCCCGAGCCGCATCGCGCGCCGGAGGCACCGGCAGAGTCCGAGCCGCCGTCCGTGCCGGAGGCACCGGAAGAACCCGGACCGCATCCCGTGCCGGAGGCACCGGCAGAGCCCGAGCTGCCGCCCATGCCGGAGGCACCGGCAGAACCCGGACTGACGCCCGCGCCGGAGGCACCGGCAGATGCACTTGCAGCAGCCGACCTCTGTATTTCCAGCAATTCCCTGTATCCGGAGCAGTTTGCCTCAAGTTCGGCCGGCGTACCAAAGACCCCGTGGCCTTCTGTCAGAAACAATACTTTATCCAGCCTCGGGAAAATATCGAGCCTGTGCGAGATCAGGATGATGACCTTATCCTTGTATCTCTCGCGCAGGGACTTGAAAATACTCTCTTCCGTGTTTTTATCGACAGAAGCGAACGGGTCGTCGAGTATCAGAACAGGCTTGTCGTGGAACAGAACGCGGGCAAGACCGCATCTGGCCTGCTGGCCTCCCGAAAGCAGTGCGCCGTTCTCGCCCGTCTCCGTCTCGATCCCCTGCGGCATATCTGCCAAGTCTTTGTCGAGGCAGACATCTTTCATGACTGACATCACATCGCCCGATTTGCCGAGTCTGACGTTGTTCTCTATCGTGTCGGAAAGAAGTTCCGCGTTATGCCCGAGGAACCCGCAGTATTCATAGGCGTCGATGTCCCTCAGCTCCGCACCGTCGAATTTGACGGAACCCCGGTAACTCTCCTCACCCAGAAGCACCTTCCCCAGCGTGGACTTGCCGCAGGCGACCTTGCCGGTGACGCCTACGATCTGACCGCGGTGCGCGCTGAAACTCACATCTTTCAAAATCTCCTTACCGTCAGGATAAGAGAACGACAGCCCGCTGACTTCGATTTTCTCAACATCCTTTTTCTGAGGAGCGGCGAGCGGCTCGTTATCCTTCATGAAAGGCTTGATGCGGTCCCACGAGACGCGCGCCTTCTGGACCGCGTTGAAAAGTTTGGCGGCAGTCGACGATTTCTTCGACAGTTTGAGGAAGCACGACAGAAAAGTCGAGAACGCCGCGATGTTCCACGCCGTCCAGCCGATGCCCATGACGTTCCTTCCGCCGAAATATACTATAAAGAATACAGAGCAGAGCGATATCGCTCTGTACAGCGGTTTCATCGCCGTTTCGAGGACGCCGGAGACGATATTCTTTTTCTCGTAATCCGAAAGTCTATCCTCTATCCAGACCTCTTGAGCGTCTTCTACACCGTATGTTCTATATGTCAAAGCGTTCTTTGCCCTGTCAAAAGCGGCGGCATTCAGACGGCCCGCGCTTTCCTTTGCCTCACGCGACGCGACGGTGACGCGTTTCTTCATGTGCTCCGCTATGAAGTAAGATACCGGCGGGAAGATAAATGCAATAAGGGCGAGCCTTACATCGTATACGCACAGCATCACGATATATGCGACCATGACAACGCCCGTATCGAATATTTCGGTCGTGAACTTCCTCATGCCTTCTACGCAGGCGTCGACGTCGCTTATCGCTTTTGTCAGAAGTTCTCCGGAATTCTCGTGTTTCATCGCCGCGGTATCTGTTCTGACGAGAGACGCGTAAAGATTCGTCTTCATCCGCTTGTTTACGTTATTTGCGAAATACCGGACGAACAGACGCTTCATGAATCGCGAGAACTGGACTATCCCGATGACTATCACGTAAAGTACCGCAAGATTTATCATATCCGCCGCGGTGCTCTTGCCGCCGAAAATATCGGCCAGACATTGAGCGAGCCTTCCTTCGAACCAAGGCCCGGCTATCATCCCGACGTTATATATGATCCCGAACACGGTCACCGCGGCGAGATTTTTCTTTTCCGAGAGAAAATACGTAGAAAGTTTCTGCGGGTCGCGGTTTTGACGGCCGCTCTGAAGTTTCTGCGGGTCGCGGTTTTGACGGCCGCTCTGAGGTTTCTGCGGGTCGCGGTAACGACAGTCATGCGATAGTTTCTGCAGTTCATCCATCTGTCCGTGCCTCCTCCGCAAGCAATGTCTCTTCCCCGGCAATATCGGCCGTATCATCTGCGTCGGATGTATTCCCCGACATCAGAGAGACACCTTTATCCAGAACACGCTTTCTCTTAAAGAATATATAACTGGCGGTCAGTCTTGTCCACTGATCCAGAGCCATCGACAGCCATATCCATTTTATATCCCAGTGCAGCAGCCAGCCGAAGATCATCGATACGGGGACTCTGACGCCCCAGATGCCCAAGACCGAGAAATAGAACGGCTGGCGTGGATATCCCGCAGAGCGCATGTATCCGAAATATATCTTATCCTGATCCTGAGGTATCGGGCACAGCGCCATCATGAGCACATACTCCGTTCCCAGCGCGCGAACATCGGGCTTATCAGTCAAAAACTGCATTATCAGTCCCGGGAAGAAGAACAAAAGCGACGCGGTGAAAAGACCTGTGCAGAGAGCATAGATCTTCATCTTTTTATAATACGCTCGGTAAAGCTCTTCATCCGACTGCCCTATCGCTCTTGCCGAGAGCGTCACGGCGGCGGTGACAAAGCCCATACCCGGCATCTCGCACAGCACTTCCGCCTGCAGACCGAGCTGGTACGCGGCAAAAGTCGCGCTCCCGTAAGTCAGTATTATCTTGCTCAGAACTATCGCAGAGAGCTGCCACGTCACGTTCTCTCCCGCGGCAGGCAGTCCGGACTTATATATCTCCCTGATAAGTCCTCTCTCAGGCTTAAAGAAATTCAGACCGTGGGCTTCGTCGCACAGGTATCCCTTTTTATGATACAGCATCCACGTGCAGGAGAATGCTCCCGCCGACTGCGAAATAAGCGTGGCCAGCCCCGCGCCGATAAGGCCGTATCCTTTGAACGGGCCTATCCCGAAGATAAGCAAATAGCCGGCCACCACGTTAACGGCGTTAAGGAACATCGCGTTGAACATAGGCGTCTTAGTGTTTCCGTGGCCGTTGAATCCCGCGATGGAACATAAGTTTATCGCCGCTATAGGAAGCGCCCATACTACTATGCGGAGATATGCCGACGACTGACTGACCAGAGTCGGATCGTCAGACATAATAGTCACCAGTTTAGTGCTGAAAATAGTAAAAATCAGCGATACGAGCGCGGCAAAAGGAACGAGCGTCAGATATGTCTGCTCCACGGCACGTCTGCATTCCTTAAACTGTCCGCGTCCATACCTCAGCGAAATGACAACGGTGGCACCGATACCGATGCCTTTATACGCCGCCCAGCAGAGGTTATACATGCGGTTGCCGATGCCCTGAGCCGCAATTTCTTCCGTGGCGAGCCGCCCTATCATAGCAGAAGTCACTATCTGTGCGAGCATCTGAAAAACATTCTCGGCTATCACAGGAAGTACTATCGCAAGTATATCTTTGTTAACACGCTCGGAAAGTCCGCTGCGCGGCGCAGATGAAGCGTTTACCATCTCTTTCTCAATAATCCTCCAACGGCATCCGTGCCGCCATATTCAGTATAATATAATACGACAAAACCGGGGAATCTTCAAAGAAAATCTCCCCGGTCAAGTCGACGGTCGAGCGCCGGAACATATCCCGGAGCCACGCCGTCCTTCCAATGAAAAGAGCTTATTCGTTTCCGGTTTCCGTATCTGTCTCCGTATCTGTTTCCGTATCTGTTTCAGTATCGCTTTCTGTCTCGCTTTCGCTTTCCGTTTCAGTCTCCGTCAGTTCTTCGTCGGTAGTGTTCATGTGCGAGTAAATGCTCGGCGAAACAGTATATATTTTATTGGAGCCTGCGACTCTGAAATAGTATTTCGCAAGTATCGTGTTGCGCGAACCGAACTGCAGTTCCGTCGTGTTTCCGGAAGAGTCCGTAACCTGCACTACGAGCTGCGGACTGTCGAGGCCGTATTCCGCAGGGTCATCATCGTCTTCGAGCGTGATCTCATCATCGCCTTCTATCTTTTCGAGATCGTCCAGTATCGAATTGACAGATGTGGTATCAGCCTGTGCTCCCGTCGAGACTATATACCACGCGTCGCTTATTTTATCGATCGAAAACGACCCTTCCGTGCCCAGGCCCGAAATCGAAGTGATATCGTCCGTGTTGAATTCCACCGCGGTATATGTCTGGCTCGCTTCTTCATCGCTTGCATTTTTTGCTATCTGCCGTGCGGCGAAGTAAGCCGCCACAGCCGCCGCGAGTATTATCAGAAGTATGATGATCTGTTTTCTTTGTTTTGCCATATGTAACCTCCGCCGCCTAGCGTTTGCGCCGCATCATCCAAATAACGAGCCCGAATACTATCAGCAGCACAGGTATGGCGATGACCATCAGTATGAAATCAAAGCGGGCATAAGCAGTCGAGACTGTGAGCGTAGGCGTGCTGTATTCTTTGACCGCGATCGATATGAGATCCGTGCTTTCTTCGGTCTTTACGAGAGAAGAAACGGCAGAACTGAACATAGTCGAGTTCGAACCTGCGACCATCACATCCGCATTGTCAGAGAATATGAGAACTGAGCCGAAAGCGACACACGTAGATTCGCCGCTGTCTATCTGTTTCACAGCTTTTACGCCTACCGTGAACTGTCCTGACACATCTGTATCGCGCTTTGAATAATCTGTCGTGTTCTCATCAAAATCAGAACGGATGAACGCTCCTTCGGAAGTCGTCAGAAGGTCTGTGTACTCGATGTCCTCCGAGCTGCCTTCCGTCAAAGCCTGAGTATACGGCGAGAAAACGTATCCGTTGCCGGAATCAGATAGGATACCTGCTGTTATCTCATCGTATTCGACGTTTGGAAGCAGGAATGTCTCGGTCCTGTAGTATTTTGACGAATCGGTCTCTATGACTATGCCGTCTTCGGCTGTGAGCCCGTAGTAATCGAGGACTCTGTCGAGGTTCGGCGAGTCCTGCAGAGTGAAGTTGAGCGAAATGATGAGGCTCCCGCCATTGTTCAGGTACTCGATTATCTTATCGGCGTCGTCAGAAGAAAGGTCATTCTCCGGTGCGTTTATGATGAGTGTTCCGCAGTCTTCAGGGACTGAATCGTTCTGCATGAGGTCTAAGTCTGCCGACTCGAAATTCATCTTGTCGAGAGCGCTCGAGAAATTCGTCCCGAGCGTCAGCTCGCCGTGACCCGTCAAAATGTATGCTTTGTTGACACTATCCGACGTTACATACTGGAGAGCGGAAACTATCCTTCCCTCTCCGTCGTAACCGGTTATCTCAGTCTCGTATGTCGAATAATCCGTCACTTCTGTCTGATAAATGTCTTCGATGCCGACTAATTTCCACCTGTTCTGTCCCACTACGAGAAGCGAGTTCAGATATACCGTGGACGAAATATTGTAACTGTCGAGGAAATTAGGGTTCTTTGCCGGGTCCACCCATTCGACTTTGATGTGATCTGAAACAGACTCCATGTTTTCCAGCGTCCTGTTGATGATCTCGTCCGAATCGTTTTTGTTCTCCAGAACGTATATCGTGATGTCTTCATCGAGGCCGGAAAGGTATTCTTTGGTGTCATCCGTCAGAGAGTACAGTTTACTGTTCGTCACGTCGATAGCAGTCTTTGAAGCCGGCAGTTTGTTCACTCCGAAATTCAATACGATGACGATAGCGGTGATAAGGGCGACGGCCGCGAGCGAATATGCGCCGAAACTTATCGTCCTCTTTGATACCGTATATCTTCTCTTCTGCAGTATCTGTGCCGTGAAGAAAAGGAATAAAACAATGATAGAAACAAAGTAGACTATAGCAGTGATGTCTATTTCGCCTGACAGGAATCCGTAGAAATGGTTTTGTACGGCAAAAACGTCCAGCACTTTCGTCAAAGCGTTTCCTGATGAGGATATCGCCGAGCTGATCTTCGGCATCAGGTATGTCAGGAAAAGCACGCCGACGGAAAGAACTGCCGCGATTATCATGCTCTCTGTCAGAGAAGAAATGAAAACGCAGATCGCTATCTCGGCAAGTCCCAGCAGCCAAAGCCCGAACACGGCAGCAAAATTTGACGCCAGCGTTCCTCCGCCGAATTTTAATATTATCAAAGGATATATGCACGCCGCTGCGCATAATATGGTCCAAACAGCAGCGATGGCAAGGAATTTTCCTAAGACGATCTTCCCGATCGAGACCGGCGATGTCAGAAGAAGCTGGTCGGTCTTCTGCTTGCGTTCTTCCGCAAATGACCTCATGCATATAACAGGTATCATGATCATCAGGATCATCGTCGAATAAGCCAATGCGCTGGAAACGCTTCCGGAAAGTCCCACGAAGCACATTATCCAGACATACAGGGAAACGAAAGCCCATGTGACCGCGAGGAACAGCCAGCCGATGAATGAGTTGAAAAGTGAGTTGAAATCTTTTTTAAATATCGCTTTCATTTACTCCTCACACCCTTTCTCTTCTTTCTCATTTTCGGCCTGAGCATCTTCAGACTCTGTCTCTGTCTCTGATTCTGTTCCGGACTCTGTCTCGGATTCCGTCTCAGACTCTGTCTCTGACTCTGCCGCCGGCTCGGCTTCTTCAGCCTCTGCTACGGATTCTTCGGCCGCTGCATCTTCGGTCTCTTCAGTCTCTTCCGCCGTTTCTTCAGCCGGTGTTTCTTCCTGCGGCTCATCTTCGGTCAGCATCAGGAACACATCCTCGAGAGACTTTTTCTCTTTGTTCATCGACAAAATGACAGCCCCTGACGCCGATATGGCTCTTGAGAGCGCCGGCCTGATATCTTCCGGAGAATCAGATGTTACCTTCAGTTCGGTGCTTCCATCTGTCCGCTTTGAAGTTTCGATACCGGATACGAATTCGAGACCGTTTATTGCATCCCTCACCTTTTCCTCCTCGCCTTCGAACGTTATGGTAACGATCTGCGAGGCTGTCATATCGTTTGAAAGGTTATCGATGGTATCCGATGCGATAAGTTTCCCGTTGTTTATTATCCAGACATAATCGGCCACCATGCTGATGTCAGCAAGTATATGAGAGCTTAAGATTATCGTCCTGTTTTCCTTGAGGCCGACGATATAGTCGAACATCTCCTTCTGCTGCTCAGGATCGAGCCCTACCGACGGCTCATCGAGGATCAGGATCTCAGGATCGCCCAAAAGCGCCTGCGCAAGTCCGACTCTCTGTCTGTATCCTTTGGAGAGATTGCGTATCACCCGTTCGGAGCTTCCGTCCGTGCCGGTTGCTGTCAAAACTTTTTCGAATTCTTTTTTGCGTTCTTTTTTTGCTATCCCTTTCAATTCTGCGGCAAAATTAAGGTATTCCCTGACCGTCATATCCACATAGACCGGCGGAGTTTCCGGGAGATATCCCACCTTTTTCTTGACATTTTCCGGATCTTTCATGATGTCCACGCCATCGATGAATACCGTCCCTTCGGTAGGAGCGAGATAACCCGTGATAATATTCATGGTCGTGGTTTTTCCCGCGCCGTTCGGACCGAGGAATCCGTATATCCTGCCCGGTCCAGCCTCGAAGGAAAGGTTGTCGACAGCGACGCGGTTGCCAAAGCGTTTTGTGACATTGCTTACTTGTATCATGGTGATGAATACCCTCCCGCGAAAAATAATATTTATGCATAGCAACATCCAAATATTCGCACCCTAATTTGATGCGAATATCAACGAAATATATAGATTTTGTGTAGTTTTGTCACTTTTGTCTGTTGGAAGAGAAGCCGCGCTTTTTGTTTTTGCTTTCGCCTTTTCTGTTTTCGACAGCATAATACGCGCTGTCCGAAGGAACATCGATATGCTCCAGTCGCTCTGCCCCGCCGGAGGTATCCTCAGGCAGCGCAAGCGGCGGAAGCGCCTTGATCTTTGCTTCCGCTTCGGCTTTGGCGGCGTAATGGCCCTTTATCTTAGGCTCGATCCACGCGGCTATTTTTTTGTTGAAGAGTTTATACACCACGAGCAGAGCCACGATGATAGCGATAAAAACTATCATTGACCCGGAATTGTCCGTGTTTTTGATAAATACATCTCCGAGGAGCACGCAGATTATCGTCCCCGGCAGGCATCCGATCATGATGCTTCTGATAAAATATTTCTTTTCGATCTTCGTTTTCGATGCGAGTATCGGTATCATACCGTTCGGTATCATAGGTATCGCCGCCAAAATCATAACTACGAGATTTTGGTGCTTCGTTTTCGCGAGGATATCGTCAGCCATAGAAAGTTTGTATTTCTGTGTGAGTTCTTCGGCTGTGTATGACATGACGCGGGCGATATCGAAGAAAATGATGTCGAGCACGATATTCGTCGTGTAACAGATTATCGTTCCCAGAATTTTCCCGTAGATAATGCCGTCGACCATGTATATCGGGAAAAGCGGCAGGACGATAGAGACAGTCGCGATGACCTGAAGGAGAACGAGCATCAAAAATCCGACTCGCCCTTCGCTTCTGACATAGCCTTCTATCTCCGAGATGTTCCCGGATTCTATCAATTTTATCAGGCCCGGCGCTCTCTTTATCACCAAGATGGCGATGATCAGGAACGTCAGGACTATCATCACAGTCTTAATCAGGTTTTCGTATTTCTTAGGCATCGCTGCTCGGTGTCTCCGTTTCTATGAATAAGCGGGCGGCAAAAAATTACCGCGATTGATATTATACACCAGAAAGCGCACAATGCGAAGAGTCATTCCTAAAGTGCCCTGCGGGTCTCTGCGTCTTCGTACTGCCTCGTGTACAGCCTGTAGTAATATCCGTGCTTTTTCATCAATTCTTCGTGCGTTCCGGACTCGACTATCTTTCCATCGGAGACCGTCAGGATGACGTCGGCTCCGGTTATCGTCGAGAGCCTGTGCGCGATTATGAACGAAGTGCGTCCGTTGATCAGCACGTTTATCGCGTTCTGTATCTTCTTCTCTGTCACCGTGTCTATCGATGACGTCGCCTCGTCGAGCACAAGGATCGCGGGGTCGGCGATTATCGCTCTCGCGAAACTCAGGAGCTGTTTTTCGCCCGTCGAAAGGAGGTCGCCGCCCTCGCCGACTTCGCTGTCTAAGCCTTTGTCCATCCTCGCCACCACGTCGTCCGCGGACACGAGTTCCAAAGCCCTCATTATCTCCTCGTCCGTCGCGTCGGGCTTGCCGTAGCGCAGGTTTTCGCGCACCGTCCCGGAGAACAGATGAGGTGTCTGAAGGACGTATCCGATATTGCTGTGAAGCCAGAGCTGCGACCTTTCGCGCACGTCCCTCCCGTCGATGAGGACCTCTCCCGACGTGGGCTCGTAGAATCTGCAGACTAAGTTGACGAGAGTGGATTTCCCCGCTCCGGTCTCGCCGACTATAGCGACATTGGTTCCTTTTGGCACTTTCAGATTAAAATGTTCCAGCACCAGTTCTGTCCCGTCGGGATACGTGAACGAAACATCCCTGAATTCCACGTTGCCGTAGAGAGGCTCCCAGTTTTCGCGTTTTGGCGAGAATGAATCCCCGTATTTTTCGATGACTTCCGGGGTGTCCTTTACGTCGGGCTCCGTGTGAAGAAGTTCCATCGACCTTTCGATATTCACCTGAACGTCTACGAGAGCAGCTATCGCCTCGATGATGTTCTGTATAGGATCGACCATGTTCAAGGCGTATGACATGAACACGGAAAGAGACCCTATCCGCATGACGCGTTCCGCGGTCAGACTGCCTCCGCGCCAAAGCACTATCGCGAGCGCGACCGATGACATCAGCGTCACGGTTGCCGAGAACATTGCGGAATACTGCGTAGATCTGACAGCCAGCCCGCGCATTTTCCTCGTGTCTTTATTAAAGTCGCGTTCGATGCGGTCGTGCACGACCATTGCGCGTATCGATTTTGCTCCGGTGATGCCTTCGTTGAAATCTCCCGATATCCTTGAGTTCATCTCGCGGACGCGGCGATTTGCCTTGAGCAGTTTTCGCTCAAAGAGCATTATGAGTACTGCCGCGGGAGGTATGAGGACAAGCAGGAGCAGGCCGAGACCGGCGTTGATGCGTATCATGATAATAAAATCAAGCACCAGATACGATATGTTCCAGACGAAATCCATCAGACGCCACGATATGATCGTCGCTATCCTGTCGGTGTCGCTTATTATCCTCGCGTGTATGTATCCGACATTATGTGTGTTGAAATACGAAAATCCGACTTCCTGAAGATGAGCAAAACATGCGTTTTTCAGGTCTCTGCCGACGTAGAGTTCGACTTTCCCGATTAGCAGCATCGATACGTAATTCGTCACAGCCTGAAAGGCCAGCACTATTAGATAAAGGCCGATAAATGCTTTTATCGTCGCCATAGTGCCTTCACCGACAAATTTGTCGAGCGCATATCTGTTAAACAGCGGATATATCGAATCACAGCCGCTCGAAACAAGACCGAACGCGCACATGACTATTATCTCTTTGCGGTAGACCTTTGCGAACGGGAGAATGTCTTTAAGGCCGAAAAGGCCGGGATTTTTTGTCTTTCGAGAGGCTTGGCCTTTTATTTTTTTCATGGCGTCGTTTTCGACAGCGCTCATTTCAAAGCCCCTCCTTCCTCCAGACCGGCGGACTGTATCTCGCATATCCTGCTGTATATGCCGCCCTGCGCGATGAGTTCCTCGTGCGTGCCCATCTCGGCGGCTTTTCCGCGGTCGAGGACGAGAATGCGGTCAGAGTGCATCAGCGTCGTTATTCTGTGAGAGATCATTATCACGGTCGAATCGCCGAGTTTCTCTTTCAGTGCATGCCTGATATCCGCGTCTGTCTCCGTGTCTACGGCAGAGAGCGAATCATCAAATACCATTATCGGCGCGCGCCTGATGACAGCCTGCGCGATAGCGGTGCGCTGCTTCTGGCCGCCCGACAGCGTTACTCCGCGCTCTCCTATCATCGTATCGTAGCCTTCCGCGAACTTGTCTATCGTCCCCGACAGGCTGGCGATCTCCGCAGCCCGACGTATCTCGTCCGCGTCCGCGTCTTCGCGGGCCATCCCGATGTTTTCCTTTATCGAACGCGAGAAAAGATAAGGTTCCTGCAGAACAAATCCGATGTTGCGGCGCAGCCACTCGCCTTTGATATTTTTGATGTCCACGCCGCCTATTTTGATGCTGCCGCATCCCGGTTCCAGATCGTAGAGGCGCGTCAGCAGGTATATCAAAGTCGATTTTCCGGAACCCGTACCGCCGAGAATACCGAATGTCGTCCCCGCTTTTACCGTAAAGGACACGTCTTTCAGGACTTCGGGCGATTCGGGAGTATACCTGAACGAAACGTGGTCAAACACGATGTCGCGGTCCATCGGAGGTTCGACCGCCCCGGGAAGATCTTTCTCCTCAGGCGAATTCATGATGTATCTGATCCTGTCGATAGATACGCCGGTCTTCGACATCTCTGAGATGACACGGCCGAGCATTCTGATAGGCCATCCAATCATGGAATTGTATGAGATGAACGCCACGTATTCGCCGGGCGTGATCTCGCCTTTCACCGCTAAGTACGCGCCGTATGCGAGGACCGTGAGCACCTGGAACCCCGAAAATAGATCGCCGAAAGTCCAGAACTCCGAGATGATGACCATCAGTTTCATCCAGATACCCGTGTACTTGTCGTTTTGTTTTTCGAAACGCCTGCGTTCGAATACTTCCCTGCCGAAAGCGCGCACGACCCTGACACCGGTGAGGTTCTCCTGTGCTATCGTGGACAGCACGCCTTCTTCTTCGTCGGCCGACAGGAACGTGCGTCCGATTTTGTTGTGGAAAAGCACGGAGTACAGCACTATCATCGGGATATATAAAGCCGCCGCGGCCGCAAGTTTCACGTTCATGGAAAACATGAAATACAGAGCGATGATGACCATCAGCGTGATCCTGAATACGCTCGTGAGCTGCTCGGAAAGGAAGGTTTTCACGGTCTCGACATCCGACGTGCAGCGCTGTATTATATCGCCTGTCGGGTTCTCCGTATACCATGAATACTTCAGCATCTGGATGTGGTGAAAGAGGGTGTCCCTCATGCGCTCAACGAGATGTTCCGCTCCTATGGAATCCGTCAGTTTGAAGAGATACCTGAACAGTGCTCCGCAGAGCGCTATCCCTATGACTAAAGCGGCGTACTTTGCTATTTCTTCTTTTACGAGTGAAAAATCGACCGTTTCTGCGCTCAGAGACCCGCTGAGCACATCGATAGCATTACCTACTATCTTAGGATTGATGAGGTCAAACAGAGACGTCAGCAGCGAGAACAGTATCGCACAGGCAAAATATCGCTTGCTGCCTTTAAGGAAATATAAAAGCATCGAGGCGCGCGTGGGAAATTCCTCGCTCGCCCCGACCAAATCTTCATTCTGGGTTTCGCCGCTTTTCTTCGGCTCTTTTATGGTTTCAGCCTGTGCATCTGATGTCATACGGTATCAATCTCTGGTGATTATCGTCCCTGCGAGGCCTTCGACGGCTTTCTCGGCAAATTCCATCGAAGTGACTATAGCCCTTCTGTCTGTGCCGTTTTCGACGAACTTGAGGCATGCTTCGACCTTAGGCTCCATGGACTCGAATTCAAAATCTCCGGCGGCCAGATATTCCCTCGCATCCTCCGCCGTCATCTTCTTTATCTTTTTCTCGTTGGCTTTGCCGTAATTCGTGGAGATCTGCTTTACAGCCGTCGTGATGAGCAGGATATCCGCATTCACTTTATCGGCCAGAAGTCCGGCGACGAGGTCTTTATCTATCAAAGCCGACGCGCCGCGCAGTATCTCGCTCTGCCTGATGACGGGGACTCCGCCTCCGCCGCACGCTATCACTATCTGTCCCGCGTCGAGAAGCGCGTTGATGGCAGGTACCTCGACGATTTCCTTCGGATCAGGCGACGGAACGAGGCGCCTGTAGACTCCCGGCTCGACTTCTTTTACGTAGTTGCCGTCTTCTTCTTCGGCTTTCGCCTCCTCTGCGTTCATCCTCTTTCCGAACACGCGGACCGGTTTATAGAACTTCTCGTCGTATGGGTCTACCACGACCTGAGTTATCACGGTCGAGGCAGTCTTAGGAATGCCGCGCCTGTACAGTTCTGACGTCAGAGCGTTCTGGATGTCGAATCCCTCCATTCCCTGTGTCATTGCGGAGCATACGGAAAGCGGCGCTTTGGTGTACGCGTCGGGATAGTTCTCCGACAGGTCCTTCATCGCGGTATGTATCATATCGAACTGCGGGAGGTTGGAAAATACAACGGCTACCTGATAATCCTGCTTCACGAATTCGGCTATCAAGTGAGCCGTCTTCTTTACGGCTTCCTTTGTCTCGGGGAGAGTGCTTCCGAGGTCTTTATGCCCTAGGGAGATGACTATTCTCTTGCTTGCCGTCTCTGCGGCTCCGTTTGCTTCTATCATGGTCTTGATGTCGTTCATTATTCAGGATTCCTTTCGAGGTCGGCGATGTCTACGAGCGTCATCTCCGAAGATTTATTTTCAAGCGAGCTTACGAGCGCTTCGGCTGTGTCGATCGCGGTTATCACGTTCACGCCAGTCTCAACGGCGTTGCGCCTGATGATGAAGCCGTCCTTTGAAGCTTCCGCTCCCGCCTGAGGTATGTCGATTACTATGTCCAGTTCGTGTCCGAGCACGAGGTCTAAGATGTTAGGCGATTCCTGTTCGACCTTGCGCACTCTGAGGCACGGCACCTGCCCGTCCTGGAGGGCGTTGAAAGTGCCGCGCGTGGCGAATATCCTATAGCCCAGTCTGGCAAATCTCTGCGCGATAGGGATGATCTCCTGCTTGTCTTCATCGCGCACTGTGATGACCATGTTTTTATACTTAGGCAGCTGGATGCCCGCGCCCTGGAACGCTTTGTACAGAGCTTCGTTGAAACTCTTCGAGATGCCGAGGCATTCGCCCGTGGACTTCATCTCAGGTCCCAGCGAGATGTCTGCGCCTCTGATTTTTTCGAACGAGAATACAGGCATCTTGATGGCGTAATAGTCGGCTTCCTTCTGGAGGCCCGGCTCGTAGCCGAGTTCTCTTATCGTGTGCCCGCATATTATCTTTGTCGCGAGCGGCACTATCGGAATGCCGGTGACCTTCGAGATGTACGGGACTGTCCTCGACGATCTCGGGTTGACTTCGATTATATATACGTCGTCTCCGGAAGCTATGAACTGGATGTTCACCATGCCGATGACGTGCAGGGCCTTGGCGAGTTTCTCCGTGTAGTCTATGACTCTGGCCTTGGCCGTCGGCGTCAGTGATTTGGACGGATATATCGAAATCGAGTCGCCGGAGTGTATCCCGGTGCGCTCGATATGCTCCATGATGCCCGGGATGAGGACGTCTTTCCCGTCGCATATCGCGTCGACTTCAAGTTCTTTTCCGTAGATATATTTATCGATAAGTATCGGATGTTCCTGAGTGTACTGGTTGATGACGGTCACGTACTCGCGGATGTCTTCATCCGATATCGCTATCCTCATGCCCGCGCCGCCAAGCACGTAACTCGGCCTTACGAGGACAGGATATCCGAGATCGTCGGCAGCTTTTACTGCCTCATCCACCGTGAATACCGTGTGGCCCGCGGCGCGCCTGACTCCCGTCTTCTGCAGTATCTCGTCGAAGCGCTCTCTGTCCTCCGCGGCATCAACGTCGTCCGCCTGTGTGCCGAGGATAGGGACTCCCATCTTCATCAGGGCTTCGGTCAGTTTGATAGCGGTCTGGCCGCCGAACTGAACGACGGCGCCGTCAGGATGTTCTATGTCTACGACGTTCCGCACATCCTCAGGCGTCAGAGGCTCGAAGTACAGTTTGTCGGCTATATCGAAGTCGGTCGATACTGTCTCCGGGTTGTTGTTTATAATTATCGTCTCGTACCCTTCCTGCCTGAAGGCCCATGTGCAGTGGACCGAGCAGAAGTCAAACTCGATGCCCTGTCCGATGCGGATAGGACCTGACCCGAGTACGAGGACTTTTTTCTTTGCTTTCGGAGTGCCGTCGGCTTCGTTTTCCGAACCGAAGACTGAATAGTAGTAAGGTGTCGCCGCCTCAAATTCCGCAGCGCACGTATCTACCATCTTGAACGCCGCCGTTATGCCGGATTCATAGCGTTCTTCCCTGACCTCGTCTTCCGTCATGCCGGTCAGTTCAGCAATGACGCTGTCGGGGAACTCCATACGCTTGGCTTCGCGCAGCAGGCTGTGGCTGAGAGGTTCGTCGCTCAGGCGTTTCTCCATGTCCACGATGGCGTTTATTTTATCTATGAACCACTCGTCGAACTTCGTTATCTCGTGGATATCCTTCATGCTCCATCCGCGGCGCAGAGCCTCTGCGATAAACCAGATCCTGCGGTCGTCGCTTCTGGACATGAGTTTGACGAGGTCGTGATCGTCCAAACCCGAAAAATCGTACGACATTAGGCTGTCCACGTGCTGTTCCAGAGACCTTATCGCCTTCATCAGGCCGCCTTCGAAACTGTTCGCTATAGCCATGACTTCGCCGGTCGCCTGCATCTGAGTGCCGAGCATGTGGTCAGCAGTCAGGAATTTATCAAAAGGAAGACGCGGCATTTTCACGACGCAGTAGTCGAGCGCAGGCTCAAACGACGCGTATGTCTTTCCCGTCACGGCGTTTTTGATCTCGTCAAGGTTATATCCGAGCGCTATCTTTGCCGCTACTTTTGCTATCGGATAACCGGTCGCCTTCGACGCCAAAGCCGATGAGCGCGATACTCTCGGGTTGACTTCGATGACGCAGTATTCGAAACTCTCCGGGTTCAGAGCGTACTGTACGTTGCAGCCGCCCGTGATCCCCAGTTCCGTTATGATGTTCAGGGCAGAACTCCTGAGCATCTGGTATTCCTTATCGGACAAAGTCTGTGAAGGGGCGACTACTATCGAGTCTCCCGTATGGACTCCGACGGGATCGATGTTCTCCATGTTGCAGACGGTGATGACGTTGCCCGCGCCGTCTCGCATGACTTCGTATTCTATCTCTTTCCAACCCGCTATCGAGCGCTCCACAAGCACTTCGTGCACGCGCGAGAGCCTGAGGCCGTTGGCGAGTATTTCCGAACATTCGAGTTCATTCGTGGCTATGCCTCCGCCCGAACCGCCGAGCGTGTATGCAGGTCTGAGGACGACCGGATAGCCTATTCTCTTTGCGACATCGAGACCGTCCTCTATCGAATGGACGACCTCGGATTCGGCGACAGGCTCGCCGATCTTATTCATCGTTTCCTTGAACATGAGCCTGTCTTCGGCTTTTTTGATAGTCAGCGGCGTCGTCCCTATGAGCCTGACGTTGTGGCTCTCTAAGAACCCCGACTCCGCCATGGCCATCGCCAGGTTGAGGCCGGCCTGACCTCCCATCGTCGGGAGCACCGAATCCGGCTTTTCCTTTTCAATGATAGCCTCAACGGTCTCAACAGTAAGAGGCTCGATATATACGTGATCGGCGATGTCTTTATCGGTCATTATCGTCGCCGGGTTCGAGTTGACTAATACTACCTCGACGCCTTCCTCTTTAAGGCTCCTGCATGCCTGTGTCCCGGCGTAGTCGAATTCGGCCGCCTGACCGATGACGATAGGGCCCGATCCGATCATCAAGACTTTTTTAATGCTCTCGTCTCTCATTTCAGCCCTCCATCATCTTTACGAACTCGTCGAACAGGTACGATGAATCTCTCGGCCCCGGACAAGCCTCCGGGTGATACTGCACCGTCAGTATCTTTTTGCCGACGTACTCCAGTCCTTCGTTCGTCCTGTCGTTTACGTTGTAAAGGGCCTCGCGGGCGATTTTCGGATCGAGCGTGGAAGTGTCGACGGCGTATCCGTGGTTCTGTGTCGTGATGAATACTTTTCCCGTCCTGATGTCTTTCACCGGATGATTTCCTCCGCGGTGGCCGTATTTCAGCTTATATGTGTCCGCTCCGGTCGCGAGCGCCATGAGCTGGTGCCCGAGGCATATCGCAAAGATCGGAACGTCGGAGTCGTATAGTTTCTTTATCTCTTTGATTATTTCCGTGTTCTCCTTAGGGTCTCCCGGGCCGTTCGATATCAGTATGCCGTCCGGATTTGACGCCAAAATCATATCGGCCGCGGTGTCGGAAGGATATACGGTCACGTCGCATCCACGCTTCTGCAGTTCCCTTATGATGCCGCGCTTTGCTCCTACGTCTAGCAGAGCCACGCGCTTCGGCTCTTTTTCTCCCGAGTATCTCGTCCCGTCGGGATTCTGAGCCTGCTCCTCATATACTTCAGTTGCGGAAGTGCGCTTCACGACGCCCGTCACCCTGTACGCTTTGATGCGCTCAAGCAGTTCGGGCATATCTTCGTCGCGGTATCGCTTTGTCGTTATCATGCCGTTCATAGTGCCCTTGTCTCTGAGCATGCGCGTCAAAGCGCGTGTATCTATGCCTGAGATGCCCGCGACGTTGTATTTTTTCATGAAGTTCTGAATGGTGTTCTGTGATCTGAAATTAGAAGGCATTCGCGAGAATTCGCGAGCGATGAAACCGTCCAGCCAAGGGAGCCTCGACTCCGTGTCGGCGTAGCAGATGCCGTAATTGCCTATCAACGGATAGGTCATGACGACCGACTGTCCGGCGTAGCTGGGATCGGTCAGGACTTCGAGATATCCCGTCATCGATGTGTTGAAGACTATCTCCGAGATTACCTCTTTCTTTGCACCGACCGAGATGCCTCTGAAAACAGTGCCGTTTTCCAAAATGAGAAATGCTTCCAAGATGTACCGCCTTTGCAAAAATCAAAGAAAACATTTTTATTTATTGTATCATACGGAGCCCCTTTCCTCAATCCAAAGGACTCCGAAAGAAGACATAAAAATACCCTCTTTACGGATGTCGAGTAAAGAGGGCAAGTATTACTCCGCGTCGCCTTTGGCGCGCTTTGCCTTTTTGATTTTGTTTACGATAAATGATATATCGGCAATAAGGAATGAAATCACTCCGCAGAAAAGCAGCATGAACCCTATCGGCAAAAGGAAGAAGTTCTCGTGCAGTATTCCTTCGGCGTCGATGTATTCGACCGAATTGGCCTTGATTATGAAACAGGCTATCCCGGCAAGCGTCAGCAGCAGTCCGACTATCGCCGTTATCATGTTGCGCTTTGCTCTCCTTCCTTCGCTTCCGTCGTCGATTATCTTTTCAGTCATGTTGTTCATCGTTTCCCCTCCTTTTATCAGTTCGTCGAGCGAAACGTCGAATTCGTCCGAGATACGTATGAGCATCTCGATGTCCGGAAGGTTGCGGTCGTTCTCCCAGTTTGAAACGGCCTGCCTCGTGACGCACAGTCTTTCGGCGAGCTGCTCCTGGGTCAGATCGTTTTTCTTCCTGAGTTCTGTTATCTCGGATCCGAAATTCATTTTTTCTCCTTTCGCTCTCTCGCTCTGACAAAATCATACGGAGCGGTCAGCGGCATTTCAAGCAAGCGCTGCTTGCATCGGCTGATTTTCAATGGAAAGCACATCTTGCGCACGTTTCTGTTCGCCGTCCGCGGCAAAATTTCCTTTATTCTCCGTCTGCGTATCCGTCCGCGGCAAAATCCCCGGTGAGCCCCGATTTTTTCAGCAGGACCAGCGAAACGACAAGAGACAGCGCTTCTGTTGCCGGTACCGCCCACCATACCGCCCCGACATCGTGAAACGCGGCCGAAAGGCCGAAAAACAGCGACACCGGGAAAACAAACTGCCTCAGTATGTTTATCGCGAGAGCATATGAACTCTTATTCATCGCCTGCATCTGCGAAGCGAGCACTATGGACGTGCCGCCTGCCGTAAGCGAAATGACGCATATCCTCAGAGCCCTCACACCGATGTTCATCATATTCTCCGAAGCGCTGAACAATGTCAGCAGCGTACGCGGAATAAGTTCGAAAATACACGTCTCAATGAGCATCAAAACGATTATCAGCACTATCGAAAATCTCATCGCGTGATGTACCCTGTCGGTGTTTCCCTTAGAGTGATTATATGACAAAACCGGTATCAGCGCGTTATTCATGCCGAATGACGGCATGAAGCAGAAGTTCTGAAGTTTCTGCCATATCCCGTAGACCGCCGTAGCCGTGACGCTGTATGAGAGGAGCGCCTGGTTCACGCAGAATCCCGATACGGATGCGAGCCCTATCGTGACCGTCGAAGGGAACCCTACCGACGCTATCGCACCTGCCGCTTCTTTCGTCGGTCTCATAACGTCGGCAAAAGTTACTTTCCATTCCCGCGTCAGCCGCCTGTTGAAAGTAAAGGCTACGACGGCGGCGAAGACCTGTCCTGCTACTGTTGCGATGGCGGCTCCCGCTATCCCCAGCTCCGGGAAAGGCCCTATGCCGAAAATCAAGAGCGGATCGAATATGATGTTGAAAACCGCTCCGCACGCCATGCTTATCATCGCTTTGACGGAATCGCCCGAAGCGAGGAGCATCTTTTCAAAGTACTGTCCGAACAGCACGCCGCCCGAGATTATCCAGCATATCCTGAGATATACCGTGCCTCCCGAAGCTATCTCGGCTATATCCGTCTGCCATGCGAAATATCTGCCCGCGACAAATATCCCGAGCATGACAAAGAGCGCCCAGCACGACATATTAAGGAAAATGCCCGTGCCCGCGACCCTGGCCGCTTTATCCGGCCTGCCCGCTGCTACCGCGCGCGGTATCGCCGCGCTCATGCCTACCGCCAGTCCGACGGCGATGGCGTTCATGGCCCCTTGGAGCGGGAACGCCAGAGACACGGCCGCCAGCGCGTTCTCCGATATCTTTGCGACGAACATCGAATCGACGATGTTATATAACGCCTGTATAAAAAAAGAAAGCATCATCGGAGCGGACATCGAGACGACGAGCCGTCCGACCGGCATGCTTCCGAGTTTGCTGTTGTCTTCAGCGCGCGTGCCGGTTTTGGCGTCAAGAGCGGCTGAGTCATCATATCTTGATTTTATTCCTTTATTTTTTTCGTTTTCCGCCATATCTTCCCACTCTCGTCAGCGCCTCGAACACGAGATATTCTGCCAGTATGACCGCGAAGATCAGTATCGCGTAACCGGCCAGATACCCCGGGTTTCCCATGAACGACGCCAGCCATTCGAGCGGTGTATCAGGTACGGGCACAGTCAGGAACATATAATTACAATTATATTTTACATCAAAAATATACACCGGAGGTACGGCGACCGCAAGAAAAACGACATGATACCAGATGTGTTTTATCGACGGCTTCGGGACACCCTCGGCCGACAGCATCAACGGATATACGCACAGAAGCGTATGCCATACGTAACTGTTTATGCTCATGTAACTGAGCGGCGAATATAGCATGGTCCAGTCCGGGAAAAGCAGCGCGGCGACAGACCCCGGCAGGATGAGAAAGAGAGAGACCTCGGCGAAAAACGCCTTTGCCTTTGCCTGAGGCAGATAGGCCGCAAGCAGGAATACGAACACGCCCAGCCCGCACAGATGAAGCGGAAGATACCCGACCATGTCGACGCCGTGCATGGAGGCGTTCAATTCCTTGAACGCCTCCATGCATACCATTATCACCGGTATCGCGTGTATCATCCGCCATCTGTTCCTTTTGCCCGATTTTCGGAACAGCAGGAACAGGGCGAGGCCGAAAGCGGCGCACGCCAGCAGAGTCAAAACGTGAGTCTGACTGAAATGTTCGTACCCTTCGGGCACGTTTTGGCTGTGGATCTCCCAGAACCCGCTCATTATTATTAAAGCAGCTTGTCATTCATGAGGATATCAAACGCGTATCCGACCGAGCGTTTTACGGCACCCGGCTCGAACGGCACGGAAAGATGCGCCGCGCGCAGTGTTTCGAGATATCCCATGCTTCCGCCGACTTTGCAGAGTGTCAGATAGTCCTGCCATGCGGCGTCTCTGTCCTCCGCTGCCTTCTTCTTGAATTCCATGGCGCCCATGGTCGTCAGCGTGTAGTTGATGTAGTACATCGGATGCTGGAATATGTGGAGTTTATGATACCAGTATCCTCCGCGGTCGAAGAAGTCGTCCGCGTCATACCTTCTCCAAGGCATGTACTTCTCTTCGAGTTTTTTCCACTCCAGAGTGCGCTCCTTCGGAGAAAGGTCTTCATTTTCATAGCAGATGTGCTGGAATTCGTCGACGGCTACTCCGAACGGCACGAACGTCAGTGAATCCTGCAGGTGTCCGAAACGGAATTTGTCCGCCTCGTCGCCGAAGAACCACTCGGCGTAAGGGTAAGCGAACTGCTCCATCGACATGGAATGTATCTCGGCGATGTCCGTAGACTCGCTGTAATAATCGGAGATCGGCTGACTGCGCATCGCCATGTAGCCTGCGAACGCGTGGCCGAACTCGTGCGTCAGCACCTGGATGTCGCCTATAGTCCCGTTGAAGCATGAGAACACGTAAGGCGACTTGAGCGAAGGAAGTTCTGTCATATATCCCGTGGACGCCTTATTCGGACGGTTCTTCAGGTCGAAAGTCTTATGCTCGACCATGAAATCCACGAACTCACCCGTTTCAGGGCTCATGTCGTGGTACATCTTGACAGCGGCTTCCATCATGGCGTCGTCGTCACCCGCTGGATGAGCGTTGCCGTCCGCGAATACTCTCTGCTCGTCGTATGCCATGACGTGGTCGAGCCCGAGGCGCTTCGCCTGCGCTTCATAGATCTTCTCGCACATCGGAACCATGACCTCGCGTACCTGCTCGCGGAAAGAGGCGACTTCTTTCTGACCGTAGTCGACGCGTCCCTGCCTCATATATCCGAGAGGGATATAGTTCTTGAAACCGAGGTTCCTTCCCTGCTCGTTGCGGACTTTGATGAGAGAATCCCAGATCTCTTCCATGCGTTCCTCGTTGGAATGATAGAAGTCTGAATACGCTTTGAATGCGGCACGGCGCACATTCCTGTCGTCGTCCTCGAAATATTTCTGGATCCCGTACAGATTGAGCTCTTTGCCGTCAAAATCTATTTTGCAGGAAGCCATGAGTTTTTCGTACTCGCTCGCAAGCCTGTTCTCCTCCTGCATGAGCGGGATATTCTTCTCGCAGAAACTCTTTTTCTGAAGATCTATCTGTGTAAAGAACTGCCTGCCATACTTCTTTTCGATTTCGGGACGGAAAGCGCTCTCTGACAGCGCTGCGCTGTACTCCACCTGATACTGCCCCAGTTCCGGGAGCGCGGCATCGAAGAAATCGCTCTCCTGCTCGTAGAATTTGTCAGAAGTGTCGATCGTGTGGCGGACGAATGCGACAGTCAGCATGGTGGCAAGTTTTTTTGCCGCTTCGTCGACATCTCTTATCACATCGAAGACTTCATCCGCGGAGGATGCCGCTTTCACCTTTGCCGCCGACTCTTTCAGCAATTTTTTCGCCTGTTCCAGGTCGGGCCTCTCGTACTTTAATGTGTCAAAAGTCCAGTTTTCCATTTTACCCTCCTGATATGGAATTTGATATTCTCAAAAATGAGGCTACAGTTCCGCGAACTTGCGGACGCCCCACCCCTTTAACAAAACTAACATCACGACGTCAGCCGCTGCCACTGCTGCTGTCACTATAGGAAGAAAATGCGGCAGCGCGCCGAAATAAACGTACGCGACGATAAGCAGAATGTTTATGACCAGCGGAACGATTATCGATATTCCCGCCGAGCCGGACTGCTGTATAGCCTGAGCCTCGTTCTCAAAGTCGAGCCGCGGGAATCTCAGGTTCATCAGAAGCCCGAACATTCCCGTGAACGCGGACATGAGGAAAGTGTAACACAGCGAAAGGAGCGCGGATGTTACGGATGCACCGAATCCGGCGGACATGAGTACGATGACCGTCACCCCAGGTATTATCGTAACAGTGAAATTCACGAGGAATTTCGCGAGGAAGATCTGTTCTGTCTTAAAAGGCATGGATTTGATTATCCAAAGAGACTTGCCTTCCAGCGAGATGCTCGGGCCCGTCGTGCACGACATACCTATCGCCGCTCCGGTAATCAAAGCCACCATTGTCATTATAATATCTGAATCGATCCCTGATTCAGCGAACGCCTCGCTGATTGCCCTGCGCGCGCAGAAAACGACTACGGCAGCAACCAGGATAAGGATAAGTCCGATTACCGTGTTGATAACATAAGTGAAATTCTTGAAATAGAAGCGGAATTCCTTAGCTCTGAGCGCCGCAAAAGGCTTTTTGGCCGCAGTCCTCACGGCCCTGAAATTCTTTTCGTGGTACGCCTGCTTTGTCAGCGCGCCTGTGCGCAGCATTATACCCGAGAAAACGGCAATGAAGAAGATCATAGCGGCCACATTCGCGGCCACGAAGATAATAAAATCTCTCCAGCTGCCTTCGAGAAGCGCGCTTGCGAAAAATCCCGAAGGAAGATAATATTTGAAATCGAACTGCAGTCCCGATGACATCATTCCGCTCGCAAAACAGAGAACAAACATGGCAATGAATGTCACCGAGTTTTTTATCGCGTCTTCATGCTTTTTCCCGGCTGATATCTTGGTCAGCCATAGCCCCAGAAGCGCCGCCAGCGTGGCAGGCAGCAGAGGAACGAAAAGAGAACCGACGAGCGCAAATACGTAAAAAAGCGCTCCTTCGCCGTGGCTTATTCCGTGTATCAAAAGGAAAGGTATCAGTATAGCCATGAAATATGAGTAGAGTATCGCCATGTAGACGGTCATCTTTGACGCCGCTATCTCTTTATCCGTGAACGGCATCGCCCTCAGCATGTCTCCGTCCTTATACGAGAAAAGGATGCCCTGCGCGAACGAGATCCCCATTGTCAGAATCATCAGGGAAAAAACGGGAATCAAATACCCTATCGCCAGTATGTCGCGGTTCAGTATGTAAAAATACACGGACATTACGCCGAATAGTATCAAAGTCACCAATACTCTGCTGGACTTGCTCGTTTTGCCTTTTTTGTTGGTGGAATGTTCTTCAAATACGTTGCGCAGTTGGATCTTTGTCAAAAGTTTGAATCTGTACATCAGTTGTCCTCCAGTGAGAGGAATACCTGCTCCAGTGTTTCTCCGCTCTGCTTTATCTCGTTTACGGTGCCTTCCATGACGATGCGGCCGTGGTTGAGTATTATTACCCTGTCGCAGAGGTTCTCGACTATCTCAAGAACATGCGACGAAAAGAATATCGTCGAGCCGCGTGAACACAGTTCACGCAGTTTCTGCTTTACAATATATGTCGATTTGGGATCGAGCCCGACGAACGGTTCGTCCATTACCAGCAGCTTAGGTTCGTGAACGAGCGCTGAGATTACCGCGACCTTTTGTTTTTGACCGTGCGAGAGGCCTTTGATGCGGTCGCCCAGATAATCGTATATCTCCAGTTCCGTTCCGAGCTGCTCGATGCGCTGAAGACGCGTGTCGGAGTCTATCCCGAAAACGTCGGAGACGAAGTTCAGGAACTCCATACCGGTCAGGTTCTCGTAGAGATCGGGGTTGTCCGGAAGGTACGCCGTTTTTGATTTGACGCCGAGCGGGTCGGCTTTGATATCGACTCCGTCTATCAGTATCTGCCCTCTCTCGAATTCGAGCAGTCCCGTGACACATTTGATGGTGGTCGTCTTTCCCGCTCCGTTGTGGCCGATGAATCCGAGTATCTCACCGTCCCTGACCGAAAGGTCGATCCCTTTAAGAACTTCGTTATCTCCGTATGACTTGTGCAGGTCTCTTATCTCCAGCATGCGCGCCTCCTGTGAAGATGAATGACAAATAAAACGCCAAATAATATGACGGCACTGTGACCGCACCGGCTGAATCAAATCAGCGTCTGTTCGTTTATGATGAGATGGAACTCTAAGTTCAGGGATTCGGCGGCTTTCTTGCAGAGTATCATTCGTCCCATGAATATCTCAAAATACTCGCCTATCTTGCTGTATCTGGTGTCTACGGCAAGTTTCAGTTTGATGCCGGTGTGCTCCTGATTTATCTTGAGTTCCGTCTCGGTGACCGAGTAATTGACCCGGTCGTGGATATCAAAATTTTTCTCCTGCTTGTTCTGGACTCTGTTCCTGCGGACGTCCGATTTATCCGCCAAAATGAGCGCAGCGCTGATCGTGCTGACCGGTAAGCCCGTTCCTTCGTCGTGGTTTCCTATCGCGCAGATTATGCTGGCGATGTCCGGCGCGGGAGTGCCGAGCCTGTTCAGGATATGGAAGGCCATTATCGCTCCGGACTGGCTGTGGTCAACTCTATTTACGATATTACCTATATCGTGAAGCCACGCGGAAGTCATGGCAAGATCGATAGTATGGTCGTCGGTTCCGAGAGTCTCGAGAATATATCTTGTCCTCTCGGTCACGATGCCGACGTGAGCGAAACTGTGCTCCGTATAGCCAAGCGCTTTCATGGATTCGTTCTGCTGATTTATGTATGCCGTCACGTCTCTGTCGTTCTTTACCGACGTGAACAGCGGGAAACGTTCCCTGTCGTCTTTTATATCTGATGTCTCTGTTGTCTCTGGCATTTTTTTCACTCTTTCATCTGTTATTTACATTTATCTATGTGAAGGCATTTGTCGCCGAAAGCGCGTGAAACAGCTTGATTTCAAGCACACACTTTATATTATCAGAACGCCGCTCATTCGGCAATATTCAGAGAGCGGGAATGGGTCGCCAAAACGCATGACTTCGCAAAATCTTTGCAAATTGTTCTTACTCTTCTGCCTCCCGGGCCGCATGTGCAGAGCGCCTCTTTTTTTCCCACATAGAACCGCACATGGAGCCCCGTTTGTTATATGCTCTGTGCCGATGTTTGTTATATGCACGTATGATATGGTATAATTCGGACATCAAAACGATGAACGGAGGTACGGAAAATGGCTGAACTACTGCGCGGAGCTCCCGTCGCGGCTGCTCTCGACAAGGAAACATCGGATATCATCGCATCTCTCAGCGTCAAGCCTTGTCTGGCGATATTGCGCGTGGGAGAGCGCTCCGACGATCTGAGTTACGAAAAGAGCGCGATAAAAAGGGCCGCCGCCGTCGGCATAGAGACGAAATCAGTCTCTCTGCCTGCAGATGTAAATCAGGAACGCCTGCTTGCCGCCGTCAAAGAACTGAACGAAGACGACAGCGTCCACGGCATACTTTTGTTCCGCCCGCTTCCCGCATCTCTCGATGAGAACCTCATCTGCGCCGCTATCGCACCTGAAAAAGACGTTGACGGAATAACGTCATCATCCATGGCTTACGTATATTCCGGCGAAGGCATGGGGTTCGCCCCGTGCACCGCTCAATCTGTCATAGAGATATTAGACTACTACGGCGTCGATATCAAAGGCAGAGACGTCACTGTCATCGGGCGCAGTCTCGTCATCGGACGTCCGGTATCCATGATGCTGATGAGGCGCGACGCGACGGTCACAATCTGCCACACCAAGACCCAAGACGCCGCGGAAAAAGCGCGCGGAGCCGACATAGTCGTCGCCTGCGCGGGAAGACCTGAGATCGTCGGGCCCGATTATTTATCGGAAGGTCAGGTCGTCATCGATGTGGGCATGAATTATTCCGAGTCCAAAGGCAGATTCGTCGGAGACGTCGATATCGAACAGGCAGGTTTTGTCCGCGCGATAACTCCTGTTCCGGGCGGAGTCGGCAGCGTCACGACATCTGTTTTGATGCGCCACACAGCGCTGGCTGCGAAAAATGCCGCGGCGGTTATGAAATAACCGATGCCCCGTGGGGATTGCCATATTCCCGCAAAGAGACCGTAAATTCTATGTCAAAAAGCCTCAGGGTGCGGTCCCCGAGGCTTTTATAATGGTATAATCGTGGCGTCGGAAGAAATGTTCAGCGCCTTGCTCTAAAAAGCGAAACATTCCGATACAGCGCCATTGGCACGAGGCCGGCGGCCGCTTCTCTTCGCCCTTCGGCCTTGAATTCACTGCTGCATGATATATTTCAGAAGACCCTTAATACCCTCCTCTTCGTATATATCCCTGTAGTAACCCAGTTCCGTACGAATGATCCCGTCAATGGCGCGCATGCCGAGAAGTTCGACAGGGGCCTTATCGTCCGTCATTATCCGATTTCCCGTCTCGGGACGGACAAGGTTTGACCCTGTTTTTTTCATGAATCCGCGGCAGGAAGCGTCTTCCACTTCTTCAGCCCCTTTCAGCAGATTATTTACCATCTCGCCGCTTTCGGAAGCAAAGAGTTCTCTGTTCGTGGCGCCGGGAACGTCGACGGTATAGATATTCGGGAACACAGCGGCTATAGTATCCGTCAGATACTGATTTATTCCTTCTTCCCCTTCATTCCGCATATTCATGTTCACGACCATGACTCCGCCGGTATTCAGATGGTCCTTAACAAGTTCGAAAAACTCCGTCGATGACATTTGAAAAGGTATCGTGATGTCCTGATACGCATCCACCATGATTACATCGTATTTCTTATCCGTCAGGCCGATAAAAGCGCGCCCGTCGCACGTCGTCACAGGTACGTCGTCTGAAAGTTCAAAATACGCGTGCGCGAGATCCGTGATCTTTTCGTCTATCTCTACGCCTTCGATATCCGTCGTGCCGAAAAAGCGCTGGCACTGCGTTGCGTATGTCCCCGTCCCCATGCCGAGTATCAGAATACTCGCTTCGGAAGGATCTTTGCCCGTCATCAAAGGTGCGGCCATGGCGTAATCGTAATACAGCCCGGTCAGTTCGTCGCTTTTCATCAGGACGGACTGGACGCCGAACAGCACATTTGTTGAAAGCGTGACGGAATCGTCGTCTTCCTTCACCTGCAGGTAGTTGTAGACCGACTCGCCCTCATACGCCAGATCTTTTTCCCAGAATGCGAAACTGTCGGACCTGCCGAATACACAGCACACGGCAAATATCGCGGCGCATACGGCGAGGCGCTTCCTGTGCTTTTTTTGGCTGAGAAAATAGACCGCCGAAAGTATTATCAGGATGCCGGCGAAGATGAGGAACGTGATGCTCGTGCCCACCGTCGGGATGGTTATGAACGTCGGGGTAAACGTGCCGATGATGCTGCCGATGGTATTCGCCGCTCCGAGCCTGCCTATCACGCGGCCGTTCTCCTCCAAACTGTCGGTAGTGTATTTTGCCAGAGACGGAGTCACCGTGCCAAGCATGAACAGCGGAAAAACGAAAACGACGAGGCACGCGGCAAGTGCAGCCCAAACCAGATAAGCGCTCGATACCGAAAGTATCACGAGGCCTGAAATACCTATTATCACGTATTTCCCGAGCACGGGAATGAGAGCCAGCCATATTCCCGCAATGAGTATCCGCAGATACAGCTTGTCCGGATCCGGGTTTTTGTCGGCGCTTCGCCCTCCGTATATGTTCCCGAGAGCCATCGCTATCATTATTGTGCCGATTATTATCGTCCATACTATCTGAGACGAACTGAAATACGGTGCCAGCAGCCTGCTTGCCCCGAGTTCCGCCGCCATGACAGACATTCCCGAGAAGAATTCCGTGAGATACAGGAATTTTCGGCTCTTCAGGATAGATGCACCGCTTTCATTATTTTTCTGTTTATCATTCATGCCGCTCATATCGCTCTTTCCGTTCATTTCATTTTTGACATTTATTCCGTTCATATCCGACCGACCGCCTTTCAACCGCGGCTCTTATATAATTGTACCAAAATCGCGGCAATATGCGGGGAAAATATTCGTCCTGATCGAAAGCAGTTCAAAAGGCGAATATTGTTCTCTCAGGATGCGATAAAATTCGTGTTTGAAGGTCCTATGTGTGAAGCTGAACAAAAAATTTAAATTTTTTTGTTGATTGTCTAACAAAAAACTCTTGAAATCCGTTTCGACCGGTATTATTATATCGTGTATACAGAACGACGCATCAAACGTTAAAGGAAAGGAGGAGCGCATATTTCAAGCGTTTGCAGGCCATGATGAACATTTCAGACGCACGTACTTATTTAGACCATATACTTGCCAAATACGCCGCTTATTTCGATATCACCAAAGAATTCACCGGCGCAGGATTTACATTCCCCGCATATGGATTCTTCGCCGAACAGGATGAAAAATATGTGCTGTCGAGGAAAGCAAACCTCTGGACAGCCAAGCGAACGGAGCACATCGTCTTTATGATAGAAGACAGATGCACGCCTGCCACTGTAGAGAAAGCGCGTTCTGTCATCGAGGATTTTATGGAACCTGAACTTGTGAGGCACGGAGAAAAGTATCCCGAAAAAGACCACATGAGTTCACTTCTGAATGTGGCGGTCCTCGCTGAGCACGGCGTCGCTCCCGACGCGATGAAAGCAATAAAGAGTTTCTCGTTCGACCGAAGTTACCTGTTCAGTTTCAGAGGGTTTTCCCGCGGCAGACTGATAGTCGTAGACCTGGAAGGGATGAAGGTCTACACAAACAAAGCGGCATCGGACGTCAGAAAGAGTTTCGAGAAGACTTTTGATGACCCGAAACTCGGCAGAAAAGGCTTTAACGAGCTTTACGGCACGGCGCCGGAACCCGTTGGCATAAGGTAATTATTTCTTATTTATTATTTTGAAAGGGGTATTCTTTTATGAACGCAGCATTGATCTTACTTGTTTCGATCGCAGTGCTCGTGCTCGGCTACATCTTCTACGGAAGCTGGCTCGCCAAGCAATGGGGACTGGATCCGTCAAAGCCGACTCCTGCGCATACAATGGAAGACGGCGTTGACTACGTGCCCGCGAAGGCTCCTGTCCTCATGGGGCACCACTTCTCCTCCATCGCCGGTGCAGGCCCTATCAACGGCCCTATTCAGGCTGCTGTTTTCGGCTGGGTACCGGTTCTGCTCTGGATCTTAGTCGGAGGTATTTTCTTCGGCGGGATGCACGATTTCGGAGCGCTTTTTGCTTCGATCCGTCATAAGGGTCAGTCTATCGGCGAAGTCATCGCCGACTCAATGGGGATCAAAGCAAAGAGACTGTTCATCGTATTCTCGTTTGTAACACTGCTTCTCGTCGTAGCCGCGTTCGCTTCGATCGTAGCGAGCACATTCGGCACGACTAACGCGGCAGGTAAAGCGCTTGAGGGTGCGGCTCTTGAAGCTAACCAGTCGACCGCTATGATCTCGCTGCTGTTCATTTTGCTGGCTATCCTTTTCGGCTTCCTCGTTTACAGGAAGAACATGCATATCGCTCCGGCGACCGTTATCGGTATCATCGGCATCGTTGCCATCGTACTCATCGGACTTAACTTCCACCCTATCTCTCTCTCATACACGGCGTGGATGTGGCTGCTCGGAGTGTACATTCTGGTCGCCTCCGTCACACCTGTCTGGATCCTTCTCCAGCCTCGTGACTACCTAAGTTCGTTCCTGCTCTACTTTATGATCGCAGTATCTATAGTAGGAATCGTCGGAGCGACTGCCACCGGGAACGGCAATCTCGACATCCCGGCATGGGGAGCGTCCGAATTCAAGGGCAACGGCCTGTTCACCACAGGCACGGTATTCCCTGCACTGTTCGTAACTATCGCCTGCGGCGCTATCTCCGGTTTCCACTCGCTGGTATCATCCGGAACGACGGCAAAGCAGATAGATAACGAAAAAGACGCAAAGCCTATCGGCTACGGCGCAATGCTCATCGAGTGCGCGGTCGCCGTCATCAGCCTCTGCGCAGTAGGATATGTCTGGGCAAGAGTCGGCAAAACCGAATCAGAACTCTCTTCGCCTACAGCAGTATTTGCCTCTGGAATCTCCGAGATGCTCGGCACTTTCACAAGCACAAGCGTACAGAACGTGATGTATCAGATGCTTGTACTCGCAGTTTCGGTATTCTGCCTCACATCGCTCGATACGGCTACAAGACTCGCCCGCTACATGTTCCAGGAATTCTGGCTCGACGAGGGACAGACCGTAAAAGACGCGACAGGCTGGAAGAAAGTTCTCTGCAACCCGTTCGTTGCTACACTCATCACGGTAGTCCTCGGTATCGCGCTCGGCATGACAGGCTACACAAAGATCTGGCCGCTCTTCGGAGCATCCAACCAGCTTCTCGCCGCACTCGGACTTCTCGCGGTCTGTGCATGGCTCGGCAAGATCGGACGCAACAATAAGATGTTCTACGTTCCGATGGTATTCATGCTCTGCGTGACTATCTGCTCGCTCATCCAGACGATAACCGCAAAACTCACGAACCCTGTAGACGTATGGTCATACGTTCAGGCTGTACTTGCGCTCATCCTCGTAGTCCTAGCTGTAGTGCTCGCCGTCACGGCATTCAAGACACTCTCCAACCAGGCAAAAGAGAAAAGAGCGAAAGCAAAAGCAAACTAACCAAAGGTAAAAAATGCACTGATACACCGACTCGAAACATTTCCTCTTCGAGAAGGCAGTAATTGATCCGACAAAATACAAATCATCGCATAAAAGCGGCGTGTTCTCTCTCTCCTTGACACGCCGTATTCTTTTAACGCCAGACGCGGCGTGTCCACTTTTCTGACACGCCGTATTCTTTTGCCGCCAGACGCGGCGTGTCAACTTTTCTGACGCGCCGTATTCTTTTGCCGTCAGACGCGGCGTGTACCCTTTCCCGGCACGCCGTATTATTTTGACGCGCCTATATACACATTGACAGTCTGTTCATTAAATGTTTACTCCCTGTTCATTCCCTGTTCATTCGATGT
>JBMNVD010000010.1:0-44528 GCA_050946615.1 Eubacterium sp.
TCATCTTTGAAAAGGATCGTGAAATACGGGGCATCGATGGCATAATCGATATCACCGTTCAGCCAGCCGTAATGTACTTCGTCCTCAATATAGGGAAGCTCTTCTGTCACGCCGCAGAAGTCGTGTGAATACCGGCTCATATGGACCGTGTATGGGAGTTTTTCGACTAAAGCCTTTGCGGTTTCGCTGTCATTCAGCACACCGGTGATCACGGCATCGTCACCGAATCGAATATTGATCTTCGTGCCATTTTCCGGCGGGATCCTCGTGGCGATCGTTTTATCTTCGGTCTGCATCTGTGCTCCGTCGGATGCGACACGTTTTGCTGTTTCTGTCATGTTTTCATCCTCCTCATCTGAAATTACGTTTTGTGATGAAGTTACTGTATCTTCGCTATTGCTTCCGCAGCCCGCCAGGGAGCAGATTATCAGTACTGCGCAGATCAAAAGTGTAAATATTTTCTTCACTTTGTCATTTCTCCTTCCCAAATGCGGCCTTCTCACATGAATTCCCGGTTTTGCCATCAAAGAGCTCAAAAATGGCCGACGTCTCTCATCTGATATATCTCCGCGTATTCCTTTGTTCTAAACTAAGTATATTTGTTGAATAATAAAATTGGAAATACTTTGTCTAAATGCATTTGGATAGAAAACATTTATGATATAATTAAAGAAAAAAAGAGGCGTGAAAATGGAACTGCGTGTATTGGAATATTTTCTCGCAGTGGCGCGGGAACAAAACATTACGGCAGCCGCGGAATCTCTGCATCTGACTCAGCCGACACTTTCCATCCAGCTCAAAGCTTTGGAAGATGAGCTGGGCAAACAGCTGCTGGTACGTGGGACGAAAGGATCCCGGAAGGTAACACTGACCGAAGATGGGAAACTCCTGCGGGTTCGTGCCGAAGAAATTTTGAACTTAGTTGAAAAGACGGAAAATGAAATATCACAGTCGGGCGAGGCAGCAGCAGGCGACGTCTGGATCGGAACGGGTGAAACGGATACAATCCGTGTTTTTGCACGTGCTGCCAAAAAGTTACAGAACAGCTGTCCGGATATTCACTATCATTTCATGAGCGGCAATGCCTCTTATGTAATGGAGCAACTGGACAAAGGGCTGATCGATTTCGGCCTTTTATTTCAGGAAGCAGATTCAAAAAAATACGATATCATGCGCATACCAATAAAAGAACATTGGGGTGTTCTAATGCGGCGGGATGATCCTCTGGCAATGAAAGAAAACATTTCGCCTGAGGATCTGAAGGATCTGCCTTTGATTACATCTTCGCAGGAGAATGCAAAAAAACAGCTTGCCAGCTGGATGCACAGATCGGTTCCCCGGCTGAATATTGTGGCTACATATAATCTCATACTAAACGCTGCCATTTTGACGGATGAGGGATTCGGCTATACCATCGGTTTCGATAAACTGCTGGATACCGCACTGGATCAGGGAAATTCATCGTTATGCTTCAGACCTCTTTCTCCGATTATGGAAGACGAAGCATTTATAATTTGGAAAAAATATCAGATCTTCTCCAAAGCAGCGGATCGTTTCTTACAACAGATTAGGGAGGAACTATATCCTTTGATAGAATTGGAGCAATGAAACTTTAGATGTATACAGATCTGTTTGATTGATTTGATTCGCATATAAAAATAGCCGGTCTGTAACACAGAACCGACAGCCGCTTACATTTTGAACCCCTTTTTCGGAGGTTGAACCCCTTTTTTACGCACACGCCTTGCAATCGTTAAATTGTATCATTCTCGGTAGAATGTTTTCCAGAACGCGGCTGCCCGGTTCTAATAACCCAGCAAAATCAACGATGCAGTTGTTTATCTTTGAACGTTTCCTGTTATCATCCCACTGCTCGCAGATTTTATCGTATGATATTTCATTTTCGTTCATCAGAGTCATCCTCATTTCTCAGCATTGTTTTTCTCCCTGCCGAAGCATCTCGGTTTGCAAAAATGAAAAAAATTAAAGTTTGCGAAGTCAACGGCAGTGCGCAAAGTGTAAAATGCAAAAAAACGTCAGCAGTGCGCAATGTGCAAAGGACAATAAAAGCCGACAGTGCGCAATGTGCGTTGCTGAGCGTGTACTTCAGCCTGATATTTATTGAGGGATGATTTTCACGTCCACCGCGTCTCCCGGGCCTTTGCCGATCTTTTCCCGGATGTCTTTCCTGATGCCGATGATGTAGCAGACAGAGCCGTCATCGTCCCTGACGCCCATATTTACGATACTTCCGTCATAGGGGATGCCGTCGAATTCGGCGTGGACCTTTAATCGGCCTTTGCCGTATTCTCTTTTGATATCGACCGGGACACGGATATACGCGCCGCCCTTATCAGGCACAGGTTCTATCACGCCGGTAAAATCAAACTCTTTCATTGGTCGTGTTTTTTCAGGGAAAATCGGCCCTGTATTATATCCCGTCACGTCTATAATAGTCTCGAAGACTGTAAGACTGTAAGCCCTGCGCGAATAAACCGCTATTAGCATATATCAAATAAAATCCACTGAATTGCCAATATTTTATCATAAATTTCCGTCGGCTCAGGATTTTTGTGCTAATGTGGTATGATATATCCGCGAATCAGATGACATATCCGCGAATGATGATATGTCCGCGAACCGGATCGTAAGGAGGCGTGGATGATGCAGCATAAATGCAAAGTGACGGTTTTGGATAAGAAATTGTTTCCGGAACTCCAGAGGGAATATCTGGCAGACCCGAAGTCCGGCGCCTGCCCGTTCTATAACGTCGGAGACGAGTTCATATTCGAGCGCTACGGCGGGAAAGACGACTTCTGGACGATGGGAAAAGGTTCTCAGTGCGCGGAAGCGTGGGACTGCATCAGCCGCTACATATACACCGCCCTGCAGGGAGGCAGCATCATGCACGGCTGGACAAACGACGACCGCGTCATGATCGCGTGCTGTCAGGACGGCACGAGGCCCGTTATATTCAAGATAGAGCGGCTGGACTATAAAGCAGTCTACGCGGAAGGCGTTAAAACACCGGAGGACGCAGAGGCGCTGTGCGCCAGATTCAAGAAGATATCCGGCGTAACGGACGCGGTGTGGGATGGCGAACGCGGTTTTGCCGAGGTCTACATGGACGTCGATATTAACGATTACGTCCTCTCCGAAGCGGTACGAAAAGCCGGCGCGTTCAAGGCAGTGAAAATAGAGTAATAATAGATTGAAAATAGATCGAAGACAGAATACTGAAGACAGAATATAGATTAAACAAAAACAGACCAAAGGCGATTTATTCAAGGCATGGATTTCAAACTTCATTCAGACTTTAAGATGACAGGCGACCAGCCGCAGGCGGTCGACAAAATAGTCAAGGCGTTCGAGTCGGGGCAGCAGGCCGCGACTCTGCTCGGCGTCACAGGCTCGGGCAAGACTTTTACGATGGCAAATGTCATAGAGCGCCTCAACCGTCCGACGCTGGTGATAAGCCACAACAAAACTTTGGCGGCGCAGCTGCACGGGGAGTTCAAATCGTTCTTCCCTGAAAACGCCGTGGAATATTTTGTCAGTTACTACGACTACTACCAGCCGGAGGCGTACGTGCCTTCCACTGACACATACATCGAGAAGGATTCCGCGATAAACGACGAGATAGACAAACTCCGCCACAGCGCGACGGCGGCTTTGACCGAGCGCCGGGACGTGATAATCGTCGCGTCCGTCTCCTGCATCTACAACATCGGCAGCCCGGAGGAATACGAAGCGCAGATCTTATCGCTCCGTCCGGGGATGGAGATAGGCAGGAAAGAGCTTCTCAGGAGGCTGATAGACATTCAGTATGTCAGGAACGACATCGATTTCGGACGCGGGTCATTCCGCGCGCGGGGCGACATCATCGACATCTATCCCGCCGGGTCGGATCACGCCATCCGCGTGGAACTCTTTGGCGACGAGATAGACACGATAAAAGAGATGAATCCGTTGACGGGCGAGATAATCGGCCTGCGCGAGCACGTTGCGATTTTCCCGGCGTCTTTTTACGTCACGAATCAGGAAAAGATGGACCGCGCTCTCGTCTCGATAGAGGAAGAACTCGAGGACAGGATAAAATGGTTCAAAGACCGCGGAAAACTGCTTGAGGCGCAGAGGATAGAGCAGCGGACCAGATACGATATGGAAATGCTGCGTGAAATCGGCGTCTGCAAGGGTATAGAAAACTATACGCGCCATTTGAGCGGACTTAAGCCGGGGCAGAGGCCGTTTACCCTGCTCGACTTTTTCCCGAGCGATTACCTTACGATAATAGACGAATCACACGTCATGCTTCCGCAGCTCCACGCGATGTACGCCGGCGACAGGTCGAGGAAACAGGCGCTGGTCGATTACGGATTCAGGCTCCCTTCCGCGCTCGACAACAGGCCGCTTAAGTTCGAGGAATGGGAAAAGATGCACGGGCAGATAATGTTCTGCAGCGCGACCCCGGCCGAGTACGAACGGAAACTCTCAGGCGGCATCACGGCGGAACAGGTCATCAGACCTACCGGACTGCTCGACCCGCCTATAACCGTCAGACCTACGGAAAACCAGATAGACGATTTGATCGGCGAACTGAACAAAGTCACGGCCGCAGGAGGCAGGTCGTTCGTGACGACACTCACCAAGCGCATGGCTGAAAGTCTGACCGACTATCTGTCTAAAGCCGGCATACGCGTCAGATACCTGCACTCCGAGATACAGACGCTCGAAAGGCTCGAGATAATCAGAGATCTGAGGCTCGGCGAGTTCGACGTTTTGGTCGGCATAAACCTGCTGCGCGAAGGCCTCGACATACCGGAGGTCATGCTGGTGGCTATTTTGGACGCCGACAAAGAAGGATTCCTGAGGACGGAGACGTCGCTTATCCAGACTATCGGCCGCGCCGCGAGGAACGTGAACGGGCGCGTCATCATGTACGCGGATTACGTCAGCAAAGCCATGCAGGCGGCGATAGACGAGACGAACAGGCGCCGTTCGATACAGGAAAAATACAACGAAGAACACCACATAACGCCAAAGAGCGTTGAAAAGTCGGTGAGAGAGGTCATCGAAGCGACAAAGCCTATCGAGGGCGAGGAAAAATACAAAGGCAAAAAGCCTTCGGAGTTGACCGACAAAGAACTCAAGACGTACGTCGCGCAGCTTGAAACCGAAATGAAGCAGGCTGCAAAAGACCTGCAGTTCGAGCGCGCGGCGGAACTGCGCGATATGATATTCGAATATAAAGCGAGACTGTAAAGCGGTTCGCGGCGGCTGCGCGTATCTGCCGGCAGGGGATGGATTTTCCGTACGCTGCGGGTTTCCATGTGCACTGCGGATTTTCCGTACGCTGCGGGTTTCCCCGTGCACTGCGGGTTTTCCCGTACGCTGCGGGTTTCCCCGTGCACTGCGGCTTTACCGGTACGCCGCGGCTCTCGCGAACCAGAGGAGAAATATGCCAAACGAGATAGTAATCAAAGGTGCTGCCGAAAACAACTTAAAACACATAGACGTGCGCATCCCGCGCGATAAACTCGTCGTCTTCACCGGACTTTCGGGGTCCGGCAAAACTTCACTTGCCTTTGACACGATATACGCAGAGGGCCAGCGCAGGTACGTGGAGTCGCTCTCCTCGTACGCCCGCCAGTTCCTCGGGCAGATGGACAAACCCGATGTCGAGTCGATAGAGGGGCTCTCTCCGGCGATTTCCATCGACCAAAAAACAACGAGCAGGAACCCGCGTTCCACGGTCGGCACGGTCACGGAGATCTACGACTACCTGAGACTTCTATATGCAAACATCGGCATCCCGCATTGCCCTATCTGCGGGCGCGAGATATCGAGCCAGTCCGTAGACCAGATAGTCGACGCGATGATGGAATACCCTGAGGGGACGCGCCTCATCATCATGGCGCCGGTCGTGCGCGGCCGCAAAGGCGAACACGAGAAAGTGCTCGACAGGATACGCCGCGACGGATACACTCGCGTCCGCATCGACGGAGAGATGCGCGAATTCGGCGATGGAGAGATCAAACTCGAAAAGAACAACAAACATAACATAGATATAGTGATCGACAGGATCGTCATCAAAGACGGCCAGCAGGGACGCATCGCCGAAGCGGTTGAACTCGCCGTAAAGGAAGGTGCGGGACTTGTCACCGCATCGTTCCATGACAGAGATTACGACGCTGAAAAGATATTTTCCACGAAATTAGCCTGCCCTGAGCACGGCGTCGGGATAGAGGCTCTTGAACCGAGGATGTTCAGTTTCAACAGCCCGTTCGGCGCGTGCCCTGCCTGCAACGGCCTCGGTTTCACGGAGACCGCCGACGAAGACGCCCTCATCAAGAAGGATAAGAGCATTCTGGACGGAGCGCTCGGCTCGATATTCGTGACGATGCAGTATACCAGTTTCTACTGGCAGGTCATAGACGCCCTTGCCGACGAATATCACGTCGACCTCAGCCTTCCTTTCAAAGATCTGCCGGAAAACTTCAGGCACGATCTCCTCTACGGGACAGGCTCGCGCAAACTCGTATATGACGTAAAAACAAAAAACGGGCGGGTGCAGCACAGGAACCACCCGTTCGAAGGGATGATAACGAACTTAGAGAGGCGCTACCGCGAATCCTCTTCGGAAATGATGAAGGAGTGGATGAGCAAATTCATGCGTGTAAAGCCGTGCGAAGCGTGCGGCGGGAAGCGCCTGCGCCCTGAGGTTTTGGCGGTCACCGTCGGAGGAAAGAACATTTCCGAGTTTACCGACATGTCCGCACGCGACGCGCTGAAATTCGTCGAAGGCCTGAAATTCACGCCAAAAGAAGAGATGATAGCGGGACAGATAATCAAAGAGATAAAATCTCGTCTGTCGTTCCTCGTGAACGTCGGCCTCGACTACCTGACCCTTTCGAGGTCCGCATCCACACTGTCCGGAGGAGAATCGCAGAGGATAAGGCTAGCCACGCAGATAGGCAGTTCGCTCGTCGGCGTCATATACATACTCGATGAACCGAGCATCGGACTGCATCAGCGTGACAACGGAAAACTGCTCGCGACCCTGCGCGAATTGACGGATATGGGAAATTCTCTTATCGTCGTGGAGCACGACGAAGAGACCATGTACGCTGCCGATCACATCGTGGACATCGGACCGGGAGCCGGCATTTACGGCGGCGAACTCGTTGCGCAGGGGACGGTCGAGGACATAAAAGCCTGCGAGCGTTCCATAACGGGACAGTATCTGAGCGGCAAGCGCAGGATAGAAGTGCCGAAAGAGCGCCGCAAGGGGACCGGCAAAACCATAACTATTAAGGGCGCCCGCGAGCACAATCTGAAAAACATCGACGTCGATATCCCGCTCGGCGAATTTGTTTTGGTCACCGGCGTTTCGGGCTCCGGCAAGAGCAGCCTGATAAACGAAGTCCTCGGCAAAGGCGCGGCGGCACGCATCAATCGCTCTCACGAGCCGTCCGGCGAGCACGACGACATACTCGGCCTTGAAAATATCGATAAAGTCATCACCATCGACCAGAGCCCGATAGGGAGGACCCCGCGCTCCAACCCGGCGACATACACCGGCATGTTCACGCGCATCCGCGAACTGTTCGCGGCGCTGCCGGAGGCGAAGATGCGCGGCTACGGTCCGGGACGTTTCAGTTTCAACGTCAAAGGCGGACGCTGCGAATCCTGCAAGGGCGACGGTATCATAAAGATAGAGATGCACTTCCTTCCTGATGTCTACGTGCCGTGCGAAGTCTGCAAAGGCCGCAGGTATAACCGCGAGACGCTGGAGGTGAAATATAAGGGAAAGAGCATATACGACGTGCTCGACATGAGCGTTGCCGAAGGGCTCGACTTCTTTAAGAACCACCCGTCCATCATGCGCTACCTTAAGACTTTGGACGACGTGGGGCTCGGATACATCAAAATAGGACAGCCGTCCACGCAGCTCTCCGGCGGCGAAGCGCAGAGGATAAAGCTGGCGACGGAACTGGCGCGCCGCGACACGGGAAATACTCTTTACATCTTAGATGAGCCGACGACCGGCCTTCACTTCGCTGACGTCGACAAACTGATACAGGTGCTGCAGAGGCTCGTGGACGCGGGAAATACCGTCGTCGTGATAGAACACAACCTCGACGTGATAAAATGCGCGGACTACATCATCGATCTCGGCCCGGAGGGAGGAGACGAAGGCGGCTGCGTCGTCGCGACGGGAACGCCGGAGCAGGTCGCCGCGTGCAAAAAGAGTTACACGGGGCAGTACCTTAAGAAGATGCTGAAATAGTATTGCTGATACGGCAAGGCAGCACAAGCTTCATTTCAGGTTCGTCCGGGTCGACGATTGTGAAGCTGTCCTTGTTGTCAAATGCCGCGATAAGGGTTTTGCCGCCGCTGCACTCTATTCTCGCAACAGAATATTCATCTTCGTTTGATACGGAGTATGTTCCTTCGCTGATCGTGCCGACGGTGCGGTTATAGAGAATGAAAGTGTTGTCAAGGCCGAACGCTGCCACTTCGCCGGTCATGTTGTCGTTTGCAGCATACGTTCCGACTATGGATTTCTGCGGATTTTCCACTATGTGGATTGTCAGGCATGCAAAGAATATCAAAAGGCATACTATCGCAGTCAAGAGCGCATGTTTTTTTACGGCTGTTGCGGCTTTCAAAGTGCTCATCTCCTTTGCCTTTCGTGTTTTTCGGTGGTATCGATTTGCTGAAAAAACTATTATTAACTATTTCGTACAACTTCTGTTTTTGGTGTCAACAAAATTTTGGCCTGCCACACTAAGGATATTATTTCCCGCGGCAAAAGAGACTGCGCCGATATATACACAAAGTTGATACTCATTGTGTAAATTCAGGCAAAAGCGCCGCGGATACATTCCCGCAGAACGGAATATTAAAATTACAGATTGACAGCATGATAATTATTACTGATAATATAAGCGGAAGCAAAATCCGTGTGTTTTTCTCGTTCGATTGGAATTTATCGGGGGGGAAAAGAAAGGTGAATAAATTCTCCAATAAATCATTATCGGTCCTTTACTGCTGCATCTTGTGTTTTTTAATGGCTTGCGTGCTGCTGCCTCGGGATTCCGCTCTCGCGGAAACGGCCGGGACATCTTCGGCGAGCGCCGGAAACGTATCTGCCGTATCTGCGGAACCGGTCCATTTCGGCTCTTTCTGCGGCAAGGATTTCTATGCTGTCACGACGGTGACCGATGCTTACGGGTCCCGCGAAAAAGGAATGACGATTTCCGGCTCGGGAAAAGAGTGGTCTCTGTGGCAGAACGGCGGGAGGACTCTCGTCGTCAGTTATGACGGCAAGAGATCCGAGATCGATTTTTCTGATTTGGAGTCTGCCACAGGCGTATCCGGTCTTTCCGGGGCCGGCTCGGACTCCGGAATGATCTATGTACTCCAGTACAGCGGCGTTGTGACGAGGCAGGTCTACCTCAAAACCTCATCCGGCAGGTACATCCCGTGCTATTCGGATCAGACGGGCGGCGTTCAGGCAAAGATGTACTTTCATCCGACGGGACGCGGCGTGAGCGATGAGTATCTGAGCGACTATTATGAGATCGCTACGATCTATGACGGTCAGGTGAATTGCAGCGGTCTTTCCGACGAGGAGATACTGCGGCTTGCATATGTCCAGTCTAATCACCGCGGCGATACCGGATTCCTGTTTTTATCAAAGAATGTCCGCGAAACGTGGGTGAATAACAGACGCTGACCGACGCGTCGATGAATGCCGCGCCAAATCATGGCAAAATGGCTTTTTTACACGGTCCCGTGCCTTGCTGGGCCGTGTTTTATTGTATTATTATCTCCCAAAACGCTGGTATTTCGTAGTATAATGATATAAGTTTACGTTTATTCCGGCTGCGGTCCGGCGGTATAAAGCCGTGCGCCAAAATGCGGTTTGCCGAGTGCGGCGTACCATCTTCAGGCCGGTAACGGAGGCAAAGCCGGGCCATCCCGGTCTTCAGCCTTGTGATTATTGATATTTCTTGAAAGGACGAGAGATGTTTAAGATAGGATGCCATCTTTCATCGGCCGGAGGCTATCTGGCCATGGGCGAAACTGCTGTGCAGATAGGCGCCAACACGTTCCAGTTCTTCACGCGCAACCCGCGCGGCGGCGCCGCGAAGCCCCTGGACCTCGCCGACATCGAAGCATACAAGGGCTTCGCAGCGGCGCACGGGCTCACCGACATACTCGCCCATGCGCCGTACACGCTGAACGCGTGCGCCGCCGACGAGCGCCTCCGGCACTTCGCGCGGGAGACCATGGCAGACGACCTCGCGCGCCTGGAGCACCTTCCCGGCAGCAGGTACAACTTCCATCCCGGCAGCCACGTAAAACAGGGAGCAGACGTGGGGATAACGAAGATCGTCGAAGTGCTGAACGACGTTTTGACGCCTGAGCTGCACACACCTGTCCTCCTGGAGACAATGGCCGGAAAAGGCAGCGAAGTAGGCAGATCCTTCGACGAAATAGCAGAGATAATATCACGCGTCGAGCTGAAAGACAGACTCGGAGTCACACTCGACACGTGCCACGTATACGACGCCGGCTACGACGTCGTGAACGACCTTGACGGCGTCATAGCCGAATTCGACAAAGTCATCGGCCTCGGCCGCCTTCAGGCGATACACATAAACGACAGCAAGAATCCTTTCGGCAGCCATAAAGACCGCCACGAAAAAATCGGCGAAGGCAGCCTCGGCCTCGAAGCATTTAAGCGGATAATAAACCATCCTAAACTCAGGGAACTGCCGTTCTACCTCGAGACACCGAACGACCTCGACGGCTACGCAAAGGAGATCGCTTTGCTGAAGAGCCTGTACGACGAAGAGTAAAGCCGTTATTCCCTTGATATTGCAATGAGTTTGGGGAAATTTAAAGATTGACATAATATGGTAAAAATGGTAAATCTTTCTTAAAGGATGAGAGAGATCTTTTAAGAAGGAGAACCGTTATGCCTAGAGAAACAGACAGAAAAGTAACTTTCGAGATCGTCAGGAACATCGGAGTTATCAGCAGGAACGATTCCGGCTGGACTAAGGAGCTGAACATCGTAAAGTGGAACGGGCTCGGGCCTAAGTACGACATCAGAGACTGGGATCCCGATCATGAGCACATGAGCCGCGGCATCACGCTGCGCGAGGAAGATATGGGTACGGTGGTCGATCTATATTTGGCCGACCGCGACAGGGCAGCAGGCGCAGAAGTCTGAGCCCGAAACGTTTTCCTCCTCCGCGAGCGCTCAGACGGCCATCTGCCCGCAGGTCCGTCACGTGAGGAGGTACGCTTTGAAGATAAAACTCATATCCGGATTGAAGAAAACAATTAAAGAAATTGAAGTCGCAAACGGCGTTACGGTAGAGGATCTGATCCCGATGGCGGACGACCTCCCGTACACCGTTTTGGCGGCTTTGGTAAATAACAGGCTTGTAGATCTGGACACTAAAATAGAGAAGTCCTGCAGGGTGGAACTGCTCGACATGCGTTCACAGGCGGCGAACCTGATATATCAGGCGAGCCTGAGCCTCATATTTATCAAGGCGGTCGAGGATGTGGTACCGGATACAAGAGTTGAGATAATGAACTCGCTGAATCAGGGACTTTACACAGAAATCAGAGATCCGAAAAACCCTAAAGAAACGATCGAGATCTCTGAGAGCAAAGTCGCAAAGATAGAAGCGCGCATGCGCGAACTCGTTGCCGGAGATTATCCTTTTAAGAAGGAACTGGTCACTCGTCGAACTGCGATGAGATATCTCAAACAGGACGGGAACCTGGAGAGGCTTGCGCTCATCAAGAGCGCTCCTTCGCTGACCCACATCAAGTTCTATGAGTTAGAGGGCACCAGGGATTTCTTCTACGGCTACATGACGCCGTCTACTAAGTACATCGAATATTTCGAGCTCAGGAAATACCGCAAAGGCATACTCGTCCGCTTTCCGATGCAGGGTGAACCGGATAAGATACCCGAGTATTCCGACCAGAAGAAACTCTATCAGGCTTTCCTCGAACAGACGGAATGGGACGAACTGCTGGGGATCAACTACGTCAACGACCTGAACGAGATCATCGCAAAGGGAAAATATAAAGAAGCAATACAGCTGTCTGAAGCGCTCCACGAGAAGAAAGTGGCTCAGATAGCAGACATGATCAAAAAGCGGAAAAAGCGCATCATACTGATAGCGGGCCCGTCTTCGTCCGGAAAGACTACTTTCGCTCGCCGGCTCTGCATTCAGTTGATGGTGAACGGGCTCCACCCTATCTATTTGTGCACCGACGATTATTTTGTCGAGCGCGAAGATACGCCGCGCGACGAGAACGGAGAGTACGACTTTGAGAATCTGAATGCGGTCGATCTCGAACTGTTCAACAGGAACATGAACGATCTGCTCGCGGGGAAAAAGGTGGACTTGCCGGAGTTTGACTTCATCACGGGGCACAAGGTATTCGGCAGGCGCGTCACGCGCATCGAGGCCGACCAGCCGATAGTCATCGAGGGCATCCACGGCCTGAACGCAGAACTCACCAGCCGTATCCCCGACGATGAAAAATTCAAGATATATATAAGCCCGCTCACGCAGCTTAATATCGACAACCATAACAGGATACCGACGACGGACGAACGCATGCTCAGGCGTTTGGTACGCGACTATCAGTTCCGCGGCCACTCCGCTAAAGATACGATCAGGAACTGGCCTAAGGTAAGAGCGTCGGAGGATAAGAACATATTCCCGTACAGCAGCGAAGCCGACGTGCTGTTCAACTCTTATCACGTCTATGAGATCGCGGTACTTAAGAAATACGCGGTGCCCCAGTTGAAAAAGATCAGGCCTAGCGAAAAGGAATACGCGGAGGCGCGCAGGATGCTGACATTCCTGGAGTCTTTCCGCCAGATCGATGACGACTCCTGCATCGTAAACAATTCGATCATACGCGAATTCATCGGAGGGAGCATTTTCGTCAGCTGATGACGGCACGCGGTTTGCGCACGCCGCGGAGCGCGGTTCTGAGTGTGGTTCGGTTTGCGCCATGGAGCTTGGTCCTGCGTGAGTTTCGGAGCGCGGCTTTGTGCGCGTTCTGATACACGCTGTGTTTTAGTATTTTAAAATGGATAAAAAGAGAAAAAAGATCAGAGTGAAAATAGATATGCGGCGAATGCTGCAGAAAATGAAAAGATTCCAGTGTCTTGCCGGCGGCGAGATGCTTGCCTGCGGGATCGCAGCGATGTATATCATGGTGATGGCCGGTTCTGTCGAACCTCATATGATGTTCGCCAACTATATTTTGATAGTTGCCGGAGTCGCCGCGGTACATTGCTTTGCAAAGGAAGAGCCTGCCGGCATGTGGCCGAACCGCGATATTCTGCATAAGCCCGTTCTTTTCGTGGCGTTTGTGCTGCAGCAGGCTGCGATAGCGCTCTGCCTGGGGCTTGTGATCTATTCAACGCTCAGCGAGCAGAGCATGTCAAAGATAGGAACGACAGAACTCTTTCCTGCGGCACTTGCCGCTGCAATATCGGTTTTTCACTATAGTTTACGGCGCCGGTCCGAGAAAAAGGCCCGCCTGAAAGAAACCGCCGACAGATGAAACCTTGCGAAAACGAAAACATATCCGTAAATATCGATGAAAATCTGCGCATCGCAAATATATTGGGAGCGCTCGATTCTTTTCTCCCGATGGGGACACATGCGGATGAATTCGCGATAGAGCCGTGCAGTCAGGGGAATATCAATGACACGTACTTTGCGGAGCGCGGCGGAGAGCGCAGGCTCGTTCTTCAGCGTGTGAACGAAAACGTTTTTCCAAATCCTGAAGCGGTCATCCTGAACGCGGCGGCAGTCGCCGAATATATGGAAAAGACGGGGCGGACAGGAAGAACGCTTTCATATTTAAAGAATGACGCGGGCAAATATTACACGCTCGACGGCAATGGCGGCTATTGGCGTGCGTACAGGTATATTCCGCGGTCATACTGCGTGATGAAGCCGACCGATAAACTGAATTTCAAACGCTGCGGACAGGCGTTCGGAGCGTTTTTGAACGCTCTCGAAGGTTTTGATATATCGTCTCTGCGTGAAACAAAGAGATTTCACGACACGGCGCACAGGTACAGACATTTCGAGGAGTCTGCCGCCGACGACCGTGCCCGCCGCGCAGATGAAGTGCGCGATGAGATAGAGTTCTACAGGAGCAGGAAGTCGATCGCCGAAATATATTCAGTGGGCGGTGAACTGCCGCCCGTCCGCGTAATACACGGCGACACCAAGATAAGCAATGTTTTGTTCGATTTGGAAACCGGCGAGCCTCTTGCTGTCATAGACTTGGATACGGTCACGGCGGGATACGCCGCCGATGACTTCGGAGACTGCGCCAGATCGGGGGCAAATACGGCCGACGAGGACTGTCCCGACTGCGATATGGCGGGATTCGATCTCGACATGTTCAGCGGTTTTGCCGAAGGATTCCTTTCAGAGTGCGGAGACACGCTGACAACGCGCGAGAAAGAAGTTTTGCCGTACGGGCCGCTGCGCGTATCGTATGAGTTGGGCATGCGGTTCCTCACGGATTATCTGGACGGAGATATTTATTTCAAAACAAACAGGCCCCGCCAGAATCTGGACAGGGCCCGCGTTCAAATCAAACTTCTTTCCGATATGGAGCGCAAATTAGACTCAATAAAAGATATCACCGCTTCTGCGCTTTCGCGTTGACGAGCGGCAGCTTGAACCAGAAGTCGCTTCCCTCTCCCGGTTCGCTTTCTACGCCGTATTCGGCTTTATGCAGCTGCAATATTTCACGCACGATCGCCAGTCCCAATCCGCTGCCTTCGGTCGGCCTGACGTGATGGGCGCTTGACTTATAGTATCTTTCCCATACGTGGTTGATCTCGTCCTTCGGTATTCCCGGACCGTTGTCTTTTACGTCGCACCGGACGCTGTTCTTGCCGGATTTGGCGACTTCTATCATTATGACTTTATCCTCGTCGCAGTATTTTACGGCGTTGTTCACAAGATTCGAGATGACCTGTTTTATCTTTTCTTCGTCGGCGTTGACGATTAGAGGTTCCTCCGGTACTTCGTAATAGAACGTGTATCCTTCCTGCTCGGCGAGTATGTCGTAGGACTCGAGCAGTTTCTCGGTCAGCCTGCCGATATCGAAATCAGAGCGCGAGAGCGTTATCCTGCGCTGCTGCATGCGCGACACGTTCAGCATGTCGTTGACGAGAGTGTTCAGGCGGTCGGCTTCCTCGATGATGACTTCAAGGTGCTTTTCCCGTTTTACCGGGTCGTTGCCGGAGATATCCCTTATCATCTCGGCGTAGGAGCGGATCATCGTCAGAGGTGTCTTAAGGTCGTGGCTGACGTTAGCGATGAGGTCTTTCTGGTAGTTATCGGTGCGCTCGAGTTCTTGTGCGGTAGTCGAAAGCGTGGAGGCGAGTTCCTTCATCTCCGTATAGCTGCCGCTCTTGAATTTGACGGCATAGTTGCCTTTTCCCATCTCTTTTGCCGATTCGGTGATGTTTCTGATCGGTTTGCTTATATGCGAGGAAAGCACGATCGAGACCAAGATCGCCATGATTACGGCGATAACGGATACGTAGATGAGTTGGCGCTGAAGGATGCTGACCGTCGATCTTACCGGATACAGCGGACTGAACATGAACAAAACCATGCTGTTGCGCTCGTCTATCGAGCCGTCCTCCTCCAGTTCCTTGTGCAGAAAAGTGACGTACATCAGAGTCTTGCTCGAATCTTTGTCGGTCCAGATGCGGGATATACTCTGCTGGTCGCTGTTTAACAGGTCGTAGCGCATGCGCCCCGACTGCAGGCTGTAGATCTGAGGGAGCTTGAAGTTGTTGTATTCCGTGACGAGCATAAGGATACCGTCACCGGTCTCGACTCTGATGAAACAGTCGCTGTTTCTGGTGATCTCGTTGATCGTGTCTTTTAAGTCGAAGACGGTGTCGCTCTCTTCATATTCCTGCCTGATCCGGGCCGCGATGGAATTTGATTCGGAGAGTTTCATCGACTCATAGTAATTTCCGAGGAAGAAGACCTGCAGGAACCAGATCATCGATATTACGAGCGTCGTGAAGATCAAAAAATATAAGATAAGCCTGAATCTCAGGCCTTTTACGTCGATTTTCTTCTTTGCTTTTGCTTTGGCGCTTGCCTTTGCTTTGCTATTTGTCTTCGTACTCAAACTTGTAGCCAACCCCTCTGAGTGTGACGATATAGTCGCGGTACGGTCCAAGGCTGTTTCTCAGATTCTTTATGTGGGTGTCGATCGTGCGGTCGTCGCCGAAGAAGTCGTATCCCCAGATGTCTGAAAGCAGTTTGTCACGTGAGAGCGCGATATTCTTGTTTTTGATGAGGTAGAACAGCAGGTCGTACTCTTTAGGCGTGAGTTCGACACGCTTGCCGTCCACGGTGACGGTCCTTGCGGCGATGTTGATCGAAAGTCCGCCGAAATTCAGCACTTCCTGCCCGTCTGTATGTTTGGCGTTGCGCCGTTCGAGCACGACGTTGACTCTTGCCATCAGTTCCTTTGGGCTGAAAGGCTTTACGACGTAATCGTCGATGCCGAGTTCAAAACCGAACAGTTTATCGTATTCCTCTCCGCGCGCGCTGAGCATTATAACCGGGACGTCCTGGATCTTTTTTATCTCTTTGCAGGCTGAAAAGCCGTCGAGTTTAGGCATCATTATGTCCAGTATGACGAGGTCGTATTTGTTCAGTTTGCAGAGACCGACCGCGCTCATGCCGTCCTCGGCTTCGGTGACTTCATACCCGTTGAATTCGGCGTAGTCTCTTATGACTTCGCGGATCTTCGGCTCGTCATCGACAACCAGAAGTTTATACATATAAGGTTCCTCCTTTGGGATTCCGAATAGTCTTCCGTTAAATAGTTTGTCTTATTTTACCATTTTTATTTATGCAGTTCAAATAGACCTCGCAAATGCCGATTTTTCCGCATGTATGGGGATTTCTGAATCCTTGACGGTTTTATTTTGTTGCACTATACTGAAAATTACATTCGGATAGGTAATTTCTTGCGTGGGAGCCGTTTCACATGTTAAATTTTGTTTTGATTGTAAACCGGTATCTTCACGCGGGGACCGGTCCGGAGAGTATTTAGAGAAAGGAGGAACGAAAATGCTGAATAAATTGCTCAGATTGATATTCACAGCCCTCGGAGGTTTACTCGGCTACGGCATTTTTTTGCTCATAGGCACGGCCATGGAAAATACCGGAAAGTCCATGTCGGACGTATTCACGGTCCAGAAGCAGATCCTGATCGCTGCTGTGCTCGTATCTGTTTTCGCACTTATTTTTTATAAATTTTCGCCGAGTATTCTGAAACACACCAGCAAAGTCGCCGAGGATATCACCAAAGATCTGAACAACGTTTCGACAGGCACCATAATTTCAGGTCTCGTCGGGCTCATTTTAGGACTTATCATCGCCAGACTGATCACGTCGATTTTCCTTCCGATAACTCACGGATATGTATCTCTGATAATTTCGGTCGTACTGTACATCGTACTTGGTTATTTCGGCACGGTGATACTCGCCAGCAAGGGGAAAGACCTGTTCAATTCCATAGGGACTATCGGAGCGCGCAAGTCCGACCGGACGGATATGCCGCAGAAAGAGCAGGAAGATACTGTCGATCAGGCGCAGAACGCCAAGTACCAATATCAGGGGAACAAACGCAGGCGTCAGCCGGCGTCGCCTAAGATCCTCGACACCAGTGTCATCATCGACGGGCGCATCGCGGAGATAATGAATACGGGCTTCATCGAAGGCCCCATCATCATCCCCGAGTTCGTTCTCATCGAACTAAGGCACATCGCCGATTCCGCCGATTCGCTCAAACGCGTGCGCGGACGCAGGGGCCTGGATATACTGAACAGGATACAGAGCGATTTCGGTATCGAGATATATAACACCGAAAACGAAAAGACGCTCAAGGACATACCCGAAGTGGATGTCAAACTGCTTAAACTGGCGAAGATAATGAACGGGAAGGTCGTCACCAACGACTATAACCTGAACAAAGTCGCGTCTATCAACGGGGTGGAAGTCCTGAACATAAACGAACTGGCGAACACGCTGAAGCCTGTCGTCATCCCGGGCGAAAAGATGACGGTGACACCTGTGAAACAGGGAAAAGACAGTTCGCAGGCGGTGGCGTATCTGGACGACGGAACCATGGTCGTAGTTGAGGACGGCAGAGGTTCTATTGGCAAAACCGTGAGCATTACGGTCACCAACGCACTTCAGACCGCTGCCGGCCGTATGATCTTCGGCAGGATAAGGCCGTAGTTCAAGTGCGCAGACAGAAATAGTATCATTATGAAAAGAGCGCCCCGCGGTCCGGTCTCGCCGTGCCGCGGGACGCGCACGATATCTTGAAAGGGGAAAAGTATTAAATGGAGATAAGGATCGGGACGGGCTTTGACGTGCACGCCTTTGCCCCGTACAGACGGCTCATTTTAGGCGGGGTGGACATCCCGAGCACGAAAGGTCTCGACGGCCATTCGGATGCCGACGTCGTCCTCCACGCTTTGACGGACGCGCTGCTCGGCGCAGCCGCCATGGGAGACATCGGCAGGTTGTTCCCCGACACAGACGACGCATATAAGGACATCTCGAGTCTGGAACTTCTCTCCAGGGCGTGGAACGCCATCAGAGACCGCGGTTTCAGATTTGTCAACTGCGATATTACTATAATATGTCAGGAGCCGAAGCTTGCCCCTTACACAGAGCGAATGCGTGAAAACATAGCCGGCGTGCTCGGGAAGGACGTTTCGCGCGTGAGCGTAAAGGCCACGACCACAGAGAAGCTCGGATTCACCGGCCGCGGAGAAGGCATCGCCGCAGAAGCGGCAGCGCTGCTTAGCATTGAAAGCGAAAACGACGATTGAAATCTGCAGGCAAGCGTCCGCGCTTTGACTATCGCAGAATATACGGATATAAATATAAAAGAAATATATAAAGAAGATATTTTGATTGGAGATCACTGAAAAATGAAATTATCGTCTATGCATCTTAAAACACTCAGAGAAGTCCCGGCGGAAGCGGAACTTCCGAGCCATGTACTGCTCCTGCGCACGGGTATGATACGCAAGGTCGCGTCCGGAATATACGGCTACATGCCGCTGGGAATACGGTCTCTCCATAAGATAGAGAACATCGTAAGAGAGGAAATGGACGCTTCCGGCGGACAGGAGATCCTGATGTCGGCGATCCAGCCGAAGGAACTCTGGGAAGAATCCGGCCGCTGGAGCAAATACGGACCTGAACTCTGGCGCATCAAAGACAGAAACGGCAGAGATTTCTGCCTCGGGCCTACTCACGAGGAAGTTTTCACCGATATCATCAGGAACGACGTCACTTCGTACCGTCAGCTCCCGCTCATGCTGTATCAGATCCAGACGAAGTACAGAGACGAGGCGCGCCCTCGCTTCGGTCTGATGAGGAGCCGCGAGTTCATCATGAAGGACCTCTACTCGTTCGACAAAGACGAGGCTGGTCTGGATGTCAGCTATAAGATAATGTATAACGCATACGACCGCATTTTCAAGCGCTGCGGGCTGTATTGCAGGCCGGTCGCGGCGGATTCCGGAGCGATCGGTGGAAGCGGCTCTCACGAGTTCACGGCTATTTCTGAAGTAGGTGAAAGCGATATCGTCGTATGCGACAGCTGCGGTATGGCGGCAAATGTGGAGCGCGCGGAATGTGTCGACGCTGCGCCGGATCCTGCGGACGTTGCCATGCTCCCTATGGAGGAAGTAAGCACGCCGGGGACAAAGACGATCGAAGCGGTCGCTGAGTATCTCGGACTCGATAAGAAACAGACGATCAAAGCGCTGCTCCTGCAGAAATACGATGACGAAGGCAGGGAAGACGGCTTCGTCGCGGCTTTCCTGCGCGGAGACAGAGAACTGAATATGATAAAACTCGTGAACGCACTCGGGATCGCCGAACATCAGCTTGCGATGGCCGACGAAGAAAAAATGGGAGAAGCGACCGGCTGCGTCGGCGGTTTCACGGGTCCTTGCGGGCTGCACGACTGCACTATCGTGGTCGACAGCGAACTTCCCGGGCTGAAGAACCTCTGTGCCGGAGCATGCAAGAAAGATCACCATTTGATAAACGTCAACTACGGACGCGACTACACCGCCGATATAATCGCCGACATTAAGGTTTTGAAAGAAGGAGATCCTTGTCCGATCTGCGGGAAGCCTGTGCGCCACACTCGCGGTATCGAGGTCGGTCAGGTATTCAAGCTCGGCACCAGATATTCCGAGCCGATGGGCGCGTTCTATAAGGACGAGAATCAGCAGGACCGCCCTATCGTCATGGGAAGTTACGGCATCGGCATTTCAAGGACCCTCGCGGCTATCGTCGAGCAGCATCACGACGACGCGGGTATCATCTGGCCTGTGTCGGTCGCTCCGTACCACGTCATCATCACTTTGATAAAACCGGACGATGAAACACAGGCGAAACTCGCCGAGGAAATCGAATCGGAACTCGAAAAAGCAGGCGCGGAAGTCCTCCTCGACGACAGAAGCGAGCGCCCGGGAGTCAAGTTTAAGGACGCCGATCTTCTCGGCATCCCTGTCCGCATCACCGTCGGGAAACGAGCCGGCGAGGGTGTCGTGGAATATAAACTCAGGCGCGAAAACGACAAGACCGAATTGACTTCAGAGGAAGCGGTCAGCAAGGCGCTTGAACTGATCGAAAGCGAAAGGTCCGGACGGATATGGCTCTAAAGGCTTTTTCGGACCGGAAACAAATGGAGAAAGCAAGGGGAAAAGTCGGGAGATATCATGAAAATATATAACACTATGTCGCGGCGCAAAGAAGATTTTGTTCCATTAGAAGAAGGCAAAGTCCGCATCTACGTCTGCGGCCCTACGGTCTATAACTACATTCACATCGGAAACGCCAGACCTATGGTCGTTTTCGACACGCTCAGGAGATACCTCGAGTACAGGGGATATAAGGTCAAATACGTACAGAACTTCACCGACGTCGATGACAAGATCATCAATAAAGCGAAGGAGGAGGGAGTTACTGCTCCGGAGATCTCCGAGAAATACATAAAGGAATATTTTGACGACGCCGACGCCCTGAACGTGCGCCGCGCCGATGTGCACCCTAAGGTATCCGAGACCATACCTGATATCATCGCTTTCGTTCAGACGCTGATAGATAAAGGCTACGCTTACGAGGCCGACGGAGACGTGTATTTTTCGACACGCAAATTTCCTCAGTACGGCAGGCTTTCCGGACAGAACATCGACGACCTGGAGGCGGGAGCGCGCATAGCGGTCGGCGACGTGAAGAAAGATCCGCTCGATTTTGCTCTCTGGAAGGCGCGCAAAGAGCCCGACGAGATCGCGTGGGAATCGCCTTGGGGCATGGGACGTCCGGGATGGCATATCGAATGCTCGACAATGGCAAAGAAACACCTCGGCGCAACGATAGATATCCACGGCGGCGGAGAAGACCTTCAGTTCCCGCACCACGAGAACGAGATCGCTCAGTCCGAATGCTGCAACGGAGTGACATTCGCGAATTATTGGATGCATAACGGATTCATAACCATTGACGCCGTAAAGATGTCGAAATCAAAGGGCAATTTCTTTACCGTACGCGACATCCGCAAGCAGTACTCGGGCGAAGTCATCCGCTTCTTCCTGCTCAGCGGCCAGTACAGAGGGCCGCTCGACTTCTGCAGAGAGAATATGGAGATGGCAAAGGCCGGACTCCAGAGGATAGAGACGTGCATAAGCAGCCTCGAGTTCATCAAAGAAAACGGACAGGACGGTCCGATGACCGATGACGAGAGGGCCGCTGCCGACGGATTCGGCAAATACAAAGATGAGTTCATCGAATATATGGATGACGATTTGAATACGGCCGATGCGATAAGCGCGGTATTTGAACTCGTATCCGCAGTCAATGTGGCTATCCGCGGCGAGGCGACGAAGGAATTTGCCGCCAAAGCGCTCGATGCGCTCTATGAACTCACCGACGTTCTCGGCATCGTAAAGAAACAGGAACAGGCGGAAAGCACAGTAGATTCCGACGTGGAGGCCCTCGTCGAAGAAAGACAGAAAGCGAGAGCCGAAAAGAACTGGGCACGCGCCGACGAGATACGCGATATGCTGAAAGAGCGCGGCTACACTTTAAAGGATACTCCTCAGGGAGTTCAGATAATCAAAGACTGATGGCCGATTTATCTATAGCGGCGCTGGCATTCGTAGGCGACGCCGTATATGAACTGTATATAAGGGAAAGTGTCGCGGAATGCGGCAGCTCACGCGGCGGCGAACTGCACAGGCAGGCCGTGCGTTTTGTGCGCGCGGAAAGTCAGGCGGCTGCTGTTAAATACCTGATGCGCGAGGGAATGCTCTCCGATGAAGAGACCGCGCTTGTGAAGCGCGCCAGAAACCACAAGACTCCGAACAGATCGAGGAGCGCCGACCCCGTCGAATACAGGCTCGCAACTGCTTTTGAAGCGCTCGTCGGAATGCATCACATGAAGGGGAACACCGACAGGGCGCGCGAGATAATGGGCGAAGCCCGCGATTACATCGCGAAAGGAACAGAATGAGCAAGGCAGATAAGATATTCAAATCCATGTGCAGCGACATAATCGAACACGGATTTTCCACGGAAAACCAGAAGGTGAGACCGCACTGGGAAGACGGCACGCCCGCCTATACGATCAAGCGATTCGGAGTCGTGAACCGATACGATCTCTCCGAGGAGTTCCCGGCCTTGACACTGCGCAGGACGGCTATAAAAACTGCCGTGGACGAGGTGCTCTGGATCTGGTCGAAAAAATCAAACAATATCCACGATCTCAAAGGCCATATCTGGGACGAATGGGCTGACGAGAACGGCTCCATCGGAAAAGCGTACGGCTATCAGATGGGCGTGAAATATCATTTCCCTCAGGGAGATATGGATCAGGTGGACAATGTGCTCTGGCAGCTGAAGAATACACCGTATTCGCGCCGCATCATGACGAACATCTATAATTTTGCCGACCTTTCCGAGATGCACTTGGAGCCGTGCGCCTACAGCATGACTTTCAACGTCACGGGAAATCGCCTGAACGCGGTCCTGAACCAGAGATCTCAGGATGTTTTGGCGGCGAATAACTGGAACGTAGTCCAGTATTCCGTTCTACTCATGATGATCGCTCAGGTCACGGGCTTTGAGCCGGGCGAACTCGTGCACGTCATCGCCGACGCCCACATATACGACAGGCATATCGATATAATAAAGGAACTCATCACGCGAGAAGAACATCCCGCGCCAAAAGTCAGGCTGAATCCGGATATCAGGGATTTCTATGACTTTACGGCCGATGACGTCATAGTCGAAGATTACGTGACCGGACCGCAGGTGACGAATATACCGATTGCTATTTAGCTGCTATTTGCTATTTGGCAAAACATTCAGCAAAAATCGAAAGGAAATCTGACTACACGATGAAGATGATAGCAGCGGCCGATGAAAAATGGGGAATCGGCAAAAACGGCGGGCTGCTCTGCCACCTGCCGGGCGACATGAAATTTTTCAGAGAGACGACCGCGGGAAGTACCGTTGTGATGGGCCGCGTCACTTTTGAGAGCCTCCCCGGAAAGAAAGGCCTTCCTAAGCGCAGGAATATCGTTATCACGCGCAGAGAGGACTACAAAGCCGAGGGCGCCGAGGTCGTCCACTCCGGCGAGGAACTTAAAGCGGCTGTCGCCGGCACAGACCCCGACAGCATCTTTGTCATCGGCGGGGCCGAGATATATGCGGGACTTCTGCCGATGTGCGATACGGTCTACATTACGAAAATTTATCGGGATTTTGACGCGGACAGGTTTTTGCCTGACCTCGACGCCACGGGTGAGTTTGAAGCCGAGCCGCTTTCGGAGATAAAAGAAGAAAACGGAATCAGATATCAATTTTTCAAATACACGCGCGTAAAAGACGCAGAATGAGCCGACTGACATGAAGAAAACCACAAGCGGGAAAAATATAAACGGAAGAGCGGGAAATATGTCGCGGAGCGGCAGGGATGCGGGCCGCCGGAACTACGCGAGTGAAAGCGCCGGACGCGGCAGGGCTGCGGGCCGCCGGAACTATGCAGGTGAAAGCGCCGGACGCGGCAGGGCTGCGGGCCGCCGGAACTATGCAGGTGAGAGCGCCGGACGCGGCAGGGGCACAGGCCGCCAAAACTACGCAGATAAACGAGTCGCCCGCGGGGCGGCGGAACGCCCGAAATACTCAGATGACCGAGTCACCCGCGGGGGTGAAGAACGTCTTGAAAACGACGTTTTGATAGGAAGGAACCCGGTAGCCGAAGCGCTGAAGAGCGGCAGACCGATAAATGAGATAATCGTCCAGAAAGGAGCGGAGGGCTCGATCGGGAAGATACTATCAAAGGCTAAGCAGAACGATGTCCCTGTCAAATTCGTCGACAAGGCCGCGCTCGACAGGATCGCTCAGGGCGGTTCGCATCAGGGTGTTGCGGCTTTCTGCGCTGCGCACGAATATGCGTCTATGGAGGACATCTGCGCAAAAGCGCGTGAACTTGGCGAAGAGCCGCTTGTCGTCATATTAGATGAAATAGAAGATCCTCACAATCTCGGAGCCATACTGAGAAGCGCCGAATGTGCGGGAGCGAGCGGCGTCATCATACCAAAACGCAGAGGGTGCGGGCTGACGGCTGCTGCAGCCAAAGCGAGCGCCGGAGCGGTCGAATACATGCCGTGCGTGCGCGTATCGAATATTTCCACAGCGATAGATGAACTAAAAAAAGAAGGGTTTTGGATCGCCGGATGCGATATGGACGGATCGCCGTATGACAAAAGCGACATGACAGGACGGACAGCGATAGTTATAGGGAACGAAGGCCGAGGACTTTCGCGTCTTGTCCGCGAAAAATGCGACTTTATCATATCGATCCCGATTTTGGGCCGCATCGACTCACTCAACGCCTCAAACGCCGCGGCAGTCGCTCTATATGAGGCGCGCAGGCAGAGAAATTTGAAAAAACAATAATTGACATCGGACGATAAAAATAGTACTATGCTGATATACGCTTAAAGTGCGTTATTTTGTGCTGTTGTAGCTCAGTAGGTAGAGCACTTCATTGGTAATGAAGAGGTTCGGCAGTTCGAGCCTGCTCAACAGCTCCAGAACAAATATTTTACAGGAGGCACAGGAGAACAAAAATGGCAAAACAGCATTTTGACAGAACGAAGCCGCATATCAATATCGGCACGATCGGTCACGTAGACCACGGCAAGACGACGCTGACAGCGGCGATCACGGCGGTCCTTCACCAGAGATACGGACTTGGCGACTACGTAGCATTCGATATGATCGACAAGGCACCGGAAGAGAAGGCGAGAGGGATCACCATTTCGACGGCACACATCGAGTACGAGACACCGAACAGACACTACGCGCACGTAGACTGCCCGGGCCACGCGGACTATGTAAAGAACATGATCACCGGTGCGGCGCAGATGGACGGAGCGATCCTGGTAGTAGCGGCTACGGACGGACCTATGCCTCAGACGAGAGAGCACATCCTCCTTGCCAGACAGGTAGGAGTACCGTACATCATCGTGTTCCTGAACAAATGCGACATGGTAGATGACGAGGAACTTCTCGACCTGGTAGAGATGGAAGTGAGAGAACTGCTTACAGAGTATGACTTCCCGGGAGACGACACACCGATCATCCGCGGATCCGCGCTGAAGGCACTTGAAGATCCATCGAGCCACTGGGGAGACGACATCGTCAAACTGATGGAAGTAGTAGATACATACATTCCGGAACCTAAGAGAGACAACGATAAGCCGTTCCTGATGCCGGTAGAAGACGTCTTCTCGATCACGGGCCGCGGCACGGTAGCAACGGGCAGAGTCGAGAGAGGCGAACTGAAGGTCGGCGACGAAGTAGAGATCGTAGGACTCACGGATGAGAAGAGGACGGTAGTAGTAACGGGCGTAGAGATGTTCAGGAAGACGCTTGACTATGCAGAGACAGGCGACAACATCGGAGCACTGCTGCGCGGCGTACAGAGGAACGAGATCGAAAGAGGCCAGGTCCTGGCGAAACCGGGAACGATCCATCCGCACACGAAGTTCAAGGGGCAGGTATACGTACTGAAGAAGGAAGAAGGCGGACGCCACACACCGTTCTTCAACGGATACAGACCGCAGTTCTACTTCAGAACGACGGACGTAACGGGAGATCTTCAGCTTCCGGAAGGGACAGAGATGTGCATGCCGGGAGACAACGTAGTGATGACTATCACGCTTATCACGCCGATAGCGATCGAAGTGGGACTCCGCTTCGCTATTCGTGAAGGCGGCAGAACGGTAGGATCGGGCGTTGTAACCGAGATCATCGAGTAACACCTCGCATAAACTTTCGAAAAAATGGCCGGACCTGTAAAAAGGTCCGGTCTTTTTCACTCAAAATAAAAGAAAATAAGGGACACGCAAATGGGAAAAAAGAAAACTGCGGGGACCCTGGCGGTAGACATAATAGTCGATATCATCGGCGGCATATTCATTGCGGCCGGCGCTTACAACTTCGCTGCCGCCGCGAACTTCCCGCTCACCGGATTCACCGGTATCGCTTTGATCATCAATAAACTGACCGGCGCTCCTATCGGTGTCGTTTCGATGCTCCTCAACATCCCGGTCATCATAGCGACATATAAGATAATCGGGAAAGATTATCTGTTCGCGTCGATCAGATCTCTGGTCATCACTTCTCTCATAATGGACATCGCTGCCCCGCATTTTCCTCTTTATGCGGATGACAAGATGCTGGCGGCGCTGTGCACGGGAGTCTTAAGCGGCATAGGGTACGGCCTCATATATATGAGAGGATCTTCCACCGGCGGCATGGATTTTATCATCCTCGCCATCAAAGCGAAAAGGCCGTATCTGACTATCGGGCAGTTGACTCTTGCCATAGATACAGTGGTAGTGGTCTTCGGTACGATCTTTGTTTCTAAAAACATCAACGGTCTGATCTACGGTATCCTCATCACAGGCATCGTCGCAGTCGTAGTCGACAAGATGATGTACGGCCTGTACGCCGGAAAGATGACTTTGATAGTCACCGACAAGCCGTCGGAGATAGCGGCTGCGATAGATAAGATAGTCGGACGAGGCTCAACATTCCTGAAGGCTCAGGGCAGTTACTCCGAGATGGATAAGGATGTCGTCATGTGCGCGTGCAGCAGCAAGCAGATGTACGAGATAAGGGCTATCGTGCGCGACACGGATCCCGACGCTTTCATGATAATCATGGAGTCGAGCGAAGTCATCGGAGAAGGATTCAAAGCTCATTCTCAAACCATGTAGGGTGGACATCGGATAGATTATGGAGTAATATATTAACTTGGCGTTCGAAAACACGCCGACTGAATAATACGTTACTTCCGATGTGAGGACTTGATTTTGAGAAGCAAAAAAAACAACAGAACAGTTGAGAATATCGATAATAAACCCAAATCCAAACAGAGCAGAGGATTGAACATATTCGGACGCATCTGGGGCGTTTTGTTCGCCGCTCTGTCCGCTTTGTTCGCAGTGATTTTCTGCACTTCGGGATTTTTCGTCCTGAAACTGATGATCATCGCTATTGCGATAATCGTGCTGATTTTGGTGCTCCTTGAGCCTCCGCTCATGTCGAAGCGCTTTAAGAAGTCGAGGAAGATAATCGCGCTGGTCTTTTCTCTGGCGATCTCCGCCGTATACTGCGGCGGCGCATATTACCTCGGCGGGACGGTCGACTTCCTCGATAAGATAACTAACAGCACGACAAATTCATTCGATGTGGTCGTCAGGGACGAGGATGTTTACGCGAGTCTCGACGATATCTCCGGCGAGACGGTCACTGTCTGCGGAAGCGGGAGCGATTACACTTCCGCCGTCGATAAACTGAGCGAAAAGATCGAGATATACACCGAGCAGTCGAGCGATTCGGAACAGTCCGCCAACGATCTTCTGGCAGGCGAGACGAATGTGCTTTTGATCGCTTCCGACGGATATGATTCTCTCTGCAGCAGCATAGATTCCTTCGACGACGACACGAAGGTGCTGTATAAGATAAAACTTAGAACTACAACGTCCGGCGGATCGAGCAGCAGCGTCGACGTGAAGAAAGAGGGATTCAACATCTACTTCTCCGGACTCGACGAATGGGGCTCGATAGACGTCGATTCGCGCTCCGATGTGAACATTGTCGCGACGGTGAATCCTTCTACCCATACGATACTGCTGACATCTATTCCTAGGGATTACTATATCGAGGTGGTAGGCGTTCCGGGAGAGTACGACAAACTCACTCACTCCGGCATCTACGGAATAGATGATACGGTCGCGACTGCCGAAAGCCTGCTCGGCTTGGATATGAATTACTATGTGAAAGTCAACTATTCGACGCTAGTGAACATGATAGACGCGATGGGCGGCATCGAGGTGGTTTCCGAGTATTCGTTCTATACGAGCGACGGCAAGTACTACTTTGAAGAAGGCCTAAATGAGATGGACGGCGAACAGGCGCTCTGGTTCTGCCGCGAGAGATCTGCGTTCGAGAGCGGGGATTTACAGAGAAACAAGGATCAGCAGCTCGTCCTCGAGGCTATCTTAAATAAACTGACGTCCAGCTCCACGCTGCTGGCGAAGTACCCTTCTATCCTCAATTCACTGGAGGATTACATCCAGACCAACATGACCTCGGGTGAGATAAAGGAACTGATAAAGAATCAACTCGACGGCATGCCGTCATGGACTATAGAAAAGCAGTCGATAATAGGCGAGAGCGACATGATGCCTTGCTACGCGGTTGGCGACGAGTATGCTTCCGTGGTGCTTCAGGATCCTGACAGCATAGCGAGCGCTGTCGCTGCGATAAAAGCAGTGCTGGCCGGAGAGCCTATCCCGTCCTCAACGGATACTTCCGATACGAGTTCCGAATCAAGCGCGGGCTGAGCTTCAATGCCGATACGAGTTCCGAATCAAGCGCGGGCTGAGCTTCAATGCCGGATAAACTTCATGTGAAACGTCTTGACTTTGACAAACGCTTGTTGTATAGTTAATAAGCGCTTTTGCGCCAACACACCAAGCTGTTACAGTTCAGAGCCGGGAGAGGCTCTGAATTTTGAGTACGTTTAAGTACCATAACGAAAGGAAATCACAACAATGAGAACGAAAATCATCCTCGCATGCACAGAATGCAAGCAGAGAAACTACAATACGATCAAGAATAAGAAAAACGATCCTGATCGTCTTGAACTGAGAAAATACTGCCCATTCTGCAAGAAGGAAACTCTCCACAGAGAGACGAAGTGATCTCATCTGAGGCCGAGTAATTATTTGAGTAATTATTTAGGAAAGGGATTTAGTCATGGCAGCGAATCCACAAGTCTCTAAGAAAAAGAGAACGTCGCCAAAAGAATATTTTGCGGGCGTCAGAAAAGAAATGAGCAAAGTCGTATGGCCTACACGCTCCGAACTTGGCGCGCATACCATCGCGGTCCTCATCGTAGTGGCGGCCTTTGCGCTCGTATTCTGGCTCGTAGATCTCGGCGTCCTCGCAAGCCTCGGAAAGCTTCTCGGAAGCACGACGATAGAGTAGCGTTTGCATAAAACGTTTTCGGAAGGATACCTGAGATGGCAGAATCGGGAAAGAGCAATACCCTCTCGCCGCTCGAAGACGAAGGTCTCAGAGGCGACGGCAAAGCCAGATGGTACGTCGTCCACACCTATTCGGGCTACGAGACTAAAGTAAAAAAGAATATCGAAAAGATGGTCGAGAACCGCGGAATGCAGGATTTGATCTTCGAAATTGTCGTGCCTACGGAAGACAGGATCGAAATGAAGGACGGCAAGCGCGTGATCAAAACCAAGAAAATGTTTCCGGGATACATCATCATAAAGATGATCGTAACCAACGAATCGTGGTATCTCGTCAGGAACACCCAGGGCGTAACGGGCTTTGTCGGACACGGATCGGACCCTATCCCGCTCACCGATGAGGAAGTCACGCGCATGGGCATCGAAAAGATCTATCTCGACATCGACATTAAAGTCGGCGACACGGTGCGCCTCATAAGCGGCCCGTTCGAAGGCTTTATGGGTACGGTCAAGGAAGTCAACAAAGAGAAACAGACTTTGACCGTCATCGTTTCGTTTGTCGGAAGAGATACGCCGGTCGAGGTCGAATTCGGCCAGATCGACAGACTGCAGTAGTTTCTTTTGTTTCTCCGGACGTGCCGGCAGCGTGATGCGGACACGCCTTTACATGGGAGAACGGGGGAACCCCTGTCACTAGGCGCAGGGGCGTCCCTGCAAATTAAGAAAATTCCTGCAGATTACGGCCGCGCGGAACAGGCGCCGCCGGGAAAGGAGAAAACATGGCAAAGAAAGTCGAAGGCTACATCAAACTTCAGATTCCGGCCGGACAGGCGAACCCTGCACCTCCTGTAGGACCTGCGCTCGGACAGCACAGCGTCAACATCATGGACTTCTGCAAGCAGTTCAACGCAAAGACTCAGGATCAGGCCGGAATGATCATCCCTGTAGTCATCACCGTCTACACGGACAGATCTTTCACGTTCGTCTGCAAGACACCACCGGCGGCAGTACTGCTTAAGAAAGCGGCAGGCCTTGAGACAGCGTCCGGGACCCCGAACAAAACGAAAGTAGCGACACTTACGAGAGCACAGGCGGAAGAGATCGCAAAGATCAAGATGCCTGACCTCAACGCAGCGAGCCTCGAAGCGGCAACCGAGATGATCAAGGGTACCGCGAGAAGCATGGGGATCGTTATCACAGAAGATTAGTAGACCGCCGGGAGGTCAGGGGACCGCGAAAGGAAATGCGGCCTCAGCGTAATGAACGCAGACCGTCGGGACCGGCAAGGAGGTAGAAATGCCAAAGAGAGGCAAGAATTACAAAGCGTCTGCGGAAACAATCGACAGAAGTACGCAGTACGAAGTCTCCGAAGCGATGCAGAAGCTCGTAGAGACTAAAAGTGCAAAATTCGACGAGACAGTCGAAGTCCACATCAGGCTCGGCGTCGACGGCAGACACGCTGATCAGCAGGTCAGAGGTGCGCTCGTCCTTCCTAACGGAACGGGAAAATCAAAGAAAGTCCTCGTTTTCGCAAAGGGACCTAAGGTCGAGGAAGCGGAGCAGGCCGGCGCGGATTACGTAGGCGGACAGGAATACGCCGACAAGATCCAGAAAGAGAACTGGTTCGACTTTGATGCGGTAGTCGCAACGCCTGATATGATGGGCGTCGTCGGAAAACTCGGACGTGTGCTCGGACCTAAGGGACTCATGCCGAACCCTAAATCGGGAACGGTCACGATGGACCTGACGAAAGCACTCGCCGACATCAAAGCAGGTAAAGTCGAGTATCGTCTTGACAGACAGAACATCATCCACACGATCATCGGGAAAAAATCCTTCGGTGCGGAAAAGCTCGAGCAGAACTTCAGAGCGCTGATGGATGCGATCATCAAAGCGAAACCGCCTACGGCAAAAGGTACATACCTTAAGAGCGTCAGCGTTTCCACGACGATGGGACCGGGGATCAAGATCAACGCGGCTTCCCTCAGCTAAACCTGATATTGTCCGGTTTTGCCGGACGGAAACAAATTAAAACGAAACTTATCACCGTAGACAGCGGGTGCCCTTAGAAGGGCTTAATTTCCCGCCGAGGTACAACACATAAATGTTTACCCCGCTCTGCGCTCAAGAACGGGGTTTCTTATTGAGTACCGAAAAAACATTCGCATCGCTTTTTTCGGAAAGCGCGTGCAGAAAGGAGAACCAACTAAATGTCAGCAGAATCAAAACAGCAGAAACAAGCTGTTATCGACGAGATCAAGAATAAACTTGACGGCGCTCAGTCTGCGGTCATTGTAGACTATATGGGAATCACGGTCGAAGAAGCGGATGCACTCAGGAAAAATCTCCGCGAAGCAAACGTCGACTACACAGTCTACAAAAACACTCTCATCAAGAGAGCGATCGAAGGCACCGAATTCGAGCCGCTGAAAGACGATCTCGAAGGACCGACTGCTCTTGCTATCAGCAAAGATGACGCGACGGCCCCTGCAAGGATCCTCAGCAAGTCTATCAACGATTTCCAGAAGATGGCATTCAAGGCGGGCATCGTAGAAGGCAAATACTATGATAAGGATGGCATAGAGGTCATCTCTAAGATTCCGTCCAGAGAAGAACTCATCGCGAAGTTCCTTGGAAGCATCAAGTCGCCTGTATCGAAATTCGCCAGGACTCTTGCCGCAATCGCGGAAAAGAAGGAGTCCGAACCGGAAGCTGCGCCTGCGGCAGAGGCTGCTCCTGCAGAGGAAGCGCCTGCGGCAGAGGCTGCACCGGAGGAAGCCGCACCTGCAGCGGAAGCGGCTCCGGAAGAGAAACCGGCAGAGTAGTTTATCGACCTTAACGGCGATATAAACGGCAATCAATCCAATCGATCAAAGATCAAATAAAATAAGGAGAATAAAATGGATAAGGATCAAATCATCGAAGCAATAAAGAATATGTCCGTCCTCGAGCTGAACGAACTCGTAAAAGCGTGCGAAGAGGAATTCGGAGTTTCCGCAGCGGCTGCAGTCGTAGCGGCTCCTGGTGCAGGCGGTGCGGCTCCTGCGGCTGAAGAGCAGACCGAATTCACCGTCGTTCTCTCCGAGATAGGCGACCAGAAGATCAAGGTCATCAAAGTCGTCAGAGAGATCACCGGACTCGGCCTCAAAGAAGCGAAAGACCTCGTTGACAAAGCACCTAGCAACGTCAAAGAGAACGTCGAAAAGGCAGAAGCAGACGAAATCAAGGCTAAACTTGAAGAAGTCGGAGCAAAAGTCGAACTCAAGTAGTTTGATAAAAAGTCTGTTCCGGCTCTGCGCCGGGACACCAAGACAGAAAGAGACAAACAGCGGGGGCATTTGCCTGAAATTGCAAGGCCCCTGCTTTGTCGTTTATTTGAGACAAGCATGATTACAGCGGTTTTTGTCCGCAAAACAGCGGTTTTTTATCCGCCAAACGGCGGTTTTGGTCCGCCGCAAGTAAATTTTTTTTAAATCCGATAACTTTTTTCTTGTCCTATTGACAGCCCTGTGGTAAAATAATAGACTGCCACGCAAATGTACATGTCAGGTTTACAAGGAGTGATGAATATGCCAAAGCCTGTAAAAGTCGGCAGAAAGACTCGAATGTCATTCTCGAAAATCAATGAAGTCTGCGAAATGCCGAACTTCGTTGATGTCCAGGTGAAATCATACAAGTGGTTTCTCGAGGAAGGACTCAGGGAAGTGTTCGAGGATATCTCTCCAATCAGAGATTATGCCGATAACCTCATCCTCGAATTCGTCGATTATTCTCTGAGCGATCCGCCTAAGTACGATCAGGAGGAATGCAAAGAGAGAGATGTGACGTACGCGGCTCCTCTGAAGGTCAAGGTCCGCCTCATCAATAAAGAGACGAACGACATCAAGGAGCAGGAAGTCTTCATGGGCGATTTCCCGCTGATGACGGAAAAGGGCACATTTATCTATAACGGAACAGAGAGAGTCGTAGTAACTCAGCTGGTCCGTTCGCCTGGCGCGTATTACAGCGTCCAGACGGATAAATCAAACAAACGTCTTTATTCTTCGCAAGTCATCCCGAACAGGGGCGCTTGGATCGAGTATGAGACCGATTCCAATGAGATACTCTACGTGAGAGTCGACAGGACGCGCAAACTTCCTCTGACCACGTTCCTCAGAGCGATCGGCATCTCGAGCGACGAAGAGATCATCGACCTTTTCGGGAAAGATGAAAGACTGCTCAACACTATAGAAAAAGACCCGACGAAGAACTACGAAGGCGGGATAAAGGAGATATACAGAAGGCTCAGGCCGGGTGAACCTCCTACGGTAAGCAGCGCGAAAGCACTGCTGTTTTCCATGTTCTTCGACCCTAAGAGGTACGACCTCGCGAAAGTCGGGAGATATAAATTCAACAAAAAACTCGGATTCGTGAACAGGCTCCCGGGCACGACCGCGGCGGAAGACGTCGTCGATCCTTCCACCGGCGAGATACTTGCCGAAAAAGGCACCGCGTTCACGAAAGAACTCGCTCATGACATTGAGAACGCCGGCGTTGCGAGCGTCCTCGTCTACAGCAAATACGACGAAAGCGGGAATACCGTGACGAAAGTCATCGGCAACAGGTTCGTCGACATCGATAAATACATCGATTTTGACATCTCTGACCTCAGGATCGCGGACAGAGTATATTATCCTGTCCTCATGGAGATCATAGACGCGGCAAAGGATCAGGACGAACTCAGGAGCATGCTCCGCGAGAGACGCAGCGAACTTTCGCCAAAGAACATCATCATCGATGATATCGTCGCGTCGGTCAGTTATCTCCTGAACCTGAACTACGGCATAGGTTCCACGGATGACATCGACCACCTCGGAAACAGAAGACTGAGAACGGTCGGCGAACTTTTGCAGAACCAGTTCCGTATCGGTCTTGCCAGACTTGAGAGAGTCGTCAGAGAGAGGATGACCATTCAGGACGTTGAAATGGCCACTCCGCAGGCGCTGATGAACATCAGACCGGTAACTGCTTCTATCAAAGAATTTTTCGGCAGTTCACAGCTTTCGCAGTTCATGGATCAGAACAACCCGCTGGCCGAACTCACACACAAGAGAAGACTCTCGGCACTCGGACCGGGAGGACTTTCGCGCGAGAGAGCCGGCTTTGAAGTCAGAGACATCCACCACTCACACTACGGCAGGATGTGTCCTATCGAGACTCCTGAAGGACCGAACATCGGCCTCATCGGTTCTCTGACTACGTATGGTGTCATCAACAAATACGGATTTATCGAAACTCCGTATAGGATCGTCGATAAAGAAAAAGGCATCGTAACAAAAGAAGTAAAATACATAGACGCGGATGAAGAAGAATCCATCGTCATCGCACAGGCTAACGAACCTCTCGACGATAAGGGCCACTTCATCAACGAAAAAGTCGCGGCGAGAGGCCCGGGCGGAGAGATCGCGATGTTTCCGAGAGAAGCCGTCGACATGATGGACGTATCCCCGAAACAGCTCGTTTCGGTCGCTACCGCCATGATCCCGTTCCTCGAGAACGACGACGCCAACCGCGCCCTCATGGGCTCCAACATGCAGCGTCAGGCGGTACCGCTCCTCGTCACCGAGGCGCCTATCGTCGGCACGGGGATCGAATATAAAGCAGCCAGAGATTCGGGCGTAGTCATCATCGCGAAGAACGCCGGCACCGTCGAGTACGTCGACGCCATTAAGATCCGCATCAGGAGAGATGACAACGGCGAAGTTGACGAATATAAACTGCTTAAATTCAAGCGTTCCAACCAGGGGACATGCTTCAACCAGCGCCCTATCGTCAGCCACGGCGAACACATCGAAAAGGATGAAGTCATCGCCGACGGACCTTCGACGGATATGGGCGAGATCGCGCTCGGAAAGAACCTCCTCATCGGCTTCATGACGTGGGAAGGATACAACTACGAAGACGCGGTCATCCTCAACGAGCGCCTGATAATGGATGATGTCCTCACATCCATCCATATCGTCGAATACGAATCAGAAGCCAGAGATACCAAACTCGGACCGGAGGAGATAACGAGAGACATCCCGAACGTCGGCGAAGACGCCCTGAAAGACCTCGACGAAGACGGCATCGTCAGAATCGGTGCGGAAGTCAATTCAACAGACATCCTCGTCGGCAAAGTCACACCTAAGGGCGAGAACGACCTCTCCGCAGAAGAGAGACTTCTCCGCGCCATCTTCGGTGAGAAAGCCAGAGAAGTGCGCGACACTTCGCTTAAAGTTCCGCACGGCGAGAACGGCATCGTTGTCGATGTCAGGATCTTCACCAGAGAGAACGGCGACGAACTCAATCCGGGTGTCAACAAGATGGTCAGAGTCTATATCGCCACCAAGAGGAAGATCCAGGTCGGCGATAAGATGTCTGGACGCCACGGAAATAAAGGTGTTATCAGCCGCATACTTCCTGAAGAAGATATGCCGTTCCTCGAAGACGGCAGAAGCCTCCAGGTCATGCTCAACCCGCTCGGCGTACCGTCGCGTATGAACGTCGGTCAGGTGCTCGAAGTCCATCTCGGACTTGCGGCAAAGGCAAAGGGCTGGTACATCTCCACGCCTGTATTTGACGGCGCAACGGAAAAAGATATTAGAGAACTGCTCGTCGAGACCGGATATCCTGAAAACGGAAAACTCCGCGTCAGAGACGGCAGAACAGGTGAATACTTCGATAACAGCGTAACAGTCGGCTACATGTATATGCTCAAACTGCACCATCTCGTAGACGACAAGATCCACGCGAGGAGCACCGGACCTTACTCGCTCGTTACACAGCAGCCGCTCGGCGGCAAAGCCCAGTTCGGCGGACAGCGTTTCGGAGAAATGGAAGTCTGGGCGCTGGAAGCATACGGCGCTGCCTACACGCTGCAGGAGATCTTGACGATAAAATCCGACGACATCGTGGGCCGTGTCCAGACATACGAAGCGATAGTAAAGGGCGAGAATATCCCGGCAGCGGGAACGCCTGAATCCTTCAAGGTCCTCATCAAAGAAATGCAGGCTTTGGCTCTGGATGTCACCGTTTTGAACGAAAAAGGCGAGCCGGTCGAGCTCAAGGAAGTCTCCGATTACGAGGAACGCACCGGCATCGACAGCATACTCGACGTCGACAACAGATTAGACAGCGAGTCCAGACTGCTCGGAAACGGCTACACGGAAGAAAACGCTGACGGCGAACCGGTCGTATCCGCTTCCGCCGATCGACGCGAAAACAGTTCTTCGTATGATTCAGATGACGATCCGGATTCGTCAGATAACGGCGAGTTTTAAGAAAGGGGAGCAGACTTTTGACTGATACATCGATCAAAAAATCAAACAGCAGCGAACAGAACAATTTCGATTCCCTTCAGATCAAACTTGCTTCTACCGAGAAGATCTTAGAGTGGTCGCACGGCGAAGTCACCAAAGCCGAGACGATCAACTACAGAACGCTGAAGCCGGAACGCGACGGACTTTTCTGCGAGCGCATCTTCGGGCCTATGAAGGACTGGGAATGCCACTGCGGAAAGTACAAGCGCATCAGATATAAGGGAATCATCTGCGACCGCTGCGGCGTCGAAGTAACAAAGGCGAAGGTCAGGAGAGAGCGCATGGGCCATATCAAGCTCGCTTCCCCTGTTTCGCACATTTGGTATTTCAAAGGCATCCCGTCACGCATCGGAACGATCTTGGACATATCACCGCGCAATCTGGAAAAAGTCCTGTATTTTGCGTCGTATATCGTCACCGACCCGGGCGAGAACACAGACCTTGTATATAAGCAGATACTCTCTGAAGATGAGTACAGAGAAGCGCGCGAAAAATACGGACGTTCGTTTGAAGCCGGGATCGGCGCCGAAGCCGTCCGCAAACTCCTCTGCGACATCGATCTGGACGATCTGTCTCAGAAACTGCGCGAAAAACTCGCATCCTCTTCGGGACAGACGAAACTGCGCGTAATAAGAAGGCTGGAAGTAGTAGAAGCTTTCCGCAAATCAGGCAACAGGCCTGAGTGGATGATCCTCGAAGTCATCCCGGTCATCCCGCCTGATCTGCGCCCTATGGTCCAGCTCGACGGCGGACGCTTTGCGACTTCCGACTTAAACGACCTATACAGAAGGGTCATCAACAGAAACAACAGACTTAAGAGGCTTCTTGAGCTCGGCGCTCCTGACATCATCGTCAGAAACGAAAAGAGGATGCTCCAGGAAGCCGTGGACTCACTCATCGACAACGGCCGCCGCGGCAGAGCGGTAACCGGACCGGGCTCCAGAGCGCTCAAGTCGCTCTCCGACATGCTGAAGGGCAAACAGGGACGTTTCCGTCAGAACCTGCTAGGCAAGCGTGTCGACTATTCCGGTCGTTCCGTTATCGTCGTCGGACCTGAACTGAAATTCTATCAGTGCGGACTCCCTAAGACGATGGCGCTGGAACTCTTCAAGCCTTTCATCATGAAAGAACTCGTCGAGAGAGGATACGCCCACAACATCAAAAACGCCAAGCGCATGGTAGAGAAGGTCAGACCTGAGGTCTGGGATGTCCTTGAGGACGTCATCAAAGACCACCCTGTGATGCTCAACCGCGCCCCGACGCTGCACAGGCTCGGCATCCAGGCCTTTGAACCTGTTCTCGTAGAGGGCAAAGCGATAAAGCTGCATCCGCTCGTCTGCACACCTTTCAACGCCGACTTCGACGGAGACCAGATGGCTGTCCACGTTCCGCTCTCGCTTGAAGCGCAGGCGGAGGCGAGGTTCCTCATGCTTTCCGTCAACAACATCCTCGCTCCGAAGGACGGATCCCCTATCACCCAGCCGTCGCAGGACATGATCCTCGGCGCGTACTACCTGACGTATCCGGGTTCCGCTATCAAGAAGGAGATCGTAGACGGCAAAGAAAAGATAACCTATGCGGTAGACGAATTCAACAACAGAAAGATCGCCGAGGCGAACAAAGCAGCCGGTTTTGTCCGCATCCCTGAAAAGGGAGACGGCAAGGTCTTCACAGATATAAACGAAATGCTTATGGCGTACCAGAACGGCGTCGTCGCGATCCACGCGAAAGTCAAGGTAAGAGTATTCCTCGAAGGCGACACGCGCGGACGCAGAGTCGAATCGACCGTCGGACGCTTCATCTACAATCAGGGATTCCCTCAGGACCTCGGATTTGTCGACAGAAAAAAAGATCCGTACGGACTTGAGATCGACTTCCTCTGCGGCAAAAAGCAGCTCGGGCAGATCATCGACAAGACGTTCCACAAACACGCGAACACCGGTACGGTCGTCGTCCTCGACTACATCAAGTCCATGGGCTACAAATACTCGACGAAAGCCGCTATCACCATCGGCATCGACGATATGAAGATCCCTGAGAACAAATGGGATATAATCGAAGCCGCACAGGAAGAAGTAGACCGCTACGAAGAGGCATATGACGCCGGTCTCGTTTCAAACGACGAGAGATACGAAAAGATCATCGAGATCTGGAACAAAGCCACCGATGACGTGGCGGACGCCCTGATGGATTCGCTCGAACCTTCGAACAACCTGTACATCATGGCTACGTCCGGCGCCCGCGGCAGCAAGAACCAGATCAGACAGATCGGCGGCATGCGCGGACTCATGGCAAACGCCACAGGTCATACGGTCGAAGTCCCTATCAAGGGTAACTTCCGTGAAGGTCTGTCGGTACTCGAGTACTTCATTTCGTCAAACGGCGCACGTAAAGGTCTCGCCGACATGGCGCTCAGAACCGCGGACTCGGGATACCTCACGAGAAGGCTCGTCGATGTGTCGCATAACGTCATCATCCGCGAAGAAGACTGCGGAACGACCGACGGCATAGAGGTTAGCACATTCACAGACGGAAAAGAGATCATCGAGCCTCTGGAGCAGAGAATAGCCGGCAGGACCGTCATCGGAGACGTTGTCGATCCTTCGACGGGCAAAGTGCTCGCTAAAGACGGCGAGGAGATTTCCGACGAGCAGGCAAAAGCGATCGCAGATGCGGGCGTCAAATCCGTCAAGATCAGATCGCCGCTCACCTGCCGCGCAAAGATCGGTCTGTGCGCAAAATGCTACGGCAGGAACCTCGCTACCGCAATGCCTGTAGAAGTTGGCGAAGCCGTAGGCATCATCGCCGCTCAGTCGATCGGCGAACCTGGTACACAGCTCACTCTGAGAACATTCCACAGCGGCGGCGTCGCGGGTTCCGACATCACACAGGGTCTCCCGAGAGTCGAAGAACTTTTCGAAGCGAGGAAGCCTAAGGGTATCGCAGAGATCTGCGAAGAAGACGGCGAAGTCAAGTCCATCGGCATCAGAGCCGACAACAAGACCGAGATCGTAGTCAGGAGCGAAGGCGGAGACCGCAGTTACGTCGTTCCTTACGGCGCAAGGCTTGCCGTAAAAGAAGGCGACAGCGTAAAAGCCGGCGACAACATCACGGTCGGACCGCTGAACCCTCACGACATAATGAGACTGAACGGAGTAGAAGCCGTTTATCAGTATCTGCTCAAGGAAGTCCAGAAGGTATATAAGAGTCAGGGCGTAGACATCAACGACAAACACATCGAGGTCATCGCAAGCCAGATGCTCTCCAGATATAAAGTCGAAGACCCGGGTGACACATCGCTCCTGCCGGGAAGCATGTACGTCATCCAGGAGATAGAGGAAGCAAACGCGGAAGCAGAGGCAGAGGGCAAAGTGCCGGCCACGAGCAAGAGGCTCCTGCTCGGTATCACCAAAGCCTCACTGGCGACGAGTTCGCTTTTGTCGGCCGCATCCTTCCAGGAGACTACGCGCGTCCTGACAGACGCCGCAACTAAGGGCAGGACAGATAAACTCGTCGGCCTCAAAGAGAACGTCATCATCGGCAAACTCATTCCTGCGGGAACGGGAATGAAGAGATACCGCGACATCGAAGTCGACTACGGTGAGAACCAAGCCTACATCGACGAGTATATGAAGAAACTCGCCGAGGAAAAGGCCGCCGCTCTCGCAGCAAGCAGGGCCGCCAAAGAAGCCGAGCGCGAAAAAGCGAGGGGCGAGTCCAGAGAGACAAGGTCCGAGATCTTGGGTGACACGGAACAGAGCGCTTCGTCTGCGCCTGCACCGGGGACAAGCTTCGGCGCGGACTTTGCAAAGTCGCTCAGCGAACTTATCACCGACCTCGACTATGATCCGTCTCAGGCAGGCAGCCGCAGGAACACATCGTCTGAAAGCGGCGAACCGGACGGAGGCGCCGACAATGAAGGCGACGGCGGCGAAGGTGCCGGCAGCGACGGTGCTGACCGCGACGGAAACGATGAAAACAACGGCGGCAGCGAAAATTAGTTTTGCTAAAACCCGTCTGATGTGGTAAAATATTTCTCGGTTTTTGACCGCCCGAAGCGTTAGAAATATCGCTTCGGACGGTAGAATACGATATTTTTAGAGGAAAGGAGAAACCAATGCCTACAATCAACCAGTTAGTACGTCAGGGCAGGACGACGGCGACTAAGAAATCACCGACACCGGCTCTCGGCAAGGGAATGAACGCGCTTAAGAGAACAGCGACCGATACTCATTCTCCGCAGAAGAGAGGCGTCTGCACGTCGGTAAAGACAGTCACCCCTAAAAAGCCTAACTCGGCGCTCCGCAAGGTAGCCAGAGTACGTCTTACTAATGGCATCGAGGTCACGGCGTATATTCCGGGAGTCGGACATAACCTCCAGGAGCACAGCGTCGTCCTTATCAGAGGCGGCAGAGTCAAGGATCTCCCTGGCGTAAGATATCACATCGTCAGAGGAACACTCGACACGGCAGGCGTAGCTGACAGAGGACAGGGACGTTCTAAATACGGCGCAAAGAGACCTAAAGCCAAAAAGTAAAACTTTCATCAATTCGATCAACCGGGAACAAGAGCCCTTAATATATATAGTAATATAGATATTGAGCGCCACGGCGCGCGCCGCTTTATGCAGGACGCGTGACGAGTACCCCCGCACAGACTGTCCGGCCTTTTGTTTGCAGGGCCGGCAGAGTAATCGCCCGCGGAGAAACGGGCGGTGAAGAGAACAGTGCAACATCCCAAGGGAGGAAGAGAAGTGCCAAGAAAAGGTAACACACCGAAACGTGAAGTACTTCCGGATCCTGTTTACGGCAGCGTCTCTGTCGCAAAGCTGATCAACAGCATCATGCTCGACGGCAAGAAGGGCGTTGCCGAAGGAATCGTCTACGGCGCCTTTGATAAGATCAAAGAGCAGACCGGAGAGGATCCTCTGGAAGTATATGAAAAGGCAATCAACAACATCATGCCTGTATTGGAAGTTAAAGCAAGAAGGATCGGCGGTGCTAACTATCAGGTCCCTATGGAAGTCAGGCCTAAGAGGAGACAGACTCTCGCTCTCAGATGGCTGACCGCAGCGACCAGAGCCAGAGGCGAAAGGACCATGTCCGAAAGACTCGCCAAAGAACTCATCGACGCATCGAACAACACCGGCGCATCCGTTAAGAAGAAGGAAGATACCCACAGAATGGCCGAAGCCAACAAGGCGTTCGCCCACTTCAGGTGGTAATCTCCGGATTCAGTTTGGAGGATAATTAATGGCTGGCAGAGAATTCCCGTTGGAAAAAACGAGAAACATCGGTATCATGGCTCATATCGATGCCGGTAAGACCACGACTACAGAAAGGATCCTTTTCTACACCGGAAAGACGTATAAACTGGGCGAGACCCATGACGGCGCTTCCCAGATGGACTGGATGGATCAGGAAAAGGAACGCGGTATTACCATTACATCTGCTGCGACCACCGCCCACTGGAAAGGCAACAGGATCAACATCATCGACACCCCGGGGCACGTCGATTTCACCGTCGAAGTAGAAAGATCGCTGCGCGTTCTTGACGGCGCTGTCACGGTTTTGGCGGCAAAAGGCGGCGTTGAACCTCAGTCGGAAACTGTCTGGAGACAGGCGGCAAAGTACGGCGTACCGAGAATGATCTTCATCAATAAGATGGACGTGCTCGGCGCCGACTTCTTCAAGGTCGTGCAGATGATCAAGGACAGACTGAAGGTAACCCCGATAGTTGTCCAGCTGCCTATCGGCTCGGAAGATTCTTTTAAAGGCATCATCGATCTTATCAAGATGAAGGCCGAAATATATGAAGATGATCTGGGCAAAGTCATCGACGAGGAATCCATACCGGAGAACATGCTCGAAGAGGCGAACAAGTGGCGCGAGGAAATGCTCGAGACTGTCGCCGAATGCGATGATGAACTCATGGAAAAGTTCCTCGACGGCGGCGAACTCACGGAAGAAGAGATAAAACGCACGATCAGGCGCGAGACTATCGCATGCAACCTGTTCCCTGTAATGTGCGGATCTGCGTATAAGAACAAAGGCGTCCAAATGCTGCTCGACGGTATCGTCGACTACATGCCTTCTCCTATCGATATTCCGCCTATCAAAGGCGTGAACCCTGAGACGGGAGAGGAAGAAGAGAGGGTTTCTTCTGACGAAGAACCTTTTGCCGCGCTCGCGTTCAAGATCATGACAGACCCGTTCGTCGGGAAACTCGCGTTCTTCAGAGTATATTCTGGAACGATAGACGCAGGATCATACGTATATAACTCGACAAAAGGAAAGAACGGCAGGCTCGGCAGGATCCTGCAGATGCACGCGAACAAGCGGCACGAGATAGAAAAAGTCTACTCGGGCGACATCGCTGCTGCTGTCGGACTCAAAGATGTCACCACAGGCGACACTCTCTGTGACGAGAACCACCCGATAATTCTCGAATCTATGGTATTCCCTGATCCGGTTATCGAGATCGCCATCGAACCTAAGACTAAGGTCGGACAGGAAAAGATGGGAATCGCGCTCTCGAAACTGGCGGAGGAAGACCCGACGTTCAAGACATACACCAACCCTGACACAGGTCAGACGATCATCGCCGGAATGGGCGAACTTCACCTGGAGATCATCGTTGACAGACTCCTCAGAGAGTTCAAGGTAGAAGCGAATATCGGAAAACCTCAGGTCTCCTATAAAGAGACTATCACCGGCACTGCCGACGTCGATCATAAGTACGCGAAGCAGTCGGGCGGACACGGTCAGTACGGACACGTAAAGATCAGGATCTATCCGCGCAAACCGGGCGAAGGATTCGAATTCGTCAACCACATCGTCGGCGGAGCTATCCCGAAGGAATATATTCCGGCGGTCGAAGCGGGTATCGTCGAGGCTATGCAGACAGGCCCTGTCGCCGGCTATCAGGTAGTCGACGTAGGCGTCGAACTGTACGACGGTTCATACCACGAAGTCGACTCGTCCGAAATGGCCTTCAAAGTCGCCGCGTCCATGGCTTTCCGCGAAGCGGTCAAAAAAGCGAACCCTGTTCTGCTTGAACCTATCTTTAAGGTTGAAGTTTCAGTACCGGACAACTATATGGGCGACGTTATCGGCGACCTGAGTTCGCGCCGCGGCAGGATAGAAGGATCCGACATGGACAACGGCATGGTCGAGATCAGAGCAATGGTCCCGCTCGCCGAAATGTTCGGATACGCGACGGATCTCAGATCGAAGACTCAGGGCAGAGGCGTTTATGTCATGCAGTTCGATCATTTTGAGAAACTGCCTGACAATTTAGTGGATAAAATCAGCAGCAAATAACGTATAAGCGGAAAAGCTTACATCGGAGGAAACAAAAATGGCAAAACAGCATTTTGACAGAACGAAGCCGCATATCAATATCGGCACGATCGGTCACGTAGACCACGGCAAGACGACGCTGACAGCGGCGATCACGGC
>JBMNVD010000011.1:0-41586 GCA_050946615.1 Eubacterium sp.
TCTCCTTCACGCACGTCGAGGCTTATCCCGTGCAGGACTTCGTTATCGTCGTATTTTTTCACCACGTTTTCGACTTTTAATATCGCGCCGTTCTTCACATCGATGCCGGTTTCCGCATCTGCATCTTTTGCTGCGCTTGTATCTATTGTTTTACTTATATCGTTAATATCGTTCATCTTAATCTTTCCATTTCTTCTCAAGCCTGCCCGCCAAAATCGAAATCGGCCAGCAGATAAAGAAGTACAGAGCAAACACGGCTCCGTACACCCAGAGCGCACCCGTCGGATATTCGAACCTGTTCGCGTCTATTATCTGCATCCCGACTTTCATGACTTCAGTGATGCCTATCAGCACGACCAGAGACGTTGTTTTTATCATCCGCGTCACGAGGTTTATCGTCAAAGGCAGAAGCCGCCTTATAGTCTGAGGGATTATCACGCAGCGGTAAGTCTGCAGCTTAGTCATGCCAAGCGCCGCCGCCGACTCGTACTGATGTTTCGGTATGCTTATCAAAGCGCCGCGCACAAGGTCTCCCATCTCGGCAGTCCCCCACAGCGTGAACACGAAAATCGCGGTGAACTGAGCGGGCCAGTTCCAGCCGAACCACGTCGCGACGCCGTAAAAGAATATGAATAAAAGCACCAGCTGCGGCATTATCCGTATGAATTCGAGGTAGACGCGGCTTATCGCCTTGGTGACCGGATTTTTCAGCGTCATGAACATGCCGAAGAGTATCCCGAGAGGAATCGAAAGCGCCGTCGCGATCAGGCTTATGTAGAGCGTCACCCCTAAGCCGCCAAGCAGCCGCAGGAAATTCGTGCCTTTGAACAGGATGCTAATTCCCGAATCCGGCATAGCGCAGCCTCCTTTCCAGCACAGTCGCCAAAACAGAGACCGGCAGCAAGATTATCAGATAGGCGATGACGAGCATAAAAAGCGACTCCGTCGTCTTATAGTACATGCCGATGAGGTCTTTGGCCACGTACATGAGATCCATAAGCGCGATGCCGGAGAATACACTCGTTTCTTTTAACAGGAAAATCACGTTAGCCGTGAGAGAAGGGACAGACGTCGCCAAAGCCTGCGGAATGACGACGTGTATCATCGACTGAGACGCGGTCATCCCCAGACTCGTCGCCGATTCCCACTGGACTTTATCGACAGATTCAAGTCCGCTGCGGAATGCCTCAGCCATGTAACTGCCGCCGAGGAACGCCAGGCCTATCGCCCCGCACGCCTCCCCGCTCAGCACTATTCCTATTTTAGGCAGCCCGAAATACAGGAAGAAGAGTTGAACGAGCAGGGGCGTATTGCGTGATATTTCCACGTACACACGCACTATCCGCCTCAGGACAGGTACATTGTAAAATTGTATCGCGCTGCATAGGAGTCCGACAACAGCAGCGGAAATTATACCCAACGCGCCTATCGTCAGGGTTAGTTTCGCGGCCGCGGCATAAAGCGGCGCATACTGCCAAATAAATCCGAAGTCCAATACAGTGTTCCTGCTCTTTCAACATTGATAGAATTCCTTTCATTAAAGGGAGATATCTGCGCGTGATATCCAGGCGTTTTAATGCCACATCGCAGACCAATATCTTATTCCCTTCTATTTCGGTTATCAATCACAAAAGATATAACTTTATTTAGTGCATCCTCACATATATTCTTTTGATGCGCAAACGCTTTGGCGATGATATAATAAAAACAAACGTATGTGCTTTTTTTGGCGTACGCGCATACTGTGCTTGTTTTTTCAGGAGGTCAGACGCATTTTCAGGAGGCCAGACATGGAAGACATCCTTTACGGGCTAAACGACGCGCAGAGAGAGGCCGTCACTACTACGGAGGGGCCGGTCAGAGTCATCGCCGGGGCCGGCAGCGGCAAAACAAGGGCGCTCACGAGGCGCTTCGCATACCTCGTAAATTACTGCGGCATCATGCCGTCTCACATCCTGTGCGTGACCTTCACTAACAAAGCGGCCGCCGAGATGCGCCGCAGGATACACGCTTTGACGGGCGACAACGACACGGGCTACATCAACACGTTCCACGGTTTCTGCGTCTCCGTGCTCCAAGAAGACGGATACGTTGCCGGCTACCCTAAAAGTTTCCTCGTCTTAGACAACTCCGACATCGACCAGATGCTCGCCCGTATCTACGAGGAGCGCGGGCTGACCCTCTCCGACATGACTTTTGCCGACGCTCGCGGCATGATAGAGATACGCAAACTCATCAAAGAGCCCGAATATTACTACGACCTGATTTCCCTGTCCGCAGACGAACTGCGCAGTAAATACGCCAGATCCGTCGACGCGGGCGACATCATCTTTTACGGATATTTATATCAGGAGAAAAAATGCTTTGCGCTCGACTATAACGATCTGCTGAAATTCACGCTGTTCATCTTCCGCCAAAACCGGGAAGTGCGTCATAAGTGGCAGACCCGGCTGGAATACGTGATGATAGACGAATTCCAGGATATCGATGAGATACAGTACGAACTCATGCGCGTCCTCGTCGGCTTCCACCGCAACATCTTCATCGTCGGCGACCCGGACCAGACCATCTACACGTGGCGCGGCGCAAGCACTAAATTCATAATGAACTTTGACGAGGATTACCCCGAGGTGAAGACGATAATGATGATGGAAAATTACCGCTCCACGCCTGAGATAATCTCCGTCTGCAACTCGCTGATATCTGCCAACAAGAACAGGATAGTCAAGCAGATAGTCCCAACTCTTCCGAACGGCTGCAAAGTCGTCTGCAATTTCTCGGACAACGCAAAGAAAGAGGCGGAGTGGATAGCGGACCGTATCGCAGAACTCCACGGGCAAGGCGTGCCTTACGAGGATTTCACGGTTCTCTACCGCGCTCACTATATTACGCGAAACATCGAGGATGTTTTCATCGAGCGCAAACTGCCGTACAGGATTTACAGCGGTGTACAGTTCTTTGACCGCGCCGAAGTGAAGGACGCTCTCGCCTATCTCAGGATGATACTCCTGCGCGACGACCTGTCCTTTGCGAGGATAATCAACAAACCTAAGCGCGGGATAGGAAAGACGCGCATGGACCGGCTGGCTCAGTTTGCCGCCGAGCATGGCACTTCGCTCTACGATGCGCTTGCTGCATGTTCGGGCGAGGAGTTGTTTGCCGGAACCGGAGCTCGCAGGTTCATCGACCTGGTGGAGAGATTTTCCTATATGGCTTCCGGGGCGCGCGTATCGGAACTCCTGTCGCTCGTGTTAAATGAAAGCGGTTATGAAAAAATGCTCAGGACCGAGGGCAGTCAGGAGCGCCTCGACAACCTCGCGGAACTGAAACAGTCTGTGTATGAGTTCGAGAATTCCTGCGGCGAGGAGTGCGACCTGCGCTATTATCTCAATCACGCGGCGATGTTCACCAGTCAGGACACGGCAGATGAGCCCGATAAGATAAAATTAATGACGGTCCACGCCGCCAAAGGTCTGGAATTCAAGAACGTTTTCATCTGCGAACTGAACGAAGGTGTATTCCCCGCCAAACGCACCGAGACTATCCAAGGCATGGAGGAGGAGCGGCGTCTGGCCTTTGTCGCCATGACTAGAGCGCAGGAAAGACTGTTCCTGTCGACTGCTCAGGGGCGCAGCTTCGACGGTTCCGTCAGGTATCCTTCAAGATTCATACTCGATATCGACGAGTCGCTGCTTTCGTTCACCGAAAAGCCGTCTCCTGAATTGATAGACGGGGCAAAGCGCTCGATAGAGGTCTCTGAAAAGTTCATGGCGGAAGCGTGCGAAGAAACTCTTACGAAGGGCACCAGAGTGGAACACATGATCTTCGGCACCGGAATGATAGCCGAGGTGAACTATGAAAAGCACTCATATCTGATACAGTTCGACATGCTCCAGACTCCGCGCGAGATCTCATGGCGGACAAAATTAAAAATCCTGCCGTCTTTAGATATAAAGGAGCAGGACATCGACATTGAAGATTGACTATAAATGCTGTCTGATTATCTCAAATGTCGTTCTTGGCTCGGCAGTGCGGGCACTTGTCAGAAATATGCAGAAACGGCGAAAGGCCTGACACCCATATCGGATGTCAAGCCTTTTATATTAGAATTGTTTATTGGGGGCTTTATGTCCCGGCACGGTATCGCTGCCGTTCCGGTCTTTATTACATCATCCCGCCCATGTTAGGGTTTGCCGCAGGTGCAGGGTTCTTTTCAGGGATGTCGACGATTCCCGCCTCAGTCGTGAGCAGCAGTGCCGATACGGATGCCGCGTTCTGGATAGCCGATCTGGTGACCTTTACAGGGTCGACGATGCCGGCTTTGACCATGTCGACATACTCTTCGGTCGCAGCGTTGAAGCCTACTCCGGCTTTCTTGCTCTTGACTGCATTTACTACTACGCTGCCTTCGAATCCCGCGTTCTCGGCGATCTGACGAACAGGTTCTTCAAGCGCTCTGACGATGATGTTTGCGCCTGTCTTTTCGTCGCCTTCGAGGCTCTTTGCGTACTCGGCAACAGCAGGGATAGCGTTGACCATGGCTACGCCGCCGCCTGCGACGATGCCTTCCTCAACTGCCGCTTTTGTTGCGTTGAGGGCGTCTTCGATCCTGAGTTTCTTCTCTTTAAGTTCAGTCTCTGTCGCCGCGCCGACTTTGATGACGGCTACGCCGCCCGCCAGCTTAGCAAGTCTCTCCTGAAGTTTTTCTTTATCGTAATCGGATGTGGATTCGCCGATCTGTTTTCTGATGGATGAGATGCGCTCTTTGATCTCGTCCTTGGAGCCCGAACCGCCGACAATGACAGTGTGGTCTTTTGTGACTTTGACTGTCGAAGCAGTTCCGAGAAGGTCGATCGTGGCTTCGTTGAGCGAATATCCGACTTCCTCGCTTATAACGGTGCCTCCGGTCAGGATAGCGATGTCCTGCATCTCTGCCTTGCGTCTGTCACCGAATCCAGGTGCCTTGACCGCGACAACGTCGAGGATCCCCTTGAGTTTGTTGATAACGAGCGTTGCGAGAGCTTCGCCTTCGACATCGTCGGCCACGATGAGGAGTTTCCTTCCCTGCTTTACGATTTGTTCGAGGAGCGGGAGGATGTCCTGAATGTTGCTGATCTTCTTATCGGTGAGAAGGATGTAAGGGTTCTCGAGAACGGCTTCCATCTTATCTCCGTCTGTCACCATGTATGGCGAGAGGTATCCTCTGTCGAACTGCATACCTTCGACTACGTCGAGGACTGTTCCCAATGACTTAGACTCTTCGACCGTGATAACGCCGTCTTTTCCGACTTTTTCCATAGCGTCAGCGATGAGGTCGCCGATTTCGTCGTCTGAAGCGGAAACGGATGCTACCTGAGCGATCTTCTTCTTATCGGAAACGCTGATGGACTGCTTTTTGATTTCCTCGACCGCTTTGTCCACTGCGCCTTCGATACCTTTTTTCAAAATCATAGGGTTGGCGCCGGCGGCTACATTCTTGAATCCCTCTCTGATGATGACCTGAGCCATGAGGGTCGCGGTCGTGGTTCCGTCGCCTGCGACATCGTTTGTCTTTGTTGCGACTTCCTTTACGAGCTGAGCGCCCATGTTCTCTGTCTTATCTTCGAGGTCTATCTCTTTTGCGATCGTGACACCGTCGTTCGTGATGAGCGGTGAGCCGTATGATTTATTGATAAGAACGTTCCTGCCCTTAGGCCCGAGCGTGATCTTTACTGTATCTGCGAGTTTATCGACGCCTGCCTGAATCTTTCTTCTGGCGTCTTCTCCGTAGAAAATGTCTTTTGCCATTGTAGTTTCCTCCTGTGTTTGTTAATATCTCCGGATCAAGTTATCCTTATTCTACCTTTGCGAGGATGTCTTCCTGACTCATGATCGTATACTCCTCGCCTTTATATTTAACGTCGGTTCCGGCATATTTGGCGAAAACGACTTTATCGCCTTCCTTAAGTTCCATAGGTTCGTCCTTTTTCCCCGGGCCTACGGCTACGACTTCCGCGAGCTGCGGCTTTTCTTTAGCGGTGCTTGCGAGGAAGATGCCGCCTTCCGTTTTCTCTTCCGCTTCAAGTTTCTTGATGACAACTCTGGTTCCAAGCGGTTTGATTCCAAAACTCATAGTAAAACCTCCTATATGCTGAAAATTAAGATTTTCTGTGTTCTGTTAGCACTCGCCTCAACTGAGTGCTAACCTGTAATTGTTATTGTAATAAGGCGCTTGTCTTTTGTCAATAGGTTTTGGAAAATTTTATGAAAGTTTAGCCCTGAATTTGAAATCGCTTCACACTGGGCCGCTTTTGTACACAGCACTTTACGAGTGCTTGTAGCTGCATGTACCGCAGACTCTGTCTCCGGCGTCGCCGAACGATGTGTAAATGTACCCTTTCTCGTTCAGAGGTCCCGGGGCGTAAAAAGCTGTATAGATCGGGACATCGGGGTGTTTCTCCGCGAGCAGTCTCAGGCCTACCTCAGATGACAGGACACACATGAATCTGATGTCTCTGCACCCTTCTTCCTTGAGATACTGTATCGCTGCGTCCGCGCTGCCACCTGTCGCAAGTGCGGGATCTACGACGATGACAGGTCCTTCTGCCACGTCTATCGGGAGTTTGAAATAGTACGTATGCGGAACGAGCGTCTCCTCGTCTCTGTAAAGACCGATATGGCCGACTTTTGCCGTAGGGAGCAGGAATCTCAGACCGTCTACCATTCCCAGTCCTGCGCGCAGGATAGGCACTATGGTGAAATCGGAGTCTAAGACTTTAGAAGGAAATTTTTTTATCGGGCCCTGGACCTCTATCGTTTTCGTCGGGAGATCTTTGAGGACTTCGTAGCCCATGAGCGCCGTGATTTCCTTCAGGAGTTCGCAGAATTCCTTAGACCCCGTGTTCACGTCGCAGAGATGCGTGAATTTATGCTGTACGAGCGGGTGCGTAAAGATCGTGACGTTTTTAAGGAAATCCTCGTTACTCTCATCTGGCGCAGCGGCTGACGTCACGGTTTTTTCTTCTCTTTCGTCTTTTGTTTTATCGCTTTGCATTTTTGACCTCCATGAACAGTTTTCTTGTTATGTCTCTGTGATTATGATAAAGTTTATCTGTGGCGGGAATGCGAAGTTTCCGCGAAAGTTAACGGCCGGGCATGTTGCCGGCTGCATCTATAAAGGAGTTATCGACATGGCTGTGATTTTAGTAAGCGCATGCCTCTTAGGCTGCGAGTGCAGATACAAGGGCGACGGCAAGAGGTCTGAATTCGTCGCGGGTCTCGCCAAAGACAACATTCTCATCCCGGTCTGCCCTGAGCAGATGGGCGGGCTGCCTACGCCGCGCGACCCTTCTGAGATACGAGGCGATAAGGTCATCTCTTCCTCGGGCTCAGACGTCACATCAAATTACGAACGCGGCGCAAAGATGGCCTGCGACATCGCGCGCATGAACGAGGTAGACTTTGCTATAATGAAGGCAAAGAGCCCTTCCTGCGGCAAAGGCATGATCTACGACGGGACTTTTTCCGGCACCCTTATCGAAGGGAACGGCATCACCGTCAGCAGACTGCTCGAAGCGGATATACCGGTATATACCGAGAACGACGTCGAAGATATAGAGGAAGTCATCTACTCGCTGAATTTCCCGGGCGGGAAACCTTTCTGATCCGGCATTCTTTTTGATTTACCTGATTTATATAAAGCCTCTGCCGGCCGGCAGAGGCTGTTTTTCTTTTGATGTATCTCAGGCACCGCGTTCGAAAGGCTTGATTTCGTTATGCAAGAGACTCAAGCGCTTTGACAGCGGACATTTTCTCCTCAGGCGGCTTTATTTTTTCGCCCTGCGAGGCTTTGTCGCATCGTCCGCGACTATCTTCTCGAAACTGGTCTTGCCCATTTCCTCGACGTGGGTGCTGATTCCGTCCTCCTGTTCGTCATCTCCCGTGACTTTGCCATTGTTGATTATGAGGCTTGTCACGATGCCGACGATGAGAGCGACTGCCAGACTCGTTATCGTGAGGATAGGTGTGCCCGTCAGTTTATTGGTCCCGAACTGGAACGTCAGTCCGCCGATGCCGGTGACGAGTATCGCGCTGACGACAAACAGGTTTTTGTTGTTGCCGAGGTCGACTCTTTTGAGCATCTGCAGACCGCTGACGGCGATGAATCCGTAAAGCGCTATGCACGCGCCGCCCATGACGCATTTCGGTATAGAGTTGATTACAGTTACGAACGGGGTGAAGAAAGAGAGCACCATGCATCCCAGACCGGCGGCCATTATCGTGACGGTAGAAGCGTTTCCGGTTATAGCGACACATCCGATGGATTCACCGTATGTCGTGTTGGCGAATCCGCCGAAGAATCCGCCGACGATGGAACCGACGCCGTCTCCGAGGAGAGTCCTGTCGAGTCCCGGGTCTTTGATGAGGTCGCGGCCGATGACGTTGCTGAGGTTTTTATGGTCGGCGATGTGCTGAGCAAGTTCCACGATGCCGATAGGCACGTATATCAAAGCGATGTTGCCGATCGCTGTTCCGTCGATCGGAGCGTAGTCGCCTTTGTGCTCGATAGCTCTTAAAAAGAAGAATTTCGGATAATCTATGATGCTGCGGATAGTGAAAGGTTTGAACGTCTCGACAAAAGGAGTGAAGTCCAAGATCTGCAGAGCCTGTACATCCGTCGCCATGCCTATCAAAGTGAGCACGAGCGCCAGAGCATATCCCACTCCGATGCCGACGATGAACGGTATCAGTTTAACTGTTTTGTTGCCCTTTACTGACGCGACAACGATTGCGAAGAAAGTGACGAGCCCGACGGCGATGGTGACCATGCTGTATTCGCTTCCGCCGTTTGTGGAGAGCCAGTTCGTGGCAGTACCCGAAAGCGAAAGTCCGATTAGCGTTACGATAGGCCCGATGATCTTCGCCGGAAGGAGTTTGTTGACCCATCCGGAGCCGACCGCTTTGATGATGAACGCGATGGCGACGTAGACAAGGCCGGCAAACGTGACACCTATCAAAACTCCGGCATATCCGTAATTCTGACCTATAGAAGCGGCATAAGCGCCGAGGAACGTGAATGAACTTCCGAGGAATACAGGGCTCTTGCGCTTTGTAAACGCTATGTAGACGAGTGTTCCGATGCCGGCTCCGAAAAGTGCAGCCGCAGGGTCGGAATCGAGCCCATAGGAAGAAACGAGAATAGGAACGAGCAAAGTCGCTGCCATAATGGCTATCATCTGCTGCAGAGCAAATATCAGTGTTTGCCCGACTCTGGGCTTATCGCCCACATCATAGATCAGATTCATTTTCCACCCCAATCTGTATTAACTTTTGATAATAGATATAAAAAGACGATCCCGCCGCACAGAATTCAAGCAAGATCGTCGTAAAACACATACACTACCACATATACATTTTAAGAATCTTACCAGCCTCGCTGTGCTGTTTTAAAGATCTATTATTTTATATCATTTTTTGAGGTGCTTGTAAATGTATTTTTCTCCACTGCCGCACTCATTACTTGATTCAGCCCTCGTATGTAATAATAAAGATGCCGCCGCGCGAAATTATTGTTTTGACAGACGTTTTTTGAGATATAATTAAACGGGAGTATTCTGAATGTACTGACAATTATCAAAGGCGGCACAGCGGAATGTCCCAAGGCGGTTTGAGTCATTATCATTTAACTTTAAGACGGAGGTGTGGACCAATGGCAGATGAAAAGGACAAATACGGTGCAGCAGAAGAAATGGTGAACGACGGCCTCGAATCCGCTGAAATCCAAGGCAGGATAAACTCGGAAATGAGGGCGATCATGGACGCTACTTCGCAGATCGGCATGCGCGTGATGCAGCTTTACAGTGAAGGCAGCGTCGACCTCCCGGAGGATATGAAAGCACTAATCGATGAGATATCAAAGCACGAGGCCGCACTCAGAAAGGCCCAGAAAGATCTGGACGAAGTCGACAAATAGCTGACCGGCGCGGATGTGGATCAAATCCAGTAAATCAGTAAGTATCAATAATAAAGGTCTTCCATGATAATCCAATCAATGCGGAAGACCTTTTTCATTGCAAGCAAAACGTATGAACGATAGCGGTTCGAGGCTATTTCCGATTTCGTTCATTTCTGATCTCTTATATAGTAATACAGATACTGCTGAGCGAATCCGCTGTCTTTGCCGTAATGCTCCTCGGCAAAAGTCTGCATCCCTTTCATGTCGTTTTCGTCAAAACCGTACATATCGTGCATGACGCGCTTCATCCAGACGTCGACGGGGAAACTCCCCGTCTCGCCGAGTCCGAAGAGCCTGATGCAGTCAGCCACTTTAGGTCCGACGCCGCAGAGCGACAGCAGTTCGTCGTATGTCTCAGGCAGGCCGTCTGACGCCACGCTGCGGGCTGTCTCGATTATATAATGTGCGCGGTACCCGAGGCGTACGGGCGCAAGGTCATCTTCGCTCATGGCGGCGAGTTTTTCAGCCGTCGGAATGTCGCACATCGAAAGGTCGCCGAATATCTCAGGAGACTCACAGTCTGAGCCGCCCTCGCTTGCCTCGGAACAGGTGCTGCTCTCTTCTGAATAAAGCGGCTCGCCGCAGAGAGCGCACAGCCTTTCGATGCAGCCTTTGATGCGAGGAATGTTGTTATTCTGTGAGATCAAAAAAGAAATTATCGTCTCCCAGAGGTCCTGTTTCAGGATATGGATGCCGCCGCCCGCTTTTGCTGCGGCCTGCATCACTTTGTCACCATCCGAGAGGCGTTCCTTTATCGCCGCATAGTCGCGGTCCAAATCGAAATATTCGCGCCAAACAGATACGTCTGATGCGGGAGATGTCCCGCCGCCGTACGATTTGATCGTCAGCCTGCCTGAATACGGGTCACCCTCGCTTCCGGCAGCGTCAGTTCCGCCCGCATCATCAGTTCCGACGGAAGACTCAGCTTCGTTCGCGGGCTCGACTCCGCCAGCAGGCTCAAATGTCAGGAGCACAGGCGTATGCTCCGCGATCATAGTATATGATCTGTCATCTACCTTCCTGAATCTGAAACACTGCCCGCATTCGAGCGTCTGTTCGAGGCTGAAGTCGCAGACGTCCAAAGTTATCTCATTCATACCAGATCCTCTACTTCCACATTTATCTCGGTGACGTTGAACGCCGTCATCTCTTCTATCACTTGCGCAAGCCTGCGCCTGTATTTTTCCAAGCAAGATTCGATGTTACGGTGCACTGAAACATCGACCGAGACGTCTATCCTGAGGTCTTCGGGCTCACTGTTTGTAGTGCAGTCATGAACGGCCTCTATACCTGCACAGTCCTCCATGGCGCAGACGGCTATGTCGCGTATTACTTTTTCCGAAATGTAAAACGAGCCCAGATAGCTGTATGTCGGCCGCACGACAGTTTTGACAGCAGCCGGTACACTCTTGGAGCCGCGATGCGCGGACTTTACCCGTCGGCCCGAACGAAGGAATCTCACCGGGTCCAAGAAGTACCCGGCAAAATCGCGTTTGAGCTGCAGCGTAGGTACCGGGATAGTGTGTTTGCCCTCATTGCGGCGCGATTCCCATGCTATCCTGCGTTCTTTTGCGCTCGTTACATCCTCTATCCGGATCTTAGTGCTGACCGGCGGCAGCCCGACGCGCTCGGCTATCTGCGCGGCCATCTCATCAGAAGTCGCGAGTATCAGAACGCTCTGGATGTTATATTCCTTTATCGCCTCTGCCACTTCGTCCGCCTGCCGCTGATCCACGAATATCGCGCTCCTGATCGCGGCTAACTTTGTCGGGTCATGCTTTGCGGAATGGCCGGCGAGAATCTCATCCTTATATATCAAAAGCCCGTCGTCGATGATCGCTTCGATTCCGTTTTCGAGACAGACTCTCTGGGCGTGGTATGATTTCCCCGTTCCCGATTTTCCAGTAAGCGAATAGACTTTCATATCCCGTGTATACTTTATATCTTTAATCCCTTTACTTTTTGGCTTGTTTTGTTATAATAGCACTTGCTAAGAGTATTCGTTAAGAGAAGGAGGAAATCACAATGGCATACAAAATTTCTGATCAGTGCATCAGCTGCGGCGCTTGTGCAGACGGCTGCCCGGTAGGAGCCATCTCTCAGGGAGACACTCAGTATCAGATCGATCCTGAAAAGTGCATCGACTGCGGTTCTTGCGCAGAGGCTTGCCCTGTAGGAGCACCTAAAGCTGAGTAAGCTCGAATAACGACTAATAAAATGAGGCTGCCTTCGCGGCGGCCTCATTTTTATTTGCTCGATTTGCTGGTCGATTTGCGTTTCTTGGTTTCTCCGGACTTGGCCGTTCCCTTTGCAGTCTCCTCTGCCTCTTTCTCGCCTATCTTCTTTATGGCGTTCATGCGGTAAGCGAGCGTGTGCAGGCTGTCGGAGAGCTGAACGAGTTCGAGAGCGACGTGCGGCGGGACTTCTATGTCGGTCCTTGCGAAGCTCCAGATTCCTCTCACTCCCGCAAAGCAGAGTTTGTCTGCAACTTCCTGAGCGACGACGCTGTCCACGCAGATGATGCCGATGTCGACATCGTTCTTTTCGACGAAATCGACGATCTCCTCATAATCGTGGACTTCGATTCCCTCTATCTTCGTCCCGATAAGGTCCTTGCGCACCTCGAAAATGCCGATCAGCTTGAAGCCGCCTTTAAGCGTCTTAGTGTATTTAATGATGGCCTGACCGAGATTGCCTGCGCCGAGGATGACCATTTTATATTCGCGGTCTAATCCCAATATCGCGTCGATCTCCTCGCGAAGTCCTTTTACGCTGTAGCCGTATCCCTGCTGTCCGAAGCCTCCGAAATTGTTGAGGTCCTGTCTGATCTGTGACGCAGTATAACCGATCAGGCTGCTGAACTCCTGAGACGAGATCTTCTCTACGCCTTTTTTCTCGAGTTCCTTCAGATAGCGCCTGTAGCGCGGCAGCCTGTTTATTACGGCGTTTGAAATTTTGTCGTTTGCGACTTTAGACTCTTTAGTCATGGTCTTATACTTTATGCCTTATGCCGCGTGATTCTCGACGTACTTGACGAGATCCGCGACCGTCTGGAATTTTTCTGCGTCTTCGTCAGGAACTTCTATGCCGTATTCTTCCTCGATAGCCATGATGATCTCCACCGCGTCGAGTGAATCCGCTTCAAGATCCTTCATGAGGTTAGTTTCCATAGTTACCATAGATTCATCAACACCGAGCTGCTCGACGATGATTTCTCTGATTTTCTCAAATGCCATGCAGGATACCTCCGTAACCCTAATCTATTATATAATCTATAAAATGTACAACAACGATTATAGACAAGTAAAACTAGACTTGCAACTGAATTTTTCTAAATAAACTCTCCCCAAGCGTCATACGTCTCGGTGAGTCGTTTTTTCATCTCCTCGAGTTTTTGCCCCATTTCCGACAGTTTGATCGGGTCGGACAAAAGTTCAGGTGAACACATCGCAGCCTCGGTCTCGGAGATCTTTTTCTCCAGCGTCTCGATCGTCTGCTCCAAGCGCATCTTTTCCCGCTCGCGGCGCCTGTCCTCCGCCTCCTGCTTTTTCTTCATCATCCGCTCTTCCTGAGCAGATACCGGCGCGTCGCGTGAGACTTTTGCCTCGCCTGCCTCATTCATCTGCCTGAGGTACGCTTTGCCGGAAGAGAGTTCGGCTTTCTTCTCTACGTAATAGTCGTATTTGCCGAGATATTCCTTCAGTCCGTCCTGCTCCAGTTCCAATATCCTGTCCGGAATTTTATTCAGGAAATATCTGTCGTGCGTGACCGTCAAAACGGTCCCCGGGTAGTCGAGCAAAGCATCCTCAAAGGCTTCTTTTGACTCGATGTCGAGGTGGTTTGTCGGCTCGTCGAGTATCAAAACATTCGCTTCGCTGAGCATCAGTTTGAGCAGCGACAGTCTTGCCTTTTCCCCGCCCGAAAGCTGTCCGACGGTCCTGAAGACCATGTCGCCTGTAAACAAGAACCGGCCGAGTATTCCGCGTATCTCCGCGTCCTTATATTCGCGGAATTCGTCGTGCACTTCGTCCATGACCGTGCTGTTGTCGTTGAGCAGCTGCTGGCCTTGGTCGTAGTAGCCGAACTCCACATTCATTCCTATCTTCAGATATCCCTCCGACGGACGTATCTGCTCGGTGATTATCTTCAGCAGAGTAGTTTTCCCGATGCCGTTTGCTCCTACTATGCAGACGCGTTCGCCGCGCTTGATGTCGAAGTTCACGCCCCTGAAAAGCGTGCGAGTCTTTCCATCCGGAGCCTGAAAATATTCGCCTATGTCTTCGCCGTAAAGCACATCGTTCCCGCTCTTTATCTGCTGGCGGAAGTGTATCTTCATCGGCCGCTTTTCGTTCTCCGGGCGGTCCAGTACTTCCACATGTGCCAGACGTTTTTCACGAGATGCGGCACGCTTGGCAAGTTTTTCTGTACCTCGCTCTTTATATCTCCTGATGAGATCTTCTTCGCGCTTTATCTCATCCTGCTGCTTCGTATAGGCCCGCATCTCGGCCTCGCGGGCAGCACGCTTCTTTTCGGCGAACTCGGTATAGTTCCCTTCATAGCACGTCATCTTATGGTTGGAGATCTCGAAGATGTGGTCAACTATCCTGTCGAGGAAGTATCTGTCGTGCGATACGACAACGATCGTTCCTTTATATCCTTTAAGATACGTCTCCAGCCACTTCAGCGTGCCGATATCCAGATAGTTTGTCGGCTCGTCGAGAAACAATATGTCAGGTTTGCGCAGCAGAAGCAGAGCCAAAGCCAGCCTCGTGCGTTCTCCTCCCGACAGCGTTCCGGCCTTCTGTCCGTATTTGCTCTCGCCAAATGCCATGCTGTTCAGAACGCCCTGTACCTCACTCCTGTATGTGTAGCCGCCGCGCGCGGCAAATTCTTCCTGCAGATCTGACAGACGCTTCGCGAGCTGCTCGTGAGACTTTCCTGCGGCTGTACCGTCGCTGCCTGCAGCACCGTCCGTTGATATCGCTCTGCCGGCCGCCGGGTCCGCTGATGCCGCGCTATCGGCCGCCGGGTCCGCTGTTGCCGCACCGTCGACTTCCCCGTTTATCCGTTCGGAGATATCGTTTATCTCTTTCTCCATGCGGATGAGGTCGCCGAACACTGAATACGCTTCTTCGATGACCGTCTTTGACTCGTCGAAATTATCGCGCTGTCTCAGAAAACCGACCGTCGTGTCCTTCGCTATGAAAAATGTGCCCGAGTCCGGTTTGATGTCGCCTGAAAGGATATTCAGCAGCGTCGATTTGCCTGCGCCGTTCGGACCGATAATGCCGACTTTGTCGCCTCTTTCTATATGAAATGAAACATCTTCCAGTATGACTTCGGTTCCGTATGCTTTATTCAGTTCGGATGCCGAAAGGATCACCAACCTAATTACCTCCGTCCGTATATCAAATATTCCCGCCGGGACATTCCCATGGCAGATCGGCGTACGCATCTAAATACAGATCGTCCGCGCCGAGTTTTTTATACTTATAGTAGCCGGCGCACGATATCATCGCTCCGTTGTCCGTGCAGAGTATCTTTTCGGGAAGGAAAAGTTCGATTCCCTCCTGTGCGCATCGCTCGGTCATCACTTCGCGCAGTCTGCCGTTAGCGGAGACGCCTCCCGCCATAACTATGCGCTTTTCGCCGAGCTTGTTAACCGCATCTATCGTTTTATTTACAAGAACCTCAACTACGGCCTCCTGAAAGCCTGCTGCGACATTTGGCACGTCGATTTCTCTGCCGGCCTGCCGCTCGGTATTCACGTAGTTCAAAACTGCTGTTTTGATGCCGCTGAAACTGAAGTCGAAACTTTCTTTCTCCAGATAGACACGCTTGAAATGTATCGCGTCTCTGTCGCCTTCTGAAGCCGCTTTGTCGATTTTCGGTCCGCCGGGATATCCAAGCCCGATGACGCGCGCCACTTTATCGAACGCTTCGCCCGCGGCGTCGTCTCTCGTCTGGCCGATGAGTTCACACGACGTGTAATCGGTCATCCTTATCAGGCTCGTGTGGCCGCCCGAAACCACGAGCGATATGAATGGAGGCTCGAGTTCCGGATAAGTCAGGAAACTGCCGCAGACATGCCCATACATATGGTTTACGCCCGCGAGCGGTATCCCTGCCGCAAGAGACAGCGCCTTTGCCGCCGCAACGCCTATGACGAGCGCACCTATGAGTCCCGGCCCGTTCGTAACGGCGATAAGGTCTACCTCAGGCAGACTCACGCCGGCATCTTTCAGCGCGCGGTCTATTACGCCGTTCACGTTGACGAGGTGATTGCGCGAAGCGATTTCCGGCACGACTCCGCCGTATTTTGTGTGTATGTCTATCTGCGAACTTATGATATTGCTCAGTATCTGCCGGCCGTCCGCCGTAACAGACGCTGCAGTCTCGTCGCAGCTCGACTCTATTCCCAATGTCAGAAATCTTCCGTCTTTCACGTTACAATTCCCTGTCCATCAAAATCGCGTCTTCCTTAGGATCGTCGTAATAGTCCTTCCGCCTTCCGACCTCGACAAATCCCGCTTTGGCGTAAAAACTCCTCGCGGCATTGTTGCTTTCGCGCACTTCGAGGTTCCACTTCGTCACGCCGACGGCAACGGTCGAGTACAAGACCGTGCGCATCAGGAGCGTAGCGACTTCGCGGCGCCTGTGTTCGGGAGCTACGGCCACATTGTTTATCTGGCATTCGTTTCCGATAGTCCAGAATCCGATATATCCGATGACGCGCCCGTCGAGTTCCGCCACGACGTACATCGACAGGTCGTTTTTCAGCATGTCGTCGTAGATCATCGCCTCTGTCCACGGCGTCGAAAAACTCTGCTGCTCGATAATGGCGATGTCCTCGATATCGCGCGCCTCGCCTTTGCGGATCAGCACCTGCTGGATCCCGCTCCTGTTTTCGTTATTCTCGTCCAAAATGCCCGCTCCCGCGAAATCTCGCAAGTTTCTCGCGGCGCAGTCTCTCAAGCGTTCCGTCTTCGAGTTTCTGCTCCGCTTCCGATTTTCTCATATAGTCAGGCAAGAGGTCTTCGTAATTCACTGTCCGTCCCTGCCTGTAAAGTTTTTCTCCGAGCCTCAGCACGCGCTCGGCGCTCTGAAGTCTTTCGCTCTCCGGAGCGATAACGGCGCCTTTGAGTTCATCTCTATACGCATCCGTCCCGTCTCCGTACCAGACCGCATCGCTGAGATTTGCCGCGGCTTCTTTGATGTCTGTTAACATGTATGGTCCCGGCTTTACAATGTCTGAACCGTCGTTGTCATATAGCGCTCCATACACCTGCCCGCGTCTCGCGTTGAAGATGACGGCGACTTTTTGTTTCTCCGAGGCGAGTTCTCTGAACGCCTCAAGCGAGTGAACAGGTACGCATGGGATATTTAGAGCCTGTGCGATAGTCCTCGCGGTCGTCACTCCGATCCTGATGCCTGTGAACGACCCCGGGCCGACAGATACAGCCACGGCTTCTATTTCTTTCATCCCGCGGCCGCTTTCCGCCATGAGTCCCGCTATCATCGGATCGATGTTCTTAAGCTGGCCCATGATCTCGTCGGTCGAGCGTATCGTTATCTTTCCGTCGTCCGACAGCGCGCACGATCCGCGCGGTCCTGTCGTTTCAATGCCTAAAATGAGCATCTGTAAATGCGCTCTCCTTCGTTTTTCCCGTATTCGATGAAAATTGCCTTCGTTTCATCGGGCAGGATCTCCGCGATGCGGTCCGCCCATTCGATGATGCATACTCCACCCATATAAAAATATTCTTCGACGCCGGCCTGGAAGACATCTTCGCCTCCGTTGAGCCTGTACGCGTCAAAGTGAAAAAGCGGCAGCCGGCCGCTGTGATATTCGTTGACAATAGTAAAAGTAGGGCTTGTTATCATCTCTTTGACGCCAAGCCCCTTTGCGATATACCCCGTAAGAGTCGTTTTGCCGGTCCCTAAGTCGCCGATAAGAGCGACTACATCGCCGGCTTTTAGTTCGTCTGCGAGCGCCAGCCCGAATTTCTCGGTGTCCCGCTCATTCTTCATAAAGTATTCTTTCATCAAAACGTTTCAAGGCAAATGCGTACAGAGCCGCAGCATCCTTATAATTTCAGGGCAAGCGCGTACAGAGCCGCAGCATCCTTATAATTTCAGGGCAAGCGCGTACAGAGCCGCGGCGTAATGCTTTGTCAAAGCCAATAGATCGTTTGAGTCCTCCGCGGCGAGGCAAGCCGGTTCGTCGTCATCTATCTTCACGATGCCCATGCCGTAGCGGTCTGTCACTTCTGCTATCCCCGCGTATATATCATTCGGATCGGAAGTTACGGGATATGACACGCGCGTGGAGAAAGTGACAGACTTTTCGTCGGCCTTGACGCGCCAGGTGTTCCATTCAAGCGCTCCAGACGTTTCGTCCGAGACAGCGCATCCGATGCGGTGTCCGTCACCGTCATCCCCGATGTGGTCGTTAAAGAAAGCGACCGTGTCGTTGATTTCTTCGCTTGCAAAGTTGAGTTCTCCGAGAAAACGCATCAAGACTGCGATGGCATCTCCGCTCGAACCTTCTTTATATTCCGAAAGTATCTCGAGGCTCTTCCCGGTCCCGCGGCACTTTACAGGCGAAGTCTCAGAATTCGATCCCGCCGCTTTTTCGCGTATCGTGTCGTACGCCGCCATATCAGGCGCGTTCACGACAGCCCTCGCCCTGCGCGCAGCAGCCGCAGGCGACTCTCCCCCGTCGACAGACCTGAGGTTAAGTCCCTTTGTCTTGAGCCCTGCGAACTTGCGAACTATATCGAAGGTAAGCATACCTTTGCCGACAAAATTCCTGAGTTCTTCACACGAGATATCAGCGTCACCTTCCGTCACTATCCTGAAAACGGCATGGAGTTCCGATCTCGCTTCGCTCAGCGCTTTTACGGCGAACAAAACAGCCGCCGCGTCGGAAGGTCCGGTTTTTACGGTCAATACCTTTTCACCGTTTCCGTACGTGATAAGACTTTCGGCTGCCTCAACTCCAGGTGTGTAACCTTTAGCGGCGCCAAAAAAATACGTGAGCGCTTTTTCCGTCCACGGCGCATCTGTGCCGTTCATATCCGGATCAGCGCCCGTAAGACCTTCGGCGAACGCGGATTCCTCCGCAAAATTTTCTTCGACTATTTCGAGAAATTCTTTCATATCAGACTGACGCAAAACGGAAAGCCGGATATACCGGCTTCCGAACGTCTTCGATCCCGCGGTCCCTACTCGACCGCCTGTACGCCTTTGACCTCAGGGACCTGCTCCTGAAGGATCTGCTGTACGACACCCTCGATAGTCATGCGTGCGCCCATGCATCCCGCGCAGTGTCCTTTAAGACGGACCTGAACGATGTTATCGTCGGTGATCCCGACATATTCGATGTCTCCTCCGTCCTGACGAAGGAAAGGCCTGATCTGTTCCAGTGCTGCATTGATTTTTTCTTCCACGATATTTCTTCCTTTCTGTATAGACCGCATTTACTGCGGTAATATTCTGACTGAATGTATTTACCCGCCGTAAGACAGGTTTAAATCACATGCTGAAAATATCCGTATACATAGAAAATTATACTATACCTTGCCGATCCGCGCAACAAAACGGGAAGCGCCGAGCTCCCTATCTGAATATTTCCTTACTGTGTTTTCCGAGGATCTTTCCGAGAATGATGCCGAGCACTCCCGCCGACAGGAATTCGCCTGCGCCGACGGTCAGCATCATCAAAGGTATCGGAAGTTCTATGCCATACGCATATTTCAGGACGATCGGAACGACTATCGTGTTAGCCGCTATCGGAGGGATAGGCGCCAGAAAAATCGACCTTTTCCTGAGGAGATACGTCCCCGCCGCGCCGGCAAGAGTAGCAAGACTTCCGAATATCACATCCGGAACGACAGCCCCGCCGAGGATATTGCCTATGAGGCATCCGACAAAAAGACCGGGTATCGCGGCAGGAGTAAAGTACGGCAGTATCGTCATCGCCTCTGCGAACCTCACCTGCACGTTCCCGAACCCGAGCGGCGCAAAAACCACGGTCAAAACGACATACGCCGCGGCAATCAGCGCCGCCTGCGTAAGAAACAATATTTTGCTGTTTTTCATACTGTAACTCTCCCTGGTTTTTATTTACGAGGGGATGGCTTCAAACCCTCGGCGGCATGACCCGCGCTCGTATTATATCACATTTTTATTCACATGCCTAAAGATCACTATCTGTCATCAACTATCCTAACGTACGTCCACACTCCTGCGCTCCCACTCAAACTTCGCCTCCCCCGCGATCTGCACTATCATCGGCGCGAGGCACATCAAAGCATATGCCGCATAGAAAACAAAAGACAAAGGCGTTATCCTGTTTATCACTATCGACGGATCATACTGAGTCCTCGTCTGGTCCAGCAGAGCCCCGGAAATCAAAATCGACACGCACAGGAACATGAACAGAACAAAACTCCTGTCGCGGTAGTCGAACCTGTATATCGAAAACGCCGTTCGCCCGCGCAGAGTGTATCCGCGGCTCTTCATCGAATCTGCCGCCTCCGCTAATGTCTCTATCACCCACGTCACGACGATAGAAAATATCTTCATCCTGTCAGCCGCGCGCCTGAATAAGCTGCCCTGCCCGGTTCCCCTGCCGACACCGCGCCTTGCGTCGTTTACCGACGAAAATCTTGCCCTGATGCGCGGCACCGTCCTGAAAACAATAGAAAGATATAGAGAAAATTTAGGCGATATGCGCCCGAAAAGATAAATCACTTTATCCGAAGAAACGATTTGATGCATGCAGAACAGCCACATCAAAACAGTCGCAGTCTTAACCGCTGTCACGGCCCCGTAGACGACCGATTCCAGCGTCATCGTATTTCCGGCAAAATTCTTTCCCAGTTCGGTCACGCCGAAATGGTTGTATGCGGAATAAAAAAGCGTAAATACAACGACAAAAATCGCCATGGCGGTGTCGAACGCCGCCGCTCTTTTTTTGTTCAGATACAGCGAGTACGCCAGCGAGGAGCCGAAACCCACGCACAGGAAAACAGGCTGGTCGAACGATACTGCCGATGCTATGACCGCTGCGAAAAATATGAAGTTGACCGCAGGATGCCAAGCGTCAAACCTCATCTCTTTCCTCCAGCATGCCGTACTTCTTTTTGATGCGGTCGAGTTTATCCAGCAGCGGCTGGGAGACGAGCAAAAGCGTCAGCACAGTGCAGATGCTCTGTGAAACGTTCACGGGAAGGCCGGACAGATATATCGCTGCGGCCGATTCGCGCGTGATCTCCGTCGTCATAAGGAACAAAGCGCAGGTGTCGAGCAGCGGGCCGACCATGCACATATACAAGACCCCGCCGAACACGGCAAGCGGGACGCGGTTTCGCGAAAGCCAGCCTTTTTGATAGAACAGACCGGCGAGAAAACCGGCGGGGCCCATGGTCAGCATCTGCCACGGAGTCCAAGGGCCCTGCCCGAAAACGAAGTTAGACACAAATGCGGCGATGGAACCCGAAAGGAAACCCGCCTCAGGTCCCAGCGCGACACCCGTGATGATTATTATGCCGTATATCGGCTTGAAATTAGGCGCCCAGATGAACGCTATCCTCGAGACGACCGCAAGGCCGCTCATGACCGCAATCGTCACGAGTTCCTTAGGCTGAGGCCTGCGGCTCTCGTAAAGTGCAAAAAACGGGATGAGCGTATAGATTATCATAAGGACGCTGATGAGATAATAACTGCGGTCCGCGTATTTTGTGCCGAACCACATCGTCAGCGGGATAAGGCACAGAACGATTATGAAAGACGCGATAGTCCTTTTGCTGAACTTTCGCTTCGGTCCGCGGCCGCTGCCGCGCTCTATTTTCAGACGTATCCTGTTTTCACGCGGCGCTTTGTTCTCGATGTTTTCAAAGCCTTCTGCACTTATATTTCTTTCTTCGTCCAATGTTTTCTCCCGCTGCATTATTTTGATATTCCCATCGCTCCTGTGCTTCCACTGCGGCACATATCCAACTGACATAGTCTCACGACATCTCCCGTCCTGCTCCGGAGTCCATGTTCAGCCGGCAGAGTTTCACGACATCCCACGCCCTGTGCCTGAGCCCATATTCAACTTACATAGTTTAACGACATCTTCTACGGTGACCGCGTTTGAGAATACATGCCTGCTCATGCGGTTTGCCGAAGTCGTGTAAAAACTGTTCTTTGCGAAGAACCTCGGCGGTGTGTCGGTAGTCATGACGCTTCCGTCAAAGAACATCGAAACGCTGTCGGCGGTTTCGGCGCAGAACTCAACATCGTGCGTGACGATTATGACCGTCCTGCCTTTGCTGCGCATCCTGCCCAGTATGCCTGAAAGTTTGCGCTTGTAGAAATTGTCTATCCCCTTTGTCGGCTCGTCGAGCAGCAGGATCTTCGGCCTGCAGAGAAGGACTTTCGCGAGCGCCGCTCTCTGCTGTTCGCCTCCGGAAAGGTCGTACGGATGGGATCTCAGAAAATCCGTTATCTCGCATTCTTCGACGACTTCGTTGACAAGTGCTTCCTTTTCCTCGTCGGTCCCTGAGATGCCTTCAAGCATCTCCAGCAGGTCCTCTTCGACCGTTTTCTTTACAAAAAGGCTCTGTGGGTCCTGCGGGAGCATCGCCAGATTGTCCCGGAACAGTTCCGATGACTTATATGACCCGATTTTTCTGCCGTTTATCAGGACTTTGCCGCGGTATGGCTTCAAAATGCCGCATATCGTCTTCATCATCGTGGATTTCCCCGTCCCGTTGCCTCCGACCACGGCAAATATCGACCCGCGCGGGACCGAGAGGTTCACGCCTTTCAGCACGTCCGGGGAATCCTTTTCATATCTGAACCAGACTTCCTTCAGCGTGACTGCAGCGTCCTCCGGTTCCGGCTCCTCGTATTCCTTCGCATCTTCGAGTTTCGTCACCTTCAAATCGACGTTTTTCAGTTCATCGTCGAGCCACTTCCTGCCTTCGCGCACGGTCAGAGGGCTCGGCTTGCTCAGGTCGCCGACGCCTTGATAAATGCGCATCGGCGAGGGAAGGCCCGCCGTCATCACGTGGTTCATGCCGCTCAGGATCCTGCCGATTTCCGACGGCGTGTCGGCGGCGATTATCCTGCCTCCCTCCAAAACGACGACCCGGTCAGAGCTCGGAAAAACTTCTTCCAGCCTGTGCTCGGAAAGTATCACAGTCGTGCCGAGTTCCCTGTTTATCTTTCGCACCGTGTTGAGAAAATCCGACGCCGCTATGGGGTCGAGCTGGCTCGTCGGCTCATCGAGTATCAAAACAGAAGGCTGCATAGCCATGATGGATGCGAGGTTCAGAAGCTGCTTCTGGCCTCCCGAGAGTTCCGCCACGTCGCGGTGGAACCATCCCTGTATGCCGAAGTAACTTGCCATTTCGGCCACTCGTATGCGCATCGTCTTCTGGTCGCATCCGAGGCTCTCCAATCCGAAAGCGAGTTCATGCCATACCTTGTCCGTGACTATCTGGTTATCGGGATTCTGCATGACAAACCCGATGCGCGAGCTCTGGTCTCTGAGCGAGACTTCCTCGAGCGGCCTGTCCTCGAACAAAATGCGCCCCGACCGCGTCCCGTGCGGTGTCAGAACGCTTTTCAGATGGCGCATCAGCGTGGTTTTGCCGCTGCCGCTTGCGCCGCACAGGACAATGTACTCGCCTCTTTCGATTTTCAAGTCTATGCCGCTGAGCGCATTCTTAGCCGCATCAGGATAAGCGAACGTCAGATTTTCGATCTCAAAATGTGCCATGTTATATTCTCCAAAACCTGCAGAACGGATGGGACGGAAAGGAATATTCCGTACACTACCGCCGCGCAAATTATCGTCTTTTCGTCTGCCGCAAAGTTTATCGTCGGCAGAAATTCAGCCTTTGCTGCTCCCTTCGCGATGCACGCGATGAGGCAGGCAGCGCTTGCCGCCAAAACCGCCATGACTGTTTTGTCGCGCGCGCCGAACGAATATATCGAGAACTGTGTCCTTTCGCCTGTCCCGTATCCGCGGCTCTGCATCGAATCGGCCATGACCGCGGAATTTTCAAGCGCCCACGTAGTCATCGCAGAGAGGACTGTCATGCTCCCATACAGTTTCTCTTTCTTTGCGGCTTCGTCGGTTGACTTTCCCACGCACTTTCTTGCGCCGGTGATGGTTTTTATCTGCCGCGAATAGTGCGGCACGAACCTCAGGACCATGCACAGCACCAGCGATACCGACGGCGAGATCCTTCCGAACAGATACGTGAACTTGTCTTCCGTCATGATGCGGTTGTAGCACGCGAACCAGTTCATGACAGTCACGAATATTCCCGCTGTGGCGCATCCGTAGAGAAGCGACTCGAGAGCGAATGGCCGCCCGAAATATCGGAAAAGCACGGTATCACCGCGTGTATTGAATATCGCGTTCAGGACGGCGACAGCCGCAAAGACTCCAAGCATTCCGAAAACGTACTTTAATCCTTTCTTCCCCGTGAGCAAAAGCCAAAAGCACGTCGAGAGCCCTATCGATATTGCGATGTAGACGGGATGGATGAAGAACATCCCGAATATGATCGCCCCAGCAAAGAACAAAAAGTTCACCGCAGGGTGATATATGGAAAATACCGGTTCCATGCGTTTTCTCCGTATGCGCTGCCTATTCGCTGCCTATTATGAGTTCACCGAGTCTGCTGCCTATTATGAGTTCACCGAGTCTATCGCTTATCGCCTGCATTGCATGTTTTTCCGCATAATTACGGTCACCATGAACCGCCTCCGACGTCCTCTCCGTAACCGTGACAAGTGTAAAGGAATGCGATGGCGTCGCCGTCTTTCAGTTCGTACGAGGAACACCCGTAATTAGGGAACCAGCCATTGACCTTATACATCCATCCCGACTCGTCTCCGCAGTCGAATTCATACAGATTGTTTATCCCTTCGACATAGGCGGAGCCGAAGGTATTGTTCCACGTGGCCTCATACTGTATCCCCGCCGCGTCGCAGGCGCGTCTCAGCACGTCGTAGACTGTTTCTCCATCTTCAAAAGTCACCGACGTCACGGCCAAAATCGTCCCGTCGGAAGGCACGTACTGTTCTTTGCCATCCTTGAGGTCTCCCATGTTGTCTAAGATGGTGTCGCACCTTATCTCGATGGTGCAGGTCATCGTCGCGGGCGTCTCAGGCTCCGTCTGACCACTTCCGGAAGAACCTCCCGAACTCGACGAACCGGAAGAACCTCCCGAACTCGACGAACCGGACGAGCCTCCCGAATTTGACGAACCGGACGAACTTCCCGCGCCCGATGAACTGCCTGAGCCTGATGAACTTTCGCCTCCGGATGAACTCCCCGAGCCCGCATTTGAAGACGATCCTCCCGACTGCGACGTGCTATTGTCCACCGCTGTGCCTCCGGCAGCGTTTCCCCCGGTACCGACGGTCCCGCTGCTTTCTGCGTCACCTGATCGAGCCAGCTTTTTGTCTATTGACTCCTGTTTGGCTTTGGCGCGTGCGGCGAGCACACCGCTCGCATCCGAACCTGAAATACAGAGGGTTTTGGTGCCGCTCTCTATCTTTTTCAATTCAAAATCGTTGAGCGTCTCTGCCGAAAAATTGCCTGCCGTGATTTCGTCCGAAAGGATAGTCAGAGTTTTGCCTGCTTCCGCCGAAACGTTCCCGACAGAAACAGTCCCGCTCAATACATATATATTCGCCGAACCCGTAGGCGCACTCGCGGCAAACACGCACGAATCGGCGGTAAATTTCTTCTCAAAAATTTCAAAATCGCATTCGTCCGCGATATCTGCGAACAAAGCGCCTTTTAAAGCGCGGAACAAAACAAGACCGTCGCCGCCGTCGGCTATCTCGACTTCGCTATTTTCTTCGAGTGAGATGACGCTGTCGCCAAATATAAGATCGGCGGACGCACTACTCCCCGTCTCGATAACGTCGCCTGCTTTCACGGCCGAACCTGATTCCGGCTTGAATGACAGGCCGCCCCTCTGCATGCTTACCGACCCGAAAATGCCGTCGATTTCAACATAGACTTTCTCGACGGTCCCGTCGTCTTTGCTGACCTCGACCGCCGTGCCTTTGTCAAACCAACCGCGCATGTTCCCGGCATACCATATGCCGGCAGCGACTATGGCGGCAGCGGCAAGTGCCATAATAATATTGAAAAGTTTTCTTCTTTGTTTTTGTTTCAAAATGAGCCTCTGCGTAACGTTTGGTTTTATTTCAAAATATGCTTCTGCGTAATGTTTGAGCGCTTTCCGCCATAATTTCTCAGGCGGCAAAAGCGGGCAGACGCCCGCTTGTCCGTAATATTACGCGCTTCGCTCTGATTTACGGAGGCGGACGGTGCCCTTACTTAACTAAAACTTGAATGGAACGCTGCCGGCTGCAAATGTCGAGCGGCAGCAAATTCGCCGATATGCCGCGATACATTGCGCGATGTTTCGCGATATTTGCGCAATGCCGCGTGCGTTACTATACTCTATGCTTATGCGCCGCTACGCTTTGTGCCTGCGCGCTGCTAAGAATGCAGCCGTTCCGCCTGCGAAAATCAAAAGCAGCACATAGACAGATAAGTCTGACGTATCGCCCGTATTCGGCGACTTGGTGCCGGTTCCGGTCGTATCAGGCTTGGTCGCATCAGGCTTGGTCGTATCTCCGCTCGCATCTTCATTATCTGTCGTATCACTCGTTTTGCTCGGATTTTCAGCCTCGTTCTTCTTCCACTGAGCATAAAGCGTTACATTTTCAGTGAGAGGGACTTCGGCTCCGACCGCATATTCCGTACCTTCTCCGTCCGCCTGAGTGTTCCACCCATCGAAAGTGTATCCTTCTTTTGCGAGATCACCGGTGTTGTCCGGAGCCTCGACCACGTCTTCGACAAGAGCGGTCACACTGGCAGGGGCAGTTCCGGATACGCTGCCGTTCCCGTCGAACGTCAAGTTGACTTGCTTTCTGGAAACCGCAAGCACGTTGCAGGAGTCGTTCTTGTAATAGAGGGTGCCGTCAGGCCCGCAGATGAGGCTGCAGATGCAGTACTGTTCATAACCTTCCGCGTTATATAGTTCGGTGACCGTGGCTTCGTCGGCGCTTGCGGCGTCGGCTTTGGTCTTCATGACGGAGATGCCGCCCGGACGTGCGTTGTATGTCGAATAGAGGTAGATGTATCCCGTCTCTTCTTCATATGCTGTCGAGAGCAGCAGCGAGCACTGCGGATAATTCTGAAGCGGCATTGAATATATTTCTTCGAGCGTGTCTGCGTCGGCAACGATGATTTTGCCTGAACTGAACAAAACACCCGCTCCATAGTAAACGCGTCCCTTATATACGACAGGAGTTGACGTCGACGAAGGTTCATGCTGGACTTCCTTCAGAGCAGAAAGAGTGCCTGTTTCCGAATCGACGTATGCGCTGCAGAGATAGCCTGACGCAGTGGTGAAAAACACTTTACCCGAATTATCGTCGTATGCCATGCAGGAGCGGACTGACCCTGTGACCTCAACGTCTGATATCATAGTGCCGTCATTTTTGTCGAATGACATGACGTGGCCTTTTCCGGACGAATCGCTCTCGGAGCCGACGATAACGTAATCGCCGACGACGGCGGCTCCTGCCCAGTAGAACCCGCCCTGTTCATTCGTATATGTCCAGACAGCAGTTTTTTCCTCGTCTGTGCTGAACGGATCGTCGTCCGTCGTATTTATTGCGGCAAAATTCATGCTGCTTCCGCCTCTCCAGAAGCCTACATAGATCATGTCGTCGGAACATGCGATAGGGGAAAGCGACTGACCGCCGCGAGGATCCTTATATATCCAAAGCGATTCCAGCGTCTTGGCGCTGAAAGCCTGTATCGTGCCGTTTGCAAGCGGGCAGAAAATCATGCCGCTGCGGTAAGCCGGCGGGGTATATCCCCAGTTAGGTGCGGCGGCCATGTCGGCCTCTGCGAGGATATCGCCTGTTTCAAGGGAAAGTTTATATAATTTTTTCATCCCGGTCATAACGATGAGAGAGTCATCCGCTATGATCTGACACGACGGAGCGGCGGACCATCCGCTCCCGAATTTCTTGGCCCATTTTAACTCTGCCTGAGTATCATCCTTAGGGAGTTTTACGTCGCGGACGGCTGTGTTTGAGTCGTTTCCGCGGAAACTCGGCCAGAACGAATCAACGTCTTCGACTGCCGCCGCCTTCTGTATTTTGACGGTGAAAGTGTATGTCTGCGCTTCTCCTGTGTTATCGTTCATGGAAGGCCATGACGGGTCGCCGCACTTTACCGTGATGACTTCGCCGTCTGCGACAGGAAGTCCTGCTGTCCTCTGATACTCGGTCCCGTCGATGCTCGTCCTCACCTGATAATTCTTATTGGAAGCCGTCGGAGTCACTACGATCTCATCTGTTCCTTCGTGGACCGCGAGCGTGTATTCGTGCGTATCTGCTGCGAACGTCCTATCGAGTTCGCCGGTGCTGAATTCAACGGCTTTGACTGTTTTGTCCTGATTGTTCCATGAGGAGCCGATATCCTCGCCCATTGTAAGACTGTACGCCACGGTCAGTTCGTCTCCCGCTTTGAGAGTACCGTCGGACGCCTTGAATTCGCTGATTGAGGTATTGAGCGCCCAGTCGTTGATGAGTGTCATATAACCGGCGTAATACGTCGTGTCCCCGGACGTTACGGTATCCTGAGACAAGCCGTTCACCTCGGAGATGTATCCCGTATCCCAGCCTGTCACTGAATATTCGCCAAGTGCCTCTTTGACGGCGGAACCATACGTGGTATCGTCGGTGAGTGTCACCCATGTATCCACAAGCGTGCCTGACCACGCCGGTGACGAAAACCCGAGCGACGAGGCGCTTTCTTCTGTGAGCGTCGTATTTTCCACAACGACGTGCACCTGGCCCGGATGTTCGCCGGCAGGCGATGCCGAGACATCCATCGCACCGAACTGCAAGCCGCTGAACAAAGTCACCGCAGCGAGAAGCAGAACGGCGATGATCTTTGACCATCTTTGCTTCTTCATTGAGAAACCTTCCTTTCTTTCTTTGAGCGGCGCTTTCAATAAAAAAGCGCCGGACACTTTTATGTTCGGCGCAAACGTTTTTATGCACTCGTTACGGGTCTTACCGGGAACGCCGATAAGCCGCCGGAATGCGAATATCCTGACTTGCGATCTGGGAACTCTCCCGCGCTCGTTCCTGCCTTCCCACGATCACTCGCAGTGGCGGCCAAATGGCCCGCACAGCGCCAAATCCCAAATGGCGCAGCGTTCGGAACGGTCTCTCGCTTACAGTACCGTTTCTGTGTGGGGACTTTCACCCCGTTCCTCGTTTCCTCCGCAAAATGCGGAGGTCATTCCGACTATTAAATTATGCATCTCTTATATATCACATTACGCTGCGGCGGTCAAGTTCCGCTGCAGCAGACAAGGACACCCCGCAGGTTTCTCTGTACGGCGCATGCCGCATGTCACTTTTCTGAATGTTTCTCACCGCGCTTCCCGTCTTTGCGTCTGAACAAATAGTAGCTCGGGTCGCGGTTTGCGGCTTCCATGGCGATGACTTCGGTCGAGGCGTAGACAAAACTGCCGTTTACGCGGACTTTCCCCTTGCGTCCCTTTTGGTCGAATTTGCCGTCTTTGAGCGAAGGGTCGAGAATGCAGAACTCGCCGTCGCTGTAACTTATGGCGGTGATGAAATGGCCTCCATGGGTAAAAATACCGATGTGACCTTCATAATCTCCGCCGGTGAGGATGACGACGGCGCCGCCCTCTCTCAGACATTTGATGACTTCCTCGATGTTGCTCGTCTCCTCGTAATCGAGATCGAATTTTTCGGCGACCGCCGGCCCGAGTATCTGCATGTCCGTTCCGGATGCGTGGTTCGCTTTTGTCTTGACGGAAAGATCGCGGCACTCCGTCAGAGTGAACGGTTCGAGCGAAAGCCTGTCAACAGCCATGCATGCGGCGCAGAGGCCGCACCCCGCCTCGACGACGGTGTTGTTATGCGAAGGATGGTCCTTCTCTTCGGCATGCGTCGGATATTTAATTTCCGGATAGTCGTTTTGATTGAGATAAAGCATATTAACATCCCGAAAATTTTTTGTCTATTATATCACCAAATCACCGGTCAGGACGTTTCCGGCGCTTTAACCGCTTCCGGCGCTTCCTTCGGCGTCTGCACCGTTTTCGATGTTTTCGACGCCCTCCACGCTTTCGCCGCTTCCGGTCTCGACGTTCTCGGCGCTTTCGCTCCCAATGTTTTTCAGGTATTCCGCCGCGTCGTCGTACGTTTCATCTAAGTCTCCGCCCACGTCGATATCGAGCGGTTTGCGCTTGAAGAACAGATCGTACATTATCGGTATGATGAACAAAGTCATGAACGTCGCATAGATAAGGCCGCCCGAAAGCACCAGAGCCATGCCTTTTGCCAGCTGGCTGCCGAGGTCAGAGCCGAAGACTATCTTTGCCATCGCAAGCACCGTCATGAGGATAGGCCGCATTCTCGTCTTGCCGGTCAAAATAAGGGCTTCGCGTCGTTCCATACCGCCGAGCCTCAATTTGTTCGCGAAGTCCACGAACACGATGCCGTTGTTTACTACTGTACCTACAAGCACCAGAAGGCCCATGAGCGACACCGCGGATATCGGCTCGCCCCATAGCATCAAAGCAGCCATGCCGCCCGTAAAAGCGAGAGGCACGGTGAACAGTATGATGAACGGTGAAAGCAGGCTCTGGAACTGCGCAACCATGACGAGATATATGAACAAAATCGCGACGAGTATGGATTTTGTCATCTGAGAAAGCATATTGTTCACTTCTGTCGTGGTGCCTACTATCTCGGCGCTGTAACCGTTCGGGAGACTGTCGTTATATGTGTCTAACGTATTTTGGAAGTCTCTCACCAGAAGGGTAGAGTTGTAGCCTTCCTCCGCGTCGGCCGTGACGGTTATGTATCTGGACTGGTTCTTCCTCTGGATGGACGTAGGTGATACCGTCTCTTCCACAGTCGCGAACTCACTGAGTTTATGTTTTGTTACCGTCGTCGATGTATCTTCCTCACCCGTTATCGACGACAGGTCCGTCGTATTCTCAGGCGTGAATTCCATATCCATGAGATTTTTTTTGGTGAGCGGATCGGTCTCGTCTGTCACGGTAACCTGCATCTCCACGCCGTCCAAAGTGACTGTAGTCGAGGCGACAGAAGTCTGGAGCCGTTCAGATATCTGAACGTAGACTTGGGCAACTGTCAGGCCGAGAGACACGGCTTTGTCCCTGTCGATGACCAGATGCAGCCCGCGCGAGCCCTCGTCGTTCCCTGCGGAGGCGTTCGTGAAACCTTCCGTGTCGTTCAAAAGTTCAATGAGTTTGTCTTTCGCGTCTTCGAGTCCGTCGGTCTCGCTTCCATATACATTGATGGTGATGTCATGCTGATCTACCAGCTGCTCCAGATCGCTCATGCTGCCGGAGTTAGCCGAGATTTCGCATCCCGTGTCGTCGGCGATGGCTTCTATCTGTTTGCAGACAGACTTTACCTCGTCAGGCGGCGTATTTTCAGGCATGTCGACATAGCCGATGTATGTGCCGTAATATTCGGATGCGATAGAACCGAGCGAAGACATGACACTGAGAGAACTGCTCTGGTCCATGACGCCCACGTTATCGATGCCGTCTATTTTCAGGATGTCTGTGACTACTTCGTCGGCGCGCTCGAATGATTCCGTGCGGCTGAGATCTTCCGGGGTCGTTATCGTGACTTCTATCTGAGTCGAATCCATATCAGGGATAAGTACGATGCCAGAATTAAACGCACCGAATACGGACACTGCGAGCAGAGCGATCGCTATGGTAAGCGGTATCGCCTTATGTTCAAGGCACCAGCGGAGCGCGTGGCCGTATTTTTCGAGTATCTTATGCGACCTGCTCCGGTCGGTCTCCTTCATCCTGCGCATAATAGTGCTCGATGACGCCGGAACGACGGTCAGTGCGACAAGCAGCGATGCAAGCAGACAGAACGTTATCGACAGAGCCATCGGGACCAGAAGTTCTTTGACGTACCCGTGCGTGAATATCATCGGGATAAAGACACACACCGTAGTGAGCGTCGATGAAATGATAGGCGCCCGGACCTGTTTTGCTCCCTGAACGGAAGCCCTCGCGGAGTCGATGCCTAATGTGCGCAGCCTGAAGATGTTCTCGAGCACGACTATGGAGTTATCGACCAGCATTCCGACGCCCAGCGAAAGTCCCGAAAGAGTCATGATGTTGATAGACAGCCCCGCAAAGCGCATGAAGATTATCGCGAACAGAACAGAAAGCGGTATGCTGATGGCGACGACGAGAGTCGGACGCACGTTTCGAAGGAAGATGGCGAGCACGACGATGGCAAGAGCCCCTCCTAAGAGCATGCTTTCGAGCAGGTCGCCGATTATCAGTTTGATGTACTGCCCCTGATCCACCAGAGTCACATAATGGAAATCAGGGTCCTCCGCCTCGAGCTGGCTGAAATAGTCGCGGCACTCTTCGGAGACTTCGTTCGTTCCCGCCGCCGAAGATTTGAATATACTGAGTATGACGCCTTCCTCTCCGTTGAGTCTGGCGTAGACCTGATCCGAATTATCTATTACCGTGACGTCCGCTACGTCCGATATCCTTATCTGCCCGATACCCTCTATGTCTGCAAGCAGGGAGTCCTCGATAGATTCGGAACTGTCGTATTCGTCGCCGACTTTCAGCAGCCACGAATTATCGTCCTCATCATCTATATAGCCCGCCGGCATCGAGAAGTTCTGAGCGTATATGAGCTGCGAAAGAGAATCCGCGCTCAGCAGGCTGTCTGCATTTGCGGATGCTAAGACCTTCTGGCGCGTCGTTTCGTACTCGGTGCGCGCTGCGGCGAGTTGTTCCTGTGCGGCATATAGTTGAGTCGCGGCCGAAGAGAAGCCGACAGCGGCGTCCAACTGAGCCTGAGACATCTGAGACAATGCGCTCTCTAACTGGTTCATCATCTCAGGAACTTTGTCTAAGGCGGCGTTCAATGAATCGAGGCTGTCGCGCACATTTCCGAGAGATTCATCTATGCTCGGCAGATCAGACACGTCTGAATTTTGATCGATTTCGCCCAAAGTCTCGATAACTGCCTGCACCTTTGCGGAGAGTCGGATGAGCTGTGTGACGGACTCCGTTATCTGCGCATATGTGGCGTCGTCGACCGGAGTCGATCCGGGGATAGAGTCGATAACGGCTTTTATCTGATCCATCAGCTGCCTGACCTGAGCGGCTTCTTTATCGGCGTTTGCGTTCTCATACGCATCGGCGAGCAATTCCATATCCGTCAAAAGATTATTCAGCGACGTTTCGAGCTGCTCGGTCTGTATTTTGATTTCCGCCGCCGTGTTCTGTACCTGCTCGTCGAACTGAGAGACGATCGCATCTGCAAAAGTATCGCCAAAAGCGGCCTGCTGCGATTCGAGTTCCGCCTGTCCCGCTTCGACCTGCGCCTCCGCGTCGTTCAGTTTGGCCTCTGCGGCCGCGAGTTCGCTGTTTGCGTAACTCAATATCTTATCGTTCAGTTTGTCGATTTTTTCCTGATTCAGATCTACCTGGATACTCTTTTCGATGAGCCCGGAAGTGCTCACGCTCGCCACTCCATCGCACCGCTCTAAGCCCGGAACTACATGCTCGGTCGTATATTGGGAAAGTTCCTCGATGTCGTAGTCTTTATAACTGACGGCAGTATACATCGTGGCGACCATATTGACGTTGAGTTCGAGCAGAGTCGGCGTCATGATGTCGTCCGGCAGCGAGGATTCGGCTTTGTTCAGGGCAGACGAAGTCCTGACGAGAGCGCTGTCCATGTCAGTGTCGTCTTCGAATTCCAGTTCGATGATGGCGTAATTCTCATAGTTGAGAGAATAGATGTTTTTAAGGCCGTTTATCGTTCCGAGTGAGTTTTCAAGCGGTTCGCTGACCTCGCTCTCTATCTTTTCCGGGCTGGCGCCGGGGTACGGCACGATTACTGCCATGTACGGGATGCTGATATCCGGCAGCAGATCGAGCGTCATGGAGCCAAGAGACATCACGCCGAGCGTGATGGCAAATATTACCGCTACCAAAACAGTGAACGGTTTTTTAACACTGAATTTTTCCATGTTCCCCTATCTTTGATGCCGCGTCGATATCGCGGTATGACATTCTGATACAATGCCTCCAGTTTGATGAAAATTATTTCATGATGTTATATTATTATAACCTCCGCCGTAAACCGTTTCAATGAGTGCGGAAAAGAAAAAAGAGTGTGGAGAAAAAAGAATGCGGAAAAGAAAAAAGAGGAACGCGGGATAAAATAGTACAGAAAAAAAGAGGAACCGTACTCCGATATGTTCCTCTATGTCCCGTCCCATTTGCCTGATGTGCGGCAAAGAGCAGACATATGATATCTAATATCGCTCCTGTCCCTCTTTTGTTTAATATTTTCGGTATCGCGTGTATTACGCCTCGTATCGCCGCGGCAATGCGTATTCCCGCTGCGCAGCGTATCGTTAAAGCGAGATGTTCCCTTCTATCACGCGCAGATCGTAAGGCTCGAATTTCACGTGGCGATAGGCGTCGACATCAAGATGATAGTCCATCACGCGGTCGTCCCAGTCTGAGTGTATCTCTCCGTTCTGTTTGATAACGATATCGTAGAGGATAGCGTAGACTTTCCCGTCTTGCGGGTCTTTTTCGAGGATGGTGCTGTAAGGAAGAGTCTTATGATATGTCAGTTCCAGGCCTTTATACATGAAGTGGAAACCGTTCCTCATGCGGCAGCCGTCAAGTCCGATGTATTCGGCTATGCTGCAGAGATCGTGATAGATCTTATCGTGCTCGCGGTCGTAGAGATTTTCCGGAGTCGTAGCGGTATAGTCGTAGCGGAACTGAACAGGAACTTTGGCGTCTACCCACCTGTCGATGTATGCCGGTATCTCCGCGGCGTTGTAGTTATCGTAGAGCACGCAGTTTACACGCCTCTTGGTCGGAAGCGACTCGATAAGTTCGTCAGGTGATTCTTCGACGTATTTATCAAGATGACGCGAAACGTTGATGCACGTTATCTTGTCTTTATTTTTCTCGACAAAGTCGAGGATATCCTGTTCAGACTGTCCCGGAAATACGGGAAGCGTCGTGTTGATAAATATCCTGTGCGTATTTGGCAGCACATCCAGCATCTTCTGCAGGGACTCCCTGTCGGAGAACGGTTCTCCGCCGGTGAAGACAAAATCGCACTTTGGTGTAATTGAATCCATCAACTTTATGGATTCGATGATTTTTTCAAGGCTGAAGCCGCTCGTGTCGGCGTATTCGCCTTTGTTGATGCAGAACGGACAGTGATTGCCGCAGTCATACGGCGCAAATACCGTGACTGTGCATCCGCCCTCTCTTGTCTTATACGGGTATTTCATTCTTTTTCCTTTATCTTTAAATATCTTTAAACACATGTTCTTATGTGAAAGCAGACTTTCAATAGTATACCACCACGGGCATATTTTGTCACATAAAAAAAGCGCTTCTTTGATAACCTCGGAGATGACCTCGGCGATAAACTCAGGCAAGAGATTTTGTCCCCTGCACTACACCATTTCTTTACATAAACTTTACATATATTTGATACTAGGCGGGTTACGGAATCTTGTTCTATTCTTTACAATAATTTTAGAAGATGGAGGGATTAGAATATGAGCAGTGCAGTTGAAGTGATATTCGGTCTCGTCGGAGGGCTTGCGGTCTTCCTCTACGGGATGATGATGATGAGCGAAAGCATCCAGAAAGCCGCAGGCGCAAGGATGCGAAAGATACTTTCCGCTCTGACAAGGAACCCCGTGATGGGCGTTATCTCGGGGATGCTGGTTACAGCCGTGCTCCAGTCGTCCAGCGCGGTCAGCGTCATGGCCATAGGATTTGTCAGCGCGGGGCTGATGACACTGCCGCAGGCCATATCGATAATTTTCGGTTCAAATATCGGTACCACGATAACTGCTCAGATAGTCGCGTTCTCCTTAGGTGACTATATCTACGTATTCATCGCAATAGGATTTTTCCTCTCCCTCATTTCAAAAAGAGAAAACATCAAAAATATCGGCGAGTCAATCTTCTCATTCGGCGTGCTGTTCCTCGGTATTGAGATAATGAGCACCACGATGAAACCTTTGGCGGACGCCGATATTTTTGTTAACGCCATATCCAATGTACAGAACAACCCGTTCCTCGGGCTGCTCGTAGGTACTGTCATGACACTCGTGGTCCAGAGTTCTTCGGCCACGATAGCGGTGCTTCAGGGCTTTGCCAGACAGGCGGCCACATCCGCATCGGCGCTCACTTTAAGCGGTGCGCTCCCGGTCTTGCTCGGCGACAACATCGGCACCACAGTCACGGCGGGGCTCGCCAGCATCACCCAAAGCCGCGACGCAAAGAGAGTCGCTCTCGCCCACTTCATCTTCAATCTGAGCGGCGCCGTGATTTTCATGATAATCCGCGTCCCGTTCGCTTCACTTGTCGAATCCATCTCGCCTTCAGGTGCGCTTGAAGACGTTATCGCCCGCCAGATAGCGAACGCTCACACATGTTTCAATATCATAATGACATGCGTGTGGCTGCCTCTGCTTCCTCTTATGGTCAAGATAGTTCGCAGGATAATCCCCGACAAACCATCGGCAGCTATCAATCAGCCGGCATATCACCTCGACGAGCGCATGCTCAGCCAGCCGGAAGCATCCCTTCAGATGCTCCGCGAGGAAATCGAATATATACGCAACACATTCAGCGATGTCCTGAATAAGATGACTGTCTTCCCTGAAAAACACGCTCCGGACAATGACGAAACGCTCGTCGAGATTTTGAAGATGCTCTCATCCCGCGAGGCCAAGACAGACGATTTCCTGCTGAAATTGTTCGCCGCGGGGTCTTTGTCGGAGGAACAGGCTCATGAAGCCGGGAACATAATGATACTCTGCAGGGAGCAGGGCCAGATGATAACTCTCGCCCTTCATCTGCTTGATGAAAAAGCCCGCGTCAAAAAAGACAATGTCATTTTCTCGCAGGAGGCTCAGGATGAAATAAATGAGGCGTACGTGAGGATGCGCCGACTGTACGGTGAACTCGTTAAGATCATGGAAGATACTGGCAGAGACGATGCCGTGAACAAAGCGCACGACTCGGCGATGCGCCAGAACGAGCGCTGCATACGTCATCATCTGCGCAGGGTACAGGCAGGAACTTGCAGTTCTGACATGACCGAGTCGCTGTATAACATAGTCCATACCATTTCGGGAATGGACGAGTCATGCAGCAATATGGTATCGACGCTGGCAAGATGCGCCGAGCCATGGGACATAGACCGGGACGAGCCTGCCTCGCCGGCTGAAGTTGAAACTGCCGGACAGGCGGCTTAGTGCAACCATGAAAGCAAAAGCAGCCCGCGGCTTGCGCTAAGGCTGCTTGATCTATCAGTGATTGCAGATTGAGGGCCTGCGCGGCGGCAGGTCAATATCTCCGCGAAGGCGTTTTCAAAATCACTTCGGCCATGTCGAACGAAATCGTAAACGGTTCGGTAAAACCGTCAAGTTCGATCGCGACGACGTCCGGGAACGATTTTGCCAGTTTATAGCATTCCTCAAAAGTCATGTTTTTCAGATCGAATTCGCTTGCGTAATCTTCCGGCATCTGCTCCTCCTGTGAAAATACGGGCAGGTAGCGTTTCCCCTCATCGTCTTCCAGAAAATCGGGCTTTCCGCTCACCGGCAGCACAGGTACTATCAAAACAGAATCGTGCAGGCACGCCTCCAGCCATTCCAGTTGCTCGCGTGTTTTTTTGCTCTGGAAACGGCGTTTCAGATAGACGAGGGTCTTGCCGCCTTCGAGGAGCCTGTCGGTGGCTTTTTCGCGTTCCACATACTGTTCCAGAGTGAGTCCGCTGTCCGCTATCGCTTTTGCGGTCTTCGGGCTGCCGACGTATCTGTAGTGCCAGCATTCGTGGCTGTATCTGTGGATGAACCCGAACTGAGGCAGAACGGGATAAATACGCCCGAATATCTCGGTCTCCGCGTTCATCTCGTCATTATCATCTATCACCTTGCCGTCTTTTATCAGGCACACGTCGAGCGCAAGTCCCGTGTGATGTTCGCTCGTGCCCGGCACAGCCGCGTATTTTTCCGCATATTCCGGTCCGAACTTCTCCGTGAATTCGTCCCATATGCGCTGCTGATATGCCTCGTCGCGATAAGCGGAATCCAAGTCCACTATAATATTCTCTTTCTCGGCGAGATATTTCTTCAGCGCTTTATAATGCTCGCATGTTTCCTTTTCGAGTTCAAATTCTGTGCCGCGGTCATTTGTTATCTTAACGAGTTCCACGGTGTCGATGAAATCCTTTGGCATCGGATTTTTGCTGTTTACTACTATCAGATAGTCGGTCATAAAAGTCCTCCCGAAAAATGGCGCGATGATTTTTCAGTATTATACCATACCTGCATACATCAGAGAACGCGGTACTTTCACCGCCGAAAACCATTGCCGGAGGAACCTGCAGGCTATACAATGAATGTAATAATATATCAGAGCACTGTCGGTACAGCCACGGCAGGATGCGCGCTTCCTGATGCGCCAAAGAAAGAGCAGCAATAATCAGAATGAAAGAGATAATCATAGCGGCCGCCCAGTTCCGCGCGGAGCCGGGCAATGGGAAATACAACCTGAAAATGGCGGAGCAGTTGACAGCGCAGGCCGCGGAAAAACATGCCGACCTGATACTGTTCCCTGAGGCAGCCCTCAGCGGATACAGCAGTGAAGACCCATATCTCGCGGCCATTGACGGCGACAGAGAGATAAAATCTCTTAAAGCGTTATCTCTGTCGACAGGCATGGTCATTTCCATCGGAATGATACGCCGCGCAGGCGCGTGCGGCTGCGGCACCGAGGCCAGCCAAAGCAAACTGCCGGCAATCGAGCAATACATTTTCCACGAAGGCAGCGCCTTCCGCTACAGGAAGATACATCTCGGTTCCATAGAAACAGGAAAATTCCTTCCCGGAGACGAAATAGAAGCGGTCCGCACAGAGGCCGGCGTACTTGGAGTGAATCTCTGCTGGGAATCCCATATTCCCGACATTTCAACTATCCTCAGAAGGCAGGGCATGGAAATCCTCCTCTGCCCGTACGCTTCGGGGATGACAGGAGAGCGGTGCCGCGACAACTGGAGAATCCATCTCCCCGCCAGAGCGTCAGACAACGGAGTTTATTTAGTCGCGGCAAACCTGATAATGAAAGACGGAAAAGGCGGAGGAATGGCCATCTTCGGACCTGACGGCAAAGTCATCGCCGAAAAATACACAAAAGAGAGAGGACTGATAACCGCTGCCGCGTCAGTTCCTCTCCCCAGAGAAGTAAAAACCACGGGAATGAAGGGTATCTCTTATTTCGACAGGCGCATCGAATCTGTCTACGATAAATACCGCCCGTGAAACTCACACGATGCCGCCATTGAAATGGCACGGTGCTACCGATGAAACGGCTTGTCACTGCTTGCCGAATTCGTCTTTCATTTTTAATATCGGACATCCGGAACAGCCCGAACAGTTTGTGCACTTTGAGCACTCGCCGCAGCTGATACCGTTCCTGGCACAATATCTGACGGCCATGACGAAACCGACGGCTATCACCGTCAAGATCAAAATGCTGATGAGATTCATTTCTATACCCCGAAAAACTTTTTCTTTTCCACTTTCTCTTTTTTGATGTCACCGACCCTGTAGCCTGTATCCGAGATGACTTTGCGCAGCGAAGCCTCGTCTATCTCGCTTTCGCTCTGAATGACAGTCCGCTTTTTTGAACGCGAAGAACTGACTTTCTTGACGTTGAAGTTTTTCCTCACTTCGTCGTTGATATGGCTTTCGCACATGCCGCACATCATTCCGTCAACTTCAACAGTATATTTCCACATTGCACTTTCCTCATAAATCGCTCATTGATATTGATTTGTTCATTCTTCTCGAATCGTCCACTGCCCTTGTGAAAGAAATATCCGATATCTCGGGCTAGATCCTTCCCGCGTTTGCTTCGACTGCGCTGATTTTTTCCTGTCTGTGATTTTCCCATGGATTCGGGCGAAGGATGAAGTACGCCGCCAAAGCGCAGACCGCAAATGCGACGACAGTTCCGACGTTGAATCCGCCTCCCGCAAGCATCGAACCTATCTGGTACGTGCACAGAGCGAGGAAATATCCGACTGCCATCTGGAATCCGAATGTTATCCATCCCCATTTTTTCGTTCCCTGTTCGCGGAATGCAGTCGCGATAGCGACCATGCAAGGCGCGTCGAAGATATTGAATAGGAGGAAACTCATTCCGACGAGTCTGCTCCCGCCGAACATGGCACTGATAGCAGCAGCGGTGTCTGCCGCGGAATCGCTTGCAGCATGTGCCAGCATGCCGAGCGTAGCGGTCGCCTGCTCTTTTGCCACTTCGGCGGATACCGACGCGACGGCGCCCTGCCATGTCCCGAATCCGAGCGGCATGAATATCCATGAGAGGCCCTCGCCGATATAGCGGAGGAACGAATTGTCGATGTCGTCTCCGAGGAAACCGGAAGTTCCGAAATGCATGAGGACCCAGAGGACGATGCACATCACAAAGATTATCGTTCCCGCCTTTATCATGAACGCCTTCGCCCTCTCCCAGACGTGTATCATGACGCCTTTGAACGTCGGAACGTGATACGCGGGAAGTTCCATTACAAACGGCGCCGGGTCGCCAGAGAAATATTTTGTTTTCTTCAGTGCAATCCCGCTGAAGATCACGATAGCGAGGCCGAGGAAATACATGCCCGGTGCGACGAATTTGCTGCCCGGGAAACAGACGAGCGTCATCATCGCGACGATCTCCATCTTTGCTCCGCAAGGCATGAATGTCGAAAGCATTATCGTCATGCGGCGGTCCTGTTCGGTCTCTATCGTGCGAGCGGCCATGATAGCAGGCACGCCGCACCCGGTGCCGATGAGCATCGGAATGAATGATTTGCCCGAAAGGCCGAATCTTCTGAATATCCTGTCCATGATGAAGGCGACTCGCGCCATATATCCCGAATCCTCCAGTATCGACAGGCACAGGAACAAAAGTATCATCTGGGGCACGAAGCCGAGGACAGTTCCGACTCCGCCGATTATGCCGTCGACCAGAAGGCTCGTCAGCCACGGCGCCGCTCCAGCCGCCTCCAGAGCGTGTGCAGCTCCGTTAGTTATCCATTCGCCGAAGAGCACGTCGTTAGTCCATGTGGTCAGCCAGTCGCCGACCGTCGTTACAGACAGGTAGTAGACTCCGAACATAATCAAAACGAAGATAGGCAGCGCCAAGACCCTGTTTGTCACGACCTTGTCTATCTTATCGGAAACGGTGAGGTTCCCTTTGGTCCCTTTTTTTCGGACGGTGTCCTTCACTAGTTTCTGTATATAAAGGTAGCGCTGATTCGTTATGATGCTTTCGGCGTCGTCGTCCATCTCCTTTTCGCAGTCTTTGATGTGACCGTCGATATGTTCGATGAGCGCTCTGTCCAGTTTG
>JBMNVD010000012.1:0-41093 GCA_050946615.1 Eubacterium sp.
CCTAAAGACTTTTTACCAACACTTTTTGTCCGACCTGTAAGTTATCTCAAAAAAGATATAACCGCTGTGGCCATTGAAATTTCAATGGTCACAGCGGTTTTCACCAACACTTTTTGTCCGCTAAGCCTCAAAACAAGCGCAGGATAGATGCGCTTTATCCTCTTCACGTAAAAAATGCCCGCATCCCTCAGGCGGTATGGCTCATACAAATGGCTTTTAAGCGCTATCAGATATCCCGAGAGCACAAAGAAAAGATTCACGCCCAAAAAGCCTCCCGGCAGGATGTGAGGTTCCATATGATATATTAAAACACCGATCACGGCTATTGCTCTGAGCCCGTCGAGGCCGAGGACTCTGGAGGATCGTTCTTTAACCGGCACTTTTCACTCCGATAATAACAAAAATACGATGATAACGAGGAATGTTGAAATAGCGCTTTCGGGAATATTTGCCCCATACCCGCGCGCCGATAATATTTTCAGTTAAAAATCCGAGATAGTCAAGGGGCGAGATGCTTCCTTAAAGGAAATTTAATTTTATTGCGGATGTTCACTTTTTTGTTTCAATATGCGCTCAAAGTTCGCTTATGATGTGCTCCCGAAGCGCCAATAATGCGCTTACAGTCCGCTTTTGATGTGCTCCCGAAGCGCTAATAATGCGCTTACAGTCCGCTTTTGATGTGCTCCCGAAGCGCTAATAACACGTTTTCGTACACTTAACTTATTATCATGTACCGGCAGAGATGCACGACGCATGCCAAAAGTGAAAATGTGTATGTCAAATATGCTAAAGATTCATACATTTAGTCGCATTTGTGAAAATTTAGATTAAGATTTGTCAAAATATGTTTGAAACTCCCCCTGTGTGATAAAAACTTAACGGGTGGAAAAAGGGTTTGGCGTTAGCCCGCATATCCACCGGCGATATACATTTATTTATATTACCAAAGGAGGGGACGCAGTTTATGGTTTCATTCTTTATCTGCCTAATCATCCTCATTGGCGGCTACTTCACCTACGGTAAAGTCGTCGACAAAATCTTTGCGCCTGATGACAGAGAGACTCCTGCGGTCGCTATCAACGACGGAGTCGACTATGTGGTCATGCCGCAGTGGAAATTATTCCTTGTACAACTCCTCAACATCGCCGGACTCGGCCCTATCTTCGGCGCGCTCACAGGCGCTGAGTGGGGACCTATCGTATTCCTCTGGATCACGTTCGGTACTATTTTTGCCGGCGGTGTCCACGACTACTTCTCCGGGATGCTCTCAGAGAGGAACAGAGGCGCTTCTATCTCTGAAATCACGGGCATCTACCTCGGGCCGGTCATGAAAATCATCATGAGAGTTTTCTCCGTGATACTTCTCGTCATGGTCGGTACAGTATTCGCCGTAGGCCCTGCGGGACTGCTCGTGGTCCTCTTTAAGAACAACGGGGCAAGCGGCTTGGTGACGCAGGCCACATTCTGGCTCTTGCTGATCCTCATCTATTACTTCATCGCGACCTTCATCTCCATCGATAAGGTCATCGGCCGCATCTATCCTATCTTCGGCATCTGCCTCATCATCATGGCAGTCGGTGTCGCTATCGGCACGCTGGCCAGCGGCAAAGAGATGCCGGAACTCTGGAGCCACTTCTACAACATGCATCCGGACGGCAAGCCGGTTTGGTCGTTCATGTTCATCACGGTAGCGTGCGGCGCTATCTCGGGCTTCCACTCGACTCAGTCGCCTTTGATGGCAAGATGCCTCAAATCCGAGCGTCAGGGACACTTCGTATTCTACGGAGCCATGGTCGCCGAAGGCATCATCGCACTGATCTGGGCCGCAGCGGGCTGTGCGCTCTACGGTTCGCAGGGACTTCTCGACGCGGGCGGCGGAAACTCCACGACAGTTTACACCATCTGTTCGGAGACGATGGGCACGATCGGCGTGATACTTTCAATGCTCGGCGTAATCGCCTGCCCTATCACTTCGGGCGACACCGCTTTCCGCTCGGCACGTCTTACGCTTGCCGACTGGTTCCACCTCGACATGAGCAAGTGGCAGACCAGACTCGCGCTCTGCATCCCGGTACTGGGCATCGGCGCTCTTCTGGGCTTTGGCAACACGCTGGGATTCATCGACTACAGTGTCATCTGGAACTACTTCAGCTGGTCCAACCAGACTCTGGCGATGATCGTCCTCTGGGCGGCATCCATGTATCTGGCAAAGAACCACAAGAATTTCTGGATCGCTGCCGTTCCTGCCACGTTCATGAGCGCGGTATCGGCTACATACTTCGTAATGGCGCCTGAGTGCCTCGGCCACATCGATGCTCTCAACTCCAACACGACAGTATCTTATCCGGTAGGCATCATCGTAGCGGCGCTGTTCCTGTTCATCTTCCTTCGCTCAGCGAAGAAGCAGACTTCGGTAAAGGCTGCTTAAGGCGCGGATATGTGACTCCTGCGGAATACCCGAATAGTAACGCCTCGGCAGGATGCCGCAAAAAAAACAGCGCACGGGCGCCGGGTCATAAGCCAAGGGCATAATTTTATCATAAGCCAATGGCACAGGCGGCAGGGACTTTCCCCGCCGCCTATTTTATTCTATAATTATCGTGGTAATAAAAAAATGGATATATCAAAACGAAAGGACCATACCACATGTTTAAACCGTCACTGATCGGAGTAAACGAGCTGAGCCCCGAAGCCCTTGAAGAAGACAGGACGAACGCGCTTAAAATAGGAAAATGCGGCGTAGGAGAAAAAGCCCTCTACCTGAACAGTTTCTACATTTCCAGAAGATATTACGTCAAATACGAGGACGTAGCTCGAGTCTTCAAGCAGGTAGCGATGAGCCGCGGCGGCTTCACCGGCAAAGGAGTATTCGGTTCCATGCCGTATTTTGTCGTTCAGATGAAAAACGGCGAAACCGTACGCTGTAACTTCAAATACGAAAACCAAGTCGACGACATACTCGAAGTCATCTCCCGCGAACACCCTGAGATCCCGACTCGCAGTGTAAAAGCCGAAAAGCGCCTGCGCGAGGAAATCGAGGCGGAGGAAGCAAAGTATCTGAAAGAACTTTCGCCGGATGCGCAGGACACGGTCGACTATCTGACAGAATGCCGCGACTATCTTTTGGACCGCCGCGAACTGAGCGACCGTCTCTCCGCAGCGGCAAAAGAAAAGCGCATAGTAGATAACATAACGCCTACATACAAGATCATGGCAGTGGCAATAATCCTGATTGCCGTTGTACTGGCGGCATTCGGTTTCTACGCCTTAATCACTCATAAGAGCAGCGGCATGTACTTTTTGCTGTTCGCGTTTGCCATTATCATGATGGTCGCAGCGACACAGGTCCTTCCGACACGCACGCGGAACAAGGATGCGATGCAGGCGGAATGGGACGCGGCGGTAAAAGCACTAGATGATTATATCAAAGAAGGCGCAGATGATTTTCCGGTCCCGGCGCGCTATGCCCACCCTATCGTCATCGACAGGATGATACGAGTCGTCCGCGAAGGGCGCGCAACCGACGAAAAACAGGCTTTTGACGTGATGGTCGACGACCTTAAGAAACTGAACAGTTCCGTGACGGTGACGCAGAAAGAGTACGACGAAGTCATCACGGTCAAGCCGCTGTTCATGGTCAGCAACTATCAGTAAACACAGCATGCAGGCGTGCGGATTTTGCGGCGCGGCACGCAAAAACGCGTTTATTTCTGACGTGCAGTCATAAATGAACGCGGGCAAGGAGGATTTGTTCAGAATGGATAAGACACCTCTCGAATTACTGAAAGAAGAAAATCCCGATCCCGAAATGATAAAACGGGTCGAAGAATTCCGTGCGGCAAACCCGGTCGATGAAAAGTGGGAATACCGCATTCCGGAACCCGAATATTTCTACTACGGCAACGCCGTCTGGCGCAGGGCGCTGGCCGCCCTTCTCGCAGGGAGGAACCTGCTTCTGATAGGGCCGAAGGCGACCGGCAAAAACGTGCTTGCCGAGAACCTCGCGGCAGTGCTGGGACGCCCTTCATGGGACGTATCCTTCCACGTCAACGTGAACGCCGCCTATCTCATCGGTTCGGACACATACGACGGGACTAAAGTGACGTTCCGTCCCGGCCCTGTGACACTCTGTGCCGAAAACGGCGGATTCGGCGTTCTGGACGAGATAAACATGGCAAAGAACGAGGCTTTGGCGGTGCTGCACTCTATCCTCGATTTCAGGCGCGTGCTCGATCTGGCGGGCTACGACAGAGTTGAGATGGATCCTTCAACGCGCTTTATCGCAACCATGAACTACGGCTACGCGGGCACCCGCGACCTGAACGAAGCGCTTTGTTCTCGTTTCGCGGTCTTGGAGATGCCCGTCATCGAGGAAGCCGATCTGTATAAGCTGGTCACGCGTTCATATCCCGACATCAAAGAAGACATCGCGGGCCAGTTCATGAAACTTTTCTACGATCTGCAAAAGAAAGCCGAGCACGCGGATATCTCCGAGCGCGCGGTAGACCTGCGCGGGCTGCTCGACGCGCTCTCGCTTATCAGGTGCGGCCTGACAAGCGGCGAAGCCCTCGAAATGACCATCACGGATAAATCGTTCGACAACTACGAGCGCAAACTTATCCGCGACGTCATCGAAGCCCGCATCCCTCAAGATCTCACAAGCAAAGAAGTTTTCGCATGATAAGCCGTGAGTACAGTGCGCTTGAACGGCGCGCGGCGGAACAGGTCTGGAACGGCGCGGGCAGATACGACGTGGAACCGCCGTTTCTGGCTCTTGAAAAAGGCGTACCGGACCTTTACCTGAACACCATAATAGGCCTCTCTGTCAAATGGCTCGACGAGGAAAAAATGAGCGCGTTCTTCGATTCCTATTCGGGAAGCGTCCGCGAAGAAGACTGTGACGCGCTTGTTTGGCTTGCGCTCGAAAACTGTCTCTACGAAAAAGAAGTCAAGGAGCGCCCTATCCTTGCTTCGCTCCGTGAAAAACACGCAAAAGCCTTTCTCGCCTCGCGCGGAAATATGTCACGCCAGGAGCAGATGATGACTAACGCGAAGATCTATGAACAGCGCGAAGTCCGCTGGCGCGACGCCGTCGGCGAAAAGCGTCAGGCTTTGACGCCCGGAGCCCGCAGACTCGCTGACAGCCTGAAACTATCTGGAGATCTGGACACGGACGGAGTCATAGCCGCCCTGAATGATATATTGAAAGAAAACTTCGGCCTGTCCGCTTCAGGGACTTCAGGCTCATCTCGAATCGCCGTGAGCCGCAGGATAGCGAGTATCCTCGGCAAAGTCATGAACCGCGAGACACACGAGCGCGACTCCCTGCTCATCAGGCAGAGCGGCACCGCGAGCGACGCAAAAGGTCCTGTCAGAGAACTGTCACGAGGCAAAAACACCTTCGTCACATCGCCTGAGGACGAAGATTTCATAAAAAACATTTTCGGCCCGTGCTATTTCACAGATCCGGAGATGCGCGTCTTAGAGGATGAACTCTGCACCGGCGCGCACGAGAAATGCCGACTGTACATAGCAGGCGCAGTCCCTCCGAAAGCAGGCGAAAACCGCGATACGGCAAAAGTGGCGCGCGACATGCAGGCTCAGGAGGAGCGCAACAAAAAATACATCGAAAAGTCCGGGGCCCTCATAGGCTCCTCGGTCAGAGCGCTCTCCGCCGCGCTCGACACGGTTTTGGCGACATACGCCGAGCCTCTGCCCGAACGCTCAAACAGAGGCAGGCTCGATCCCGCGCTGGCATACAGACTGCCGGTCCTGCGCGACCCGAACGTTTTCACTTCGCCAGGAGACGAATTAGAACACCGCATCAAGATAGATATTCTGCTGGACGCGTCTGCTTCACGGCTCGACTATCAGGAAATAATCGCCGCCCAGACGCACATAATCGTCAAAGCGCTCGAAAAGTGCCGCATCCAGGCACGCGTTATGGCGTTCCGCTCCCTGCGCGGCTACACCGTTCTGCAGATCCTGAAAAACTACGGTCAAAGCGACGACTCCGGTATAATGCGCTATTTTGCGGCGGGCTGGAACCGCGACGGTCTGGCCTTGAAAACGGCCGCGAGGCTCATCCGTGAAGACAGAGAAGGCTCGGACTGTGAGAGGATACTGTTCATACTGACCGACGCAAATCCCGACGACAGCACGCGCATGCCGCCCGAGACAGGCAAAGTCCGCGAGCGCGAATACAGCGGCGAAGCGGCGGTCTTGGACACTGCTGACACGGTCAGAAATATCCGCGAAAGCGGGATACACACTGTCGCGGTCTATCTGGGCTCGACGGCCCACGTCGATAACGTCCATCTCATCTACGGCAGCGAATACACTGCGGTGCGTGAGATCGGCGGGCTGGCCTCGCACATTGCCGCTCTGCTCTCCAAGGCGCTTACTGAACTTAAGAATTGAGGTTTTGATCTATGTTCGAAGAAAAAGTCGATATCTATAAGAAAAAAGACGCCGAGACGTGGCGTCAGATAAAAAAAGCTCTTAAAGAAGAAGGCATCAGGCATGTCAGTGCCGGCCACTACTTCGGCGACGCGGTATCGCCGAACGGCATAGGAGGAATGTTAGACCCGCGTGATTTCGGCGGCGGAAAGAAGCCTGACCGCGAAATATATTACGTTCGCGTCCGCGAGTCGGATAAAGATGCTGCTCTTGAAGCGATCAGGCGCCACGGCATCGTATCCGAAGTAGTGGACTACTGATATCGAAGTCACTTCCCGGTATATGCACTCATTTTCCGGCACGCACGGCGCGTTTCACCCTGCGCGAAAGACCCGGGGCGGCAAGGGCCGCCGCAAGTCCCTTAATAAAATCCTCCGCGGCGAAAGGAAGCACACAGGCCGCTAAGGCCGCCCACACTCCCGATCCTGTCACTGCTATGAACCAGACGGTCCCTATCGTATACAGCACCAGCGTAGCGCCGAACATCACAAGCGTGCAGAGCAGACGTTTTTCGGGATGACGTGTGACAAAAGGGCCCATAACTAAAATCATAGGTATATATCCGACGATAAATCCGCCTGTCGGCCCGAGCAGCACATGCGCTCCGCCTGAAAATCCCGCGAACACAGGCACACCCGCAAACCCCAGCAGTATATATATGGCGCACGCCGCCACCGTCGTCCACGTCCCCGCCACATACGTCAAAAAGAACAGCGCAAGGTTCGTAAGCGCTATCGGCACAGGCCCGATCGGTATCGAAATAGGGCCGATAACACACAGCAAAGCGGCGCACATCGACGCCGAAATCAATTTCTTTAATTTTTCATTTTCTGCTTTAGTGCTCATTTAAATGCCTATTTTTCAATGTTTACAGCGTTGCTGTAAACCTAAAATAATAATTAGTTAACTGGTTGCGACAGAACGAGTATATTACTATGTTTGATGCATGTCAAGGTCATAACATTCAAAAAAAGAAAAAGCCGCACACGGGAATTGCAAGGATGAAAATATGCCGTGTGCAGCTAATGTAAGAAATGACAATTACTGATTCTATGATTGCGAAGATTACGCACGCCGGTTTGCTTCGCGCGCGTTTTGCTGCCACATTTAGAACTTGAAACTGAACAGTCTGTGCGGTCTCCCCGCCGTCTCAAGCGGCTGTACGCCGACCGTCTCGATATATCCTGCCGCCTCTAAGTGGCGCACGATGCGGTTGACGTTGCTTTTGCCCAGTCCCGAGACGGACGCGAACTCAGACACAGTCGTGGACTTGATCTGATACTGTTCGACGATGTTATATATCTTCTGGATCGTGCGCATCCCGATGCCGCTTGCCTTTGAGATCTCGCTCAGTTTGTTGATGGCTTCGTTTTCGGTGTTTGTATCGACTGAAATATCTTCAAAAGAGAACGGTCCGATGATTTTTTCCTCGGAATGTGCTCCGACTATTTTGCAGTAACTTGAAAAATCATTTTTCTTGGCTATCTTAAGGGCTTTGATGGCATATTCCTTAGAGAGTCCCATAGACAGATGGACGCCGCTGCCGAGCCAGATCTTGTCGGTCAGTTCCGCCGCGTTCAGCATCTCATAAAGCTGTACTATCAGTTTGTTCCGCTGTATTTTCGCTTCCTCGATGACGAAATACACGTAACTTGTCGAATTTTCGTGCGCCTCTACGGCTCCGTTGACGAGGTTGGCAAAGTTATACAGCGTATCGATCACCCGGCTGGCTGTCCTGTGAGTAAGGAAATCGTTATTCCCGTTCAGGATATTATTGTCGGGAGCGTTGATTTCTGCGGCGATAACGCACGGAAAATACGGGCTTCTCGTAGACAGGAGAGTGAGTTTGCAGCGCTGCGAAAAATCGATGAGCTGTTCTTTGATATGCTCTTCGAGAGGTTCGATCCAATAGACCGGGAAACCGGCGGCAGTTACGGCGTTCCTTATTGTCTCCATTCCAGTGACGCAGAGCGTAGCCTTGCCCGAGGTCAGATTTTTGATGTGGAAATTCACCGCGCTCCTGACGTACTCCGTCACGTTCGCGAATGTTTCATTGAGAGGATTAAAACAAATGATGTCATCGGGACTCCTGCCTATGTAGGTCAATAACTTTCTCAAAAAAATGGCATCGGCGTCTTCGGGAAGATCGTACGAAATTCTCGAAAGATCGATGTTGTCCTTCATTATTGCCGCCAAAAGCGTCATGACCATGGTATACTTTGTTCGCTGCATGTATTCCCACGGTATCACAGGCGTATATTTATTGCTGCATGCTATGTAATGGACGTAACTCGTGAAGTACAGACCATCAAATGATTTCTGCCAGTCATCCACCTTTTTCGCGGATTCATCTGCCAAAGCGACGAGCGGATAAAAATCGACACCGAGTTGATCCTTCGGCGCGTACGACAAAACCATATTGACCGAATCTACAGGCCCGACAATGCCTATTTTCATTCTGCAAATTCCTCCCCTAATACAATACCCTGTTTTACATACTCTATTAAATATACATGGAGATGTAAAAAAAATAAAGTGGATAGCGCAAATAATATTATAAAAAATTATACTAAAATTGCTGTATAAATTGCAAATCTCACCTGCGCCGTCGCAAAAGGCCGTCAGCACAGGCATTTATTACGACATTTTTTTCAAAATGAGAAAAGACGGCTCTTCGATTAGAGCCGCTCATTACAGGCGGTGCCGCCGCCGTTATTTCTTTAGTTATAGGTTTTTTGGCATGATATTAAGTGAATAGTTATTTTCTTGCTGCAGGACGTCTGCGGCGGAACATATAGTATGCCGGGCTCTTGACAGAAGTGTCTTCTGCGATGACGTTCGGCCTGACATAGAGGATCTTTCTGTCATCATAGACTTTGCCCTTCCGCGCGGGAACTTCGACATCGTATTTCCCCGGGCGGTAAGCCGGATCCAATATCATAAATTCCTCGCCGGTCCACGCGAAAGCAAATACGTAGTGCCCGATATCCGATAGAACGCCGACGTAATCGTCATGGTTGCCTCCGACGTTGATTATCGCACATCCGCCTTTTGACAGCCACTCTTCGAGCACTTCTAAGGAATCGGTCGTCTCCATTTCCAGATCGTATTTTTCCGCAAGCGCGGGGCCGAATAATTTCATATCGGTACCCACCTTATGATTCGCCTCGGTATCATACGAAAGTCTGATAGCATCGTCCATCGACAGACGATCCAGAGTCAACCGGTCTACTACCATCATGGCAGAGCAGAGCCCGCATCCGGAATCGGCGAACGTGCCTTTGCGCGCCGTCTCGCTTTCCGGGTCTTCGATGTTCGTGCGGTATTCCACATTAGTGAACGGCTGCTGATTGATATAAAACATCAGATCCCCCTTTCTCCATTTCGGATAAATTCTCGGTCCCTATCTCTTACGAATCGGATTATCTTTTATCCGTCCGAATCGGATTCCTTTTTATCCTTCTGAATCGAATTCTCTATCTCTCGCTATGTCAGATGCTCTTTCCCATCTCGTACGCCTCTGCAAGGGCTTTATTGCCGGCGATGCTGCCCTCTGCCTCTGCGCCGCCTCCGAAAACAGTACCCGCCAGCGAGGCTTTGTCGAAACAATCCACCCAGCCTTTGAGTCCGTTTTTGGCGTTTGTCGGCACGAAATCAGCCTCCTCTGCACCGGTCATCAGCATATATACGCTGCGGAAGTTGTAATCTCCGGCAAAGAGAGGATTCAATCTGTCGAGGAGAGTCTTCATCTGTCCCGACATCTCGTAATAGTAGATAGGCGTGGCAAAGCATACCGCGTCACTTTCGCGCACCGCATTCAAAATCTCCGCGGCATCGTCCGACGTAACACATTTCCCGGTCGTCTGGCAGGCATTGCACCCCTTGCAGAAATTGATGTTCTTGCCTTTGAGCGATACCACGGTAACGTCATTTCCAGTTTCTTCCGCACCTCTGGCAAATTCGGCCGCAAGGGCGTCGGAATTGCTGCAGGGCCTTAAACTCGTCTCGATTACGATAACCTTCTTCCCCATCCTTAATACCTTCTTTCCTTATTACACACGGTGCGGCCGTCCGTTTCCGACATACAGCAGTCGGTTCCCGGCGCGCGGCCGTCCGTTAATCTGCGCACTGTCTGTTATCACCTATTATATATCAAACTGACCGCTTTTTTGTTGCCCCCGATGACAACAACCGCAATAACAGCGTTTATCATCATGAACGTCAAAACTATCCCCGGAGTGGAAAATACAGATGCCAGCGCGCCCGAGACGAGCTCCCCGAGCAGCATTCCGACAGTGTTCAGCATCGTAAACGCCCCGTTGAAACGTCCTTTTTTCTCGTCAGGTACATACGACTGCGTCGCGCTTATCCTTATCGTGTAACTGGTGACGCCGAGGATGCCTTCGAGCAGCCCCATTGCGACCATCGCCGGGAGCGGTACGAACAGCATGAATCCTCCCGTAAATGAAGTCGCCACATAAACTATCATCGCGATAGTGTACTTTTTTTCAGGAGGAAACTCGCGCCGGTAATGGTTGAGCCCGCCCAAAAAGCGGCCGAGCAGCATCGAGCCCATCACTATCATGAACACGTACTCCCCGTTCGCGTAATTTTCGCGGAAATACGGCAGGAACAAAACCTGCGTCGGCGCTCCCAGAAACGTTGTGGCGAAGAAAAATATCGTTATCGCCGCGAGCCCTCTGTCGCTTATTATGTATTTCACGCCTTCGCGGACATCCGTGAACATCTGGCGCATGCGGCTGCTTTCCGTGGCGGTCTGTTTTTGGCGGTCGACATATGACTCGTAGCCTTTACCTATCTGTGTCTCCATCACCGCGGCGGCAAAGAACGTCCCGGCGTTGATGAAAAAGATCGGAACTATCCCGACCGCATTGTAGAGCGCGGCGGCAACGGGCACCATCACGGCGCTGATCGTCTCCAGCATGCTCGCGATAGAGTAAGCCTTAGAATAGTATTCCTCCTTGACAAGAAGCGGGTAAAAACTGTCGTAAGCGACACGGTAGATGCTCGAGATCGAGCCCATGACGAACACGAAAATCAAAAGGAGCGGCATCGAAAGCATGCCGAGATCGACTATAAACGCGGCCGCCAAATACAGACCGGCGGATATGAAGTCGAGCGCATATATCGTTACACGCCGTGAGACGCGGTCCAGTATCGCTCCGGAGAGTATCGGCATGATTATCTGCGGGGCGGTGTAGACACCCAGCGTCAGAGCGTACATGAACGTGGACTCGGTGTAGTCGAGGACGAGCAGGCTCGCGGCAAAACCTGTGAGCGCGTCGCCGAACATCGAGATGACCGTTCCCCACGTTATTATCGAAAAGTCCTTTGTCCAAAGTTTGTCGGAATGGTCAGATGCTTTATTTTCCATACGATTCGGCATTTCGATTTGACATTTCCCTCCATATTTTCCGCTTGACTTTTCGCGCGGAAAAGTGGTAAAAAATATTTGGTGCGGATTTGAAATCTACAATAAAAATCTGCAATTAATATTAAGATTTTTCCAAGCGGTGTGTTTCCGACAGGTGTAAAACCAACCGGGAACGCGCCGCTTTTTGATTTGTCATATAGTCAGGAGGAACGACTCATAATGAATAATTCCAAAAATGCTTTTCTTGAGACAGAGCCGCTCGGCGTTTTGATGCGCAAGTACTCTATCCCATGTATCATCTCGCTGGTCGTCGGCGCGCTTTACAACATCGTCGACCAGATCTTCATCGCAAACGCCTCGTACCTCGGTTCCAACGGCAACGCGGCAAACACGGTCGTCTTTCCGCTCACGGTTTTGGCGCTGGGGATCGCCGTCCTCATCGGAGACGGGACATGCGCATACGTCAGCATCAGTCTCGGACAAAAGGAACCTGAAAACGCTTCCAAGAGTGTCGGCAACGCGATCGTCCTCTGCATCGTGTCAAGCCTGATCCTGATGAGTGTTTACCTTGCATTCCCGCATCCGCTGCTCACTTTGTTCGGCGGAGACGTGAACGAGACGGCTTATTCGCTCGCGCGCGAATATTTCTTCTATATATCTCTCGGCATCCCGTTCTATATGTTCGGTCAGGCGATGAACCCGATAATCCGTTCTGACGGAAGCCCGCGCTTTGCTATGGTAGCGACGGTCTCGGGCGGTCTCGTCAACGTGGTTTTGGACCCGATATTTATCTTCACGCTGCACAAAGGCATGGCAGGCGCGGCTGTCGCGACCGTGCTCGGCCAGATTTTGACGGCGGTGCTTTCGATAATATATCTCACTAGGATGAAAGCCATCAAAATCGACAAGTCGAGTTTCATCCTGAAAGGCCGTATCATCCGCCAGTTCCTTTCGCTGGGGCTTACGAGTTTTCTCGCGCAGGCCTCGCTCGTGGTTTCTATGGCAGCCGTTCAGAGCATGTGCACCAAATACGGAGCGCTTGACCCTGTTTTCGGGCAGACCGAATATTCGCAGATACCGGTCGCCGTTCTGGGCATCGTAATGAAATTCTTCCAGATCGCGATATCGGTCGCGATAGGTACCGCTGCGGGCTGCATCCCTGTGGTCGGCTACAATATCGGTGCCGGACGCGCCGACAGGGCCAAGAAGTTATTTGAGATGCTCCTTACGGTCGAAGTGATAGTCGGCTTCGTGGCGCTTTTCATCGTGGAGGTGTTCCCTGATAAACTTATCGCCCTGTTCGGTGCATCGGGCGAAAGTGAGTATTATACGACTTTCGCGATACGCTGTTTCAGGATCTACCTCTGCACGCTGCCTCTTGCGACGCTCAACAAAGGCGCATTTATCTTCCTGCAGGCGATGGGCCGCGCGCTCGAATCGACTGTTATCTCAATGCTGCGCGAACTTGTTTTCGGTGTGTCGCTGCCTATCCTGCTGCCGATTTTCTTCGGGCTGAACGGCGTTCTCTACTCGTTCCCGGCCGCGGATATTTTGACGTTCATCATAGCGCTCTTCATCATCGTGCGCACTTTCAGGGAACTGTCGCGTCAGGCAGACGCTCAGAAAAAGAGTGGCGCTGCCGCGGAGAGCGAAGCGGTAACGGACGCAGCGGCGGTGTGATGCATGCGCGGCGCCGCGTTTGCGGGCGGGCGGCACTAGCGGGCTTTCGGCCTTGCGGCGCTGTCGGCCGGTGGCTTTACTGTGAGGCTCTCGCGGCGCTGCGTCGCTGAGACATATGCTGCGCTGTCGGACGGCTCGGCTTACTATACAGCCTTTGCGGACGACCTTGCGGCGCTATCGGCCGGGCTTGCGGCGCTGCGGCGCTGGGACATACGCAGCGCTGTCGGCCGGCTCGGCTTACTATACAACCTTTGCGGACGACCTCGCTGCGCCGCCGGCACGGCTGAAACAGCCATTACCACCTGAAACGAATCATTCTACAATAATCGTCTCGATTACCTGTTCCTCAAGCGGCCTGTCGAGAAAATCCGTCGCGGTCCCTGCGATCGCATCCAAAACGTCCAGCCCTTCCGTTATCTTTCCGAAAGCGGCGTATTCTCCGTCCAGATGCGGCGCGTCCGCGTGCATTATAAAGAACTGCGAACTGGCCGAATCCGGATCCGACGTGCGGGCCATCGACATGACGCCTCTCTTATGCTTCAGGTCGTTCTTGACGCCGTTTGACGCGAACTCCCCTTTGATGCAATGTTCGGAGCCGCCCATTCCGGTGCCTTCCGGGTCTCCTCCCTGGATCATGAACCCGCTTATCACGCGGTGAAAAATCAGCCCGTCGTAGAACTTTTCATCGGCGAGCTTCTTGAAATTTTCGACCGTTATAGGTGCCACTTCCGGGTAAAGCTCGCCCTTCATGACACCGCCGTTTTTCATTTTGATCGTCACAGTGTAATTACTCATTCCTCTTTCTCCTTTTCCATTCCTTGATGGCCTTGAGGCGCTCGGAATACTTCTTTTCAAGCCCCTGCTCCGTCGGCCTGTAATATTCCCTGCCCTCCAAGGAATCAGGCAGGCATTGCATATCCGTCAGTTTTTCGTCAGTATCGTGCGCGTACTGGTAGCCGTCCCCGTACCCGAGATCCTTCATGAGTTTCGTAGGGGCGTTTCGTATCACGAGCGGCACAGGTTCGTCCAGCTGAGAGAGCGCATCCTTCCTCGCCTCCATGTATGCTACATCCGCGGCGTTGGATTTTGGCGCCAAAGCCATATATACCACGGCCTCGGTGAGGTTGACCGTGCACTCCGGCATCCCGATGAAGTGGCACGCCTGAAAAGCCGCGACGGCGACCTCCAGAGCCCTCGGGTCCGCGAGCCCGACGTCTTCGCTGGCAAAACGCACCACGCGCCTTGCGACGTAAAGCGGGTCTTCCCCCGATTCAAGCATTCTGGCAAGCCAGTAGACCGCCGCGTCCGGATCGGAATTGCGCATGGATTTATGCAGCGCCGAGATCAGATTGTAGTGCTCCTCGCCGTTTTTGTCGTACAGAAGCGATTTGCCGGTGACGCACTGCTTCAGCGTCTCCCTCGTGACGGTAATCGACCCGTCGCGCTGGATATCCCCGTTCAAAACGACCATTTCGAGCGTCGACAAAGCCATTCTGGCGTCGCCGTTGGCAAATACGGCGATAGACTTTATCATATCCGGCTCGATGTTCACTTTCTGGTCGCCAAAACCCCTCTTATCGGTCAGGGCACGCGTGATGAGCGTCGTCAATTCTTCCGTCGTCAAAGCCTTCAGAACAAAGACTCTGCACCGGGAGAGCAGAGCGCTGTTTACTTCAAACGACGGGTTTTCCGTCGTCGCTCCTATCAAGATAATGCTCCCCTTTTCGACAAAAGGAAGGAACGCGTCCTGCTGGGCTTTATTGAAACGGTGGATCTCGTCAACAAATACTATTGTCTTCGCGCCGTAGAGGCGGTTGTTTTCCGCTTCCTGCATGACGGTGCGGATCTCTTTGATGCCGCTCGTGACGGCGGAAAAGTTTATGAAGGTGGCTTTCGTCCTGCCGGCGATTATGCGCGCGAGTGTGGTTTTGCCCACGCCCGGAGGCCCCCAGAATATCATGGATGATATGTTGTCGCTCTCTATGAGGCGGCGGAGGACTTTGCCCTCGCCCAAAAGGTGCGTCTGACCGACGAACTCGTCCAGATCGCGCGGTCTCATGCAGGCAGCAAGAGGCATGTTCGATGTGTTCGTGCTTTCCTGCTGTGCGTCCCGCATCGCGTCCTGCGGCGCGTTGATGCCCGGTATCGTCATCTGTTCTGAGTCTTTCATGATCCCTGCTGCGCTCCTTTCTCCGTTTTTTCGCATAAAGTAATTATACACGCGGATAGGGGGTAAAGCAAAACCATGAACGGGGTTTTGCTGTGTGCGGCCCCCCGGCCCTTTACCAAAACGATTACGATGATAACATCATGGGAATATCGCTGGAATATGCTTGGAACATCGCACGTCAAAATGTTGACGGTTCGTGTCGAATATCTTGAAATCGGCGTATTCAGCAAAAGACAATATCCCAAAAGCGGCTTTTGCACGACGCAATATCCTGAAATCGGCATTTTTTGTAAAACACAATATCATGAAATCGGCATTTTTCGCGAAACGCAATATCCTGAAAGCGGCATTTTTCGTGAAACACAATATCCCAAAATCGGCATTTTTCGTGAATCGCAATATCCTAAAATCGGCGTATTCAGCAAAAGACAATATCCCAAAAGCGGCTTTTGCACGGCGTAACATCCTAAAATCGGCATTTTTCGTGAAATACAATACCCTAAAATCGGCATTTTTCACAAAACGCAATATCCTGAAAGCGGCATTTTTCGTGAAACACAATATCCCAAAATCGGCATTTTTCGTGAAATACAATATCCTAAAATCGGCATAATATTTGACGCAGCCACATTTTTTGCTATACTGGCTATATGGAGGGACGATATTCATGCTGAAGAGAAAACTCTATAAGAGACTTGTTGAGTGGAAAGACTCTGAGAATAAAAAATGCCTGATAATAAAAGGGGCCAGACAAGTCGGGAAAACTTTTCTGGTGCGGGAATTCGGTCAGGCTGAATATGAAAGTTTTATCGAGATCAATTTCCTCGAGCACCCGGAGCTGAAACAAATCTTTAATGAGGGACTTTCCGGGGAAGAGATCTATAAAAAAATGTCCGCAAGCATCCCGGATATAAAATTGATCCCCGGAAAGACGCTTGTTTTTTTAGACGAGATCCAAAAATGCGCACCGGCCAGGACCGCGCTTAAGTTTTTGGCGGAAGACGGCAGATTTGACGTAATCGCCTCCGGATCGCTGCTCGGGTTATCTTACGGCCGGGATGACGATGACGATGTGGAGCAGGTAGCCTCCATTCCGGTAGGATACGAAGAGCCTGTGATGATGTACTCTCTGGATTTTGAAGAGTTTCTGTGGGCGAACGGTTACGCGGACGACGCTGTCGAATATTTACGGGAATTCTTTGAACAGCGGAAAGCGGTTCCTTCGGATATCCACCAAAAGTATGAAAAGCTCGTGAGGGAATTTATTGTCGTCGGAGGAATGCCCGAGGTCGTCGCCGATTATGCTGCGAACAAAGACTTTAACAGGGTGCAGAACATCCAGAACAGATTGATATCCGACTATGAAGATGATATCGCACAGCATGCTAAAGGTGTAGAAAAAGCAAAAGTCAGAATGTGCTATGATTCTATTCCGCGCCAGCTTGCGCGAGAAAACAAAAAATTCAAATACTCGGCGGTAGAAAAAAAATCAACGGCAAAGAAATACTCCGGCAGCATTCAATGGCTCGTTGACGCCAATATGGCTTTGCTTTGCCCGAATATTTCCTCACCTGCGCTGCCGCTTCGTTACAATGAATCAGAAACTGAATTCAAGGTATACCTGAACGATACCGGGCTGTTGATGGCGCTTTACGGATTCAACACTAAACTTGCCGTATTGAACAACACACTTACAGGACCTGCGAAGGGCGGAATATATGAAAACTTTGTGGCCGAAGCTCTGATAAAGAACGGCTACACGCTCCACTACTACAAACCGAATGATGAAAACGAGCTTGAATTTCTCATTGAAAAAAACGGAGAAGTTCTTCCTATCGAAGTAAAGGCGGGAAACACCGCAACAAAATCACTCAACCGATATATCGAAAAGTTCCGGCCTTCGGTCGCCTATAAGATTATGGCGGGAAACGTCGGAGAATCAAGCGGAAAGTTTTCCGTCCCGCATTATATGGTTATGTTCCTGTAAGTTTGTGCATGGTAATGTGTACGGCCTGCCGGCCATTTACGAAAAAACCGCGCTCATGACCGGGTATGCAAATAATAGTCATGGCACGGTTTTTCGCAATTATCTTGCTTTCTTGCAGGAGGAAGGAGAACCTGCAATAGATAAAAGGCAGTTGCGTATAAAATGTATTAAGTTTTGTATGTATGATTTGTCTTGCTTTGCCTTCAGCCGATAATAAATAAATCGTTTGATATTCAGGCGGTATTCAGCCGGCATTCAGTCCGTATTCAGGCGGTATTCAGCCGGCATTCAGTCCGTATTCAGGCGGTATTCAGCCTGCGATCAGTCGGCCCAGTTCTGCGCACTCTTTCTTTGCGCTGTCATCAGGGGCTTCCTGTGCGGTGACGGTGGAAACCACGTTGATGCCGAGACCGGCGGCCTCGTCTTTCCATGCGTTCATCCATTCGCCGCCTCCCCAGCCCCACGAACCGAAAAGGCCTACCTTTTTGCCGCCGAGACTGTTTTTTACGCTGTCCCACATGGGCTGAAATTCCGATTCCTCTAAGACCTCGGCGCCCATTGCCGGGCAGCCGAATGCGATACCGTCATAACTTCCGACCATATCGGCGGAAAATTCGGCCGCCTTGAATTCGCTGACCGAGGCGCCGGCAGTTTCCGCTCCCGAAGAGACGGCTTTGGCCATCGCCTCCGTGTTCCCGGTTCCGGACCAATAAACTACTGCTACTTTGCTCATTTTTTTCCTTTCGATGTTCACCCCGCGACGGTCAATTGAGCGATGCTCATTTTGCCGCTCGACCAGAGTCTCCTGTAGATGCGTCTGCAATTATCGAAACTGCGGAAAGACTTGACTGTCTCTTCGACGTTTTCGTAAACTTTCCAATCACCCGCCGCCTTGAAGTTTTGGCCGCGGTTCTCGATGAATCCGCGTACGTCGCAAAGCGGGTATCCGAGGAATATACCTATTTCGTGCGGAAAACACGACGGGTCGCATGCTTGGGTCCTCGATTTCAAGGTCTCGATGCATTCAGCGTGGCTTCCCGTTCCGGGCGGATAGCCGAAGTTCGTCAAGAAGTCCCTGTTTTCGGGATCCGAGAGTATGGCTTCAAGCTGCGAGCGCCTGTAGAGCATGACCAAAGCTGACCACTGAGCTTTAGATGTCTCACGGGGAAGGGAGATTCCCTGAGAAGTGTGGATATCAGACAAACATGATCTTTCGTGCTGTCTGCGCAATGTGCACAGGCAAAGTCCCATCGGGGAAAATTGTTTATTGCGATCCGTCAGCCATTTATCGAAGTCATTTTCATCATCGAAACGGCACCGGAAAAGGCTTGCGGTTTTTTGCTTTGCCAGAGTCGGCGCGCAAAACTGTATGAAATAGTTGTCGCTCATTTATTCTTATCCCCACTGACTATCTTTGATTGTTGATTATTTCCTTTGGACGATGATTTTCATTGCCCTTTTGCTCTGGAACCTGCATTTGGCCTATGATTTTCATTGCCCTTTTGCTCTGAAATCTGCCTTTAGCCGATGCAGCAGCCGGCTTTCTTTTAGCGCAGCATGCGCGAGTTTCTCGTGTCCCTTCAGTTGATTTTGTTAATTAGTTATGTTTAACTATATTTAGTTATATATAATTTACCGACCGTTGTCAAGCACTTTTGTATGATTTTTTTAGTGTATGCGCCGGGTTTGGGACCGGAGGCAGCTTTTGGCATGAAAAAAGCGCGCCGTGCGACGCGCCGTTTAAAATATCAGTTGGTGAAATGCAAAAGGGCAATATTGGTGAGCACTGTGCTGTCCTCACATCCTATGCGGTTCGGGCAGTCGCTACTTTTCTTCCGTCTCCTCGGATGCAGGCCCTTCTGTATCTTGCTTTTCCTCTGCCTGTGCTTCCGAATCCGTCTGTGTCTCTGTGTGAGAAGGTTCCTCTGCCTGTGCCGTTTCCGTGGTCTGCGCAGGAGACTGCTCTCCGGCCGGTTCATCTAATGGCGCCGTTGACGCGTTCTGAGTTGAAGACTGCTCCACTGTCGCCGCCTCTACAGGTGCCGTTGTCTGCGCGGAGTCATCAGAATCCGACGGCGCATCAGTCTCCGCCTGCATCGGCGAGCCCGGATCCGCAGACTTTTCGCCTTTGCCCTTCTTGATCCGAACGACAAGCAAGATCACGAGCAAAGCCACGAGCGCCACGAGCAAAACGATCCAAGGCGTCACGTTGCTGGAATCGCCCGTTGCAGGCGCGGATGCTGACGCGGCCGCAAGTTTCAAAAGTTCCATATCCATAAGTCATACCTCCTGACTATATTATTCCATTTATGCCCTTATTTTCATATGCATTATACATGATGAGGCGGTTTTGTCGATAATTATTTACACCTCGCTATATCCAACAAAACAGAATTGTGGCATAATAGTCTTGTAAAAAATTCTTATCATCTTCTTAACATCCTCAAATGACGCAGGAAGGGCGGTAAAACAGCAAATGGAAAACATCACGCGCCTCAGGCTCCTCTATCTGTACAGGATCCTCGTCGAAAAAACAGATGTCGATCACAAAATGTCGACGGTCCAGCTCCAAAATGCCCTGAAAGATAAGTACAGCATCGAATCCAACCGCATCAGTCTCGGGCGCGACCTGAAGACCTTGTGCGATCTGGACTTCCCTATCGAGATGACCCGTTCCACACAAAACTGGTATTACTATATCGGAATGCCTTTTGAAAACGCCGAGCTGAAACTTTTGATCGACGCGGTTTCATCGTCAAAATTCATCTCCGAGTCGCGCAGCAACGAGCTGATCCGTAAACTCTGCCAGCTCACGAATTTCCCGGGCAAAGAACTTCTGCACCGTCACACGTTCATCTCCGGCCGCGTGAAATCACGCAATTCTGGCGGCTACTACATCGTAGACACGATCATGCGCGCCATCGACGAAAAGAAAAAAATCACATTTAAATACACCGAATACGACATCCACAAGAAAAAAGTCCTGAGGAACGACGGAAAGCCTTACGTTTTCAGCCCGTACACACTCATGTGGGACGGCGATTTTTACTACGTGGTCGGATTCAGCGAATCGCACAACAAAGTCCAGAGTTTCCGCCTCGATCACATCGACGGCACGCCGAATATCACGAACGAAAAAATAGTTCCCGAGCCCGCTGATTTCAACGTCTCGGACTTTTCCAAGCAGGTCTTCCGCATGTTCAGCACAGACAAACCCGAAAACGTCACGCTCCTGTGCGAGGGCCGCATGATGGGCTACCTGATCGACCAGTTCGGCATAGATGTCTCCACCACCCCGGCCGGCAAAGACTGCTTCCGCGCGTGCGTAAAGGTCTGCCCGAGCCCGACATTCTTCCAGTGGGTCTTCGGTTTTGACGGTGCGATCAAAATCGAATCTCCGGCAGCGGTGAGAGAAAAATACAGAGAAATGCTGGAGAAACAGGTAGAAATCTGACGCCGTACTATCGCCAAAACACCGAAAGCAGCATAGAAATAGCAAAAACAACAGGAGTATCAAAATGAACAAACAGCAACTTGCATCTAAGATCTGGGAATCCGCTAACCGTATGCGTTCAAAAATCGAGGCGTACGAATATAAGGACTATATTCTGGGATTCATCTTCTATAAATACCTTTCAGAGAAAGAAGAGCACTGGCTCCTCGATCGAGATTATACTCCTGAAGACATTAAAAACTACGTAAATGAAGACGATGAAGAAACGATAAGGGCCTGCCAGACCAGCATCGGCTACTTTATCGCCTACAAAGATCTGTTTTCGACATGGATCAACATGGGTCCTGATTTCTCTGTCGATAACGTCAGGACCGCACTCTCATCCTTCTCCAGATACATTTCACCATCCCATAAAAAAGTATTCGACGGTATTTTCAACACACTTGAAACAGGACTCAGCAAACTGGGAGAAAATACGAAAACTCAGACGAAAGCCGTCAGTGACCTGATCTACCTGATCGACGAGATCCCTATGAGCGAGCGCCAGGATTATGATGTTCTCGGATTTATCTATGAATATTTGATAGGGAAATTCGCCGCAAACGCAGGGAAAAAGGCCGGCGAGTTCTATACCCCGCACGAAGTTTCGGTTTTGATGTCCGAAATCATCGCCAGCCACCTTAAAGGCCAAAAGGAAATCAGCATTTACGACAGCTGCTCAGGTTCCGGATCTCTCCTCCTCAATATCGGGCGAGCAGTATCGCGCTATTTGGATGACCCTAACAGCATACGCTACTACGCTCAGGAACTTAAAGCAAGTACATACAACCTGACACGTATGAATCTGGTGATGCGCGGGATCATCCCCGACAATATCATAACCAGAAACGGAGACAGCCTCGAAGAGGACTGGCCTTATTTCGACGAAAGCGACCCGACATCAACGTACGAACCGCTCTACGTCGACGCTGTCGTAACGAATCCGCCGTACAGCCAAAGATGGGACCCGAGCGATAAAGACAACGATCCCAGATTTTCGAACTATGGGCTTGCTCCTAAATCAAAAGCCGACTATGCGTTCCTGCTGCACGATCTCTACCATCTAAAACCTAACGGGATCATGACGATCGTCCTTCCGCACGGAGTGTTGTTCCGCGGCGGAGAAGAAGGCGAGATCCGCAAGCACCTGATAGAAATGAACAATATCGACGCGATCATCGGGCTTCCTGCCAACATTTTCTACGGAACAGGCATTCCTACGATCATAATCGTGCTCCGTCAAAAGCGCGAAAACACGGATGTTCTGATCGTGGACGCATCAAAAGGATTCGAAAAAGAAGGCAAAAACAACAAGCTGCGCGCATGTGATATCCGAAAGATCACGGACGCAGTTGTCAACAGACTCGACATTCCTAAGTATTCCCGCAAAGTCAGCCGCGAAGAGATACAGGCAAATGACTATAACCTGAATATCCCACGCTACGTCGACTCTTCAGAAGAAGCCGAAAGTTGGGATATCTACGCCGCAATGTTCGGCGGGATCCCAGAGAGCGAACTCGCTGCGCTCGACAAATACTGGGAAGTCTTCCCATCGCTGAAAAACGATTTGTTTACGACGGACGGGAAATTTGCCCACTTAAAAACAAATGACACTAAGCAGGTGATTTCAAATAACGCTGACGTAAATAATTTCCGCCGGTCCTACGCATCGGAATTTGCCGATCTAAAGGATGTGCTCTCGGATAAACTCGTAAACAACGCCGAAGAACTGTCGATCGTCAGGACCGAAGACGCGATCACGGACGAAATATTCCGCCGCTTTGAAAACGTTAAACTGGTAGACAAATATGACGCTTATGAGATATTCCGCGACACTTATTCCGTTATCTCCGGCGACTTAGAGCTGATTCAAAGCGAAGGAATCGGCTGTGTAAGAAAAGTCGACCCGCACATGGTCTTAAAAAAGAAAAACAATAAGGAAGAAGAAATACAGGAAGGCTGGCAGGGCCATATTCTCCCGTTCGATCTCGTTCAGAATAACTTACTGTCGGGTGAACTCGAGGCTCTCGATCAGAAAAAATCGAGACTCCAAGAGATCGCGCCCGAATACGAGTCGATTCTCGAAGAAATGTCGGAAGACGATAAGAGCACTATTTCAGACGCATTGAATGATGACGCCGACGCCTTTGTTTTGTCAAAAGTTCCCGCTATGATCAAAACCCTGAAAGATGACGCGGAGAACGCAGAATTAGTCGCAAAACTAAAGCAGGTAGAAATGCTGAGCAAGGAAGAAAAAGGCCTGAAGGCAGAAATAAAGGTGGGCGAGGTTGCTCTCCACGATGCGACAAAGAAGACGATAGAGTCCCTCTCCGACGATGATATCAAGTCCCTGCTCAGACTGAAATGGATCGACCCTATTTGCAGCGGTATCCTGAGCCTGCCTGGAAATGTGATGAATGACTTCGAAAAGCGCGTTTCATATCTGGTGGAGAAGTATTCTAATACATTTGAAGATATCGAAAAAGAAATCCGCGACACGGAAAACGAATTATCAAAAATGATGGACGACCTAACCGGATCAGAGTCAGATATGGCCGGGATCCGCGAACTCAAACAGCTCTTGGGAGGTGACCTGTAATGGGAAACAACAAAAAAGTCCCGGCAATAAGGTTCAAAGGATTCACGGATGATTGGGAACAGCGTAAGCTGGATGAACTTGCAAGATTTACTAAAGGATCAGGTTATTCTAAAGCTGATTTAAGAGAAACAGGAACGCCGATTATCTTGTATGGACGATTATATACAAAGTACGAAACGATTATCAAAGAAGTGGATACATATGCTGAAGCAAAAGATGGCTCTGTCTATAGTCAAGGAGGAGAGGTAATTGTACCCGCGTCAGGTGAGACAGCTGAAGATATTTCAGTGGCCTCAGTCATTGAAAAATCTGGCATTCTCATCGGGGGAGACTTAAATATTATTCATCCTCTTCAAGAATTAGATCCGGCATTTTTGGCAATTAGTGTATCAACTGGAGAACCTCATCAAGACATGACCAGACGGGCACAGGGAAAATCAGTAGTTCACCTTCACAATGAAGACTTATCGCAAATAGAACTTCGATTTCCTTCAATTGTTGAGCAGCAGGAAATAAGTCGATACTTTTCTAACCTTGACCATCTTATTACCCTTCATCAGCGAGAGCATGATAAACTTCTGAATGTCAAAAAATCCATGCTTGAAAAAATGTTTCCGAAAAATGGTGAAAAAGTTCCGGAAATCCGTTTTAAGGGATTTACTGGCGATTGGGAACAGCGTAAGTTGGGAGATATGGGGACTACTTTCACCGGATTATCCGGAAAATCAAAAGAAGATTTTGGCCATGGGGAGGCTCAGTTTGTTACATATATGAACGTTTATTCTAACCCAATTGCCGATAATAATATGACTGAGCATGTTGAAATAGATAGTCGGCAAAACAAAGTTAAGTACGGAGATGTTTTTTTTACAACATCATCTGAAACGCCTGATGAAGTTGGGATGTCTTCTGTATGGCTGGAAAATTACGATAATACTTACTTAAACAGTTTCTGTTTTGGATATCGTCCAGAACAAAAAATAGAACCATATTATTTGGCTTATATGTTGAGATCTGATGACGTCAGAAAAAAAATCATCTTTTTAGCACAAGGCATTTCACGATATAACATTTCAATAAATAGGATGATTGAAATTAAAATCCCGTTACCAAATTATGACGAACAAAAAAGAATTGGCGCGCTTTTTAAGTCACTCGACTATCTTATTACTCTTCATCAGCGAAAAATAGAAAAACTTCAAAATATCAAGAAATCGCTGCTTGAAAAGATGTTCGTTTGATCTTTCTGTAAGAAAAACGGCACAAGTTATCGCAAATGTTAGTTATCGACACTAATTTGCTATTACTGAAACCAAGAGAAAGTCTAAAAAGTCTATTTTATTATCATGACCGCATTCTCTCGGTAAAATAAATTAAGAAGTAGAAACTATTTCTTGGGAACAGTGTAAGTTGGGAGAATGCTTTTCTGAGAGAGTAGAAAACATGCCCGATGGCGAGTTAATTTCGGTCACCATTAATGACGGAATAAAAAAATTCTCAGAACTCGGTCGCCACGATAACTCTAATGATGATAAGTCTAAATACAAAAAAGTATGTGTAGGAGATATTGCTTACAATTCAATGAGGATGTGGCAAGGTGCAAGTGGCTATTCCCCTTATGAAGGAATCGTAAGCCCAGCATATACAGTGCTTTCGCCAAATCATGGGGTTGATTCAAAGTTAATTTCATATTTGTTCAAACGCCCTGAAATGACACACAGATTTCAAATTAATTCGCAGGGTATCACTTCGGATAACTGGAACTTAAAGTATCCTGCACTAAGTAAAATAGATATTATGCTTTCAAAAGAGATAGCTGAGCAGAAGAAAATTTCTATCTATTTTACCAAACTCGACTATCTTATTACTCTTCATCAGTAAAAGTGAAAAGTGATAAGAATAATGGGATAAATAATTCTTGGGAACAGCGTAAGCTAGAGCAGGTAGTTAATGTTTGCAATGGAATGGATTACAAGCACCTATCTGATGGAGATATTCCAGTATATGGGACTGGAGGATATATGCTTAGCGTCAATAAAGCTCTCTCCTATGATAAAGACGCGATCGGAATTGGTAGAAAAGGCACCATCGATAAACCTTATATTTTAACAGCTCCATTTTGGACCGTAGATACGCTATTTTATGCGATTCCAAAGGATAAATATGATTTGAATTTTTTGAATTGTATTTTTCAAAACGTGGACTGGAAACAGAAGGATGAATCCACAGGTGTACCAAGTTTATCTAAAGAAACAATCAACAATGTTGAAACCCTTTTAACAAATTATAAAGAACAATGTGCAATTGGTAATTTTTTTGCAAAACTTAATGACTTTATTACTCTTCATCAACGGGAGCAAATTATTACAGAAAGACATATTTAAGAGAGGAAAACATGATTGGATTTAACAGCGAAACAGAATTTGAAAGTGCCCTTATCACTGCATTACAGAAATACGGGTGGGAAAACGATGTCTTGAAATATCCTACAGAAGAAGACCTTATCCGCAACTGGGCGAATATCCTGTATGAGAACAATCAGGATATCGACAGGCTGAATCACGTTCCGCTCATTAAAGAGGAAATGGACGAACTGCTCGAACAGATCCGCAAACTCAGGACTCCGCTCGCCCTCAATAACTTTATCAACGGTACATCGGTTTCTATCATAAGGAAAAACCCCGACGACAAAGCTCACTTCGGCAAAGAAGTAAGCCTGAAAATATATGACCGAAAAGAAATCGCCGCAGGTCAGAGCAGATACCAGATCGCCGAACAGCCTATTTTCAAGCGTCATCAGAAAATCCTCCAGGATCGCCGCGGGGACTTGATGCTTTTGATAAACGGCATGCCTATGTTCCACATAGAGCTGAAAAGGTCGGGGATCCCCGTCTCGGAGGCGTGCAATCAGATACAGAAATATGCGCATGAAGGCGTTTTCACCGGACTTTTTTCACTTGTTCAGGTTTTCGTAGCGATGACGCCCGAAGAAACCCTCTACTTCGCCAATCCGGGACCTGACGGAAAATTCAACCCGGACTTCTATTTCCATTGGGCTGATTTTAACAATGAACCTATCGGAGACTGGAAAACGATTGCTTCTACGCTCTTATCCATTCCGCTGGCACACCAGATGATCGGTTTCTACACAGTTGCCGACGCCGCCGACGGTGTGCTCAAAGTCATGCGCAGCTACCAATATTATGCGGCTAACAAAATATCCGACCGCGTCGCTAAAAACGACTGGAGCGAAGGGAAGCAGCTCGGAGGATACATTTGGCATACGACCGGGTCAGGCAAGACCATGACCTCATTTAAGTCCGCTCAGCTCATAGCGAACTCCAAAGACGCCGACAAAGTTGTCTTTTTGATGGACAGGATCGAACTCGGCACACAGTCACTGAAAGAGTATCGTTCATTCGCCGACAACTCTGACGACGTTCAGGAAACAAAAAATACAGAAGACCTGATCACAAAGTTAAAGAGCGCCAACCCGAAGGACACACTCATCGTCTCCTCTATCCAGAAAATGAGCAACATCAAAGAAGGCGCCGACAGGATCATGCGTGAAAAAGACCTTGAAACTATGAAGTCCAAGCGCATCGTATTCATCATAGACGAGTGCCACCGCGACACCTTTGGCATCATGCTCGCTACCATCAAAGAGACTTTCCCGAATGCCCTGTTCTTCGGATTCACGGGCACTCCTGTCTTCGACGAGAACAAAAAACGCATGATAACTACGGCGGACGTTTTTGGCGACGAACTGCATAGATACAGTATTTCCGACGGTATCAGAGATAAGAACGTACTCGGTTTTGATCCGGTGAAAGTCATGGTTTACCCTGATACTGAAGTCCGTAAGCAAGTCGCGCTCCACGAGGCGCACGCATCATCTGTTGAAGAAGCGCTCGGAGACCCTGCAAAGAGCAAGATATACTACCACTTCATATCGCCTCACGAAGTCCCGATGGCCGGCAAATTGCAGGAAAACGGCAAGTACCTGCAGGGAATCGAAGACTTTGTCCCCGATGCACAGTATGAAACAGACGAGTATGAGGATCAGGTGGTAAACGACATCGTGTCCAAGTGGCTCACGATGAGCCGGAACAACAAATTCCACGCCATTTTTGCCACAAGCAGCATTCCGGAAGCGATACGGTACTACCGCAAATTCCGTATTGCCGCCCCTGCGATGAAAGTCGCCGGGTTATTTGATCCGACCATAGACAACAAAGGCGGAGAAAAGTCTCTGGAAAAAGAAGACGGCCTCGTCGAAATGCTGGAGGACTACAATACATTCTTCCATCAAAATTTCGGCATCGAAAGTTATGACCGCTATAAGAAAGACTGCGCGGCTCGTTTGGCACATAAAAAGCCATACGAACGCGTCGCACCGGAACTGCAGCTCAACCTGCTTATCGTCGTCAATCAGATGCTGACGGGCTTTGACTCAAAATGGGTCAATACGCTTTACCTCGATAAAATGCTTGTTTATCAAAACCTGATCCAAGCATTTTCAAGGACGAACAGGCTTTTCAATATCAACGAAAAACCATTTGGTTCGATCCGCTACTATCGCAGGCCGTATACGATGGAGAAAAATATTAGAAACGCCGTAAAGCTGTACTCCGGCGAGCATCCGAACGGACTTTTTGCCGATCATCTCCCTGATAACATCAAGCACATGAACCGGAATTTTGAAGATATGGTGCAGATATTTATTAATGCTGGTATTCCGGATCTCAGTCATCTTCCGGCAGATACAGCATCAAAAGCAAAATTTGCGAATCTGTTCCGCCGATTTTCGTCTCGCTATCAGGCAGCCCAGATCCAAGGATTCACGTGGAAAAAACGTGTCTATGAATATGAAGTCCAAAAAGATGACGAGACCGTAACTGAACAGATCGAAGTGGTTCCTACGGAGGAAGAGTATCTCATACTGCTTCAGAGATACAAGGAACTCAGAAGCGACTGGCCGACATTTGGCGGCGACGTGCCATTTGCTATCGACCCGTATCTGACCGAGCAGAACACCGGTGTGATCGATAATAACTATATGAACTCGCGCTTTGAAAAATGGAAGAAACAGCTCGCCCAGCCTGATATTTCCAAGGAAGAACTTGAAAAAACCATGCAGGAGCTGCATAAATCCTATGCTTTCCTATCCGTGGAAGATCAGAAATTCGCTGCGATGTTCATGCGCGACGTTCAGTCCGGCGACATCAAGCTCTCGGACGATATGACGTTCCAGGATTACGTCAATTACTATAAAAACAGAGCAAAGAAAGAGCAGGTGGAAAAGCTTAACCACTATCTCGGTGTCGATAAAAACATGGTGTATGACATGCTCAATTCCAATATCACGGCGGACAATCTGAACGAATTCGGGCGATTTGACGCATTGAGATCGACAGTCGTGAAAGAAAAAGCGCGTGACTATTTTTCGCGGCTCGACGGCAAAGAATTAAAGCCTTTCCGCGTGAACAACAGGGTAGATACCCTTCTTACCGATTTCATCTTGAGCGGCGGCAAAGACATCCCTACTCCACCGGAAAATTAACAGCAGCGGCCTTCATCAGTGTAAGCAGCACACGAGGAGGCTAACTTATGCTGAACGAAAGAAAGGCAGATGTCCTATTTGCCGACTATTACTCACAATGGATATCCATTTACAAGAAAGGAGCGATAAGAGAAGTAACACTGGCAAAATATCATATGGCAGAGTCATGGGTCCGGCGGCTGATACCCACCTTAAGGCTTTGTGATATGACGCGAATAGCCTATCAGCAGCTGATCAACGATTACGCCGAACATCATGAACGCCAGACGACGATGGATTTTCATCATCAGCTGAAAGGAGCGATCTTAGACGCTGTGGACGAAGGTCTTATCGAGCGCGACCCTACGCGGAAGGTCATAATTAAAGGCAAAACGCCATCGGTAAAGAAGAAAAAATTTCTGAATCAATTCGAACTTCATACCCTGCTGAGCAGTCTGAACTTAGGCGCTGAGGTAAACTGGGATTGGTTCATTCTCCTTATTGCAAAGACAGGGCTTCGGTTTTCCGAAGCTCTTGCTGTTACTCCCGCCGATTTTGATTTTGCCCACCAGACTTTATCGGTCAGTAAAACATGGGACTATAAACATGGCGGCGGTTTCATACCGACAAAAAACAAGTCTTCGGTCCGAAAAGTCCAAATCGACTGGCAGACAGTTATGCAGTTCGCGGAACTGACAAAAGCGCTGCCTCAGAATGAGCCTATTTTCGTTCCAAAACGCGAAAAAGGCTATGACGACGTCTATAATTCCACTGTCAACTGCATTTTGGAGCGCTATTGCAGGAAACTTGAAATCCCGACGATATCTGTTCACGGCCTTCGCCATACACATGCCTCGATACTTTTGTTCGCAGGGGTTTCGATCGGCAGCGTCGCAAGAAGACTCGGTCACGCAAGTATGACAACAACACAGAAGACATATCTTCACATCATACAGGAGTTGGAAAATCAGGATATAGATCTCATCATGCGATCCATGGCGAACCTGACTTGAAGTCAACTATTCCATCCGAAATTTGAAATTTCGCACACTGGTGAAGGCAGTATTTAGCTTACATGCTCGTTATTAAACAATATCGTTTTGTTTTTTGCACTTTTTTTGCAAAAATCGGCATTAAATTTCCCCATTCAATAATAAAAAAGGGCACTTGAAGAGTGCCCAAGTGTTGATAAATTATTATTCCACTCTGATCCCGTACTGCAGGATCTCATCCAATAGTTCTTTGTTGTTCACGATCACTTTATCGAGAATTGCACATTATTCATATGGCAATGTGCAATTTTTGCATATATGATTTTCATCGATGTGCAAATTCATCATTTGTCGATAATACGCAAAATATAAGGAAAAAACGGTTAATTGTAATATGAACTCTGCAGAAAGATACCTCCGGAAGACAGGCTCAGCGCTCCTCTTCCTGTTCTTCGAGCGCAAGCTGCTCTAATATGTCGCGGCACTCGATAAGTTCTTTCATCGCGTCATCGAACAGGATAGGGGCGCAGTGGTGTGCGTCCACGCCCACATTAAGGCCTGCAGGGAAATCCTCCAAGAACGACACCGTCTGGTGCGTATGGCCGTAGAGTGTGTATTTCGGCATCTTGCGGGAATGACGTATCAGTTCGTCCTGCTCGTTATTCGGGGTCGGGTAATGGCAGAGAAGCACGTCCGAACCTTCCCATTCCAGCCAGTCGATGGGCTTGACCGAGACGACGTTTTCAGCGTTTTCGAACAGGCTGATCCGATTTTTGTTATCGTGGTTTCCGATAATGATGTGGATGCGGCCGGGCAGAGAATTCAGGATCTGCATGCCCTCGGTATCGTCTCCGAGGAAAACGTCGCCCAGATGATAAACTTCATCTTCGGGTGAGATAGCGGCTTTCCATTTTCTTATGATGTCTTCGTTCATTTCGGCGACCGAAGGATACCCGCGCTTCGCGACGATGAAATCCTTATCGTGGTTAAAATGTGTATCACTTATCAGCCAGATTTTCTTTTCCAAATGTCAAGTTTCATCTCCTTTCAGAAAATACTTTCAGAAAATACTCCCCGAAATTCTTCCCGAAAACTTCGGCTGCCTACCATCGCCGAATACGGTATTTCGTTCCTCGGCCGTTGCCGGTTTTCCTGACGATACCTTTTTGCTCAAGTTCGGAGAGGACCTCCAGGGTCTTATTTTTTCCGTATCCTACTTTCTCCGCGATCTCGGAACTCGATTTCCCGATGTCCCCGAGGCAGTCATATACTGCCGTTTCTGACTTGCTGAGAGAATGTGCCGAGCGAATTACCGGAAGCGTCACTTTGATGGAATTCGGCGAAAATGAATGTACAGGCTTAGTGTCACTGTCCCGATAGGCATCATTGATCCTTCTGATCCCCGTTCCGAAACTCTCGATGATGTGCAGCCTGAAGAATACTCCGCCCAGGATCGGATTGCGGAGCCTGGAGATCCGGCCTTCGAGATACTCCTGCTCTGTTATCCCGCCGGGAAGTCCGCCCGGAGAATACACCTCGATCCTGTCATCAAACATCGCAACTCTGATATGGCTGTTTATATCCCACATGCGATGGACCAGAGCATTCGCAATCGTTTCGCGAAAAGCTTTCTCCGGGATCTTTTCGATCGTTTCTCTGCGTATCCCGTTTATAACATCATACTGGTAATACTTTTTAAAAAGCGAAACCACGTCATCATACTGGCTGAGAACGGATCTGCGGTCAAACGTCTCCCTATCCAAAATGATGTCTGTCGTTTCTCCGAAGCGAGCACAGTCTATGCCGCTGAACTGGTTTGCGTCAGCCAAAAGCGCTCCGGCGTTATTATATTTCCCGTCCGGATCGAGCACGCCTATCGTCCTTAAAATGTCCTGATCAAGCGAACTGATGTGAAGTACTTCCTTCATTTTTTCTTCCAGGACCGCAAACTTCAGATCCTGTTTCCGAGAGATAAGTTCATCGTAATATAAATTTTCTCCCTCCATAAGCAGGCGGTTAAGTTCGACCCTGTTTTCTTTCATGAAAGTCTCACGTCCTCTCTCTCCGGATTTTATTTGATTATACCATAAACAAACGCAAAATCAAACGTATTTATTTGCGTTTGATTTTGCGTTTTTCCGTTTGCATTTGCGTTTGAGTTTTTAGAGATAAAAAACGGGAAACCCTTACAGGGCTTCCCGCAGTTTGCTATTAATAATTGTAATATTTATTTTTTTCATGCGTCGATGCGCTTGCCGGGATGCCGAATCAGTACAGCTTTGCCCCGGCCGGGATGTGATTGTCGACGACGATGAGGTCGAGTCTTTCCTCTCCGTCCTCTTCGCATATCGCCGAAAGCAGCATGCCGCACGAGTCAACGCCCATCATCCTGCGCGGCGGGAGGTTCACTATAGCTATCAAAGTCTTTCCGACCAGTTCCTCAGGCTCGTAGTACGCGTGGATGCCCGAAAGGATGGTGCGGTCGGTGCCAGTGCCGTCGTCTAGCGTGAACTGAAGGAGCTTCTTGCTCTTCGGGACAGCCTTGCAGTCCTTTACCTTTACGGCGCGGAAATCCGATCTGCTGAACGTGTCAAAGTCAACCTGATCTTCGAACAGCGGCTCAATCTTCACCTTCGAGAAGTCGATTTTGTCGTTCGGCGTGAAGAAATCACAGCCATGCGCGCCCGTTGAAGCCGATGTTCCGGAGCCTGCCGCATCGGCATCGCCGGCGGTCTTGGACTTCTTTCCGAGCGGTTTCATCGTCGGGAAGAGCAGGACGTCTCTGATGCTCGGCGAGTCTGTGATGAGGATTATGAGCCTGTCGACGCCTACGCCGAGGCCGCCTGTCGGAGGGAGTCCGACTTCCAGAGCGTTGACGAAATCGAGGTCCATCGGGTGGGCTTCGTCGTCTATTCCGGCGTCGAGCTGTCTTTGCTGCTCGGCGAAGCGGTTATACTGGTCGATAGGGTCGTTCAGCTCGGAGAAGGCGTTGGCGATCTCCCAGCCGTTCAGGTATGCCTCAAAGCGCCTCGTGATGCGAGGGTCTTTAGGGTCTCTCTTTGCAAGCGGCGAAACTTCCACCGGGTGGCCGGTGACAAAGGCCGGACCGTCGAGGAAGCCCGGCTGGTCTTCGCAGAACTCTTCGAACATCTCCGCGATGATCTTGCCGCGGGTCCATTCCTTTACCTGCTGAGGGTCCATGCCGTGCTCGAGGGCCGCTTTGCGCGCGTCTTCGTCAGTCGTTATCTCGCTGAAATCGACTCCCGTGAATTCCTTTACGGCTTCAGCCATGTCGATGCGCTTCCAAGGCGGCGTGACGTCAAAATCTTTCCCCTGATAATGGATGACAGGCTCTCCGTTCACGAGCAGGGTCGTCTTATATACGAGCTGCTCGGTGAGATCCATCATGTCGTCCATATTGCAGTACGCCGCGTAGCATTCCATGTTCGTGAACTCAGGGTTATGGTCTCTGTCCATGCCCTCGTTCCTGAACATCCTTCCCATCTCGTAGACCCTGTCGAGTCCGCCGACGATGAGCCTCTTAAGGTAGAGCTCGTTGGAAATGCGCAGTTTCATGTCGATGTCCAGCGCGTTGTGATGCGTCACGAAAGGACGTGCGTTCGCGCCGCCCGCGACCGTGGTGAGGATCGGGGTGTCGACTTCCAGATATCCGTAGTCTTCTTCGAGGATGCGGCGTATCTCTTTGATGATGACGGCGCGTTTCTTGAATGTTTCTTTTACGTTAGGGTTTACGATGAGGTCGACATAGCGCTGACGATAGCGGAGGTCCGTGCTCTGCAGGCCGCTCCACTTGTCAGGCAGCACCTGTATGGATTTGCTGAGCAAAACCAGTTTGTCTGTGTGGATGGTGATCTCTCCGGTCTGTGTCTTGAACACGTGGCCGACGATGCCGACGATGTCGCCGATATCGTATGTCTTGAACCACTTATATTCTTCTGTTCCGATGTCATCGCGCTTTACGTAGCACTGGATCCTGCCCTGTTTGTCGGCGAGGTCAAAGAACGCGGCTTTGCCCATGACGCGCTTTGTCATGATGCGGCCGGCGACGGAAACATCTTTTCCCTCGTATTCGTCAAAGTTGTTTTTAATGTCGGCGCTGGCTGCGGTGACGTCCCATTTCTCGATAAGAAACGGGTCTCTGCCGGCTTCGCGGAGTTCTTTCAGTTTTTCGCGTCTCAAGCGGCGCTGTTCGTTCAATTCTTCCTCGGGCATTCCCTGAGCCGTGTCCTGCGCCTCAGAGAGGTCGATTCTGTCATTACTCATGTTTGTTCCTTTCCGCGTTTACAGCGCGCGGGCGTTTGATCCGGCTGCGCGCGGGCGATCAAAAGTTATTTCTGCTTGGTCACTCCGAGTATCTTATAGCGCACGAGTCCGCTCGGGATAGGGACTTCCACGGTCTCGCCGACTTTCCTGTTGATGAGGGCTTTGCCGATAGCGGATTCGTTCGATATCCGAGGCGGCTGAGCGAACGGATCTGTCTCCGTCTTTCCGACGATGGCGTACTCCGCGTTCTTTCTGGTCTTTGTGTTCCTGACCGTCACGACGAGTCCGACATTCACGGTGTCGCCCGCTTCTTCGTCTTCGTTTATTATCTTTGCGTTGCGGAGCATCTCGTCGAGCTTCAGGATCCTGTCTTCGAGTTCGGCCTGTTCGTCCTTTGCCGCGTCGTATTCGGCGTTCTCGGAAAGGTCCCCGTACGATCTGGCTTCCTTAAGTTTTTCGGAAATTTCTTTTCTTTTTACCGTTACGAGTTCGTCGCGCTCCGCCTCGAGTTTGTCGTACCCCTCGCGGGTGAGCAGTATCTCTTCTGCCATCCCTGTTTTCTCCTTTCAGATATAATACAATGCCACGGCGAGTCTTATCTCTTTCTCGTCGCGGGTGATTTTCGTGTTCATTCGGGCGCTGCCGCACGATACATCGATATCGGAATATCAATATCGGCGCGCCTCCTGACAGCATTCAGTATTATACTTTATCGCGGCCCATTTAGTCAATCAAATGAGCCGCGATATTTAAGCGTTTCTGTTATATTTCTGTTATATTTTGCCGAATGTTTACTTGTATACGATGCGGACGTTTTTCGACGTGGTGAGGAAGATGAGCGAAGCGTAGTCGATGCCGAATTCAAGCACGTCGCCGACTTTGATGTCCTGCTCCGCGTCGGTGATGTCGAGGATGGTGTGGTCGCTGGAACCTCCGAGGACCTCGACGCCCTTCATCTTAGGGAAGATCTCGTCGGTGCTCGCAAAATCGGCTTTCCCGACGGCGGCGATGGCTTTGCGCCTGATGCCTTTGTCGACGTAGTGCTGGACTTTGCCGAAGGCGTCCACTCCTAGTTTTCCGACCGGGTGCGACGGCTTGTCTTTCACTTCCACTATCTCTGCCCTGAGTGTGTAGACGTCCTGGCGCATCATGCTCATGTCGTAATGATAGATGACATCGAGGTCGCGGGCGTTCAGGATGCCCTCGCCGATCCTCAGGTGGTTGATGCGCTCCGGTATGTCGCCGTCGATGACCCTCATGAAACTGGAAGTCGCACCGCCGGAAATGTATTTTAGCCTGCGGCCGATGCGTTTCTCGACTTTTTCGGCGACGTCTACGAGTTCTTCGAGTTTTTCTTTTGTCGGAAGGACGGAGCCGTAGCATCCTACGTTGGTTCCGACGCCGAGGAGTTCGACGTTATCCATCTTCGTCTCGATCTCATAGGCGGCTTCGACCATCTCGTCTTTGTCCCAGTAACCTTCGCGGAGGTCGCCGATGTCGGCCATGAGGATGACCTGATGGACTTTGCCTCTGCGCGCGGCTTCTTCGTTTATGGCGCGCACGACCTCAAGTTCGCTGTTCAGCGATATGTCACAGAGTCTTACGACGTCCTCGACTTCCGAGAGCATCGGGATGCGTAGCAGCAAAAGCGGCTGGCTCAGGTCCATCATCCGCGCTGTTTCGATTTGTTCGAGGCGCGAGGACGCGATCTGGCCGCATCCGCCGTCGGCGAACTGCCTGATGCACTCCGCAAGGCCGCTTGTTCCTTTTACTACGCCCGCTACAGTGATGCCTTTTTCGGCGCATTTGCCTGTGACGTATTCGACGTTGTGGCGCAGCGCTTTCAGGTCGATGACGAGCTGCGGGAATCTTTCTTTTTCGGACATTTCAGTTGCCTCCATGCTTCGCGGATCAGTTGCCTCCATGCTTCGCGGATCAGGTTTTGGTGTCTGCCTGCTTTTCGCTGTCGGCAGGTGTTTTGCTCTAAGCCTGCTCTTCGCTGTCGGCAGGTGTTTCGCTCTAAGCCTGCTCTTCGCTGTCGGCAGGTGTTTCGCTCTCTGTCTGTTTCTCGCTTCCGGCGGCGTTTTCAGGAGCCTCTTCGGATGTTTCGGCGTTCTCAGCCGCTGTGCCGGACTCGGTTGACGCACCTGCAACGGTTGACGCTTCGGCTTCGCCGGCCTCGCGGTTGGACTCCACGAATCTCTTGATCTTATGAGCGGTCGTCTTCTGGAAGTCTTCCTTGCGGACGACGATCTTCTTTATCTTCTTGAAGAACGGCAGCGTGGAGTTGATCTTATCGACCTCTTCCCAGAGCAGTTTATGCACGTCTTCGTCCGTGTAATTCTCGCCGAGTTTTTCTTTTAGCGAGTCGGAGTCAGGATAGACAGTCGCCACGATGGACGTACTGTTCACGCCGTCTTCATCGCCCCAGACCATGGACTCGGAGATATACGGGATCTTCTCCAGTTCGTATTCGAGTTCCTCCGGGAAGACGTTCTGGCCGTTGTCCGTGATTATGACGTTTTTCTTGCGTCCCGTGATGTAGACGAAGTTATCTTTATCGAGGTATCCGAGGTCGCCGGTGTGATACCATCCGTCGATCAAAACCTCTTTCGTCGCTTCAGGATTCCTGTAGTATCCCATCATGACGTTACGGCCCTTGAAGCAGATCTCGCCGATGCCGTTTTCGTCCTTATCTACGATCTTGCACTCTTCGCAAGGGAAGACGTGTCCGGCCGAAGACGGGCGCAGAAGTTTGAAACTGTCAGGGTTCAGCGATACCATCGGCGAGCATTCGGTCAGGCCGTATCCCTGTACGGTCATGATCTTCATGTCGTTGAAGAAATTGCTCGTCTCAGGGCGGAGAGCCGCGCCTCCGGAGATGAAGAGTCTGAACCTGCCGCCGAGGGCTTTTACGATCTCTTTCGAGAAAGGTCCGAGAACGTTGATGCCGAGTTTTTTAGTGCGGTCGTTTATCTTCATCAGGCGGTTCAAGGTCTCTTCTTTGCCGGCTTTCTTTATATTAGCCATAATGCGCTTTTGGATCGCTTCGATGATGAGCGGAACGGCCATGATGATGGTCGGACGCGCTTCCTGGATATTCTTGAAGATGTATTTCAGGCCTTCGTTATACGCGACCGAGGCGCCGTCGTAGATCGGGATCAGGAAAGCGCATGTCAGTTCGTACGTATGGTGTATCGGCAAAACGGAAAGCAGCGTGTCGGCAGGTGTGATGTCGAGTATCGCCGTCGAGACCATCAGGTCGTGGCAGATGTTCGTGTGACTCAGCATGACGCCTTTAGAGAATCCCATCGTACCTGACGTGAAGATCAAAAGCACCATGTCGCTGGCGATGACTTCCGCGTCGAGGTACTGCCTGTCGCCGTGCGCGACGGACTCTTTTCCTTCTTCCAGGAGCTGCTTCCAGGCGAATACTCCGTCGTTCTCCTCTTCAGCGTCAAAGTTCACGAGCATTTTAAGGTTCGTGTCACCGTCTTCCATGAACTGTTTGAACATGCTCTCGAAGCGTTTGTCAAACATGACGGCGCTCGCTTCGGACTGGATGAGCAGGTTTTTGATCTCTGCCGCGCCGAGTTCCTTATCGATAGGGACAGCGACACCGACACCGCCCATGATCGCGAGGCAGCTTGATGTCCAGAAGTATCTGGAATCGCCGATGAGTGCGATCCGCTTGCCTTTGAGGCCGTGGTTGATGAAGGCCGTTCCGAGGCCGTTCACGTCGGCATACGCCTGTTTGAAGGAGATCGTCGTATATGGCTCGCCCTTCTTGAATTTCTGGTGGAAAGCAGGTGCATCTCCGTAGAGATCTACGCTTGAGGCAAACATCTGCTTCATATCGTAGACCGGATGCTGTGTCTTATATCTTACGAAAGGATCTGTGGAATCCTTTATCGCCTGACATACAGCCTCTGCTTCTTTGCGCTCTTTTTCTTTGATTTCTCTGTATGCGGCGTTACCGTAGTTGTCCTCGCCTTCGATGAAGTTGCCGTAGCGTTTTACTTTGCCGGTCGTGGTCATGGCAAAATCTTTGCTGCGGATGTTGACACGCTTGATCGCTTTGTACTGCGGGAGCGTGTCGTTCACGCCGTCGACGAGTTTCTTGTAGAAGTGATACACGTCGCTTCCGCTCATGCCCGGGAATTTTTCTTCGAGGAGCGCGTAGTTTGGCTGGATGTCGGCAGTGACTATTACGTTGCCGACTTTTTTGTCGTTCACGCCGTAGACGAGGCATTCCTTTACGAGTTCGTTTTCTTTCAGGACGGCTTCGAGTTCTTCAGGGAAGATGTTCTTGCCGCCTTTGGTGACGATGACGGTCTTCTGGCGGCCCGTCAAATACACGAAACCGCGGTTGTCCATGTACCCGAGGTCGCCCGTGTGCAGCCACCCGTCGCGGAGGACTTCCTTTGTCGCCTCTTCGTCTTCATAGTAGCCGAGCATGACGGACGGGCTCTGTACGATTATCTCGCCGATGCCGTCTTTGTCTGGATTGTCTATCTTTACCGTGGTGCCGTGCATCGGGCGTCCGACGGATTCGGAGATGCTGTAGTTATCCTGGTTTACGCAGATGATCGGCGCGCATTCGGTCATGCCGTAGCCCTGCATCATCGGGATGCCCATGGCTTCGAAGCCCTCGATTATCTCAGGGTCGATGGCCGCGCCGCCCGAAATGAACTGGTGCATGTGTCCGCCCAGTGCCTCGTGTATCGTTTTGAACATGCGGCGCATGAGCGCGTCGTTATTATACAGTTTAAGCTGGCGCGAGATTTTGATGGCACGGCGGAGTTTCTCGCCCTCGCCGCGCTGGTCGGCCTGCTTCATCATGCCCTTATATATCTTTTCGAAAACGAGCGGAACTCCGACCATGCACTCAGCGTGGACTTCCTTCATATCTTTTAAGATGTGGCGTACGTTCTCGCAGATCGCCAAAGTCTTGCCCTGATAAAATGTAGTCCAGTCGACGCATGTGTTCTCGAAAGTATGGTGTGTCGGAAGTATCGAAAGGATGACCCAGTCTTCGCCGAGGTGTTCTCTCATCGACATGTTTTCGACGTTTGCCGCGATGTTGCGGTGCGAGAGCATGACACCTTTAGCCGTTCCGGTCGTTCCGGAGGTGAATATCAAAGTCGACATCTGGTTCGGGTCGATTTTGGCGTCGACAAAATCGCGGCTGCCCGCGTCGAGCAGTTCCTCGCCCTTGTCGATGAGGCGTCTCAGGGAAAGCACCTGCTCTGTGTCCTTCTCGGCGTTCATATCGATGAAAAATTTGATGTTGTACGGATCGTCAAAGAGCGGTTTGACGGATTCTTCGACCTGCTGGCTGTAAACTATGGCGTCGGCCTTTGAGCGCTTGATGAGTGTCTTTATCTCGTCGGGAGGAAGTTTCCTGTCCAGCGGTACGACAACGCCGGTGCCGCATACGGTGGCAAAATACGTCAGGAACCAAAGGTAGCTCGTCTCGCCGATGACGGCGATCTTTTTATTCTTCAGGCCCATGGCGATGAACTCTGTTCCGAGCGCGTCCATGTCCTTCTTTACCTGCTTGTAATAGATAGGCTGGAACGTTCCGTTAGGACGGTCTTTCTGAAGATACGCAACTTTATCAGCGAACATCTCCGTACTCGATACAATGATGTCCTTCAAATCGGTAACGTGTCTGACCGGATGTTCTATGCCGTCGTATTTTTTGCTGTTCATTTAGTGTCTCCCCGTTTGATCAATTTCTTATTGTCCGGCCTGCGGGTTTTGCCACGTTTGGCCTGTCGGCCTCGCCTGCCGGTATTGCCCCGCTTAGCCTGTCGGCCTCGCCTGCCGGCCTCGCCTGCCGGTATTGCCTGCCGGCCTGTCGGCCGCGCATGCGGGTTTTACCCGCCGGCCTCATCTGTTTTTCAGCATCTGCAGTTTGATCGATACCCTCCGAATAAACTCGTCTATCCGTTAAATATCCGCTAAATATTTTAACATTTAAGCAGTTTTTTAACAACTGACGCTGAACGGCGAATGTCAAATAATAGACAAAGAATTTCCGCTTTTTTGAGTAAAAAAATCTAAAGTTTTATTTTTAATCCAGTTTATTCCCGAAAAATGTCCCGAATCGTTCCGGAATACGCCGCGTCTTATCTCCGGAATACGCACAGACTTGTTTACGAAATATGCCCTGATTAAGCGAAAGCCCGCCCTGCGGCTCAGCCCGACTTATTTTCAAGCAGACAGAACGGGTTTTGGCGTTATAGCTCGACAGAACAGGTTTTGGCGTTTTACTCCGACAAAACGGAATTTGAATATCACTAAATTATGACCTCTCAACAGAGGTTACAGTGTTTTGATAAAATCCTCCAAAAGCCTTGAAAATAAAGGATTTATCGCAATGTGTTCGCCTTATCTCTTTATACGGTTACACACAAGTTTACTCTTTCCCTCCTTGCTCATAAGGGCAAATGCAAGGGCAAGAAAATCTCATAACAAGATATAACA
>JBMNVD010000013.1:0-40711 GCA_050946615.1 Eubacterium sp.
GCAGGCCGCCGAAGAGAAGAAGAGTCTGACGGAAGGGAGGAACGAATATAATGGCAGTAAACAGAGAACCTATCCTGAAAAGATGCAGATCGCTTCAGATAGATCCAAGTCATATGGGCATCTATAAAGAGTCCAAAAGAAAACCAAAGGCCAGCTTCAAGAAGATGAGCGAGTATGGTCTCCAGCTCCGCGAGAAGCAGAGAGCAAAGTTCATCTACGGCGTTCAGGAAAAACAGTTCAGGAACATGTTTGAAAAGGCTTCCAACATGAAGGGCATCACGGGTGACAACCTCCTGATAATGCTCGAGGAGCGCCTCGACAACGTTGTCTACAGAATGGGATTTTCCACGACCAGAAGAGAAGCCAGGCAGCTCGTTACGCACAGCCATTTCACCGTTAACGGCAAAAAGGTCAACATCCCTTCATACCAGGTGAAACCGGGCGACATCATCGCTGTAAAGGCAAAGAGCCAGAATTCTCCTAAATTCAAGGAGATCAAAGAGATGCAGGTCGGAGTTCCGGGATGGCTTTCCGTCGACAAAGACAAACTCACCGGGACGGTACTCGCCGCTCCGACAAGAGAGCAGATCGACACTCCGGTCGAGGAGCGCCGTATCGTCGAGCTTTATTCCAAATAGTGATACAGTTCGATTTCATGCACTTGTTACTGCTTGGATAAAAAGGAGAGCATCTAATGATAGAAATCGAAAAGCCTACGATTACAAAGACGATCAGCGAAGACGGCACATACGGCAAATTCGTCATCGAGCCGCTGGAGAGAGGCTTCGGGATCACGCTCGGCAACTGCATGAGGCGCATCCTTTTGAGTTCGCTCCCGGGAGCGGCTGTTACGTCTGTTAAGATCGACGGTATTCTTCACGAATTCTCGACGATCCCGGGCGTAAAGGAAGATGTCACGGAAATAATCCTCAACCTGAAGAAACTCGCGATAAGACTCGGAAGCGACGAGCCGAAGCGCGTGATCATCAACGCGGTGGGTCCTAAGGAAGTCACCGCAGCGGATATCATCGCCGACTCAGACCTCGAGATCTTCAACCCTGACCTTCACATTGCGACGCTTGAAGACAACGCCACGCTCGTCATGGAGATGAAGATCGCAAGAGGCCGCGGCTATGTGCCTGCGGACCAGAACAAGACGGAAGACACGCCGATCTCCGTGATTCCGGTAGATTCCATCTTTACTCCGGTCAGAAGAGTTAACTTCACCGTCGACAACACCAGAGTCGGCCAAGTCACCGACTATGATAAACTCACGCTCGAGATCTGGACTGACGGATCGATCTCCCCTGAAGAGGGCGTATCCATCGGAGCAAAGATCATGCAGGAGCATCTGAACCTGTTCGTCACGCTCGACGACGCAGCGGACCACATGGAGATCATGGTGGAAAAGGAAGAAGACCAGAAGAGCAAGGCCCTTGAAATGACTATCGAGGAACTGGAACTCACGGTCCGCTCCTTCAACTGCCTCAAGAGAGCCGGGATCAACACGGTCCAGGAACTCACCGAGCGTTCCGAGGACGAGATGATGAAAGTCAGGAACCTCGGAAAGAAGTCGCTCGACGAAGTCAAGAGAAAACTCGCGGAGCTCGGTCTTTCGCTGAGAAAGAGCGAGAAATAGACTCTTTAAGAAAGGAGAATCTGAAATGCCGGGATACAGAAAACTTGGCAGACCGACGGCTCACAGGCAGTCGATGCTCAGGAACCTGACGACCGACCTTCTCAGGGAGGGCAGGATCCAGACGACTGAGAACAGAGCCAAGGAAGTCAAAAGAGAAACAGAAAAACTCATCACGATGGCAAAGACCGACAATCTCGCCAACAGAAGACGCGCTATGGCGTATCTCTACGACGAGACAGTGGTGAACAACCTCTTTGAAACGATCGCGCCTAAATACGAAGATCGTCAGGGAGGATACACGAGGATCCTTAAACTCGGCCCTCGCCGCGGAGACGCAGCGGAAGTCGTATTCCTCGAACTGGTATAGTTCGTCTATATCGGCGTCGGCTGTCAAAGAAGCCGAAACTATAGCTGAAACAAAACCGCTTTATGGGGGTTCCCCTTCCGAAGCGGTTTTTGTTTTGGCCGCCAGTCATATTTTGTTGATTTTCAGTGGCTTGGAGAATTTCTATTCCCCAAAAACGAAAAATGTTGATTTTGGGGAATAGAAGTTATATATTCAGGCAGCGTATGATATCTCTGACCCGAACACGCCGGATATTCCCTGAGGGCTTGCAATTATATCAAATGTGTGAAATAATTAAATCGTATTTTAGATTTTCTACAAAATCGAAGTTTGGACTTTAGATTTTATACGAACAACTTGCATGGAGCGGCTATGTATATCGATAGAAAAATAGAAGATACGGTCCGCAAGATCAGCGAAACCTTCCCTGTTTTGATTTTGACGGGGCCGCGTCAGGTGGGAAAAACAACGCTGCTGACCAAACTGGCGGGAAGTGAACGCAGGATAGATTCGCTTGACGACCCTACGGTGCGGTATTTGGCGAAAAACGATCCTAAGATGTTCCTCGAGCGGTACGCTCCGCCTGTTTTGATAGACGAGGTCCAGTACGCACCCGAACTTTTCGATTATATCAAAATTGCCGCGGACAGGGACAAGCGGTGCGGGGATTTCTGGCTAACCGGCTCGCAGACTTTCAGGATGATGAAAAACGTTTCCGAGTCTCTCGCGGGGCGTGCGGGGGTTATCAGGCTCCTCGGACTGAGCAACAGCGAAATCAGAGGAAATGATTTCGGCCCGTTTTCGGTCGATATGAAAGAACTGATACGGCGGAAAGAAAGCACGGAGCCGATGACGCTTCAGGACGTGTATGAACGCATTTTCAAGGGTTCCATGCCGCGACTTTACGAGGATCCGGAAGTCGACCGCGCTCAATATTACGAGTCGTACCTTGAAACGTATATAAGCAGAGATGTCAGAGAACTCTCACAGGTGGGAAATATTAACGCTTTCCTGACTTTCGTGCGTGCGGCGGCGGCGCGGACGGCGACGAACGTAAACTATACGGAGATGGCTGCCGAGGCAGGGATTTCAGTACCGACAGCCAGGCAGTGGCTTTCGATACTGGTGTCATCCGGACTCGTCATCCTGATACAGCCGTATTTCAATAACGCGCTCAAGCGAGTCGTAAAAACACCGAGGATGTATTTTGCCGATACGGGACTTGCGGCGTACCTGACGGGGTGGAGCAGCCCGGAGATTTTAGAGTCCGGAGCCATGAACGGCGCATATTTTGAGACGTGGGTCGTGACGGAGATATATAAGAGTTATATCAACGCCGGGCTCACTCCGCCGCTGTACTTTTACCGCGACTTATCGCGCAGGGAAATCGACCTCATCATCTTTCGGGACGGTATCGTAAATCCGATAGAGATCAAAAAGAGCTCGGCGCCTAAGGATGCCGTGAAGAATTTCTCCGTGCTTGATCCTGTCGAGGCCGCTTCGCGGGACAGCGATATCGCTCCCGGTCTGAAGGCCAAAGTCGGCACCGGGGCGGTCGTCTGCATGGCCGGCGACGTATTTCCTATCGACAGGAAGAATTGGTATGTCCCCGCGTGGCTGATCTGAGACCGCAGCAAGATTTTTTTGATAACGCGTTACACGCCGGCATTGTCGATAACAAGTCGATGTGACATTTTCGCAAATTAATACAATGTGACATTTTCGCTTGTGAACCGCGACGCTCCATATTGGCTCTTGAATCGCCCTTTCGATTCGGATATAATTAGAGCGTAGGTGAATAACCAATCTCATGTTCCCCTTTTCCGAAAGGGGCCAAGAGGGAAGCAGGTGCGAAACCTGCGCGGTCCCGCCGCCGTAAATGGCCGCTGTCTTCCAAGCACCTCTGAGTGCGCCACTGGGAAACCGGGAAGGTCGGAAGCAGCAATGACCATGAGCCGGAATACCTGCATGAGACGGTCCTTACCGGCGGAGAACCGGCTTAGGGAAAAAATCAGCAAATACGGGCTGTGGGGCAACCACAGCTCTTTTAATAAGTCTGTGGGGCCGGCTTTTCATTCTTTTTCATATCCGGATGAGGCAGGTTCCGTCACCCTGTCTCATCGCATTTTTTGGAGAAATAAGATGGACTGCAGGAGCAGGATTTTCATAGCGACATTTTCGTCAGGCGCCGTTAATACGGCAAAAAAATACGGTTTCGGCATCGAACTCAACGATCTCTGCATTTCGCATAACCTTGACCCGGAGCAGCGGGAGTTCGTAACTGGGCATATGAAGAGCGAAATCGAAAAATCGGGCTGTGCCGGCCGCAGAGTCATCATGCACGGGCCTTTCACGGAACTTTCGCCGGCCTCCATCGACCCGCTGGCGCTTAAACTGGCGCGTGACAGGTATGAGCAGACGGTGGAGTTCTGCAAGATGCTCGGGATAAACGATCTGGTCGTCCACAGCGGATATTTTCCTATGATATATCACAGAGAATGGCACGTGAAGAAATCGATACAGTTTTGGCGCGAGTTTTCGGACAGCCTGCCGGGCGGGTTCACGGTATATGTAGAGAACGTATTTGAGAAGTCACCCGACGAACTGCTCGAGGTGGTCGCCGGGACAGACCGCGCGAACGTCAAAGCATGCCTCGATGTCGGACACGCCAATGTTTTCGCATCAGAGGGATGCGAAGTGGCGGATTGGGTGGACACCCTCGCGCCCGTACTCGGACACTGCCACCTGCACAATAACGACGGCACGGCGGATCAGCACAGGCCTGTAAACGAAGGCACGCTCGACATGAAACGCATCCTGAACGAGATATGCAAAAAATGCCCGCAGAGCGTTACTTTGACGATAGAGAGCGGGACATCCGCGGAGAGCGCTGAATTCTTAAAGAAATACTTTGATGGAAGATAGCAGGCAGGATCGCTGGAGCTTTTTCTTTTTGCGTAAAAAACTTTTCACCTTATGTCCGCATGATAGCATATTACGGTCGGCGTATGATAAAATAATATGGCCGCATCAAAAGCGGAAAGGCCGCACATGAGGATGAGCAGCTTCCCCGCGGGCGGAAATGCCGCGGCAAAACGAAATTTACCCGAAAGGTTTGAAATACATGGATCTGAGCAATTTGAACAAAGAACAGCGCGAGGCGGTACAGTGCACCGAGGGGCCGCTTTTGATACTCGCCGGAGCAGGTTCCGGAAAAACGAGCACCATGACGCACCGCATCGCGTATCTAGTAGAAGAAAAAGGCGTCAGCCCATACAGCATCCTGGCTGTCACGTTCACGAACAAAGCCGCGGCAGAGATGCGCTCCAGAGTCGAGGAACTCTGCGGGAGCGTCAGCGGGATGTGGATAATGACATTTCACGCCATGTGCCTTAGAATGCTGCGCGCCGACTCGGATAAGATAGGTTTTGACAGAAACTTCGTCATCTACGACACGACAGACCAGAAGACGCTCGTAAAAAATATCATAAAAGAAATGAACGTCAGGACCGACGAATACAAGGTCCCGTATGTGCTATCTGTAATAAGCGATAAGAAGGAAAAAGACATTACAGCCGCGGAATTTGCCTCCGCGGTCGATTCTTCCAATCCGCGCGAAAAGACGCTTTCCCGCATCTACACGGCGTATCAGCGCGATCTGACCGAGAACAACGCGATGGACTTTGACGATCTGCTGCTCTACGCGTACAGACTGCTTGCGGGCGAGCCGGAAGTCCTCGAAAAATACAGACAGCGCTTCCGCTATATCATGGTCGATGAGTACCAGGACACGAACAGGCTCCAATATAAGATAGTTCGGCTTTTGGCAAAAGAACACCGCAACATCTGCGTTGTCGGAGACGACGACCAGTGCATCTACGAGTGGCGCGGCGCCGATATCCGCAACATCCTCGACTTCGAGAACGATTTTCCGCACGCGAAGGTCGTCAAATTGGAGCAGAATTACAGGTCCGCGGGAAACATCCTGAAGGCGGCCCACTCCGTCATCAAAAATAACCGCGGGCGCAAGAGCAAGAAACTCTGGACCGAAAAACCAGACGGGGATAAGATCACGTATTTCCGCGCTCCCGACGATAAGCAGGAAGCCGAATATATAGCCGATCAGATCGAGAAGCTCGTAGGCGAAGGCCGCAGCTATCAGGACATAGCCATTCTATACCGCAATAACTCTCAGTCGCGTCTCTTCGAGCAGTCGTTCACGGCTCGCAAGATACCGTACCGCGTGCTCTCCGGGCTCAGATACTACGACCGCAAGGAGATAAAGGACGTGATGGCTTACATGCGCCTTGTCGTCAACCCGAAAGACGAACTGTCTTTCCGCAGGATAATAAACGAGCCGAAGCGCGGTATCGGCCCTAAGACCGTCGAAAAACTCATAGTTTTTTCAAACGTTAAGGGTATGGCACCCATCGACGCCGTCAGGGAGCCGGACGTTCTGGAGACGCTGCCGGCAAAATCGAGAGAGTGTGTAAAGAACATGGCCGACGCCGTCGCGCTTTGCCGCGGAGAGAACGAAAACCTCAGGGTATCGGATATCTACGACAACCTGCTCGTCAGGACCGGGTATCTCAAGTCGCTGGAGGATGAAAACACCGTCGAATCGGAAGGCAGGATAGAGAACCTCATGGAATTCAAGTCCGCCATCGTCGACTACGAGACCTCCGCCGAAAACCCGTCGCTCGCCGAATTCATGGAGACGCTCTCGCTCATGTCCGATATCGATAACCGCGACGAGAGCGAAGACGCCGTGGTGATGATGACCATGCACAGCGCAAAAGGACTCGAATTCCCCGTAGTATTCATGCCGGGAATGGAGGACGGCCTCTTCCCGGGCAGGCGCAGTTTTGACAGCGACACGGGGCTCGAGGAAGAACGCAGGCTCTGCTACGTAGGCATGACGCGCGCAAAAGAGAAACTTTATCTCACGGGCGCAAATGTCAGGACTCTTTACGGTTCGACGGACTACACCCGCGAATCGCAGTTCCTGCGCGAAGTCGACAAGAGCATCATCGAGGGCGACGACGTTTACCAAAACAAAACAGACGCTTTCGGCAGAGACAGAGGGATTTCCGGTCCGGGAGTCCGCGCCGGTTCATACGACGGCTTCTCGGACTTGGGATACAGCGGGTTCAGGCCATATGACGCCCTCAAACGCGCCAAAAATGCCACGGAGAAAAACGCCTCGGGCAGCAAAGAGATATTTGCCGCGGGCGATAAAGTATATCACAAGAAATTCGGCGAAGGCCTCGTCATAGATGTGTCCGGCAGCACGGTGACAGTCGCCTTCGGCAGCGTCGGCGTGAAGAAAATGGCTGTCGGCATCGCGCCGCTGAAAAAACTCTGAAATGATGCGGTGCGCCCTGCGGAGGGACCGTGCGGCGATAACAAGAAGGAACGAAAATGGACGACGTAAAGCGTTTGATGCAGGAAAAAATCGACATTCTCAACAAAGCCTCCCGCGCGTACTACGCCGAAGGCGAGGAGATAATGAGCAACTTCGAGTACGACAAGATCTACGACGAACTCGTCGAACTCGAAAAAAAGACCGGGATAATACTCGCGGGAAGCCCGACACAGCGCGTCGGCTACGAAGTGGTCTCGGAACTGCCTAAAGAGCGCCATCCGCAGAGGATGCTCTCGCTCGACAAAACGAAAGACCGCGATGAATTAGCGGCATGGCTCGGCGATAAAGAAGGGCTCCTGTCATGGAAGATGGACGGGCTGACCATCGTCCTCACATACGACGGCGGTGTCCTCGCCAAAGCCGTGACCCGCGGAAACGGCGATGTCGGCGAAGTGGTCACTGCCAACGCAAAGACATTTGTGAACCTGCCGCGTTCCATAGCCTTCAAAGGCCATCTCGTCCTGCGCGGCGAAGCGATAATCACATATAAAGACTTTGAACGGATAAACGAAACGATAACCGATCCGTCCGAGAAATACAAGAACCCTCGCAACCTGTGCGCCGGCTCCGTGAGGCAGCTTTCAAGCGAGATAACGGCATCGAGGCACGTGCACTTCTACGCCTTCACCCTAGTATCGGCGGAGGGAGTGGACTTCGGCGGACGCCGCCGCAACCAGATGAAATGGCTTGACGAACAGGGTTTTGACACGGTATATTTCGAGGTGGTCACGCAGGATACCATCAAAGACGCCATCAGCCGATTCGAGAGCAGGATACCGGAAAACCCGGTCCCTTCCGACGGGCTGGTTTTGACGTACGACGACATGGTATACAGCGCCAGCCTCGGCACGACGACAAAATACCCGCGCGACTCCATCGCTTTCAAATGGAAGGATCAGACGGCTGACACGACCCTCAGGGATATCGAGTGGAGCGCTTCCCGGACGGGCCTCATCAACCCGGTCGCGGTCTTTGACCCGGTCGAACTTGAAGGCACGACCGTGACGCGCGCTTCGGTCCATAACGTCAGCATCGTAAAAGACCTGAAACTCGGCATCGGGGACACTATCCGCGTATATAAAGCGAACATGATAATACCGCAGATAGCCGAAAACATGACAAAGAGCGCCACCGCGGTCATACCGGACGTCTGCCCGGTATGCGGCAAAGAAACCACGATACGGAACGAGAACGGCTCCGAGGCTCTCTACTGCCCGAACCCTAAGTGCCCGGCAAAGAACATCAAAGGTTTCACTTTGTTCGTATCGCGCGATGCGATGAATATCGACGGGCTGTCGGAGATGACCGTCGAAAAACTCATCGACCGAGGGATAATCAGGGAATACGCCGATCTCTTTAAACTCGACGAGCACAAAGACGAGATAGTCGTCATGGAAGGCTTTGGCGAAAAATCGTTTGCCAACCTTCAGAAGTCCGTGGAAAATGCGAGGACGGTCACGCCGGATCATCTTCTCTACGCGCTGGGAATACCGGGAATCGGGGTGGCTAACGCGAGAGTCATAGCGCGCGCCTGCAGGAACGACTTTGCTAAAATGAGATCTCTGACTCAGGAAGAACTGTCTCAGATACCCGGCGTGGGCGACGTTTTGTCGGATGCGTACGTATCGTATTTTAACGATGCGGAGAAGAACCGGGTTTTAGATGATTTGTTAAAGGAAATAATAATAGATGAGACTTTTGAAGAGAGAGCCGATTTCCTCGCGGGAAAGACATTTGTCATCACCGGCTCGCTCGAGGGATATTCCAACCGAAAGGAACTTTCCGACCTTATCGAGCAGGCGGGCGGCAGCGTCACGGGCTCGGTGAGCGCGAAGACTTCATATTTGATAAACAACAACACTCAGTCGACGTCCGGGAAAAACAAGAAGGCGCGTGAACTGGGCATACCGGTGATAGACGAGGCGACTATCACGAGATGGCTTAAAAACGGGAAGACAGATGAGCAGGATTCTTAAGATAGGCAAACTGGACAGCGATGTGCTCGAGGACCTTGTCCTGAAAAAGATTAAATTCAAGCGGCCCGAGGTACGCACGGGAGCGGGTGTCGGGGAGGACTGCGCCGTCGTCGATTTCGGCGATTACGACTGCGTGATATCCACGGATCCGATAACGGCTTCTATCCGCGACATCGGAAGGCTCGCCGTCCACATCTCCTGCAACGACATAGCGAGCAACGGAGTAGAACCCATCGCAATTACACTATGCGTTCTTCTTCCGGAGGGAACGACCTACGAAGAAGTATCGGCAATGGGGGATCAGGCAGAAGCCGCGGCTGAAAGCGTCGGCGTCCAGATCGTCGGCGGACATACGGAGGTCACGAGAGCCGTTAATCAGCCCGTAATCGTTTCCACGGCATTCGGGCGCGCGCTGAAGAGCGATTTTCAGGATGCCGCTCAGATGCGCGAAGGGGACGTTTTGATAGTCACGAAAAAAGCCGCTTTGGAGGGCACCGGTATACTCTGCTCGGAGCGCGGAGAGGCTCTGAAAGCGGTTTTGACGGACGAAGAGATCGAGTATGGCAAATCGATGCTGTCTCAGGTCAGCGTCGTCCGCGAAGGCGTTATCGCCGGCCGCGTCGGTACGCACGGGATGCATGACGTGACTGAGGGCGGGCTGCTCGGGGCGGTCTGGGAGATGTGCGAGATCTCGCATCTGGGATGCATGATTTACGAGAAAGCGATTCCGGTCGATGAACTGACCGTGCGAGTCGCGGAGTTTTTCGGCGCCGACTGGCAGAGAATGATTTCGAGCGGATGTCTGCTCATCGCCGCATCGCCTGAAAACGGCGAAAAGATACTGGACGAAGTGCGCGCCGGCGGCATAGATGCGTGTATAATCGGCACGGTTACGGGCAGAGGTTCCAAACGCGTGATAAAGCGTGCGGACGGAACGGAAGAAGAGATAGCGCCGCCTGAGGCGGATGAGATATATAAGGCTTTGGACGCGTAACGCTATGGACGCATAACGCACAGGCCGTGGTTTTCATATAGGCTGAGGGTTTTATTCGGCGATGGCCACGAAACCGGCCAAAGTGAAATTTTGAGCCGGCTGTGCGCCTTTGAAAAGGAGAGAGGAACTTGAAAACAGGAATAATCGATGTCGGAGGCGGAACGAGAGGTGTTTATGCAGCCGGGGTTATCGACAGGCTGCTCGACGACGGGATAGATTTCGACTACTGCCTCGGGGTGTCAGCCGGAGCGGGGAACCTCGCGACATACGTGGCGGGCCAGAGGGGAAGGAACTACGCTTTTTACGCTGAGTACGCATTCCGCAAGCCATATATGAGCCTCAAGAACTTCCTTGAAACCGGCTCATACATCGGCCTCGATTACATTTACGGAGAGTTGACAAACGAGGGCGGCGAAAACCCGCTCGACTACGACGCGTTCTCTGCGTCTCCGAAAGAATTTGTCGTGGTAGCGACAGACGTTGAGACAGGTCTGCCGAGATATTTCCCTAAAGAAAAAGTCCGCAGGAACCATTATGATGTCGTCAAGGCAAGCTGTGACGTGCCCGTGGTGAACCAGCCGTATATCGTCGAAGGCAGAGGATATTTCGACGGAGGCCTGTCCGACCCCGTACCGTTCAAAAGAGCGTTCGAGGACGGCTGCGACAAGGTCGTCATCATACTGACCCGCCCGACGAGCGATCACAAGATATCGCGCAGGAACGCCAGGCTGGCCCGCATACTCGGCCGCCACTACCCGCGCTGCGGAGAAGCGCTCAAAGTCCGCGACGAATTGTATCAGAATCAGGTGCAGCAGGCTCTGCGCCTGCAGAAAGAGGGCAAAGTTTTGATAGTCGCACCCGAGGACATCGGAGACATGAAAACTTTGACAAAGGACCGCCGGGAAATCGACGCGCTCTACAGGATGGGATACGATGACGCCTCGAAAATCGCCCCTTTCGTTGACACTTCGCGTTAAAATCCATATAATATTTTCTGTCAGTACTGCCCTGTGACGGCCTTGCCGGGCAAAGTCAGGGTCCTGCGCAATGAGGCACTGCGAACCTTGTCAGGTCCGGGAGGAAGCAGCAATAAGCGGACGTCCTCATGTGCCGCAGACAAGCCTTTTCCGCGTCCGGCAGGCTATCAGAGGGCAGTATTATTTTTGCAATCGGATTTGGACTGCTGCATGTATAAAGCACTTTACGGATTTGGACTGCTGCATGTATAAAGCACTTTACGGATTTGGAGAGCAGCATGTATAAAGCACTTTACAGAACTGAACGTCCGGAAGTATTTTCGGAAGTCCTCGGACAAGATCATATCCTGCGCGTCCTGAAACACCAGATACAGACCGACACCGTAGGACACGCATACCTTTTCTGCGGCACGCGTGGGACCGGAAAGACCACTATGGCCAGACTCCTTGCCAAAGCCGTGAACTGCACCGGAGAGGGCGAACATCCGTGCGGTGAATGTGATAACTGTAAGTCTATACAGGCAGGGACTTTCCCCGACATGATAGAGATAGACGCCGCATCCAACAACGGCGTCGATAACGTCAGGGAGATACGCGAGAGCGTGAACTATCCGCCTGTGGTCGGGCGCCGCAAGGTATATATAATCGACGAAGCGCACATGCTGTCAAAGCCTGCGCTCAATGCTCTGCTCAAAACGCTTGAGGAGCCTCCGGAAAACGTGATGTTCATACTTGCCACGACGGATCCGCAGCAGCTGCTGCAGACTATCCGCTCACGCTGCATGCGCTTTGATTTCAGACGCATACCCGAAAAAGAAATCGCCGAGCGAATGAGGGAGATATGCGAAAAGCGAGGAATAAAGCCGGAAGAAGATGCGCTGTCGCTTTTGGCGGTGAACGCGGACGGTTCCGTCAGAGACGGCCTTTCGCTGCTGGATCAGTGCATATCTGGGTCGTCAGACGTTCTCACTCGCGAGATGGTGCTCGACTGTCTGGGAACTGTTTCCGACGAGTTCTTTATCAGGCTTACGGACTGCGTTTCGGCTGGCGATGTGAGCGGCGCTCTCGTGCTGCTGGACGAGGCTTTGGCGGAAGGACGCGATGTCAAGCAGATGCTCGCCGACTGGCTTGCGCATTACAGGGCGCTTTTGATAGGTAAATACGTAAAAGATCCCGGAGATATGCTGAACATGTCTCTGGAGAACATATCGCGCGTGAAGGAACAGAGCGGGAAGCTTTCGCTCGAGGAGATAAGGCGCGGCATAATGACTATCGCAAAGACGATGAGCGACGCGAGGTATTCGTCTCAGCCGAGGACCCTGATGGAACTCGCAGTCGTGACTTTGGCGTCCGAAAGCGGCGTTAAAGGTGCGGCGGGCGGCGATGCCGATGTTCAGACGCACAAGCCTGTTTTTAAGACCAAGACCGCGTCAAGGCAGCAGCCTGCCCCGAAACAGCAGCCTGCGCCAAAGCAGGAACGCGCACCGAGGAATGAACGTGCGGCGGAACCTGAGCCGGCGCTAAAGCATGAGCGCGCGCCGAGAGAGGAACGTGCGACTGGACCTGAGCCGGCATCGAAACAAGAACGCGCGCCGAGAAAGGAACGTGCGGCCGAAAATGAATCTTCGCTGAAATCGAGAAAGACCTCAGCCGATGCGCCTATTCCGGAGACCGCCCCTGCAAGTGATGCGCCTATTCCGGAGACAGACCCGGAGCTCGAATCAGGTCCTGCGTTTGTCCCATACGACGTGCCAGGCGGAACACCTGTGCCGCGTGAAGAACTTGATGACAGCGCCGAAGACGCAATCAGTTCCGACTATGAAGAGATATGGAAAAGCGCCTGCGAGATCTTCTGTGTCGACCTCACAGACACTATGATAAAGAACAGCAGTATTCTTGCGGCGATGAACGACAAAGAGTTCAAAGTCCTCGCCGAAACAGATTTTCTGTGCGGAATGATAGAAAAGAAACGCGCTCAGATACAGGACGCCATGGAGCGCGTGACAGGAAAGAAGCGCGTGATGATAGTAAAGACAGGCACCGCTTCTCCGGACGAGGAAATCGATTCTTTAGATGCACCTGTTCCTTCAGATGCTGAAACGGGCTCAGCAGCGGAAACAGGGTCACGCAGATCAGAAAAAAAGCCGAGCAAAGAAGACTACGAAAGATTGGCCGACGCTTTTTCAGACGAGTTCGGATTCAAGCCGAAAGTGAGGTAGCGCTTGACATGAGAAACAGTCAGGCCGCGGAACACTATATTACGAGATCAGGAGGAATAAATAATGGGCAAAGGAATGAGAGCGGGCAAGAAGCCTAAGCAGAATAGAATGAACGCCGGATCCATGCAGCAGCAGTTGAAGCAGGCTCAGGCGCTCCAGAGACAGATGGAAGAGGCGCAGGCTGAACTCGAGAGCAAAGAATTCACAGCGACTTCGGGCGGCGGTGCCGTTTCGGTCACCGTGACGGGCAAGAAAGAAGTCACCGCGCTCACCATCGAAAAAGACGTAGTAGATCCGGACGATGTCGAGATGCTCCAAGACCTGATACTCGCTGCGGTAAACGAAGCAATGCGCCAAGTCGACGAAGCATCCGAGTCGGAAATCAGCAAAGTCACGGGCGGCCTGAATATCCCGGGACTGGGGATATGATCTGTGTGACCGGAACGCATATGAGCGCACATGTATTGGAATATTGCAATATAATGAGAATGTTTTGATCGGAGGCAGTCATGGTAGAATATCCGCGCCCGCTCGGAAGGCTCGTTCATGAACTGGCGACGCTTCCGGGAATAGGAACAAAAACAGCACAGCGGCTCGCTTTCTATATACTTTCGCTGCCAGATAAGGATGCGGAGGACTTAGCCGATTCGATAGTCCAGGCAAAACATACCATGCACTTCTGCTCGGTATGCGGGAACCTGACCGACAGCGACCCGTGCGAGATATGCAGTGACCCTTCGAGGACCGATGAAGTCATCTGCGTAGTCGAAAGCCCGCGCGATGTCGCGGCCATGGAGCGAGTGCGCGAATTCAAGGGCAAATATCACGTTTTGAACGGGGTCATTTCACCGATGGATGGAATAGGTCCTGAAGACATAAATATCAAGTCTCTGCTCGTCAGGCTGCGCGATAACGACGTAAAAGAAGTCATACTGGCGACCAACCCGAATATCGAGGGAGAGGCCACGGCCATGTATCTGGCAAAACTCATCAAGCCGTCAGGCATCAAAGTCACTCGGATCGCAAACGGCATCCCGGTCGGCAGCGACTTAGAGTATACCGACGAAGTCACACTCCTTAAAGCACTTGAGGGCAGGAGGACACTCTAAGCGGTACGAGAACAGAAAATGTTGCGAAACGCATAGCATAAAAAACGTCCGGATGATGTTCCGGACGTTTTGCTTTGCTTAATTGCTCTATCTGTTATCCGAGGATGCGGCAGACCCAATATGTGTAATCTACCGAACCGACAGATCTGATGACGCAGCCTGTGTATTCGTTGAGTTCTTCGACTTCCAAGCCGCCGCCGATGTAGAGTGCATAGTGGCTAGGATATACGATCACGTCTCCCGGCTGCATTTCGCTTGCAGAGACCTCATATCCGCTGTATTCAGGGAAACGAGAGATGTTATATCCGCATGCCTGATAGACAGCATAGATGAATCCCGAGCAATCGCAGCCTGACGAAAGGCTCGTTCCGCCCCAGACGTAAGGAAGTACGCCCGCAAACTGAGCTGCATAATCCGCTACTGCCTGACCGCTTCCCGTATAAGCAGGAGCCGATACGGAAACAGTGGAATAGGAATACGATGTCGCGACCGGTCTTGAAGCAGTGCCTTTCAGTATGACTTCATCTACAGGCTCTGTAATGACAGTCGAAGAAATCTCTTCCGTCGATTTTATGAGTCCGTTGACCGTAATAACACGATCCGTGGCAAGTTTTCTGCCGTCGACGCCTTCCGTCTTGACTTCTTCCTCACCTTCGTAGAGATCGCTCGTCTCTTCATACACGGTATTGTAAGCGATAGGTTTCTCAGACTGTATGTTCTGCTCGACCGTAACGTTTACATACGGCTTACCCGCGTTGACAATGATTTCGTCGCCCGGTTTGAGCTGTTCAGGAACAACTCCCGGATTGGCGGCGAGGAGATCATCAATATCAATGCCTCTCTCCATCGCGATATCCCACATCGTATTATCGGTAATGACTACCGTTTCCGTTGCGGTCTCGCCTGCGACGATCTCGTCGACCACGGCTTCTACGTCATCCGTGAGGATAGGCGCACGGTCTGTTTCCGAGTTGTATGAAACTCTTTCTACAGTGATTGCCGGATCTAATGTGATGCTGACGACCTCGTTGCCGAATGTCGTATAGTAACTTTTAACTCCGTTGATGATCTGCTCTGCGTCTTCAAGTGAAGAAACAGAAGCGAAGACTTTGTCACCGATTTTAACGTTGAAATAATCTTCTGTCTCGGCGTAAGTAACTTCAGGCTTAGAAGCGTGAGTCGCGGACGCCGACAGTACAAACACCATCGCTATAACGGCCAGCGACATCAGGAAGTAGCCTGTGTGCAATTTCTTCGATTTCAGCAGATCAAGCACGCTGCACGCGGCTTCTTTGATTTTGCTTAGTTTCATGATCTTCCTCTCGGTGGTATCCTAATGGACCCGGACCGAATTCTTAAGATTTCTTAATACATTCCTACTATAAGGCTAATGGAGTCTTTAGTCAACCTTTTTTTAAATTCTTCACATAATCGTCACAAACGAAAAAGCCGATAAACGTTGAAATTCCAACATTTATCGGCCCAAAATTTTCTTAAGTTTTTTTAAGAAACCAAGATTTCAAGGTGAAAAATCATCAAATAAAGTGCGGTGATTTGCCGACCATGTATTCTATTTCTTAAGAAAAATTTTGTTTTTTCTTAGCAGCCCTTGGGTAAAAATTCATATTTAACTCAGCGTTCATCAAGAAAAAATTTATTCTTAATTATATTAAACCACCTTATATATTTTTAACTGAACCATCCGAGACCGAAGAACGTGTCGATCTGTCCGAGAAGCACCAGCACCATGACAGGCGGGACGATGTACCTGATGCAGAAGTAGAAATATTTTTTCATCTTGAAAGTCTTTGACGCGCCTGCGGTGTCGAGGGAGATCTCGTCGTCGAGCCACCCGGTCTTTATCCAGCCGAAGATGATGGATGTCATCAAAGCTGCCAGCGGCATGAAGATGCCTTCCGACACGAGGTCAAAGGCGTCGAGCAGCGTTCCCTGTCCGAAGATATGAGGGAAGCCGTGCGACCCGAGTCCGTCGAGCGCTACGAGAGAGCCTTCCGCCGCGACGTATATCGCGAGCAGGATAGTCGTCCTCTTTCGGTTGATAGGTTTTCCTTTTTTGACGTTTCTGTCCATCATAGCGGAACTCACGGCTTCGAGGAGTGAGATAGAGCTGGTGATGGCCGCGACGAACACGAGCAGGTAGAAGATGAAGCCGAAGAACGGTCCGACAGCGCCCATCTCTGTGAATACCGTCTGGAGTGTTACAAAGAGCAGTCCCGGGCCGCCTGCAGGGTCAAGGCCCGCGGCGAATACCGCCGGCATGATGGCGAGGCCTGCCATTATTGCTACGATTGTATCTGCGACAGGGATGACGATAGCACTCTGCTCAAGACTGTCATCCTTTCTCATATATGAGCCGTATGTGACCATGATCGCCATTCCCAGCGACAGCGAGAAAAACATCTGTCCGCCGGCGAGCGCGAGGACGTTTATCCATCCCGTCCCCTTGAATACTTCGAGATTGGGCTTGAACATGAATTCCAGTCCGCCGGATGCGCCCGGAAGCGTGCAGCTCCTGATGATGATCACGACGAGCATCACGAAAAGCGCAGGCATCGCTATGGAAGTGAAGCGCTCTATGCCTTTGGCGACGCCGGTGCAGACGACGAGTGCGGTCAGGAACACGAATATCAGAGTGTATATTACCGTCTCGGGCTGGTTTTGGTAGAACGAAGCGAAGAATTCGCTGCTGTCCATGCCGCCTACGCCCCACGAAGCGTCAAAAGCGTCCCCGATGTTGGCGACCATGTATTTTATGCAGTAGCCGCCCAGCATGCAGTAGAAGCCGAGGATGAGCATCGGCGAGAGCCACGAGATGATTCCTATCCACTTGTATTTTTTGCCGACAGCCTCATACGCCTGTATGACGCCTTTGCCGGTCTTGCGGCCGAGGGTGAGTTCTGTGAGTGTCATAATGACGCCGACCAGCGCGACGAGCACCACGTAGATCACGAGGAAGGCGAATCCGCCGCCTTTGCCCATCTTATACGGGAAACCCCAGAGATTTCCCAGCCCCACGGCCGAGCCGATCGTCGCCATGAGAAAGCCGAACTTTGTGGCCCATTGGCCCTTTGCGTTTTTGTTTTCCATAATACCTTCTCTTTCCTTTATATATATAAAATGAAAATAATAAATAACAAAGCTATCACATTTCGAATATGCGGCGCCTTTTTGCCACATCTATATTATATAGAGTATATCGAAATCAGTGATATCTTCCGCTGAAAATGTTGTTGATGTGCTGGTGCGCGATCCCGATGGATCAGAAGATCCCGAGTCCGAAGAAGGAGTCGAGCTGCCCGATCAAAATGAAAATCATGAAGATCGGAGCGATGATCTTAAGGCAATAGTGGATGAACTTCCGCGAACGGAACTCACTGCCGAGCCTGACTTCGCTGTCGATGTAATTCGGTTCGAGCCACCCGAGCAGGATAGCAAGGAAGAATCCGCCGAGCGGCATCAGTATTCCTTCGCCGAACAAATCGAACGCGTCGAGCCAAGTGGAAAGACCGAATATGTGAGGCAGCCCCGTCGATCCCAGTCCGTCGGCCGCCACGAGCAGAGCGCCGCAGAAAGTGATTCCCGCGATGACTGAAGTGACGATGCCGCGTCCCGGAGTCTTGCCTTTTTCGATGCGCCTGTCGATGAAAGTTGCCACGCCGCCTTCGAGCATAGCGATCGAACTGGTGAGAGCCGCGAGCACGACCAAAAGGTAAAAGAGCGTTCCGAAATACGCGCCTGCGCGTCCCATTTTCTGGAACACGGTCTGGAGCACTACGAAGAGCATCCCCGGACCGCCGGTCGCCTCAAGCCCTGCCGCGAAAGTCGCAGGCAGCGTCGCCAGTCCCGCGAGGATGGCGACCGTCATGTCCGCGATAGGGACGATGAAAGCGTTGCGCTCCAGATTTTCTTTCTTGTCGAGATATGAGCCGTAGGCGACTTGGCATCCGCTTGAGAGCGAAAGCGAGAAGAACATCTGCCCTCCCGCCAGAGCGAGTACTTTGATCCAGCCTTTGCCTTTGAAGACCTCGAAATTCGGTTTGAACATGAATTCGATGCCCGCTCCGGCTCCGGGAAGGGTGCAGCTCCTCACGACGATTATCAAAAGCATGATGAAGAGCGCCGGCATGGCTGCGACTGAGAATTTCTCGATGCCTCCCGAGACTCCGCCGATGACGATAAGGCACGTGAGCACCATGAAAATCACAGTCATCAGTATCGCCTGAGGCTGATCCGCGATGAACGAAGCGAAATACTCGCTGCTGTCCGCCATTCCGATACCCCACGAAGCGCCGAAAATGTCGCCGAGGTTAGCAATCAGATATTTGATGCAGTATCCGCCCAGAACGGTGTAGAACGGAAGCAGAAAGAACGGTGTGATCGTGTTGAACCATCCCGCAAAGGCGAAAGACGGCCGCACCGCCGAAAAAGCCCCGACAGGAGCCTTGCCGGACTTCCTGCCGATAGCGAATTCGCCGAGCATCAGGCATACGCCGACGCAGAACACCATCGCCACGTAAAGAAGCAAAAAAGCAAAACCGCCGCCGATTCCCATTTTGTATGGAAACCCCCAGAGGTTCCCCAGGCCGACAGCGGATCCGATAGACGCCATGAGAAATCCGAAATTAGTCCGGAACTTTCCCCTGGCTTCAGTAGTACCCATATTTGTTACCCCCAAAATACAAATCTTTATCATTATACTGGGTGGCGAATATTTAGTCAATAAATACAGATAAAATTAAAATAAATTGTTTGGAACAACAAAATCAAATCGCGCAGAATGCGGAAATGCTGTCCCGGCTTATTGTTTCAGCGCCCTCAGATATCTGCAGGCTTCGCCGTTACAGCCGCCGAGCGCATAGATTCGGCATCGGTCTGTCCTCTCACTCGTTCGTTGACATGCGAGGACGGCGTGTGATACGATTTAATCGGCGGATGATGATTTTGGTTTGCGAAAGGACTGAAATGCTGACGAAAAATCTGACAGCTGAAAATTCGGCCGCCGCAGCGGCTTTCAAAAATGACGGATATGCGGTATTCCCCGGTTTCTGCGATGTGCATGTGCATTTTCGCGAGCCGGGTTTTTCATATAAGGAGACTATCAGAACGGGGACTTTGGCGGCGGCGCACGGCGGGTACACGGATGTCTGCACGATGCCGAATCTTTCGCCGGTGCCGGACAGTCTTGAAAATCTGCGGGCGGAGACTGATATTATCGATCGCGATGCCTGCGTACGCGTCCATCCTTATGGCGCTATAACAAAAGGGGAAAAAGGCGCAGAATTGGCCGATATGGATGCGCTTGCGCCAAAGGTCATCGCGTTTTCGGATGACGGAAGGGGCGTGCAGGACGAAGGAATGATGCGAGCGGCGATGAAAAAGGCGGCGCTGCTCGGTAAGATAATCGCCGCTCATTGCGAGGTGGACAGCCTTGTTCGCGGCGGGTGCGTGAACGAATGCACTTACGCATTTGAGCATGGTATCGCAGGCATCTCGAACGAAAGCGAGTGGCGAGAGATAGAAAGAGACGTGAAACTTGCGGACGAGACGGGATGTTCGTTCCACATCTGCCATATTTCGACTAAAGAGAGCGTCTCTATCATCAGGGACGCCAAGCAAAGCGGCGTAGATGTGACGTGCGAGACAGCCCCTCACTACCTGCTGCTCGACGATTCATTCCTCGAGGACGACGGCAGATTCAAAATGAATCCTCCGCTCCGGGACAGGCGCGACAGAGAGGCATTGGTCGAGGCCGCCGCCGACGGAACGATAGACATTATCGCCACCGACCACGCTCCTCATACGCCGGAGGAAAAGTCGCGCGGCCTCGAAAAGAGCCCGTTCGGCATAGTCGGGATAGAGACTGCTTTCCCGCTTTTATACACAGGACTCGTCCTGAAAGGGGAAATCACGCTGCCGCGGCTGCTCGAAATGTTGACGGACGCACCGCGCAGGCGCTTTGGAATAACGGAAGATACCGGGTTCACGGTGTTTGACCTTGAGACAGAGTACGCGATAGACCCGCGGGAGTTTTTGTCCATGGGGAAATCAACGCCGTTTGAGGGAATGCGCGTAAAGGGGAAATGCATAGCGACGTACCTTAATGGGGAGTACGTGTACGGGGAAAACGCATAGATACAGTATCTGAATATAAACCGGATATAAACCGGCAAAAATATGAAGATAAAGCCTTAACTCGCCGATTATCTGCATATAAATCAGCGAAAAATGTGCAGATAACTCCCGACCTGCATTGCTTTTCTGCATATATTTTTGGTCGGATATGTGCGATAATGAGAAAAATATGCCGAAAAATAACGTGAATAAAAAATAAAAGGAATATTCGATAGCGATAGCAATAAATAATAATATGTAGAGAAAAAATGAAACAGCAAAATCTCACTATCACCGAAAACTATAAAGTTTCGCGTTCGCTTTACGCGATGCGGCTCGCCGGGGACGACGATTTCAGCGGCGTAAAGCCGGGGAGTTTCATTGATATCTCGCTGCCGGGATTCTTCCTGAGGCGGCCGATATCAGTGTGCGACGCCGCGGCGGGTACGCTGACCATAGTGTATAAAGTCCTCGGCGCAGGGACAGAGCGCATGACGGAACTGAAAGCGGGTTCGACGCTCAACGTTCTGACAGAACTGGGGAACGGATTTGACGTCGCCAAAGCGGGCAGAGCACCTTTTTTGGCGGGCGGCGGAGTCGGCGCGGCGCCGATGCTTCTGCTGGCGAAGAAACTTTCGCAGGCAGGGGTGAAACCTCTGATAGCGCTCGGCTTTGAGACCGCGGACGACGTTTTTTTCGAAGAAGAGTTCGCGGCAAACGCCTCTGAACTCGTGATAGCCACCGCCGACGGCTCGCAGATATCACACGGTCAACGGGCATCCGAGGGCTTTTGCACAGCTCATGGGGTACGGACATCCGGCGGCTCTCACGCAAGCGGAGGTTCACGCTCAAGCGGAAACGGCGCACGGACGGTGCAAGGCCTCGTGACGGACGCTATAAAAGTTTTGACAAAAGGGCTCGCAACGGGAGCGTCAAAAGTTACAGCAGATAGTAACCCGACGGATTCCCTCGGCACCGGTTCACAGCAGGAGGCCGGATCGCCTTCATTTATATACGCCTGCGGACCGGAGAAAATGCTGCGCGCGGTGTACGATGCGACAGACTGCGGCGGCGAATTTTCCTTTGAGGAAAGGATGGGCTGCGGGTTCGGCGCATGCATGGGCTGCAGCCACAGGACTAAAAACGGATACAAGCGCGTCTGCAAAGACGGGCCGGTCTTTGAAAGGGATGAAATAATATGGCAGATCTGAAAGTCGACCTCCTCGGCACACAAATCGACAACCCGGTCATTCCCGCGAGCGGCACGTTCGGCTACGGATATGAATTTGCCGAGGTCTACGACATCAACATATTAGGTACTTTCTCATTCAAAGGAACCACCCGCGAAGAACGTTTCGGAAACCCGACGCCACGCATAGCGGAGACGCCTTCCGGCATGCTGAACTCCGTCGGCCTCCAAAACCCCGGCGTCGAGAAAGTGATTTCCGAAGAACTTCCGCGCCTGGCGAAAGTGTATAACAAAAAAGTGATGGCAAATGTATGCGGCTTTTCCGTCGAAGACTACGCTTTTACGGCGCGGAGGCTGGCAGAGCAGGATATCGTCGGATGGCTTGAGATAAACATCAGCTGCCCGAACGTACACGGCGGAGGAATGGCATTCGGAGCCGATCCGAAAGCGGCGGCAGAGGTGACAAAAGCGGTGCGTGCGGTGACGGACAAACCTGTGATAATGAAACTTTCGCCGAACGTAACGGATGTGACGGAGATCGCCAAAGCCTGCGAGGGCGAGGGTGCCGACGGCGTCAGCCTGATAAACACTTTGCTCGGCATGAGGATAAATAAATATACGCGCAGACCTGTTTTGGCGAATGTGACCGGCGGACTTTCGGGGCCGGCGGTTTTCCCGATCGCGCTCAGGTGCGTATATCAGACTGCGAAAGCCGTGAAGATACCTGTCATCGGGCTCGGAGGAGTTTCGAGCGCCGAAGATGTTGTGGAAATGATGCTCGCCGGAGCGGCGGCGGTGGAGGTCGGGACGGCAAACCTGACAGACCCGTGCGCCTGCAAAAAGATTATTGAAAATCTTCCCGCCGCGGTTGAAAAATATGGAGCAAAGAGCGCCGCGGAACTTATCGGAGGCGCGCTGTGAGAGAGTGGCAGGAGCCGTGAGTGATTTTACGTTCAAGCAGCATGTGAAATATAGATTTTTTTCGGAGGTGTGTTTTGATGGCAAGAGACGTGATAATCGCATGTGATTTTCCGAACAGAGCACAGACCATGGACTTTCTGGAGCGCTTCGGGGAAAAGCGGCCTTTTGTGAAGATCGGCATGGAACTCTTTTACGCGGAGGGCCCGGATATAGTCCGCGAATTGAAATCACGCGGACATAAGGTTTTCTTGGATGTGAAAGTCCACGACATCCCGAACACGGTACGCCGGACGATGAAAGTTTTGTCGGAACTCGGCGCGGACATCTGCGACGTACACGCCGCGGGGACGTGCGCCATGATGCGTGCGGCCGCCGAAGGGTTTTACTCGGACTGGAACAGCATGGAAGAAGAAACTTCGCACTGCGATGCGCCTCTCAGATTGAGCCGTTCCGGCAGACCGCTTTTGATAGGGGTCACGCAGCTGACTTCAACGGATCAGAAGGCGATGGAAGAAGATCTCCTCATCCGCGAGCCGATTGCCGACGTCGTCATGCATTACGCCCTCAACGCAAAAAAGTCAGGGCTCTCAGGAGTCGTCTGCTCGCCGCTCGAGGCCGCAAAAGTGCACGAAGTGTGCGGGGCGGATTTTGTCACCGTAACGCCGGGGATACGTTTTGAAGGAAGCGACACCGGCGACCAAAAAAGAGTAATGACGCCTGCCTCCGCACGCGAAGCAGGTTCGGACTATATCGTGGTGGGCCGTCCGATAACCAAGGCGGACGATCCGCTTGCCGCGTACGAGCGCTGCATAAAGGATTTCTTGGGAAAGTAGAAAAACAGGAGGCAGAACGATGAGTGAAATCAAAACATCGGAGGAATGCTCCCGCAGGATCGCCGAAGACCTGCTGAAGATAAAAGCCGTATTTTTCAGGCCGAACGACCCGTTTACGTGGGCGAGCGGCATCAAAAGCCCTATCTACTGCGATAACAGGCTGACTCTGAGCTATCCGGACGTGCGTACGGATATCGAAAACGGGATGGCAGCGCTTATATCAAAATATTACCCGACCGCAGAGGCGCTGATGGGCACTTCCACAGCGGGTATCGCGCACGCCGCGATAACGGCGCAGATAATGGGTCTGCCGATGGGATACGTCCGCTCGGGAGCCAAAGATCACGGACGAAAGAACCAAATCGAAGGGGTGCTTTTGCCGGGCGAAAAGGTCGTAGTCGTCGAGGATCTTATCTCTACGGCGGGAAGCGCGGTAGAAACGGCCGACATCCTTAAAGAAGCCGGAGCAAAAGTGCTCGGCATCGTCAGCATATTTACATACGGGATGCAGAAAGGCCTTGATCGTCTGGCGGCAGCGGGATACGAAAACCATTCGCTGACGAACTTCGATGAGATCGCTTTGGTCGCCGCCGAGCAGGGATATATAGCAAAGGAAGACATAGCGCGTCTTATGGCGTTCAGGAACGATCCGTCCGACGAAAGCTGGATAAAATAGGCCGTGCGGAGAGAGATGGATAATATAGGCCGTGCGGAGAGAGATGGATAAAATAGGCCGTGCCGCGTGGATTTCAGGAGGAGATTTCAGTAATGGCGAGAAGCGTGATAGATGTCACCGATCTTTCGGTGCCTGAACTTACAGAGATGATGGAAATGGCGTGCGATATCATCGAGAATCGCGAAAAATATGCGCATGCGTGTGAAGGGAAAAAACTCGCGACTTTGTTCTACGAACCGTCCACGCGAACGCGCCTTTCGTTCGAGGCGGCGATGATGGAACTGGGCGGGAAGGTGCTCGGGTTTTCCTCGGCGTCCAGTTCATCCGCGGCAAAAGGCGAGAGTGTCGCTGATACGGCAAAGATAGTCAGCTGCTATGCCGACATAATAGCGATGCGCAGCCCGGTCGAAGGGGCGCCGCTCGTGGCGTCTCTTGCGGCATCGATACCGGTCATCAACGCGGGCGACGGCAGCCACTGCCACCCGACACAGACGCTCGCAGACATGCTCACGATATACCGCGAAAAAGGGAGATTCGACGGACTTACGGTCGGTTTCTGCGGCGACTTGAAATACGGGCGCACCGTCCACTCTCTGCTGAACGCGCTGGTCAGATATGACGGGGTTAAGGCGGTCTTGATCTCGCCGGAGGAACTCAGACTTCCGGACTATATGCTCAAAGATGTTTTAGAGAAAAACGACATGCCGTATGTGGAGACGAGGTCTCTCGAAGAGGTCATCCCTGATGTCGATGTGTTGTACATGACGCGCATCCAGAGAGAGCGTTTTGACGATCCGCGCGAGTACGAGCGCCTGAAAAACAGCTATTGCCTGACGGCTGAAAAGATGCGGGCGGCAAAACCTGACATGATAGTCCTCCATCCGCTTCCGCGCGTGAACGAGATAAGTGTGGACGTGGACGAAGATGTGCGCGCGGCGTATTTCCGCGAGGCGATGAACGGCAAGTACATGCGCATGGCGCTGATATTGAAACTCCTCGCCGAGGCAGATGCGGCAAAAACGCGCGGCGAGCGCGTAGGCATAGGAGCGGAAACAAATTACAGGTGTTCTGTCAAAAGGCGCCTCGCTCCGGGACTTTCTATCGATGAAGTGCCGTCCGAGTTCGGCGATAAGCGGCTGATCCGCTGCACGAACGCAAAATGCATAACCGCTTCGGAACAGGAACTTGAGCCGAGATTCACGCTGTCGGACGGAGTGCTCCGCTGCGCTTACTGTGAGCATGAGGTAACGGCGGCGCGAGGTGAAAACGTATAGACCGCTAGTCGACACCGCGAGTCGATACCGCTAGTCGATACCGCTAGTCGATACCGCGAGTCGACACCGCGAGTCGATACCGCTAGTCGATTCCGCTAGTCGACACCGCGAGTAGATACCGCTAGTCGATAGTCGATCGATTCATTTTCCCGAGCAGTTTCAGTGCCGCCAGAGTCTCAACCGCGATACCGGTTTTCATGGCCTCCTCCGACGGCGAAAAATGTTCGTTGTGGAGAGCATAGACCGGCGCTCCCGGTTCGGTGACTCCGAGATTGAAATAACAGCCTTTTACAGCCTTCGTGAAGAAAGCGAAATCATCGCCTCCCAGCGAAGGCTCTTTCATTATCGCGATACTGTCTTCGCCGAAGAGTTCCGCGGCGCTTTCTTTTACTATATCGGTGACAAAATCATTGTTGATGAGAGCGGGATATCCGTCCGATGCCCAGATGACTTCAGCGCTTCCGCCGTAGCCTGAGGCGACACCTTTTATGAGTTCCTCGAAGCGCTTTTTGTTGGCGTCCATGACTTCAGGCGTGAGAGCGCGCATGGTTCCCCGCATTTCGACTTCCCCAGCTATGATGTTTGCGGCGGTGCCAGCGTTCATCGTTCCTATCGTCACGATTATCGGCGTCGTCGGAGCGTTGAAACGGCTTGACAGCGTCTGCAGCGAGAGGACTATGTCGCTTGCCATTACGATTGCGTCTACTCCGAGATCGGGGTGTGCGCCGTGACAGCTTTTTCCGTGCACGAGGATCTTGAATCCCTGAGTCTGGGCGTTCATCGGGCCGTAGCAGAGTACGGTCGTCCCGGGTGCGTGGTACGGATCTACGTGGAGGGCGATGACCGCTTCAACGGGCGGATCGACGAGCGCTCCTTCTTTTATCATTCTCTCCGCGCCTCCGACCGTTTCTTCGGACGGCTGGAAGAAAAGTTTAACTGCGCCGTCTGCGGCGTCTATTTTGCCTTCGAGGGATTTGAGCAGCATGCCGGTGCCGAGCAGGATCGAAGTGTGCATGTCGTGGCCGCAAGCGTGCATTACGCCGGGCGTCTGCGAGGCGAACTCGAGGCCCGTGCACTCCGTGACCGGGAGCGCGTCCATGTCGGCGCGGATGCCGACAGCGTGCGAGCCGTGACCTATCTGCGCTATGACGCCGTATCCTGCGATGCCGCTCTTGTATGGGATGCCGAGGCTGTCTAAAGTCTCGCAAATGAACGCGGACGTGTTTTGTTCGTGCTCGCCGAGTTCGGGATGCGAGTGAAGCCGGCGCCTGATTTCAACGACCTTAGGATATATGCGCTCGGTTTCTTTTTTGATGTCAAAATTTGCGCCGATGTTTGTGCAATTCAAATTGTCCATTCTCATCATGCCTCCGCAGAAGTTCAGTGCTTTTTTGATATTATAGCAAATTTTTAATAGTGCGGCGGGAGAGGATAATAACGATGCGATGATTTTGAAGATGTATGTCCGCGGAAACCTCTTGACGCACGATGTTACGCTTGGAATATTATCGTAATACACCAATGTTATTTTTTGCCGTCCCCATACTTGTCTGATTGCCGGAAGCGCTGCAATTACAGGGCTGCAGCGGACAAACGCTATTTCGGAATTTTGGTGTGTCGAGCCTCTTTTTTGTTACGGCACACAGGCAGAACGCGTGGATTTTGGTACTCGCGCTCAGACTTTGGTGCCTGTGACGGGAGGTTTCCCCGTTTGCACTCGTGCGCGGATATAATATAATAGATTTGTAGGAAATACAGCGCTAAAGGAAGGACCGACATGCGACAGGCGGCGCGGCGGCTCGGGAGTACTATTTGTCAGTCGCAAAAGCGGTAACGCTCAGCCGCAAGATCGCAATGCCGCAGTCTTATCCGAGGCGCGGGGGTATTGCAGGGGAAACGGCGCATAAAGCGCACAAAACCAGCATTTTGAAAAGGAGTAGAGAAATGAGAGTCTACATCAGCGCAGATATCGAGGGCGTCACGGACGTCACCATCTGGGAAGAAACGGAAAGAGGCGGCAAAGGTTATGAACGTGCCTGCGCACAGATGACCGCGGAAGTCGCGGCAGCATGCAGGGGGGCTTTGGCGGCCGGGGCCGATGAAGTCGTCGTCAAAGACGCACATGACAGTGCGCTGAACCTCAATCACATGGACCTGCCTCGCGGCGTGAAACTCATCCGCGAATGGTGCAGCAGCATGGACTCAATGGTCGCCTGCGTAGATCAGGGCTTTGATGTGGCGCTTTTTACGGGATACCATTCGGAAGGCGGAAGCGACGCGAACCCGCTGGCTCACACTATGACACATACGGGCCTGTACCTCACTAAAATCAACGGCCGCAAAGTTTCCGAGATGGAGATAAACGCTTTGACCTGTGCCCAGTACGGCGTTCCCGTCGCGCTCGTGACGGGCGACAAAGGGCTTTGCGAGACGGCAAAACAAGTCATTCCGGGCGTTCATACCGTCGCTGTTAAAGACGGCATCGGCACGGCCACATATAACATCCATCCGCTCGACGCGATAGACCTCATAGAAAGAGAGGCAAAAGCCGCGGTCGAGGACTTCAAGAACGGCCTTATCAAGCCTATTTCGATTCCTGAGAATCCGGTTTTGGAACTCACATATAAAGAGCATCCTTCCGCAAAGGCGGCTTTGAACTACGCCGGCGTCGAATACGTCGACCCGCACACCGTCAGGTACGCGGCAAAAGATTTCAGAGACCTGCTCAGAGCCTACAGATTCATACATTAGTATCGGCTGTGCGCATATCAGTACGCAGCCAGACAGCGGACAGCGGATAGCAAACAGCGGACAGCGGATAACGGACAGCTGGCAGCAGATAACGGACAGCAGGCAGCGGATAACGGACAGCTGGCAGCAGATAACGGACAGCTGACGGCAGATAACGGACAGCTGGCAGCAGATAACGGACAGCTGACGGCAGATAACAGATATCAGACAGCAGATAGGGGAGCGGATATGGGATTACCTGATAACAGCGGTTTTGACCTTCACAGCAATTTCAGACGCGGCGCGCTCAACAAAATCACCGATGTGCCCGGAGTGCGCGCAGCGAACGTTACGATTACAAATGCGGCGGATGCGGATGCGGCAGATGTCGAGGGACATGCGGCTCCGGCGGGCAGCGTGAACACAGGCGTGACTGCGATTTTGCCTCACACCGGCAACCTTTTCCGCGAAAAAGTCGCCGCCGGATGCGCCGTCATCAACGGTTTCGGGAAGAGCGCAGGGCTTATCCAGATAGAAGAACTCGGCACGATCGAGACCCCGATAATCATGACCAACACTTTTTCTGTCGGCACGGCGTCCACGGCTTTGATCCGCTACATGCTGGAACAAAACGAAGACATCGGCGTTTCGACTTCGACCGTGAACCCGGTCGTGACAGAGTGCAACGACGGCAGCCTGAACGACATCAGAGGTTTCCACGTGAGCGAGGGAGACGTTTTAGAGGCGCTTCACAGAGCAAAAGAGTCGGGCGAAGATTTTGAAGAAGGCGCGGTCGGCGGCGGCCGCGGCATGTGCTGCCTCGGATTCAAGGGCGGTATCGGATCGGCCTCGCGTGTTTTGACGCTCGACGGCTCGGAGTACACCATCGGTGCGATAGTTATGGCCAATTTCGGCAGCGCCAGGCACCTTACGGTCGGAGGCAGACATCTCGGCGAGGAGCTGCAGAGGCGCGCAGCGTATAATTCCGCAGGCGCAGCGCAGGACGGTACGGCAGGCAATTCGGCAGATGATGCAGCCGGCACTTCGCACAGCGGCGATTTTGCTTCCCGCGACAAAGGTTCGATAATAATGGTAGTGGGCACGGACGTTCCGCTTTCGAGCCGCCAGCTTTCGCGCGTCGCCAGACGAGCGGCGATAGCGTTGGGAAGATGCGGCTCATATATGGGAAACGGCTCCGGCGACATCTGCATCGCCTTTTCCACGGCAAACAAAATCAGCCATTACAGCGATAAGAAAATCATAACTTACCGGGCAATTTACGAAGACGCGATAGACGAGGTTTTCGAGGCGGCGGTAGAGTCGATCGAAGAGGCGATAATCAGCGCGCTCTGGCATGCGGAGACCGTCACGGGAGTGAGGGGAAAAACGTCACGCGGCCTGCGCGACTGCATGAAAGAGCAGAAAGCGCAAGACTGAAAAAGGCAGATGCAGAAAAACAACTGAAAAGGCAGATGCAGGAAAACAACTGAAAAGGCAGATACAGAAAAATAACCGAAAGAGGCAGATACAGAAGAAACCGCAAACAAAAACAGAGAGAAAAAACGAAAGAAAGGAGCGAAAATGCTTGGAATTATTGGCGGAATGGGCCCAGCGGCCTCATCGCTTTTCTACGATATGATAACGGAGAAAACACATGCTGAAAAAGATCAGGACAATCTCGATCTGATTTTGATAAGCCACGCATCCATGGATGACAGGACGGCGGCAATACTTTCGGGCGACCAAAGCAGGATAGATGCGCTGGCGCAGAAACTAAAAGCCGATGCGCTGATGCTGGCAAATGCAGGCGTAAGCGACATCGTTGTGACATGCAACACCGCGCACTATTTTATCGATATGATAGAAAAAGACATTCCTGTTCCGTTCATCCACCTGATCCGCGAGACATCCAAGCGCGTGAGCGAAGCGGTCCCCGGCGGCAAAGTCGCTGTATTGGGGACTGACGGCACGATACGCACCGAGCTCTACCAAAAAGAACTCTCTCGCGCGGGCGTCACGCCGTATGTTCCTTCAGAAGAGACTCAAAGCCTCGTGATGCACGAGATCTATGACTGCGTCAAAGCCGGAAAGCGCTCCGACCGGGCGGCGTTCTTCCTGATCGACCACGAACTCAAAGTGGAAGACTGCGACGCGGCGGTCCTCGCCTGCACCGAACTTTCCGTGCTTCGCCGGGAACTGAATATTTCGGATTTCTATTTCGACCCTATGGACATAGCGGCCGACGCGTGCATCGCGTTCGCCCGCGAACACGGAGAGATAAAGTAAATGAAGTTTGTGATACAGCGCGTTTCAGAGGCATCAGTCGAAGTTGAGGGAAAGGCGATAGGCCGAATCGGAACGGGATTTTTGGTTTTGATAGGTGTCTGCGACAAAGACGACGAAGCGGCGTGCGAAAAAATGGTAAAGAAGATGCTCGGCCTGCGTATCTTTGCGGATGCAGATGGCAAAACCAACCTCAACATCGACGCCGTGGGCGGCGGGGTACTCCTCGTCTCGCAGTTTACACTGTACGCCGACTGCAGGCACGGAAACCGGCCGAGTTTTACGGATGCGGGTTCGCCGGAGCACGCCGAGAAACTATACGACTATATCTGCTCGCTCTGCCGTGAGCGGCTCGGAGACGCGCGCGTGGCGACAGGCTCTTTTGGCGCGGAGATGAAAGTCAGCCTCGTAAACGACGGACCGTTCACCATAGTCTTGGATTCGGAGCAGCTCGGGATAAACTGAAAGAGCTCAATGTAGTCTCAAATTCGGAGCAGCTCGGGATAAACTGAAACAGCGAATAGCGGAAAGCGGGCGAACTTTCGCTTCGAAAAAGTCCGTGTAAAATAATTGTTGGTGTTTCAGGGAAAAAATATTTTGCCATCGCGCATATTCTGTGCTATAATCAAAACCTGCAAGCGCTTTGAAGCGCGTTTGGTCCATTAGCTCAGCTGGGAGAGCGTCTGGGTGACAACCAGAAGGTCATTGGTTCAAGTCCAATATGGGCCACCAACAGGATCCCGGGATACGTCGTCTGTGCGTCATCCCGGATTTTTTTATTGCGCCGGATTTTTTTGTTCCGGTTACAATCATGACGGATTATTATGGTACCGGATTTTTTTATTTGTTTGCCAAAATATACGTATCATATATAATCTATGTGGTAAGATACGATTTAAATGTATGCGATTTTGGTGCGATCTTGATGCGATTCGACTCGATTTTGATTTGATTTGATTCGCTTCGGAAATCACGGAGGAGCAGATGCTTAAAACAAGAGTAAAAACCGCCATCGTCATAGTGATCATCGCGATACCGATTTTTTTGTTTGCGGAACAGCCTTATGTTATGAGTTCGCTCGGGGCGATATTGAGTCTGGCGGCGGTCTATGAGATATATCACGCTTACGGAGAACTGAAACAGTACGGTTTGATCGTCATCTCGTGTGCGGCCGCGGTAATATTCCCGTTCCTGCATTTTGACGCTTATCCGGCCGTCGTCTGCGCGGCACTGCCGGTTTTTATCGCTTTGTTCCTCGCGCGCATGGTGCGGATGGATAAGCCGGTCACTCACACGAAACTGAAATCACTGCTTGAGACGATAGCAATAAGCCTGTTTTTCGCTTCTTTCTCTTACATGATAACTCTGGAGCACGGCAAAGAATACTTCATGATGACGGTGTTCGTCAGCGCCGTCTCGGACGTTTTCCAGTATTTTGCCGGACGCAAGTTCGGGCGCGCAAAGATGGCCCCGGCGGTCAGCCCGCATAAGACGGTGGAAGGCGCTTTCGGCGGCGTCGTAGGCGCTGTCGCTGTCGCGCTGCTGTTTTCCGCACTCGTGTTCGGAGCCGTGGGAACAAAACCTATCATACCGGCGGTTATCATCTACGCTGTGCTCGCTTCGGAAGTCGGCATGGTCGGCGACCTTTCCATGTCGGTGATAAAAAGGCTCAACGGCGTTAAAGACTACAGCAATCTGCTTCCGGGACACGGCGGCGTGCTTGATAGGTTCGACAGCCAGCTGCTCGTCGCGCCGTACACGCTTTTGTTCGTGATGTACGTGAACCCGCTGTTTTATTGAGCTCCGTATTTTATCCGTATTTTGTTTCACATTTCGTTTCATTTACCGCCCCGGGCGGTTTGGAAATTTACGGGAAATCCGGGCGGCTTGGAAATTTACGGGAAATCCGGGCGGTTTGGAAACAAAGGAAATCCGGGCTACTTGGGAATATGTGGGAAATATGGAAAATATTTCTTGACAGGGAAGCAATCGAAAGATAAACTGATATCGTAAAAAAGTGCAGGCGAAAGCGCTTGCGGCACTGCCCGGCGTAGAAAGACGGCAGCGGCATAGGCCCTGACAAAACGAAACTGACGCAGCGGCATAGGAAATAGTACGTCAAATCCGACGGCACCCTTAACGGGCGCCGTTTTTTTATTGCTATTTTTCAGCCTGCGGCGAACCGAAACAGTGCAGATGCCGACCGGGACTGCCCATTTGTTCGGAGGGAGATAGGCAGAAACAGTGCCGATGCCGAGCGCGGGCGCAGATGCTGCAATGCGCGGACGCCGAAACGCTAATATTGAAAATTTAAAAGGAGAGGAAGAATGATCAGAGGATTTACGGGAAAAATCAAGAACGGCCTAACCATTAAAAGGAAACGGAAGAAGGCATGGTCGAAACTGTTTATCGCCGCGGCTGCGCTTATTTTTGCGGCAATGCTGCCGGTCAGCGCTTTGGCGGAGACGAAAATAACGATAAAACCGTCGGAAGAGACGTACCTTATTTCGACTGAGAATGGCGCGTGGATAGCCCACGAGATCCACGCTTTCTTTGACGAGGACGGAAAGCGCATCTACTGTGTTCAGCCGTATCTGCCAATAGCCAGAGATGCCTGCGAAGTGTACGATTTAAAGGACTATCTGCCGGAAGACCTTATAACGAATATTGCGCTCGGCCTGAAGTATATCAATTCTTCAGACAAGCTCGACGGCTACACGAAAGTGGGACTTTCGCAGGCGTATGTCTGGATGAAAGTCAACGGACAGGCGAATTGCTTCACGGATTCGAGTTTAGATGCAATGTATATCGCGCGAGGAACCACCAAAACCGTACAGATGGCCGTCGTCGCCGAAGCAGAAAAATACGCTGCAGCCAACAAAACAAAATATGTCGGAACAGGCAGATATTTTCTTTCCAAGACAGAGCAATCGCTGGCAAGCTTTGAAGTGAAGGAGCGCGGCTCGTACGTTTCGGTAGAGAAAAAAGCGGAAGACGAAGCCTACGCTCAGATATACTCAGTGGAAGGTGCCGTATACGCGGTCTACAATGCGGCTGACATCAAGACCCCATTACGCGAGGCAAGTGTCGGAGCCGGCGAAAGTTCTGCAAGCGCCGCTAATGTCGGTGCAGCCGCCGGCGAAAGTTCCGCAAGCGCCATTGCTGCCAATACTGCCGGCAGCAAAAATTCTGGTGCTGCCGCCGGCGAAAGTTCCGCAAGCGCCATTGCTGCCAATACTGCCGGCAGCAAAAATTCTGATGCTGCCGCCGGCGAAAGTTACGCAAGCGCCACTGCTGCCAATACTGCCGGCAGCAAAAATTCTGGTGCCGCCGCCGGCGAAAGTTCCGCAAGCGCCGCTGGTGTCGGTGCTGCCGCCGGCAATGCTGATAGCGATGACGCGTCAACGAGCGCTGCCGCTATGTCTTTTTCCGACTCGCCGCAGAGTGCCGAGCCTGTCGCAAGGCTCACTATAGGCAAAGACGGAATGTCGGATAAAGTGTTCCTCGCCCCGGGAGAGTACATCGTCGCCGAGATACAAGCCCCTTACGGCTGGGAACTCGACCGCGAAATGAAGAAGATAACCGTCGGAACGGATGATGTCTCGGTGCTTTCGCTTGAGAGGAAGACCCCGACAACGGTCGAGATATTGAAAACCGGTCCAAACGAAACAGGCGCCACCGCGCTTGCAGGTGCGGAACTTTCGCTGTACTCCGAGGATGGGTCGCTCGTAGATTCATGGACATCGACAGAAGAAGCGCGTATCGAGACGGGCCTTCCTGCGGGCCGCTACTATATCGTTGAAACCGCCGCTCCCGAAGGATATCTGCCTCTGGATGAGCCGTTCTGGTTTGAAGTTGCAGACATCCCCGAAACTCAGACAGTAAAAATCGCAGATGCCGAAACGCCTGAGATAACAACGTCCGCTTCATTCGGCGACGGGGCAGGATCATCGGCCGCATCCGCCAAAGCAGTCGTCGTGGATAAAGTAAATATTTCCTGTGCGGTCATGGGAACCGAATACACATTAAAGGGCAGGCTGGTCGATGCTGAAAACGCGGAAAATGTCATCGCAGAGAACGCCTGCGTGTTTACGGCCGAGGATAGAGAGGTTTCAACAGAAATGCGCTTCGAGTTCGACGCGAGCGAGCTGGCAGGCCGGAAATTCGTCGTCTTCGAGGAGCTGTATAAAGGTGACAGATTGGTCGCTTCGCATTGCGATCTCGCCGACAAAGCGCAGACCGTCGAATTTGAGAAACCGGAAGAACCCGATGAGCCCGACGAGCCCGAAGAACCCGACGAACCGGAAGAACCCGACGAGCCTGAGCCGCCAACGCCGCCCGAACAGAGGAAGCCGCCTGCAAGTCCGGAACCGCCGCACACGGGCGACATGAATGATTTTGACATTTGGATACTTTGCGCTATATGCGCACCGGCTGCGATTTTTGCAATTTTGGGCGTATTTTTGACAAAAAAATTGCATTCCGCAAAACGGTAATGTATAATATCTCTGCTGTGTCATGAAATAGGCTCAGCAGCGCACGCGGGCAGGGCTTATGCGGCCCGGCACCCGCAAACTGAAAATTTATTTTTAGTAAGACCGAAAAAGATTGCCTGCTCAAACAGCCGCTGCGATTTTGGCGGCGTCTGAACTCTGTGAAGCGGGAAATCCCAGTAGGCCGAACCGAAAACGATCGCAGCGCCTCATCTTATTACCTGATTTACAGTATACGCGCACGATCCGAGTAGGCAGAAAGGAAAAAAGATGAAATCCTACATCGCAAAGCCGCAGGACATCGAACGCAAATGGTGGGTCGTCGATGCCGACGGAAAGACTCTCGGGCGTCTGGCTTCTGAAGTTGCCATGGTGCTCAGAGGAAAGAGGAAACCTACCTACACTCCACACATCGACACAGGCGACTACGTAATCGTGGTCAATGCCGAAAAGGTTGCCGTTACGGGCAAAAAGAGAACGGATAAGGTCTATGTCACCGTTTCCGGTTATCCGGGAGGAAAGCGCGAGATCCCGTTCGAAGAAATGATCGCAAAGGATCCTGAAGAGGTCATCAGACATGCAGTCAAGGGTATGCTCCCTAACGGCAGGCTCGGCAGGCAGATGCTTAAGAAACTCTATGTTTATGCGGGACCTGAGCACAACCACGCTGCTCAGAAACCTGAAGAATTGAAATTTTAGGGGAAGGGAGGAATAGACTATGGCAAAAATTCAGTACACTGGTACAGGCAGAAGGAAGTCTTCTGTAGCAAGAGTCAGATTGATTCCCGGAACCGGCAAGATCACTGTTAATAACAAAGATCTTGACAACTTCTTCGGTATGGAGCAGGTAAAACGCCAGATCGAGAGCCCGTTTGTCGCAGCGGGATGCGAAGGCAAATTCGACGTTATCGCCACCGTCAGAGGCGGCGGTTTCACCGGACAGGCCGGAGCACTCAGACACGGCATCGCCAGAGCACTCGTGCAGGCCGACAGCGACGCCTACAAAGCGCCTCTTAAGGCTGCAGGCTATCTGACGAGAGACCCTAGAATGAAAGAAAGAAAGAAATACGGTCTCAAAAAAGCGAGAAAAGCTTCTCAGTTCTCGAAACGTTAATCTCAGTTTTCGAAACATTCTCGGGAAACTTATCATCAAAACCGAAACCTGTCCGCAGCTTCGCGGGCAGGTTTTTGCTATCTGTTTTTTTCTTATATTTGTTTTCTATTTGTTTTCACATATACTCAGCATAATTTCGCATTTGGCACCCCCTTCCCGCGTGTTTTTTTGATGTTACGAATGTAATACAAGTGTATTCGGATTATGTTACAATCGGAATCCCTCGTTGCGGCGACGTGCGTTAAACCTTGGAATTTCAATGCGTATCGGCAAAAACGCTAATCTCGATTCTGCTATAGCCCGGTTTTGCCATAGTCGGTTTTTGCCATAGTCGGTTTTTGCCATAGTCGGGTTTTGTCATAGCCCGGTTTTACCATAATCCGGTTTTGCCATAGAAAGTTGCGGCAGGTATGATTTTGTTGTGTGAAAACCGCGATTTTTCGAAATTATTATAGGAATATCCCTCGAATATCCTTCGATTATCCTTATAACATCATCGGAATATCAGCCGAACGCCGTCCCGGGCATACATTGATTATTTTTTTCAGCAATGTCTTAATGCTTTCAATTAGCTGCCAGATATACCTTTGACGTATATATCCCGATACAACCTTTATATTACACTTTTTAATTTAACGGTGTTATGATTGCATCATTGCTAATGAAGCTCACAGCCTCACGGCGCATGAGCCGAATCATTGCTGATGAAGCCCGACGGACGGGTTCATAAATAAAAGGGGGTCAAATATATGACAAAGAAAATCACTTCGATAATCTTGGCGGCTTTGCTCGCATTCACAACGCTTGCGCTTACGGCGTGCGGCGGCTCGGACAGCAGCTCGAGCAGCAGCTCAGACAGCGACACGGCAAGCGGAAACGACGTTACCATCGCGATCCCGAACGATCCGACGAACGAAGCCAGAGCGCTCATGCTCTTAGACGCAAACGGATATATCAAACTTAAAGACGGCGCTTCCATCACCGCGACGATCCAGGACGTCGAAGACGCAAACGGCATCACTTTCCAAGAGATCGAAGCGGCCCAGATCCCTAACACCCTGCAGGATGTAGACTTTGGCATCATCAACTCCAACTACGCTATCGACGCCGGCCTCAACCCGGTCGAAGATTCTCTTTTGATCGAGGGAAGCGCCGCTGATTACGCCAACATCATCGCCGTAAAAGAGGGCAATGAAAACACAGATAAGACAAAGGCTCTTGTCGCGGCAGTAACCAGCCAGAAAGTCGTAGATTTCATCGAAGAAGAGTATCAGGGCGCCATCGTCAGTGTAATCACCGACCCGACGGACGGATATGACGACACCGTAGACTATGACGCACTCGCAGGGCAGACGATCACCGTCGCGGCTTCACCTACACCGCACGCCGAAATACTCGCAGTTGCGAAGGAGATACTCGCAGAGAAAAACGTCACTCTCGAGATACTCGAATTCACAGACTACGTACAGCCTAACAACGTCGTAGAGAGCGGCGAAGTCGATGCGAACTACTTCCAGCACCTTCCGTACCTCGAGGATTTCAACGAAGAAAACGGGACTCACATTGTTTCCGTCGCCGCCGTACATAACGAGCCGATGGGACTTTACGCAGGCAAGACAACTACGCTCGACGGCGTGAAAAAACTTTCGGAATAACTTACACAGATAGACTTACCGTTTTTACCGTTTGGACTGAAATGCTGAAATGATAGAAATCAAAAACCTCACAAAAACATTTTCGGGCAAGGACGGCTCGGTCCACGCACTTAAAAATATCTCCGTCACGATTAATGACGGAGATATTTACGGCATTATAGGAATGAGCGGCGCCGGCAAAAGCACCCTCGTGCGATGCATAAACATGATAACGCGCCCTACGTCGGGCGAGATAATCATCGACGGCGTCGATGTCACCAAACTGCCGGAAAAAGAACTCCGCAACGTACGCAAGCAGGTCGCCATGATTTTCCAGAGTTTCAACCTGCTCATGCAGAGGACGTGCCTGGCGAACATCTGCTTCCCGCTGGAGATTTCGGGTGTGGATAAAGCAAGCGCGGAGAAGCGCGCGAGGGAACTGCTCGAGCTCGTCGGCCTGCCGGATAAGGCAAACTCATATCCTGCCCAGTTATCGGGAGGCCAGCAGCAGAGGATAGCCATTGCGAGGGCTTTGGCGACCAACCCTAAAGTACTGCTGTGCGACGAAGCGACGAGCGCTCTGGATCCGAGGACGACGAACCAGATACTCGATCTTATCGCCGACATCAATAAAAAGATGGGCATCACCGTGGTGGTGATAACTCACCAAATGTCGGTCGTGGAGAAAATCTGCAACAAAGTATCCATTTTGGATGCGGGCACCGTGGCGGAGACGGGCGAAGTGACCGAGATATTCGGCAACCCGAAGTCCGAAGCCGCGAAGCGCCTTGTATTTCCGGACAGATCGAGCGACAAAGGCAGAGCGCAGTACAAGAGAGGGCGCAGCGTCATTTCGGTTTCGTTCAACGATGCGGAGGCGACCGACACACCTCTGATAGCCAGACTCGCGCGCGAAAAAGGCGTCGAGGCAAGCATTTTGTTCGCTTCGACCCGTTCGGTCGGATCGCATATGTTCGGGAAGATGCTCTTGGGCGTGGATGAAAAGGGCGATAACGTAAAGACGACGCTCGACTATCTGAACGCCGTGCCGCGCGTGAACGCCGAGATAGTGCCGGAAAGCGAGATAGACGACGCAGAGGACGCGGCGCTCGATGATGAGTACGCTGAACGCGGCTTTGACGCGGACCGCGGCGACGGAGAACCCGCTGAACGCGGCTTTGACGCAAGCCGTGACGACGCGGAAAATGCTGATACGTCAGGCGCTCGCAGCGCCGCAGACAGGAACGGAAAGGAGGATGCTTGAGATGGATTTGCTCGTATCGCTCTTCGGAGCGGAAGAAGTCGCGGAGACGTGGCAGGTCATAAAAGGGGAGATCCCGCTTGCGATTTGGGAGACCATCTACGTTACTCTCATCTCCACTGCTTTTTCGATTTTGATCGGACTGCCTCTCGGCGTGATTCTCGTGGCGGGCGAAAAGGACGGCGTAAGGCCGCTTCCGACCGCTCTAATGAAGGTCATCAACTTTATTATCAACGTTCTCAGGTCGATACCGTTCCTTATCCTCATGATAGTCGTGTTTCCTGTGACGCGCGCGATCGTCGGGACGGTCGTCGGGACCAAGGCCTCGATAGTGCCTTTGGTCATAGCGTCGTTCCCGTTCGTAGCGAGGCTCGTCGAAAGCAGCATACGCGAAGTCGATAAAAACGTGATCGAGGCGGCGGTCAGCATGGGAGCGTCGCCGATGCAGATAATCCGAAAGGTAATGATCCCCGAAAGCGTCCCGTCGCTGCTGTCAAACTTTACGATAGCCATCACCACGATACTCGGATATTCCGCGATGAGCGGCATCTTAGGCGGCGGAGGCCTCGGAAAGATAGCCATAAACTACGGATATTACAGATACAAGTATCTCATCATGATAGTCGCGGTCATCCTGCTCGTCATTATCGTGCAGGTCTTCCAGTCCGTCGGCACCAGACTGGCCGTAAAATCGGACAAGCGCCTGAAAAAGTGAGAATCTCTGACAAATCGCCAAAATTTGTTTTGCCGGGCTGCAATCTCCGACATCGCCAAATTCTTATTTAACTATCTAATCCTCAAAAACCATTGAATTTTCAAGACTTCACGCCTGTTTTTCATTCAAACCTTATCTGTTTGCCCTTGTTTTTGCCCTTACGAGCCGAAACAAGGGCAACTTTTTATTCCCCGCCGACCACCTTATCCAGTAGCCTTGCGGAAGTACGCTTCGCTTCCCTTGTGGCGTGAGCGTAAATATTCATTGTGGTACTGACATCGGAATGTCCGAGAAGTTCCTGCACATCTTTCGGCTTTGCGCCGCCGGAAAGCAGATTGCTTGTGTAAGTGTGGAGGAGCGTGTGGAAATGGAAATCCTCAAGCCCTTTCACTTTCTTCTTTGCTGCCCTGCACATAATCCCTACCGTACTCGGCGCTTCATACGCCCCGTCTGCTCTCAGGCAGACAAAGGAGATTTCCTTGTAGTCCTCCGGGACTTCCGCTGTCCTTTGGAGGCTGTAAACCTCATAATAGGTGCGCCTTTTTTTTACTTCTTTGTAGTAGTTCAGGTGATAAAGCTCCCCATAGCGGAAACGGTTTTTGCGCTGTTCTGTTCTCGCCGCCCGCAGAATTGCCGCCAGCGTATCGCAGAAATCAACGGTGCGGACTTTGCTCCGCTTTGTCGTTCCCACTTCGGTTGTGTGCCTTGTTCCGTTATAGCGCATACTGCGGCGTACTGTAAGATATTGTTCCTCAAGGTTAATATCCTGCC
>JBMNVD010000014.1:0-40490 GCA_050946615.1 Eubacterium sp.
AGTCGCGCTCGAAGAGTTTTACCGCGAACCACCTGAGTGTCTCGGGCTCGACCCTGTCAGAGATAGACTCCTCGATGTGAGCGATGGCATGTTCCACACTTCCCGTGAACACGTGAGGGTGTTCGCTTATCCTCGCCTGCTGAGCCACTTTGATGCAGAGTTCCGCGGCGGCTTTTGTATTCTCGTTTTTGAGAGCGGATATCTCGATGGTTTCGCAGCCGAGTTCTTCGCCTATCTTCTTCGTGTCGATCTTGTCGCCGTTTTTCCTGACGATGTCCATCATGTTGAACGCCAGCACTACAGGCCTTCCTATCTCCACGAGCTGCGTCGTCAGGTAAAGGTTGCGCTCGATGTTGGTCGCGTCCACAATATTCAAAATGACATCCGGTTTTTCATTTACGAGATAATTCCTTGAAACGACTTCCTCGAGCGAATAAGGGCTGAGCGAATAGATACCCGGGAGGTCCTGCACGACTATCTCCTTGTGACCTATAAGCCTGCCCTCTTTCTTTTCTACCGTTACGCCAGGCCAGTTGCCGACGTACTGCGTGCTCCCGGTCAGATCATTGAACAAAGTGGTCTTGCCGCAGTTCGGGTTGCCCGCAAGCGCTATTTTGATCGCCATCTTATAACCTCCCGCTATTTCATTTCCAAAATATCCGCATCCGCCTTGCGGAGCGAAAGTTCGTATCCTCTGACGGTGACTTCGACCGGGTCCCCGAGCGGGGCCTTTTTGCGCACGTATATTTCCGTGCCTTTCGTTATCCCCATGTCCATGATGCGCCTTTTAAGCGCTCCGTCGCCGTGGATCTTCACGACAGTAGCCGTTTCGCCGACTTTGACGTCCCTGAGTGTTTTCATTTATTTTCTCTTTCCTCCTTCCGCGACGAAAACTTTTTCCGCCATTTTCGCCGAAATTGCCAATCTGGTCGATTTGACAGCCACTATTACGTTGCCGTTTCCGGTCGCCGATACTCCCGTTATCTCCGCTCCCGGAACAAAACCGAGGTCTTCCAAGTGCCGCCGTACGTCCTGAGTTCCACCAACGTGCGCGACGACCGCCTTTTCACCGCTGTTCAGATATGTAAGTGGCATCATCGCCGTCATCATCCTTTCTCTGATGTCCTTATTAGATATAATTAACTTATATTCTTTATATCTAATTCGAATTCCAAACGAAGTTTAATATATTTAACTTTAGTTGTCAATATGTAATTTTGATTTTCATTCTTTTTTGTGCTATCATCTTCAAAACAGAAGCGAAACGAAGTAAAAAGGCAATACAGTGGGCGATACTATGAAAAAGACCGAACTGAATGAAATGGCTGAGGCTCCCGCTCAGCGCCGCAGCAAGACCGCGGGTTCCAAGCGCGACGAGTTCGTCGGCGATCCGGGGAAAACTGTCGAGGATTATCTGGAAGCGATCCTTATTGTTCGAGAGCGTCAGGGCTACGTGCGTTCCGTGGATGTCGCGGAGCAGCTCGAAGTGTCTAAGCCGAGCGTCACCTATGTGACTAAAAAGCTGAAATCGCTGGGATATATCGACACAGACCACGCCGGAATGCTTATCCTGACAAAAGAAGGCGAAGCGATAGCCTCCTCAACATACGACAGGCATAAAACGCTGACCGAGTATTTCATCTCTATCGGTATCGATCCAAAGCAGGCCGGTATCGACGCGTGCAAAGTAGAGCACGACATCAGCGAGGAGACATATAAGGCTTTATGCCGCCAAATCAAAGCCGGCAGGCAGCAAAATAAGAAATCGGGGAAAACAAAGTGAGCGTTTCAGGCTCAGGCTGCATCCACGGTATTACCGGAGCATGTATACGGTCCGGACATCGCCAAAACCAAAACATGATACGTATGCGTCGTATGCGTCATATGCGTCGGGATTTCCATCCCGGCGCATTTTTTTCGCACTCCAAACCCCTTGAGAGGGCTTTATATTGACTTTTTTTCTCCACAGGCATAGAATTTAGTGGATCAGTGCGGTTTATCACTGTACATCGATAAAGTAAAACGGGGAGCGGAGAAAATGCCTATAACCGATTTGTTAGAGAGGAACAGCAAACTTTACGGCGACGAGACTGCTTTGGTGGAGATAAACCCCGAAGTCACCGAGCCGCTGCACGTCACATGGAAAGAATATGAGTTGATACAGCCGACATCAAACACTTACTACAGGCGGGAGATAACATGGTCCGTTTTCGACGAAAAGGCGAACCGCGCGGCGAACCTCCTTCTGAGCAAAGGCGTGAAAAAGGGTCAGAAAGCGGCCATTTTGATGATGAACTCTCTCGAGTGGCTCCCTATTTATTTCGGGATCTTGAAAATCGGAGCGATCGCCGTTCCGCTGAACTTCAGGTACACTGCAGATGAAATCGCTTACTGCGTAAAAAAAGCCGACGCGGATGTTTTGTTCTTCGGTGAAGAATTCATAGGGCGCATCGAATCTATCGCTGACGACCTCGACCGCGAAAGGCTTTTGTTCTTCGTGGGCAATTCCTGCCCTTCGTTTGCCGAGGACTATATCGCTCTCTCTGCCAACTGCTCCAGCGCTGCGCCGAAGATACTCATCGAGGACGACGACTTGGCGGCGATATACTTTTCTTCCGGGACCACCGGATTCCCGAAGGCTATCCTGCACCGCCACGCCGCTCTTTCGCAGTCGGCCCGCATGGAGGCTATCCATCATCGCACAACGCACGACGACGTATTCCTCTGCATCCCTCCGCTATATCACACAGGCGCAAAAATGCACTGGTTCGGCTCGCTGTATACCGGCAGCCGCGCAGTGCTGCTCAAAGGCAACCGTCCGCGGGCGATAATGGAGGCGATATCAAAGGAGCAGTGCACTATCGTCTGGCTCCTCGTCCCGTGGGCTCAGGACATCCTCACGGCGCTCGACTTAGGCGAGATAAGGCTCTCAGATTACAAACTCTCTCAGTGGAGGCTCATGCACATAGGCGCGCAGCCCGTTCCGCCGAGCCTCATCAAGCGCTGGAAAGATTACTTCCCGCAGCACGAATACGACACGAATTACGGCCTGTCCGAATCGACAGGGCCGGGCTGCATCCATCTCGGCCTCGACAACATCGACAAAGTCGGCGCAATCGGCATCCCGGGATACGGCTGGCAGGCCAAGATCATCGATGATGACGGGAATCCCGTCGAGCGTGGCAAAGTCGGCGAACTCTGCGTCAAAGGCCCTGGCGTCATGGTCGAATACTATAACGATCCCGAGGCGACGGCTGAGACTCTTGTCGACGGCTGGCTTTTGACGGGCGATATGGCAAGGCAGGACGAAGACGGTTTCTATTACCTTGTCGACAGAAAGAAAGACGTGATAATTTCAGGCGGTGAGAACCTCTACCCCGTCCAGATAGAAGCGTTCCTCGCTTCAAACGAAAAGATACAGGACGTCGCCGTAATAGGCACACCCGACCCGCGCCTCGGCGAAATAGCGACCGCGATAATCCAAGTAAAGAAAGGCCAAACCTGCACGAAAGAAGAGATAGACAGATTCTGTCTGAAACTTCCGCGATACAAACGTCCGCGCCGCATCATCTTTGCCGATGTCCCGCGCAATGCCACGGGAAAGATAGAAAAGCCAAAACTTCGCGAAATGTACGGCGGGAGAAACCTCGTAGAGCAGGAGAGCAATCTATAGAAGATGTATGAAAAAAGGTGCGTGAAATGGTTTAAGCGGTAAACTTTCTATGGCAAAACCGAGATTAGCGTTTTTCGCGATATGCATTGAAATTCCGGGGTTCGGAGCACCTCCCCGCAACGAAGGATTCCGCTTGTAATATTATCCGAATACGCTTATATTCCAAGCGTAATATCAGAAAAACGCGCAAAAAGGACTACCTGATACGGCAACATTCATAACATTAAAAAAACGATTAATATACTTTATTGTGCGGCTCCTTGCCGTTCATAACGAGTTCTAAATTCTCCCATATCGCGCGATGCGCTCTTGCGAAGAACCCGCTCGTCACTCCGGCGATATGCGGCGTGATGATGACTTTCCGCTGCACTTCGGGCGGGAGATTTACTAAAACGTTGTCCTCTGCGACAGGTTCAGGCGCCACGGTGTCAAGCCCCGCGCCGGCCAGTTTTCCGCTTTTCAGCGCGTCTGCAAGCGCGTCGTTATCCACCAGATCGCCTCTGGCCGTGTTCACGAAATACGCGCCGTCTTTCATCTGCGCAAAGAAACCCGCATCGCACATGCCCGCCGTCTGCGGCGTTACCGGGACATGCATGCTGACGATGTCGCATGACGCGAGCATATCTTTCACATCCTCATACGATACGCCGAAGCGTTCTTCGTTCTCCTTCGATGCTCGCGTGCGGCTGTAATAAACTGTTTCCGGGCCGAAAGGAGCGAGCAGGCGCGCCGTTTCCTTTGCTATGGCACCGAATCCGTAGAGACCTATCTTTACTTCGGAGAGTTCTTTTATCCCGTGCACCATCAGGTACGTCTTTTCCTCTATCTGCCTGCCTCCGAGGACACTTTCGTATCCCGAAGCGAGGCTCCTGAGAAGAGCAAGCATCAGCATGACGGTGTGTTCCGCGACCGCAGTGGCGTTCGCGCCTTTCTGGTTGCAGACATATATGCCGAGTTCTTTTGCCGCCTCGACATCTATTTTATCGTATGCCGCGCCTTCCGACTGGACTATCCTGAGCGTAGGGATGCTTTCCATCTCGCGGCGGGTTACTTTTGAAATAGCGTCGGCTACGATAGCGACAGCGCCTTCGGACTTTGAAATCACTTCATCTTCAGACGCTTCGATGGGGACGGCAACGACCTCCGCGCCGCGGGCAAATTCCGTGTTCGGCATGTATTTTTTTGTTCGGGCGGGATCGCCGATAAAAACAACTTTCATCACGATTCAGAAGGAGCAGGCCTCTGCCCTTCGTTACCCGGCGCATCGTCTTCGCCCGCAGAACCGTTCGTGCTCTCTATCTTTGCCGATTTTCTGAAGAATATCAGGCCGCACACAAAGAGTATGGCGAGCATGGCGATCGCGATGTTCGTGCTCTCTGTGACGCTGACTACGATGCCGACGAGAGTCGTTCCGACAAATGCGGCGCCCTTCCCGCAGATATCGTATATTCCGAAATATTCGCCCGATTTCTCTGCAGGGATGATTTTGCCGTAGTATGAACGCGAGAGCGCCTGGATAGCACCCTGGAACATGCCGACGCCGAACGCCATGATGCCGAACTGCCAGAGTTCTTTCATGACGAGTCCGTAGAAAGCGATGACCGTGTATCCGATAATGCAGATAGTGATGAGTTGGACCGAACTGTGAGTCTTAGAGAGTTTTCCGAATATCGTGGCGAACGCGAATGCGACAACCTGTGTGAGCAGGAGGATGACGAGCAGGCCCATCTGGTCCATTCCGAGAGCTGACCCGAATGCGACGGCCTCGTCGATTATCGTATATACGCCGTCGATATAGAAGAAGAAAGCGAGCAGGAAGAAAAAGACTTTTCTGTCTGTTCTGTACATGTGAACGAGCGTCGAGCCCAGCCGCCTGAAACTTTCCTTGATGGCTCCGGCGTCCGTCTGAACGTAGTATTTCTGTTCGTAATTTTTGAGAAGCGGCGTCGAGACTCCGACCCACCATGCCGCGATGACAAGGAAGTCAATTAGGATAGCGACTTTAGGCGGGATGATATCCTGAAGCCCGAGGAAATACATGAGCAGAGCGACGATGAACGGGATGCACGACCCGATATAGCCCCAGGCATACCCTTGAGATGACACGTTGTCCATGCGGTCGGGCGTCGTGACGTCGTTTATCATCGAGTCGTAGTAGACAAGAGATAACTGATACATTATCTTTGCGATAACAAAGATGACCAGATACGCCATGAAACTCGATACCGTGCCGAGCAGAGCGCAGAACACAGCGCCGACTATCAGCACAAAGGTGAACATTTTTTTCTTGTAGCCTTTGTTGTCTGAAATGGAACCCGTTATAGGTCCGAGTACAGCGGTGACGATGGTGGCGATGCTCAGCGCGAAACTCCACGTTGCAAGGTATCTGTCCTCGTCCAGTCCGGCTTCGGCCGCCAGCGTGTTATACCAGAGCGGTATAATGGTGGAGACCATCATGGTAAACGCCGAATTCCCTATGTCGTAGAGTATCCAGCTCTTTTCCGATTTTGTGTAATTTTTGAACATGTGCCCGTCCGTACAGGTAGGCGGAAGCCGCGCTGCACTTTCCCTCCGTTTTCAATTTTTCAAAATAATTTTTCACGTAATACAAATACATTTTACCATATCTCAACAAATGAAAATAGCGGGCCGACGGTAAAAATTCAGTAAAAAGGAAAAGACGAGGAGGCGCGGCCAATTTGAATTAATGCCAACATCAAGACAAAAACGCATATCCGCCTATGCGGAGGCGCGGCGCACATTCCCCTATGCGGGTAGCGCGGGACGCATATTACCGGGCAATTTTTTCCGATTGAACTCTCTGCCCCGCTTTCTTGTGTTTTGGCGTCAGCGCGTATATACTTAATACTACCTTGCAAAATCAACGAATAATCGAATTATCGAACAAAACCGAAAGAGGTAAATAATAATGACTCCACTTATCTGGGCCCATCGCGGGGCCAGCGGCTCGCGGCCGGAAAACACCATCTCAGCCTTCAAAAAAGCGATAAAAGACGGCGCCGACGGCATCGAGCTCGATATCCAGCTTACAAAAGACGGTGAAATAGTAGTCTGCCACGACGAAACAGTCGACCGCACGAGCGACGGCACCGGCTATGTAAAAGACTTCACACTGCGCGAGCTGAAAAAACTGAATTTCAACAAAACACACCCTGAGACCGCACGCGCAGCCATTCCTACGATGCGCGAAGTCTTTGATCTGATAAAACCGACAGCGCTGACGATAAACATCGAACTTAAGACAGGGGTTTTCGACTACGAGGGCATCGAGCAGAAGATAATCGGCCTCACGCACGAGGCGGGCATGCAGGACCGCGTCATCTACTCGTCCTTCAACCACTATACCATCAAGCGCATCCAAGCGCTTGACAAAGATGCGAAAACCGCCTTTCTCTATGCCGACGGCGCCCTGGACATGCCGGAATACGGCGAAAAGAACGGCGTCAAAGCTCTCCACCCCGACTATTCATGTCTCAGGTACCCAGAGTTCATGGAAAAATGCCGCGCCAAAGGCCTCGACGTCAATGTCTGGACAGTCAACACAGCAAAACAGATGAAAAAATGCGCCGAAGCGGGCGTGCACGCGATAATCACGAATCACCCGGCCTACGCGAGACAGGTATTGGAAGGCACGACCGTCAAGGCACCTTTCCGCGAGTTTATCGAGACCAAAGTCAGACCGTGGCTCGACACGTGTGTCGAATCGCAGGACATCGTGAACGCCGACGGGCTGCGCCTGCGCGTCTACTCGGCTGTCAACCCGCATGAAAAGGCCTCCGTCATGATGATCCACGGATTCTGCGAGTTCTTCGGAAAATATCACGAACTGGCCTACAAACTGTACGAGCGCGGCTACTCGATTTTCTTTGTCGAACTGCGCGGCCACGGATCCAGCGAAAGATCGACGCCTTACAGCGACTCCCGCGTGAGCGTGGAAGATCTGAACGAATATGTGGACGACGTCAGCGCGTGCATGGAACAGGTCGCAAGGGAAAAATCTCTGACACAGCAGTTCTATATGTTCTCGCACTCACTGGGCGGCTGCGTCGGCGCTCTGGCACTCGAAAAATATCCTAAGATGTTCAGATGCGCCGTGCTGTCTTCGCCTATGCTCAGGATCGACTACCGCGGCGTGCCGTACTCCGCGGCGAACGTGATTTTGGCGGCATCCAGCCTCGCTAAAAACGGGGACGAATACGCCCCGGGACAGGGGCCTTTTACCGGTGTGCCGGATTTCAAAAATAGTTCCGCGATGGACGAGGACCGCTATATGTACCAATTCGATCAGCGCCTCGAAAACAAAAAATATCAGACTTGGGGCAGCACGTGGGACTGGCTCAGGGCTGCTACCGAAGGCGGCAGGCAGGCTGTCCGTCAGGCAGGGCTCATCAAGACTCCGACTCTCGTCTGCCAGTCAGGCGCTGACACAATGGTCGATAACGACGGGCAGTTCGAATTCATCAAACGCGCCCGCTGCGCATCCCTGATAAAATATCCGGGAGCAAAACACGAACTCTACAACGCAACAAAAAAGATCAGGGAAAAATGGTTCTCCGATCTCTGCGCATTCTATGGATCTTTTGACGAAAATGACTGAACTTGATTTTACGATATTAGATTACATACACAGCACGTTTTCGTGCACATTCCTCGACAAAGTAATGCCTGTCATCACATCGCTGGGCAACGCGGGCCTCGTCTGGATCGCCGCCGGTGTGATAATGCTGTTTTTCAAGCGTTACAGGAAGGCGGGCTTCACCATGCTCGTCGGCTTACTAGTCGGGTTCCTGCTCGGAAACCTGCTGATAAAAAACCTTGTCGCCAGACCGCGTCCATTCGAACTGGACCCTACGATCCAACTGCTGATAACAGCCCCGACAGACAGGTCTTTCCCTTCGGGGCATACGCTTTCTTCCGCGTGCGCGGCGACGGTCCTGTTCCGCAGCCGCAGGGAGATAGGCAAAGCGATCGGCATAGCGGCGATAGTGCTCGCATGTCTGATAGCCTTTTCGAGGCTCTACCTGCAGGTGCACTTCCCGAGCGACGTCCTAGGCGGCGCGGCAATCGGCATCGCCGTAGGGTTCTTCACGTTCAAAGCGGTGAACTCGGTGATAGACTCAAAGAAAAAGTCTCACGGCAAGACTTCGCACTCATAGAGGCCTTCCGGCGCACCTATAGTTTTTCATACGCTATCCTCGGGTCGTCATCTTCCGCGGCGTGGACTGTGCCGCATCGAATGAAGCCGAGTTTTTCAAGCAGTCCCTGCATGACTTTGTTGTCTGGGTGAGTGTCGACGCGCAGATGGCCGCTTTTTTCGTATGCCCAGTTCAGGCAGAAAGCGCCTATCCCTTTTACGGAGCCGTCGCCCGCAAGGCGGTGCACCACTCCGTAAGTGTTTCCCGCTTCGCCGCATTTCACGCTGCTTAACCACTCACCATCCGAGATATCGTCGTATGTCTTTTCGATGTGAGGACCTTCGGCGAAGAAAAACGTGCCTACTACGCGCCTCTTTCCGGTTTTGGCATCGCCTTTGCCATCTTCAGATATTTCGCAGACGTAGCTCGAACCGGATCTTATGTCTTTTTCCAGCACTTCTCCGGGCGGCCAGCCGGTTATCCCCCATTGTCTCGGGTTGCCGTTTTCCGCCATGAATTTTCTCGCGTGCGCGTAAATCTCAAGCATGCGTGGCAAATCGGAATTTTCCGCATTCCTGATGCTGAAATGCCCATTTGCCTGTGCGTTCTTTTTCGTCGCAAAGTCTCCTGCAGGATTTCCCGGCGCCTGCGCGTTCTTTTCCATCATAAACCTCCTATAAAAACGCCGGCGGAAAACCGTCGGCTGGATATTTGCTATATCTATTTTGATATAACCTCATCAAAGATAATTGAGCGGGTTCTGATATACTCCGTTCAGTATCACTTCGAAATGGCAGTGCGTGCCTGTCGCTTTGCCGGTCGCTCCCGCGTATGCGATGACCTGACCCTTTTTCACTGTCTGGCCCGGACTCACCGCCAAAGACGAATTATGGCCATAAATAGTTTCAAATCCGTTCCCGTGATCGATAAAGACTACATACCCGTACGAATTGCTCCACCCGGTAGACGATTCGACCGTGCCGTCCGCCGCCGCATATATAGGCGTGCCTTCGGGAACTGCAATATCGATACCTGTGTGATCATACCCGTACTGCGGGACGTCTTCTCTGTATCCGAAGTAAGAAGTGATAGACCCGCTGCAAGGCCAGGAAAAATATCCCGACGAAACAGACGAAGCAGGTCTTGCCGCCGTTCCGCGCGTTACGACTTTGTTCACCGGTTCTTCGATGATTTCAGAAGATATTTCCGTCGAAGAAACCTTTTCCCCATTGACTGTTACGACTCTGTCCGTGGCGAGTTTTTTCCCGTCTGCGCCTTCGGTCGTGATCTTTGACTCATCGGTGTACATGTCGCTGCTGTCCACATACGTCGTCTCAAACGGTATGGTTTTTTCAGAAGTGACATCCTGCTCGGTCGTAACGGTCACGTAGGAATTGATGATTTCTTCAACTATTGAATCGAGGTCGTCGGAAATGACCGGAGCGCGGTCTGTCTGAGGATCATATGACATCTTTTCGACGTAGACCGCGGGGTCGACGGATGATCTGACAAATGTGCATCCCGGCTCGACGTAATAACTGTTTACTCCGCTGACAACTCTCTCGCTGTCCTCGAGTGTCTCGACGTTAGCGACGACTTCGCTCCCGACTTTAATGCTGTAATAATCTATGCTTGACGCGTATGATTTTTCGATTTCCGAGTCGTATGAGACGAAAGCCATGAGCATATACGCCGCGGTCATTATTAGCATGGAAAGTACGTATTTTTTTAACGATTTATGTGACTTCATATCGATGTTCTCTTTGATGTTTGATTTAGTGTTTGATGTCGCGGACGATTTCTTAAGAGTTCTTAAGAAACGTCATACGCCTACTATAATACTCATTCAAAGCAGAGTCAATATTTATTTGCCGCTTTTCTTTTTTCTCATCTTATCATGGTGACAACCACGAAAGGCAGATGCAGCTTTCATTTCAAAAAACAAAAAGCCACGGCACTCAAACCGCAGCCTTTTATTCGTTTTATTAAAGCATGATTTCAGGGCGGCTCTTACGCCATGTGCCCTGACGAATCGGTTTATCAGGACCTGCGCCCGCCAAAAGAGGCCTTACAGCCCTTCCTCCCGCACGAACGCATAGAAATCCTTTTCCTTTTGCTCGTCTTCCATTTTAATAGTCCCGACCGGCATGGCGTAAAATATCGTCTCTTCCTCTCCGTCCAGCCCGAACAGATCGTTGCTGTACGGCGTCTCAAGAGCGCCTACCGCGCATCCGCCCAGACCTATCGAAGTGCAGGCGAGATAGAGGTTCTCCGTTATGTGTCCGGCGTCTATCAGCATTACCCTGTGCGCGTGAATGCCGTAACGCCACTCGACCCGATAATGGACCGCAGAATAGTAAAATACTACGTCCGCTTTTGACGCCCATTTCTGTTCACAGAGAGACACCGATATCTCTTCCTTCAGTTTTGCGTCGTCCGCAACCGTCAGGCACTCGACAGAGTGTGTCATCGGCAGATAGTGATACAGTCCCGGCTCAAGGCCGCTGACGTTCCGCACTATCATATAAGTCTCAAATTCATGTCTGGCGCCTCCGCACGGGACAGTCCTCAGCGTCGCGTACGATTTGCCGCGCAGACCTTTGATGCCCTGAGTGCACCACAGAAGATATGACAAAGCCTCAAGCGATATCCCTTCTTCCGTATATACGCGATGGCTCGAGCGGCTGTTGACAATATGCAGGAAATCGCCGTCTATCGCCAGACTGTTAAAATCACGCGGCAGCACGAGAGATTCCTCGCGCATCGGGGCCTTGACCAAAGGCGGCTGCGGCAGATGCAGGTACTGATCCGTCACGTAGTCTTCCTCGTCCTCCGTCGGGATATCGGTTATAAAATCTCTGCCGAGCCTTATCCTTTTTTCAATCTCTTCTTTATTCACTGTTTTCCTCCTCTCGCCGTCGGTGGATGACGGACGTTCCATGCCCCGCTTCATTCTCGATATTTCGTCTGCGCCAAAATCGCATTTACCGAAATATCGTATGAGCAAAAATCATTAATCGTATTTGCCGAAATATCGTATAAGAAAAATTTTTTTAGGAAAAATCCTTTTGCTAAAAAATCGTCTGCACCAATATCATATATACCGCCGTGCCCGCTGCCATCGAAATGACCATCTTCCGTTTCCAGCAAAACGTTCCCGCAGTGACGATGAGACCTATCAATTCAGGGATGCCGTGCGTGCCTCCGAGCGCAAATGAAGTCGTCACGTCGGTATTGCGGAAACAGTAAACTACTAAAATGCCGAACACGGAAGCGCCGAGCACGCGTCCCAGATACCTGACGTAATCAGGGACTTTTCTTCCCTCTGGGAACAGGACGAAAGGCAGGAACCTTGTCACGACTGAGCCGATGACAGCCATCAGTATCGTGATGAATATCTGAGTCCCGGTCATTTCCCAGTCCCCCTCTCTGATGCGTCGACCGCCGCACACGCGCACTCCGGTGCAAATCCGCGCTCTATCTCTTCAGGATCGAATTTCTTTCTGAAAGCGGTAAGCGCGATTAAAACGAGCACCATCGAAGGAACGATGAATTTGTCGGGTCCGAATATCAGAAGACATATCACGGAACCCGCGACACCGGTCAGCTCGCTGCCATGAACGCGGAAGCGGTCCGCAAAAGTCACTTTTCTGCCGGACGCGGCGGCTAATGCTTTCAGTTTATCGGAGTCGTTCAGCCACTGATTCATGAATATCGACACGAACATCGCGGTCATGATGAAGTCGAGCCCGCGCGTGTTTACCGTTATCAGAGAGCCGAAGAACGCGCCGAGCGCCGAGCCGCATATCCAGTAACTGTGATCGAGTGCGGAGACCGTGAGGTAATATTTTGTTTTGCTGCAGCCTTCAGGTATTTCGGCCGGGTAGTTCACGGCAAAAGTCTCGTCTGTCAGGGCGTAGATAAGATAAGGCTTTGCTCTGCCGGTGCCTTCGTACTTTGAGAGCATGGCCAGCCCGTAAAAAATGTGACGAGCGCCGACCATGAGCGCGGTGACGAGCGCCGATACAGGCGAAAAAGCAGACTGCAGTATCTCGACAAGCAGGAACTCCATAGACCCTGTATAGACTATCATAGCAGTGACGATAGGCAGCCAAAACGGGAACCCGTTGGTCACCATCAATACGCCGTATGTTATCCCGAGAAAAACGTAACCCGCCATAACTGGTACGGTTTTCGGGAACGCGGCCCTGAACTCTTTCATTTTCTCATTCCCCTTTATGCAGGCAGCCAGTCATCCGCGTTCGAGGTCACGAACATGTGCGATGCCGCCTGTCACCTTTTCAGTATAACAGAAAAGAGGCCGCTGCGCTGATAATCGATTCATCTTATGTGGCATATTTCAAAAAAAGACAAAAAAATATAGCTGGCTGAAACAAAAAATATGTATGAAAAATATAAACAACTTGACGCAGCCTGTTCGACAAATTTGACATTTCCATCTCAAAATGTTAGAGTTTATCCCGGAGAGAGAAAAGATGCGAATTTTATATTTTTTCAAAGTTGTCAGTCATATCAAAATTTCAAGACTGAATTCCATTGTGGATCAGGTCCATGAAATCACCGGCAGGGGACGGGCTTCTATTTTGTTCGACATGATCCACTGTGCGGTACGTTTCGGAGCGGGATACAACGATTATCTGACCTTCGCTATGTATGACATGACGGATAAAGAACGCGACACTATCGTTACTCGCCTGCGCAGCAAGAAAATAAATACATATCTGAACGATCAGGACTACGATTACATTTTTGACCGAAAAAATGAAACGGACAAGCGTTTCCGGGATTTCCTGCGCCGTGATTTTCTCGATCTGGAGACCGCTTCTTTTGAAGATTTTACTAAGTTTATCGAGGGAAAAGATACGATCGTCGCTAAGCCGAACACGGGCGAAGGCGGACATGGAATTGAATTTCTCAACAAGAAGGATTTTCCGGATCTCAAAAGCCTGTATGACTATGTAAAAGACCCGAAGCGGCATTTCGGCGTTCTCGAAGAGAAGATCGTGCAGCACGAAGCAATGAAAGCACTCAATCCCGGGTCAGTGAACTGCCTCAGGATCGTCACAGTGCTGGACAACGACGGCGAGCGTGTTCATATTCCTTTTGTCGTATGTAAAATCGGCATAGGAAACAGCAATGTGGACAATCTCGGATCCGGCGGCGTAAGCTGTCCTGTCGATTTGAAAACTTCCACGCTTGTCGGACCTGCTCATGTGGATTACAAGAGAATCAATTATGATAAGCACCCTGTGACCGGGATCGTTTTCGCAGGATACAAGATCCCTTATCTGAAGGAAGCGATCGAAATGTGCAAGAAAGCGGCACATGTGGTCCCTCAGATCCGCTATATAGGCTGGGATGTTGCTATCTGCCCGGATGGACCGGCCATTGTCGAAGGCAACACTTACTCCGGTCATGATCTTTCACAGCTTCCGGAATACTGGAAAGGAAAACCGAAGGTCGGCCTGATGCCGTTTTTCCGAAAGTTCGTAAAGGGAATCTGAACAAACAGATAAAAAAGGAAATTCTTTCAGAGAAATTATTTTCTAATATAAAAGAACATAAGGCAGAGTCCCGGGATCCATCCGGCCCTCTGCCTTATTTTTTAAGGATATGCGCGAGATAAAACGCTCTTTCGGACTATTCTTTATGTTACCGATTATGTTACCGCTCTTTCTTCACGGCGAACCCCTGCTTTATGCGCACTGCAGCAGCTATGCCACAGCCCGCGACGAGCAAGAGAAGCAAGTAAGCGGTCTGCGAGCTGTCGTCGCCCGTATTTACGCTATTATCGTTCTGCACCTGATCATCGTCGGTCCCATCGTCCGTGGTGTCGGAAGGGCCGTTGTCATCAGGTTCGTCGGTGTCGTCGCCTCCGCCGTATGTAACGGCAGCGGCCTCTTTTGTCTGCGTCGACGTGTTCCCGTTGATGTCGTAATCGAGTATAGGCGTGATGACGATCCTCTTGCCGGCGTCGTCTTCCGTGAGGTCGTCGTCCGCGGAGAACGTGAGTGTCACGGTCCCGCCGTAACCGTCCGCTATGGCGCTGGTGGATACGAGCATTACCATATCGGCCTCGGACAAATCCGTGACGACATCATAATCCGACGGCTGCGGCGCCTCGTTCACCGAATACTGCGCGTCGCTTTTGAATTTGATGTACTTTATCTCAAATGAATCCGGAACGGTCACATCCTGCAGCGTCATGCTGAATCCGTTCGCACCTTCCGGCATGAACCCGGTCCCGTAGTCTGCGCCTTCGTTCATAAGAGGTATGAACAGAGTGCAGTGGTCGAGATATGTCTTTGCGTTGTTTTTCACTTCGACCTTGAGTTCAACGGTATCGCCTTTATTTACTATTGCCGTGGTGTTCTCTTTCGTTTCATCCGATGTATCATCATAGACGTAATCGGTCGTCTCTCCAGTCAAGCCGTTCGTCACGGAAAATGAGGCCTTTGCATTGATAGTGTACCCCTGCTTGACGGCGACGCCTGTCTTTTCGGAAAGCGAGACCATGGTTTTTCCATCGTTCACTTCATCGGCGATGGAACTGTTCTGTATAGCCTCGGTGTACTTGGAAGTGTTCCAGTTGGAATGATCCCAGTGATCCGCTTTGATTACCGCGCCGATGTCCTCGAAATCCTTTGTACTGAATCCGAGGAAATCGTTTATGTGATAAGTTCCTATCCTCGATCGCTTGCTGGTGTTTACGGTCATACACGGACATGGCTTTGTTCGTGAAATCCGGCTGATATACCCCTCTGGTCTCCTCGCCTATATCGAGAATATATTTGTACACTTCGATATTTTGACCGTCGTATTCGAAACTGCCGAGATCCTCCGGCTCGCTCAGAGTCGCGTTAGTGACTGTGAGATCTTCGTAGGAGAATCCTTCGGGCATGAATACGTATAGGACCGGCTCCTGGAGCGGATTCCAATCCCAGTTGGCGTTGTCTATCAATCCGGAAATATATATGGAACCGCCGCCGTCCACCTGCACCGGGCTTATCGTGCCTACTCCATTGAGTATCTCCGGCGCAGATGATGCTGCCCTGAGCTGCGCGAATATGCCGGAGTCGCGATCGGAACCTGTATCATAGAAATACATATTGCTCAGGACATCGCTGCTTGTCCCCTGCTTCCATGTGCCGTAAACGCCGCACGCCACGTACGACCAGCCGTAGTATTCGCTGTCTATGGTCGTCTGGCTGGCTCCGCTGTTGTTCATGACATCGGAAAGACCTTCCGGTATCTTAAATCCGGCAGGAATTTTCCCGATGTTGACTTTTATCGACTTTATCGATACGTCTTGGTCGAGACCGAGCGACGTGTTCTTGATGAGAGCACCTGATTTTGTGCCGCCGTAGATAGTCTGGCCGTTTGAAGTTTCGTATGCACCGGGAGAAGTGATGGCAGCGGACGCTTCCGTCGTTCCGGACGAGCCGTCCGACGCTGTCCACTCTACGCTCCCGTAATTGCTGATATCGCCCGTCCAAGGGATAGTCACGCCGCGCACTATTGCGGTGTCCCCGATATCTGTCTCTATCTCTATCGTCTTTTCTTCCGAATCCGCCGTACCGCTGTTTCTCAGCGTATAGCAGCCGAGGCGGACATTGTTTGTATCATATTTGTCGAGCGACCAGTTCGGCATGGAATCCAGTACATTGATGCCGCCTACGCTCGATGAAGGATCTCCGAGCGGCTCATAAATGACCTTTAGGACCGCCTGATTGGTTCCGGACGTCCTGCCTGTTTCCTCGCCTATTATCGACTTGCTGAAATCGCTGATGGTGACGGTGAAGGTTTTGCTCTCGTCCCCCGACACTGAAATATGCGGCCTGAACGTGCATCCGCCGGAGTAAGACCCGGCCTCGTCCCATTCGACAGTTGAAACTTTGCTGCCGCTGCTGTCGGTAACTGTATCGACTATCGTGCCGGCTTTGTTGTATACGCTCGTTTCCTCCAGCGATTCCAAAGTCACATAGGAAGGGTATGTTATCTTAACCGTCGTTTTCGTGCCGGCTTTGGTAAGAGATTTTGCGCTGGCTGAATTGTATGTTGATGTCACCAACTCGTCTGTCTTCTCCCCGGTGGTTATCTTCTCAGTTCCGAAAGCCGTCCAGAATTGGTATCCGTATGTATCCTGAGCATTGACGCTGCATGTCACCGAATCGTCTGCCGCCTCCACATCAGAGCCTACAGATACAGATATGGCATTTTCCAAGATCTGAGCGGCGTCTTCGTTCTCATAAGCGTCATCCACGGCAAAGCAGATCATGCTGTTTGAGACCGACGTGAGATCCGATTTCGTCTTGTAAATTATCGTACCGGTATATGAACGCGTAGATCCCGCAGTCGGATATCCGTAATACTTTGGCGAACTGTCCGGCGCTTTCACGAGGCTCTGGAAGCTCGTGTCGTTGATGTCGCCTTCCTGAAAAGTCGCACCCGGAAGAGACGTGAAATACAGTCCGTCTCCCAGCGTGATCTTTACGTATGTATCTTCCCCCTGAAGCCCTGACGGGATAGAATAGTTCAGGTTGAGCGTGTACGTAATGCCCGCTTTGAGGGACAGGGTCCCGCCGTCAGTAAGGGTGGCTGTGCTCCCTCCTCCGCTGACAGATACCGTTCCGAGGCTGAGCTCCGGCGTCTGGGCGTATGTCTCCGCTCCGTAAAAAGTAAAGAGCGATAGTACGACCGAAATTACCAGTATCAGTATGAATGATTTTTTTAGTGCTGTGTTCATTTCCCTCACCTGCAAAAACTATCCTTATATCTTACTTAATGGCTGAAGATTTCTATCACAGTCATTCGCGTTTTTCTCTCGTTCTGCCGTTTTTGAAGCGCAGTTTGAGTCCGATGCCGCAGGCTGCGGCTGAAACTGCAGCCCATATTGCCGGTTCCGTGCCGTCACCGGTATTCGGCGCGGTATCCTGTGTGTTATCCTGTGTGTTATCTTCCGACGGCGCGGCACTGCCGGTGTCATCTTCCGATGATGCGGCGATTTTTTCTTCCTTTTCGACAGTATTATCAAAAGTGATAGACGATACTTCTTCGCCATCTTTGGTAATGGTCGGGACAGCGATTATTTTCGAATGGTCCTCTGAATCCTGATACGGCGTAACTTTGACCGTGTAAACGCTGTCGTCATAAGTTGTGTTTTCATCGGTGCCCGCCTGTTCCGCCACCTGATATGTGAATTCGACCCCGACATCCGACGCGGAATATGTTATCGGGTTGAACTGAATGCTGCCGTCGGTATCGTTTTGTTTTGTCTGCAGAATATTGCCGTCCGCGTCCAGAAGGCAGAATGTATAACTTTGGTCAGGCGCGCCGCCATTGACCGTTTTCCGAGCCGTTAACTCGAGGGAACCGGCGGGTTTTGTCGTATTTGTCACGCTGATCGTTATAGTATGGGTGGTCTTGGAATCTTGATTCCAGCCTTCTCCGAAATATTCCGTTGTCGTCGTTCTGCTCCGTTCAACAGTATAGGCGTATCGCACGCCGTTTGCCGATGATTCGGTTATCTGACTGTTTTCGATCGCGTCAAGATCTATCAGGGCCTTTTCGGAAACAGAGTATTCTCCGTTATAAAAGTGGTTGGCATCATTTAAGGTGTTATCGCCAAAAGAATATTCAACGAGTTCCGAGGCAAAATCGATCGTCGCGGATTTTGTGGCTGTATCATAGGAAGAAAAGTGGAACGGAACAGAAACAGAATAATCGTAGACCCGAGTTTTTTTCTCAGCATTTGAAACTGACGTTATGACCGCGTCTCCGCAATATTCACCGTCATAATAGATTTGGATCGTTTCCGGCAATGAATCTGCGTCAGCGGCATTCATATAGCCCAATTCAAAAGACCCCGAATACGACATGGTTATGTCTACGGGCATAGGATCGGCGTCGGCGCTCCATGTGTTTGTGATGCTGATATCAAAAACCGTGGTATGCTGAGTATAAGTCGAGGCATCTGCATGGGTCGGCGCCAAAAATAGCGCGGCAGACAATACCGCTATGCCGATCATCACGGCCTTTTTCGGCTTTCGGAACAGTAAACGGATAGGCATGATCTCTCCTGAATATATTTAATAGTTTTGGGCTTGTTTTCTATAATATAGACTCTATTTCGCGTTCTCTACGAATTATGATAACCATCGTCCATTATTTTAACATGAATTTTTATGGAATAGAATACTATCGGCGTAAAAAAGTTGCCCTTTTTAGAATACTATTATCTTCTTCACGCCTTTGGACAATAAAAAAGACGCTGACCTGCCGGAAATACCGGCATATCAACGTCTCTGCAAAATCGATCCTTATCTGGCTTAATAAGATAATATAATCAGAAGTCCGTCGATAATAAGTATACTGAAACTCTTTTATTTCTTTTAATGATTGACTATGCGTTATTGTTTATATTCATTCGCCATTTTCTTTCGCCTTACCGCGCAGTTTGAGTCCGATACCGCAGGCCGCGGCCGCAGCGGCTGCCCATATCGCAGGTTCCGCTCCGTCACCGGTATTCGGCGCGGCACTGCCGGTGTTATCTTCCGGCGGTGCGGCATTATCGGTGTTATCTGCCACCTTTGCGGCGATTTTTCCTTTCTTTTCGACAGTATTATTGAAAGTGATAGACGATACTTCTTCGCCATCTTTGGTAATGGTCGGGACAGCGATTATTTTCGAATGGTCCTCTGAGTCCTGATACGGCGTAACTTTGACCGTGTAAACGCTGTCGTCATAAGTTGTGTTTTCATCGGTGCCCGCCTGTTCCGCCACCTGATATGTGAATTCGACCCCGACATCCGACGCGGAATATTTTATCGGGTCGAACTGAATGCTGCCGTCGGTATCGTTTTGTTTTGTCTGCAGAATATTCCCGTCCGAGTCCAGCAGGCAGAATGAATAACTCTGATCCGGCGTTCCGTTGTTGACCGTTTTCAGAGCCTCTAACTCGAGTGAACCGTCGAGTTTTGTATTATTTGTCACCGCGAAATTTATAAAATAGGTGCGTTTGGTATATGAACTATCACCTGTTCCAGCCGTTTCTTCCACTTCCGAATTGCTTCGTTCAACAGTATAATCGTATTGTACGCCGTTCGTCGATACTTCGCTTATCTGACTATTCTTTATCTTTTCCATATCGAACGCATCTGAGATGATGAAATAATATCCATCGCAGCGATATCGGTTATTATAAGCCAGTTCGACATCGCCAAAAGAATATGAGAAGGCATCATGAATGAGTGAATCCGTGAAAAAACGCTTCGTTTCTGATTTCGTTTCGGCGTCATAGGAAGAAAAATGAAAAGGAATATCGACGCTGTAAGTGTACACCTGTATTTTGTATGCCTCATTTGAGACCGACGATTTGACCGCTTCGCCGCATTTTTCGCCGTAATAATTTATCTGTATACTCTCGGGAAAACTCTCTGCAAACGAACTGCCGGCTTCCGCATATTCATTATACAATCTGAATATTCCGGAATACGACATAGTAACGTCTACAGGCATAGGGTCTGTGTCAGCGGTCCATGAAGTCGTAATACTGATATCATAGGATGAGACTATAATTCCCTGCCTGTAACTTGAAGCGTGTGCATAGAACGGCGTCAGGAATAAAACGACAAATAGTGCTGCTAAACCGATGATCACGGCCTTTTTCGGCCTGCTGAACAGTAAACGAATATTCATGCTCTATTGCACCCTCCTATTAATTTTTATAGTTCTTATTAGTTTATTACTATTAAAAAATGTTGAATATTTATCTCGTTTTCTGTTATTCAGGATAACTGCCATCGATTATTTTAGCATTGATTTTCAGAAAATAAATACCTTTTATGCAAAATATTAAATTTTGCCGACAACTTATTATTTCTTATACCGTTTTAGCAAAGAAAAAAGGCGCCGATTCGGCTTAAACGCCTGAAAATCAACGCCTATGCGAAATCCGGGGGGAGGCGCGCCTTAATGAAGTGTCATAATCAGAAACGCCTCATATAATAAGTATCACGGTGCTATTTTCTCATTTTGTCATCGACCGCACGCTTTCCTTTATATTTTCTCAATTCTCGCACGACTTCTATATCGGCGGGAAGCCAGTTTACCGATTCGATCTGTTCGACCGTCAGCCATTTTGCCGCTTCATGTTCTTTGAGAGTAAGATGCCCGGATTTGACCGAACAAATAAAGCACTGCATCGAAAGATGGAAATTCGGATAATCATATTCGACTGCTTTCAGCAGATCGCCGACTTCTATCTCCGTATCGAGTTCTTCCCTTATTTCACGCTTCAGCGCCTGCTGCGGAGTTTCACCGGGTTCGATTTTCCCGCCGGGAAATTCCCAGCCGTCCTTGAACTCGCCGTGACCGCGCTGTGTCGCAAAGATACGGCCGTCATCGACTATTACTGCAGCCACAACTTTTTTTATCTTCATCCGTTTGCCTTTCTTTTTTTCCCCGCTATCCCGCTGCATTTATCGTGCAGGATATCCGCGTCGGATATCAGGTATATAACTCATCGTTTCCCGTTTTGACGCATCATCACATGTTTTGTTTCGGCACTATAAAATAGATATCACGACTTTACTAAACAGAAATAGTATTGGACTATTGTCTCAGGCGGCTCGAAAAACCCTTTCCGCACCCAGATGGAGACAAGTTCCGCAAATGATGTCACATAAAATGTCTCGGCGTATTCTTTCGGAACGCCTTCCGGGAACAATTCCTTCATACCGTCGAAGGCTTTCCTGAGTTGCTCCCTGAAATATTTGAGGAATATGTCGCCGCTCTCGCCCGAAAACAGATTTGAGATATCCTGCTTTCTCTCTTTCAGATGATAGAGGAGATGTGTCAGTTCACTTGACAGTGTCACCGGCTGCGAAGAAAAATCATGCTCCGCCTCGCGCTCACTTACCGCGGAAAACACATGCCTGAAAATATCTTCGCACATCTGATCCAAAAGGTCGTCTTTCGTCTGGAAATGCGCATAAAAAGTGGTCCGCCCTACGTCTGCCTCGTCGATGATATCCTGAACGGAAATGCGGCTGTAATGTTTCTCAGCAAGCAGACTGCTGAACGCCCGAAAGATCGCTTCTCTGGTTTTGCGCTGTCTCCTGTCCATCTTCCTCTCCTTCATTGTCTCCCGCACGCGCGGGTCATTTATTTTACAGCGCTGTCCGCTGTCATTATCAATACGCATTACCGCCCTGTCATATATGAAACAAAATCATATTTTTGTTCGGTATGATACAAAATGCCGGAACTGATTATTGCCCGGCGGCGCGGTTACGCGTAAAATCAAAATACAGAACAGTTTGTTCTTTTTAGAACATATTGTATTCGCTCCGTTTCGAAAAAGCAAGGATAGTCTTCATGGAGCGAAGAAAAACAAAAGAGTGTTCATGGAGCGAACGAAAACAAGGAGAGCATTCATGAGTCAAATAAAAACTTGGTTTACCGACGAGGCAAAGTTCCGCATCGTCAGGATCGTTATTTCCGGTATCGCTTTGGTCATCAGCCTAGGCAAATGGGCAGCGCTGCCCGGCGGTATCGATATGGCTTGGATCGCCATCGTCCTCTGCGGCATTCCTATAATTATCGGCGCTGTCAAAGCCCTTGTCACAGAGTACGATATTACCGCGGATGTTCTTGTGTCGCTGGCGCTTATCGGCTCACTGACAGCAAAAGAATTCTTTGCCGCAGGTGAGGTCGCTTTCATCATGGAAATCGGCTCCGCCCTCGAAGACTACACCTCGGCGAAGGCAAAGAAAGGAATACAGAAACTCATCCGGCTGATGCCTAAAATGGCCAGAGTGCGCCGCGGAGGCGCGGAAGAAATGATACCCGCGGAGGATGTAAAGGTCGGAGATACAATCATCGTACTTGCAGGGGAAACTATACCTACCGACGGCACCATCACTTCCGGAACAGCCGCGGTCGACCAGTCGGTCATGACCGGAGAATCCATGCCGGTCGACAAAACCGTCGGGGACTCTGTCATCAGCGGGACCGTCAACAAAACAGGAGTTTTCGAATATACATCTTCCACCGAATCAAAAGACAGTTCACTGCAGAAGATGATAGATCTAGCCAAACAGGCCGACGAAAACAAAGCCCCGATCGTCACTCTCGCCGATAAATGGGCCGCATGGCTCGTCATCGCCGCATTCACCGCGGCCGTGCTCACATTCTTCATCAACTGGGCTGTCTTAGGTGATGTATCTGCCGCATTTTTACGCGCGGTCACGGTTTTGGTCGTCGTGTGCCCGTGTGCATTTATCTTAGCGACGCCGACGGCGATAATGGCAGGTATCGGCAATGCGTCAAAGTACGGGATGATAGTCAAATCCGGGGAGGCGCTGCAGCGGTTCGGCACTATCGATACTGTCGCTTTTGACAAGACAGGAACACTCACATACGGGAAACCGGGCATCGAGGAAATCAAACCGCTCTCCTCCGAATTTTCCGAAGAAGAAATACTGCATCTCGCGGCGGCCGCCGAGGCGCGTTCGGAGCATCCTATCGGTCAGGCGATATGCGCTGCCGCGGACTCCAAATGGCAGGCCTCAGATTATGTCGTCAGCCCGGGGAAAGGTATCTCCGCTCGATATGAGGGAAAATCCATCCTCGTCGGCAAAGCGGATTTTCTGAAAGAAAATAAAGTCGAAGTCGATGAAAAGCTCTCTGAAGAATATCAAAATATCGGCGCCACAGTTGTATATTTGGCGGTCGACGGGGTTGCGGCAGGCCTGATCGCACTTTCCGACACATTGAGAGAAACCGCAGCCCCGATGATAAAAAATCTGAACGATATCAACGTGGAATCGGTATTGCTGACGGGCGACAACCAAGCCGCCGCCGGCTATATCGCCGAAAAGATAAATATTTCCGCGGTCCGCAGCCAACTGCTTCCGGAGGACAAGCAGAAAATAATCAAAGAATACCAGGACAAAGGGCATAAAGTCTGCATGATAGGCGACGGCATCAACGATGCCGTGGCGCTCCGCACTGCCGACGCGGCAATAGGCATGGGAGGCATAGGCTCGGATATCGCGATCGAATCATCCGATGTCGTTCTGGTGCAGGACGATATCGGCCGCGTCCCGTACCTGATCTCTCTCGCGCGCAAGGTACTGAAGAAAATACAGAGCAACATCATCATTTCTCTTTCGATCAACGCACTCGCAACGGTACTCGCGGCGACGGGAGTCCTCGACCCTATTATAGGAGCGCTGGTGCACAATGCGGGTTCGGTGTTTGTCGTATTGAATTCGCTCTTTCTGCTGTCCGTGAAAGACACGGACGGGAAATAAGCAAAACGTCAGTGAAACAAATAAATGCTCCTTTCCGGGGACAGGAGATGTGTGATATCTCTTTCCCGAAAGGGAGCATTTAACTTTTTGAATATAACAGCTCGTGCGTTTTTGTTCCGAGCCGATGCTTCTATTCAAATTCGCCGAATATCAGCCGAAAAATCCGAAAAATTTTCTACGTAATAAACATATTGTGGATCACAGCCTGATTTTCTCTGATGCACTACGGATTTTAGCCTGATGTGCGGTAAGAATTGACCACTATAAAGTAATAGTCGCTCATTGTTACTACTTCATATTTGTAAAAAATCATATTACCGACATCTGTATCTTCACTGACATAATAGGTTATCTTATTGCCGTCGTTATCGTATTTCGGAAGATTTTCAAAGTCGCCGTTCCATCCATTCGTGGATGGATTATCATCCGTATCCGTATACTCCGTTAGAGTCAGCGTTGTCTCCGTAGATTCGCCATTGATGATGAGCCGAACGGTAACGGATTCTTCCAATCCCTGCGACCATGATTTTTCAACGTGCACGTTTACAGTCTCGATATTCGTCACGGTAAAGCCGCTTGAGGCATCTCCGCTCACATCGGTGGCATATCCGCTGACGGCGTCTTCTGTCAGCGAGTAGGCGATTTTGTTTCCCTCGCTGTCCACCTGATCGAGATCCACAAAAGTATATTCCCAGCCGGTCGACGCGGTCAATGTCGCGTTATCTACCTCAGTTCCGTTTGCCAAAAGACGCACGGTCGCTTCCGTTCCCTCGATCCGGATCCAATTTACAGTGACCGGAATGTCTATCTTTCTTGTATTCGTAACTGTGAAACCGCCGGCCGCATCTCCTGTGATGCCGGTCTCATATCCGTCGATCGCATCTTCAGTCAGCGTGTAAGCAATCTCATTTCCGCTGCTGTCCGCCTGATCAAGGTTCGTGAATGTATAGGTCCAGCCGGTATCCTCCGTCAGCGTCGCGCTCGCCGCTTCCTCGCCGTTCGCCAAAAGATGCACTGTCGCTTCCGTCCCGGCGTCGCCTATCCACGTTTTCGTCACCTTGATGCTTATCTTCTTAGTGTTCGTTACGGTAAAACCGCTTGAAGCATCGCCGCTCACTTCACTGGCATACCCGCTGATTGGGTCTTCTGTCAGCGTGTAAGTGATCTCATTCCCGTCGCTGTCTGTCTTATCGATGCCAGTAAAAGTATACGTCCAGTCGTTGTCTGCATTCAGGACAGCACTCGCCGCTTCCTCGCCGTTCGCCAAAAGATGCACCGTCGCTTCCGTCCCGGCGTCGCCGACCCAGACCTTGTTCACATTTATCGATATCTTTTCAGGCTCGGGAGTTACAGACGGCACATCGTGCTCCTCCTCTTCCTCTTCCGTCGGAGTGCCGAAGATCAGGTAGTGGTTGCTTCCGACTCCGCCTCCATAAGTGGCGGAATTTCCCGTGATGACGACCGTCGCGGATTTTGCCGCGCTGTCGATGGCCTGCTCCGAAGGTTTATTGGTGACCGCGCTTGCCTGCAGCAAAACAGCAGACGCCACTGTTTCGGAAGATGTATAACGAGTGCTGCTGTCGGTCGTCCTTGAACTTCCTGCGCCTCCATCCTGATACCATACATTGCTGCCGCCGCCCGGCATGGACTCCGTCAGAAAGACACCTGTATCTCCGCTTCTCGGTGAAACATATATGTCATCCCCGGCTCCGTCAGTACCTCTTCTGGCTGTCGTGTTCCCGAAGATGGCAATGCCGTCGGATTTCGCCTCGCTGAACATATCAGCTTCACCATCAGGACAGAACCAGAGACCGCCGCCTACGACCTCCGCCTCATTCCCCGTCACCAGCGTGTTTTGGAATGAAGCGCCGCCGTAAGATCTGTCGCAGTCCAGGAACAGACCGCCACCCTTGTCGTCAGATACATTTCCGGCTATCCTGCCCGAGTTCAGTACGGCTCTCGTATAGGAATTGCTGAAGATCCCGCCGCCGTATGTCTGGTCGCTATCCCAAGCGGTCCCTTTATCGCCTCCGGTCCTGTATGCTTTGTTGTTCAATATGCTGCCGCCGTCTAGGTAAATTGAGCTGATAGCATCACTTGAGGAAGAATAGACCGCGATACCGCCGCCGTTCCCGGAGCAGATAGAATTGTCAGCGCCATCTGCATTTGCTTCATGGGAGCCTGCCGTATTATCCGAGATCTCGCCTCCCCGGATCGTCAAAGAAGCACCTTCTGTGACTGCAATGGCTCCGCCGAGAGCGTTTGCGCCTACCGTCGAAGAGTCCGTGACGACTGCGGAAGATAATACTTCGTTCCCGCTTATCTTACCGTCATTTATGATGACTGCGGCATTCTCGCCTTCCGCGCGCAGCGCGCCGCCAAAAGCGGCCTCCTTTGTTGTAATGTTGCTGTTGTTGAATATCGCGCCGCCGTTCATGGTAAAAGTGCCGTCGACGACGCATATCGCCGCAGCTCCGCCTTTGCCGTAATCGGAGTCAGAACCCGCAGATAAACAGGAGAAATTTCCGATCGTGCCGTCGTTCATTACCATGTCGCCGTAAACATAAAAAACCGGCGTCGAACGATCTTCATCGGTGCTTGAGAAATTCACGTTTTCCAATACAAGCACAGCGCCGTTCTCAACGACAAATCCTCCGCTGCCGCTCACCTTGACATTTGCGTTAATGTTCAACTGATCTGATTTGACGACCAGATATGTTCCTTCCGGGACGATAACAGTCCTGTTCAATGTATCTCCGTCATGCATCAGATAAGTGTCCTGCTGCAGGAGAAAAGTACTCAAGGCCTGAGAAATGCCCTGCTCTGATTCAGAGAACGGTGACAGTCTGATTCCGGAGGCTGCAATGACAGCAGCTACAATCAAAACGGTCATGACGCGTCTGAAATGCCTTGAATGTAATAGCGGATCCATTTTCTCCCCCTTTCAATTGCTTACTATATGATAAAATCAGTAAGTCTTTTTACGGGCAGCCGCGGCACACGCCAAAGCCGCAGCCGACGCCATCAAGGCCGCAAGCCAAAGCGCAGTCTGTCCGTCTCCGGTTTCCGGAGCACCGGGGCTCGTTTCCGTTGTGCCGTCCTCTGAATTGTCTCCTTCGTTTGCTCCGCCGTCCTCGTTTCCGCTGCCGTTTCCGGCTCCGCCGCCTTCGCCTGTTCCGCCGCTTACATTTTCGGACAGCGTATAGACCACCTGCGGTACAGGGAATGCGATAGTTCCCGCTAAGTTCCCCATTGAATCAACGCAATTCAAAACAGCGCTCTCGTTCGTATCGAACCTGTATGTCCCGGGCTCCGCCGGAACGTTCACTAATTTTTCGCAGTATGTCAAGGTCAGCGGTGCCGAAGCCAGTACAGTTTTGTTTATGTCCAGATGAAGCGACTCACTGCCGCCTTCCGTATATGTCAATACGAACGGATATACGCCATCTGTCGGCGTGCCGAATCCGTACTCCGTTTCGCTCAGTTTTTTCGCATGCAGCGTCTCGTCTCCGACTTTCAGCGAGATTTTTGAAGTGTCATCTACAAAATCAAAATCACTGCCTATTATGTCATCGACCGTTGAGCCGGCAGAAATCAAGTTGACTACTGCATTCTCAAGTTCGGCAAAATCCGTGTCCAGTTGATAATCGTTCGTGTTCCTGACGAGATACCGCAGGAAATTCGAGCCGTCGAAATCCGCGACATCCTCGTAATACACGTATGTGTTGTACCCTTCGGCTGCGATCTCCTGGAACACATCATCGCAGGAAACGAACGCCTTATCGATGTTCGTGACTGCGGTATTTGATATCGGTATCAGAGCCGTGCGGTTTAAGTAAGGTATTGTCTGCCCGTTATCGTAGCCATAGGCAAAATCATACTCGTCAAAAGTTCCGGCGCCATGCTGACGCTTGAGGTCGAGATATTCGCCGAGTTTGACCGGATCGGATAGCGCATACTGAAACGCCGTTCCCTCAGACCCGTCTGAGGCGTAAGTTACATTTCCGTCGCGGTTCAAAAATTCCCATATACCGCCTTCTCTGTCGATCCCGCCGAACGGCAGCCCGGTCGCCGGATTTGTCTGCAATTTCGGGTCGCCGAACGAACGGCTGCAGCACGTCGTATAATCGTCATCTTTGCTGTACAGGTATGTCGCACCGTCTGATATAAGGACCAGATGCTTGCGCGATGCTGAAACTTCCGTATCCGCGTCGAGCAGCGCCTTCCCTGCCAAAAGACCGGCGTGCATATTCGTCCCGTGCTGTTTGCTTGACCCGAGCGCATCGACGATGTCGTCGTACGATGTGGTGATATCGGAAAGCGGCAGTTCGATATTCGCTTTATAGTTGAACAGGACGACGCCTATTTTCACTTCCAATCCGTGTGCAACGGCCTGTTCTCTCACATAGTCGAGGAATTCCTTCGCTTTGGCAAAAATTCCGTTCCAGTCGGATGCGCCGGATTTATCGAGGACAAAGACGATATCAGATCCAAGATGATCTTCCTTTCCGGGGAAAGAAAGAGTGACCTCCGTTTCCAGATTGCCGGAAAGCGCTCCTGCTGTTTTAGAAACGGTGATGCCGGTCACCTCGTCTTTCACGGAACCTGAGTCTGACGCCAAAGAGGCCATCGGAAAAAGCATCAGGCAAAGCAAAAACGCAATTACTGCGCGAAGCACTCCCGTGCTTCGTCTTTCGGCAATCTTCTTGATTTTATTAATTACTATAGTTTTTCTCGCTTTCTTGATAGGCCTGAAAGGCCAGTAATTGATGAACAGCCAAAATGCATAATATGCATCGGCAGCAAACTTTATTTGACAATTCAATTTTAATATTATTTCGCCATTCCGGTCAACTTAAATCTTGACGCATTTTGAAAAGTTTTTTCCCGTTATTTTTCTGATATCGGTGAAATTTCAAAGAAATTCTCATCTATCGTGCTTTGCAATTCTCTTTTGGCGCATGATTTTCCGCATCAAAAAACAAAACCAGCAGCCGAACGTCATTTTATATAACGCCTGACTGCTGTGTGTATATATTTATTTATTATATTGTATATCCAAACGTCGGGAGGCGCATGAAAATGGTTTACTCCTGCGTGCGCATGGAAATGGTCCATTCCGGCAGCCGCAGAAATGTGGGGAGCTGGTCCGGCTGGCGTATCCAGAACCGTTTCAGGAACAGGTCTCCCTGTTTTTTGTCATGCAGTGTCACGGTCGATTCATAAACCCCGCCGCATGCGCGGATCATCCTCTCGCTGCCTGTGTTATCTCTGAGACAAGTTATCAGGATATCGTCAAGACCGATAGACCGGCAGAATGGCAGTGCCGCCCTGAGTTGAGCCGTTCTGTATCCCTTTCGCCGTTCGCGCGGGCGTATGCTGTACCCGATATGGCCGCCGTATTCTGCGAGAAAATCGTTGAGTTCATGCCGCACCTGTACCATTCCGATCAAATGATGCGATTCCTCATTTACAAAAAGGAACTGTGTTGCAGGCACAAGGTCCGGCGAACGTGTTTCGCGCTTTTCCTGCGCGCGTGACCATGCGGTCCATTCGAGCGGATCTTCTATGCGTTGTAAAGGGCCCTGACCGTCCGTGCTGCTTTTGCTCTATATAAATTCGCGGCGAAAATCCTTTATCTCATCCGCCCGGGCCGCCGACGGCAAAACAAGTTTCAAATCCGCGCCAATATCGAACACCTTTCTGTTCGGAAAACCCGCGTCTATGCCTATTATCAAAAGAATTATACTCGCTTAAGCGATGCTTTGGTACCCTCCCGCAAGGAAATTCGAGCATATCCCTTCATTCACAAGTAAGTGCCATTTTCTCGCTGATTGTCTTTCTTTCCAAAGTAATTACCATTTCCCAAATGATATATGATAGAATTATTACGATATAATTTATCCTACTTTAGCGATAGTCGGCGGGCAGTAAAAATCTGTTATAAGTCGGCCGGCCTCCAAAAGCAGTCGGATCATATTTGGCAGGTGAAAGGAGCAAAACGGTGAGAACGAAAAGAATTGGACTGAAGGTGTGTGCGCTTGCGCTCGCTCTGCTGATGATGGCAGCGGTCATCGCATCGCCCGGCTTTACTGAAAAAGTATATGCGGAGGACATCGAGATCAACGAAACGAATTTCCCGGATGCAAATTTCCGTTCCTATGTCGAAGGAAATATTAATATCGATGCAGACGGCAATGGGTACCTCTCCGCTGATGAAATTGCAAATGTAACATATATTGGAATTACCGGAAAGAGAATTGCCAATTTGAAAGGGATCGAGTATTTCACTAATCTCGAAACGCTGAACTGCAGCGAAGATAAACAGCTTACCAGCGTGGACTTAAGCAAAAATACCAAGCTCAAGTCTATAAGCTGCAACAGCACCGGACTCACGAGCCTGGACCTGAGCAAAAATACCCAGCTCACGCTTGTGAACTGCAGCAGCACCGGACTCACGAATCTGGACCTGAGCAAAAATACTCAGCTCACCTCTTTGAAATGCAACTACACTGAACTCACGAGCCTGGACCTGAGCCAAAATACCCAGCTCACGTCGTTGTACTTCGAAAGCGTTCCGCTCACGAGCCTGGACCTGAGCCATAATACCGAGTTGGAAACTTTATCCTGCAACTACTCTGCATTAACGAGCCTGGACCTGAGCCATAATACCAAGCTCACGAATCTGCATTGCAATGGCACTCAGCTTACGGGCCTGGACCTGAGCCTGTGTCCTAATCTCACAGAAATATACTGCCGTTCTAACAGCCAGCTTACGAGCCTGACCCTGGGTGAAAAGCCTGTCCTCACTAGCTTGCTTTGCGATTATAATCAGCTTACGAGCCTGGACGTGAGCCAGTGCCCGGCTCTTGATAAATTGTGGTGTTATGAAAATCAGCTTACGAGCCTGACCCTGGGCGAAAAGCCTGCCCTTATTGACTTGTTTTGCCACCACAATCAGCTTGCGACCCTGGACGTGAGCCAATGCAGCTCCCTTGAGATGTTGTGGTGCCATTACAATCAGTTTACGAATCTTGACGTGAGCCAGTCCCCAAACCTTGATTCGCTTCTTTGCTTCAATAATTCGCTCCAAAGCCTGAACGTGGAAAATAACCTTGTCCTTACAATATTAAATTGTGCCAATAACCAGCTTACAAGCGTGGACACACACCTGAATACCAATCTTGAGAGCCTTATCTGCGGTCAAAATAAAATTGCAAGTTTGGACGTGAGCAATAACACCAATCTTACAGCATTAAGCTGCAATGAAAATCTGCTTACTGCGCTGGACGTGAGCAATAACACCAATCTTACAGAATTGAATTGCTATCAAAACCAGCTGGTAAGCCTGGACCTGTCCAATAACCAGTCCCTTATAAATAATTTGATGGCTACGAATTTCCATCTCCAGTCAAGAGCAGTCCAAGCTGCATATATCGACGGAAAAATGGTCGTGGACCTTGCCGACGACCTCGGACTGGATTTGAGCAGGGTCTCTGATGTTACCGTGACAGGCGGGACCTACAGCGACGGAAAAGCGTATTTTGACATCCCTGTCACAAGCGATGCCAAGATAACATATAACTACGACACGAATAATTCCAGCCTCGACAAGATGGATGTCACCCTTACCCTGTCGGTGGCGAACATCACCTTCGACACTGACGGCGGGACCGCGATCGCAGCACAGACAGTTGATCTCGGAGAAAAAGCGTCAAAACCTGCAGACCCGACGAAGGACGGAAATCATTTCTTAGGCTGGTACACGGATCCGGCGTTCACGGACGGCAGCGAGTACGATTTTGATACTCCGGTGACGGCGGACATCACACTATATGCCAAATTTGAGCCGCATACATTCGGGGCATGGGTCCATACCGGCAGCCACACGCATGAATGCACCGTCTGCGGGTACAGCGAAACCGAAGAGTGTACCTTTGGTGAATGGGAAATAACAAAACAGCCTACAGCGACAGAAAAAGGCGAAAAGCAGCGCGTCTGCTCCAAGTGCGGGTATGTCGAAAAAGCCGAGATAGCAGCGACAGGAGCCACATCAGAGCCTGACTCGGGACAGGATACAAACTCTGGCTCGAAACCTGACTCAGCCGGCTCTAATTCGCCTGGGACGGGTGACAACAGCAGCGCCGTTCTCTGGATCATTCTGATGCTCGCTGCGGCAGAGGCGGGACTGTTGATGGCCCGCAGACGCGCGGAGCGCTAGCAGCGTCGATGCCGCAGAAGCGGGACTATCGATGGCCCGCAGGCACACAGAACGCAAGCAGCTCCGATGCCGCATCAGATATCTATCGGATAATCATTCGCCTGCGCTAAAAGCGCAGGCGGAATTATTTTTTTTTCTATGAAAAATGTTCTGTGGGAATCTATTGAAATCTATGGAATGATCTGATCTGCGAGATGTTCGTTTCCCCAGTCGCACATAGCCTTAAGCACAGGTTCCAGCGAAGCACCGTACTCCGTCAGCGAATACTCCGTCTTTGGCGGGACTACAGGGAAAACTTCTCTGTGGACCAGACCATCTGCTTCCAGTTCCCTCAACTGCTGAGTCAGCATCTTCTGAGTAGCCTGCGGTATGATACGCTGGAGTTCCGAAAATCGGAGCGTGTGACCGATCAGATGATAAAGGATTATCGGTTTGTATTTGCCGCCGATGAGGCTCAATGTCGCCTCGACGGGACAATGGAACATCGATTCCTTCTTCAAAGTACCTTCACCACCTCAGACGCAGGGCGATATTTTTCGTGCATAGGAGACGGTTCGGCCGTTTTGTCAGCATATCCGAGGGGCATCAGAAGAACGACCTTTTCATCCGCGGGGACATCAAACGCTTCCGCCGCTTTGCTGTTTGGGAATGCATTGACCCAGCATGAACCTATCCCCAAGTCCCACGCTTCCATCATGATATGCGTCGCGACGATGCTCGCATCCTCCTGACCTGATGCTATCCCTTCCTCAAGCTTGTTTTTCCACTGCTCCGATTCACTATACGTGATCATCAAAACCACCGGAGCATTGAACGCACACGGCGTTAACTCGCGTATCTTTTTCAAGGCATCCTCACTCTGCAGGACATAGATACGCACGGGCTGCAGATTTGCCGCCGTCGGAGCGACTTTTGCCGCCTCCAGGATTTTTTCCATCTTCTCGGGTTCAATGGCCTTATACTGATATTTCCTTACAGAAAATCTTTCCTTTGCCAGTGTAAGAAAATCTTTCATCTCTGATCTCCTTTCTCACTCCGTCATGCCTGAATATGCAATGCCTCTTTTGCTGTCTATAAGATAATATTAACATTTCCGGAAGAAAAACCCCAGAAAATTATTTGGAGTCCGGTAATATAATATATTTTCGCTTTTCGCCGCTTTGGAACTTTATCTCCGTCTATCGTTCCCGCCCCCGGGCTCCGCGATAAACAAAACGCGCCTGCCGCATCATCCTAAATCATTCAAAATTCTTTTTTAGCGCATCCGCAAGCATGACGGAAACCTTATGTATCGACATCGGGTTCTGTCCGGTGATGAACCGCTGATCTGCGACGGCAAATTCCGTATACGGCTCGCCTTTGACAAAATCAGCGCCGTCCTTTTTCAGCTCGTCTTCAGGTGAAAGCGGCACGAGTTTGTCTGTCCCGTTCAGCCTTTCCTCTTCATTGGTGAATCCGTTTACTTTCTTACCCTTTACCAGCGGCTCCCCGTTCTCATCTTTCAGATGTACCAGGCCGGCTTCCCCGTGGCACACGCTTGCGATATATCCTCCGCTGCCATAGATCTTCTCCGCCAGATGCTGCAGAACTGTGTTGTCCGGGAAATCCCACATCGCGCCATGGCCGCCGCAGAAATAAACGGCACTGTAATCCTCCGGCCTCAAATCGGCAAATCTGGCGGAATGTTCCATACCTTCCCTGAACCCCGCGGACGATGCGGCAGCCATTGTCCTATCATCTGCCTCCGCGCTGGCCGGGTCGACAGGTATTTTCCCGCCGTTTGCGCTCGCAAATGTAACATCAAAACCTGCCTTCGTGAGGACATCATAAAAAGTGGCTGCCTCTTCCAGCCATACACCTGTTTTTCTTTCATCATGTCCCTCGTAGTGATCTACATTGGTCAGAGCCATAAGTACTTTTTTCATGATCGTCACCTCGCATTCTCATACGGCAAAACGCATCGCGCTTGACGTGCAATACGTTTTCTTTCAGCTTATAGTTACAATTTATACTGTTTGCCGCCGCAATGTAAGTACGCACTATTATGTGCCATAGGTACCAAAAGGTAAGTATAGGTCTGCATAATAACAGACATGAAAAATGTGACTTCGTAATAAATAAGTAAAAATGCTCGGCAAAATGACAGACAAGAAAAAGGCTTCCCACTGAGGAGAAGCCTTAACTCTTTTTCCGTAAAAATAATTATCAAATTCGAGCGAGTGCCGATCGAGTTGGAAACCCGCAATTTATTTACGGCCGCTCATCCACTATCGTATCGAATTCCCGAGATCATGCGCCTTCTGCAGTTCAGGCTTTCCCGCGATGTCTCCGACAGCGAGGTTTCCGCCCGCGAGCACCGACCCGAGATTCTTCCACTGCAGATGCTCCATCAGATGATCGAAATAATTCAGGCTGTCCTCAAAACCGTTTCCTTCGGCCGCCATGAGCAGAACGCCGGCCTTTCCGTTTCCGCGAAGTTTCTGCCCGTCGCCTTCCTCTAAGGCGAACAGCCGGTCGATAACGGTTTTCAGCTGCCCGCTTATCGTCCAGTAATAGAGCGGCGAGGCCAGAACGATCACGTCCGCCTCTTTCACCTTCGGATAGATGACAGCCATATCGTCTTTCTGCACGCACGGGCACTCTTTGCTGCTGTGTCCGCCAAAACATCCCCGGCATCCGTGGATATCCATATCATTCAAAAAGAACTCCGTAACTTCATTTCCTGCGCTTCTCGCGCCCTCGGCAAACGACGCCGTCAGACTCGAAGTATTTCCCTTTTTGCGTGGGCTTCCGTTCAGTATCACGATTTTCCTGCTCATTCCGACTTCTCCTTCATAAATTCTGCACCGCTGTGCCAAGCCTGTCCGACTTTTTCTCCAATCGCGTAATAACCGTTCTGCATCTGATCAAAGGCAAATGCGTTGATTTTTCCGGCATCGATTTTGCACTTTTCATCGAGGACTTTTTCATCCGCTATCACATTCACGATCTTTCCGAGGATGCGGAGGCCATAAGGCTGATCCTGAAATTCGACGGCTTCACATTCAAGCGTAACCGGATATTCTGTAATGACAGGCGCGTCAACACGGCTGCTTTTCACGGCATGGAGTCCGCTCCTCTGAAACTTATCGGCCATCTTATTGCCCGTGGCGATGCCGAAAAAGTCAGATTCTTTCAGCGTATCCGTTCCCGGGATCGCCAGCGTGAACGCTTTCCATGCTTTGATGTTTGCAACCGTCTTATGACTTTCTTCGAGGTTCAATGCGACCATGTCTTCGGCGCAGATCCCGCCCCACGCCATCATCATGACATCGACCGAATCATCCTCATTGTACGTGCCGATCATATACGTCGGCATCGGAAACAGATACGGTTTTACTCCAAAATCCTTTGTCATTGTCTAACACCTCTCATTCTTTTATCCCTCTGCTGCGGCAGGATCCGCACTACATGCTTTTGATGCTTGCCGCGCGTTTTCTGGCAGCAGACCAAATGTGAAATAATTGCGGCTCTTTCAGCTAAAACACATGATTGACATCTCTCTGTGCTTATAATATATTTTTGCTAGAGTAATAGCAAGTACGCACATTAAGGTAATGTACTATCTTTGAGGTAAGTGTATGGATAAAAGACGCATCGCAGACGAAAAACTGGAAACAACAGGATTCAGTTACACGCTGTCTTTGATAAACGGGAAATATAAGATGACGATACTTTACACGCTGATGGAATTCGGCGTCGTCCGGTTCAATGAGATGAAACGCTATATCAGCGGCATCTCTTTCAAGACGCTCAGCTCAACATTAAAAGAACTGGAAAATGATCAGCTGGTGCACCGGGAGGAATATCCGCAGATCCCGCCAAAAGTGGAATATTCTCTCACGGAGCGCGGCAAGTCTCTCATGCCCATCTTAGATCAGATGTGCGAATGGGGAGATAAACACAGGATATAGGGGCTTTCGTCAGCGCGGATACGCAAATGCGCTGATTTCAGCAAATGAAGGCATTATCTTCGGGCTTTCGGGCTGCCATTTGCGGGAGGAAAACAGGAAATACAATGAACGTATTGAAAATAGCACTGCTGCAGATCAAGCCGTGTAAGACTATAGAAGAAAATCTCCGAAAAGGGATGGAGGCCTGCAGGGCGGCAAAACAAAAAGGCGCCGATATCGCTTTGTTCCCGGAAATGTGGAGCATCGGATACGATATATATGATCGCCCTGTCGAGGAATGGAAATCAGAGGCTGTCTCGGGCGACAGCGGTTTTGTTCACGCTTTTCGGGATCTGGCAAAGCAGCTCGACATGGCAATAGCCATAACGCTGCTTGAAAAGTACGAGGGCGACCCTCGGAATTCGCTGATACTCTTTGATAGGTCCGGCCGCAAACAGTTCACTTATGCGAAAGTTCATACCTGCGACTTTGACGTTGAAAGAAATCTTACGCCCGGGGACGATTTTTATGTCACCACACTGGATACGGCCCGCGGGGATGTAAAAGTCGGCGCGATGATCTGTTTTGACAGGGAATTTCCGGAAAGTGCCCGCATCATCATGCTCAAAGGTGCGGAGCTGATACTCGTGCCAAACGCCTGCCCGATGGAGATAAACCGCCTGTCCCAGCTGCGGGCACGAGCCTTCGAAAATATGCTCGCTATCGCCACTTGTAATTATCCTGATACGGTCCCGGACTGCAACGGTATTTCCACGGTCTTTGACGGCGTGGCGTATCTGCCGGATTCCGACGATTCAAGAGACACCTGTATTTTCAGGGCAGGCGGCGCCGAAGGCGTCTATATAGGCGAACTGGATCTGGACCGGCTCCGCAGTTATCGGCAAACCGAAGTGCAGGGCAACGCCTACCGGCATCCGAAAAAGTACGGACTTTTAGTGGACACCGCGATAGAACCGCCTTTTGTCAGGGATGATTATCGGGAATAGGTGCGGATCTGTCGGTATTTCATAAAAATGGCACCATATATACCGGAAGATAATGAATCCCATTAGCCCATTTATAATCCTTTGTATGAATAACGTATTTATCTTTAATACGATCGCTGAATTTATCACAAAAAACATCGAGCGATTTATGCACTCGGTAATTCCCGGACTTCACTTCGATAGGACTGATTTTGTCTCCTGAAGGAATTATAAAATCCACCTCATATATATGATTTGATGTTTCGCTTTTCATCGTGTAATAGAACAAATTATTCCCTTTTGCGATCAGCATCTGTGCAACGATATTTTCATACACATATCCCAGATTGGCAGCAAGTTTATCGGAAAGGAGTTTATCATAAATCACATTTTCGGTGTATCTTTTATCCTTAAATGCCAGCGTAATAAACAGACCTGTATCAGATGTGAACAGCTTATATCGTCCGGGATCCTTTTCAAGTGCCATGCCGGCGCCGGGATCATTCGCGTGATATGCAATATTGACAGTATAAGAGCTCAACAAATCAGGTATCAATTTGCTTACCTGTTCAGAGCGGATACTTCCTCTTGCGTTTGAGAATACATATCTGGATGCGTTACCGGAAAGGCTGGCCGGAATCGAATCGTATATATATCCTGCTGATCCGGAATAATCTATTTTTGTAAAGTCCTCTTCATACAAATCAACGATTTCCCTCTTTGTTTCATCGACTGCCTGAAGGTTATTCTGCTCTAAATACGTTTCAACAGCTTGTGGCATTCCTCCGACAAGCATATATAATCTGAAAATACGCATCAGATTTCTGTGCATGGCATTTCCGGCCGGTTTTTTGTTTTTTAAGAGTGTCTTGATCGTTTCAGCTGTTACCTCATCGCCGACTGCCCACAGGAACTCTTCGAAGTCCATAGGATACATGTTCAATTTATATTCTTCGCTGGGGATCAAAATATCCTTCGTGTTCTTTTTTATAGATAATAGGGAACCCGTCTCAATGTACTTGTATCTTCCATCCGCCACAAGATATTTTACTGCCTGTCTGGCCTTTGGCAGTAATTGAACCTCATCAAAAATAATCACAGACTCGTTTTCATATAATCTGGTGCCTGTAAGCTGTTGTAATTGGAGAAAGAAAAAGTCCAAATCATATGTATCATCAAACAATCCTATGATCTCCCTGCTTGTATGAGCAAAGTCAATCAAAATGTATGATTTAAAATTCCGCTTTGCAAATTCTTCCACTACAGTTGATTTTCCGACACGTCTTGCTCCTCTTAACAATAGTGCATATTTGTCACTGCGTTTTTCTTTCCACTCAAGTATTTCGTTATATATTTTTCTGTTAAAAATTTTATTAGACATATTTTCGTCATCTCCTAAATAGCATTATAACGCAAATCCCCGTTCAGTAAAGTGGAAATTATGCGCAAATCCCCATTTGAAAAAGCGTTAATCCCGCGCTAATCCCCATTCAACAAAGCATGTATTCCGCGCAAATCCCCGTTCGGCAAAGTGCGAATCCCGCGCAGATCCCCGCTCAACGGAGCGCGGACTCTGATTTCGAGGCCGCATAGCAACAAGCAGGGACGTCTCAACGACGTCCCTGCTTGTTGCTGCAATTTACGTTCTAAAAGATCAATAAGAATCAGTTTCTATAGTAAAATAAAATGAGAAATGAACAAAGTTAATCCCATAAGTATTTTTCACTGTCGCGCTCTACATCTATTTCCGCTTTCCATTAAATTGGGATCTGCAGGTATTACTTTCCTTTTCCGTGCAAATTCAAAAATACGATCACCCTTTATTTCGAAGTCCTTCCGATAAAAATTTAAATCCCAGCCTACACGCCAATTCCCACATTTTTTGCAATGACATAAAACAACTTCATTCCCGAAAGTCCCTTCCGGAAATGGATATTTTGACAGCAGCTGTTTATATTTTTTCCCGCAAAGTCCTTTATTGACATCTTCCTCCAAAATCATTCTGACTTCGCCTCGCCCGTGTCCAAAACTTATATCTGTTCTTTTACCGCACCAAGGACAAGTCAGCATGATACCTTATCCCATAAACAATTCATCTCCTTCGCAGTACTCATTCAAAAATTCTCAAGTTCTATGTCGCCGGCGTCATCAGGGAGAAAACAAAGAATACCTTCTTTATTTTTCCATTTCTTTATTACTTCAGACCACGGATCCGCTTCTTTAGCAAACAATTCGAGAAATTTTACTCCTTCATCGGATAATACATGCTCGATAAACTCCTGTGGAACAGTCACATGATATTTCACTATGTATTTCCACATATCTCGATCCCATTAATATTTGCCATCCGTATAAGTGTATGGTCCCAAAAGTTCTACCCCGGGTCTAAACGGATGATCATATATTCCCGGGCTCATATAGAAAGGTTTTGTTGTTTTTAAATATTCAATTACCTGATTTGAAACAGAATATCCCTCTTTTACATAGTCATATATGCTTTTGGTGCCCATCTTCAGTTCTTTGAAAGGTGATATACAAATGAAATCCTACATCTTACGTTCCTATTTCTAAGCCAAAATTATTACAACACTAATCCTATCGGCATTCAAAAAGCAATTTGACAACATGGCTTTAATCATCAAGAAGATGTCCAAGCAAAAAATCATTGTTCTCTATAAACATTTTCGTTACCTGATAACTATCTGTTTCTTCATATCTACACTCATGCAGTTTTCCATCATCAAATCGCATCAACACGGCATCAGGAATCTCCAAAAAGATAGGCGAATGGGAAATAATGAAAAATTGTGATCCTGCCTTGGCACTTCGCGGCTGAGAGAGCGTTCGAGGTGTGATTTCAATCCACGCTCCTCTGCGAGGAGCGACTGATTGATAGTGCGTCTATTTCGCCTTCAGTAATATTTCAACCCACGCTCCTCAGCGAGGAGCGACAATCCCCTAAACCGCCTCTGTGCACGACTTTCAAATTTCAACCCACGCTCCTCAGCGAGGAGCGACCGCCCGTACATCCTGTCGTGATACTCGTACATGCGATTTCAACCCACGCTCCTCAGCGAGGAGCGACCTTGCGATCTGCAGATCCGGAGATCATATCGCTCAATTTCAACCCACGCTCCTCAGCGAGGAGCGACGCCGCGGTGATGAAAGCCACGGTAGGCGTTTA
>JBMNVD010000015.1:0-39989 GCA_050946615.1 Eubacterium sp.
ACCATGAGGCGTATTTAAAACATTATCAAGATATTAAGGAGCAATTGCCTATTTGGGCCGCTGTTGATCTATTTTCTTTTTCCAATATTTCCATACTTTATTCTATTTCAGATAGAGAACTTCAGGACTCGGTAGCAAGTTACTATAAATTTATGACAAATCATCCGGGTGATTTGCTAAAATCATCTATGAAAAGCATGACGATAATTCGTAATTTATGCGCACATGAGAGCAGAATCTACAATCGTCTTTTTGAGCAAAAACCATATCTCAGCAAAGAGAGTAAAAAACTCCTAAGAGTTATTAATCAAGTACCAGATAATTCGCATATATATAGTTTTATCCTCCTGATGGAACAGTTGCTTGATAGCAACGAGTTCTCAAGGATGCGAGATGAGATGGTTGAATTATTCGAGAGATATCCTTCTGTAGGATTAGAATGCTGTGGATTCAGAAAAGATTGGAAAGAGAAATTATTGAAAGAGGTAAGAAAAATGCCATATCTAAAAAACGAACGCACTTCCTGGGACGAATACTTCATGGCGATGGCGGAACTGACCGCGACCCGCTCCACATGCCTCAGGCGCCACGTCGGAGCCGTAATCGTAAAGGATAAACACGTCATCGCCACGGGCTATAACGGCGCCCCGCGCGGACTCGATCACTGCGCCGAACTCGGCGGATGCCTCAGAGAAAAACTCGGCATCCCTTCCGGCGAGAGACAGGAACTCTGCCGCGCCGTTCACGCCGAACAAAACGCGATAATCCAAGCGGCTACACTCGGCCAGAGCGTCGAAGGCGCATCCATATACATCACCCACCAGCCGTGTGTCACCTGCGCAAAGATGATAATAAATGCCGGCATCGACAAAGTCATCGTAAAAGAGGGCTATCCTGATAAAATGGCTCTCGAGATGCTCGAGGAAGCGGGCAAGCGCGTGATAATGCTCAAACAGCCGACAAAAGAGAACAAGTAAATGCCACTCACGCCAGCGGACAAAGATATCAAAGATATCAATATCAAAACAAAAGACCAAGATCGATACACGCCTTCAGAGAAAAAGGAACTGAACCGCAAGATCGCAAGGATCGCCCTGCCAATCGCGCTGCAGGGCGTTATTTCCGCTACCCTCAGCATGATCGACACCCTCATGGTCGGAATGCTCGGCGAAAAAGAACTCGCCGCGGTAGGAGTCGGCCAGCAGCTCACTTTCATCCATTATATGCTGCTCTTCGGCTTCACCAGCGGATGTGCCACGTTCATGGCTCAATTCAACGGGACAAAAGACTACGCCAACATCCGCAAAGTAGTCGGATTCGCGTGGACCGTCCTGCTGTGCGTAGGCGCAATATTTTTCACGGTCTCAAATGCTTTCACCGATAAGATACTTTCGTTTTACACGACCGACAGCGAGGTCCTGCCGCAGGCATGCGTCTACCTCCGGACGATAAGCATACAGTATCTGACGCTGGCTGTTTCGGCGCCTGCCGAGATGGCTTTCAAGGCGACGCAGAAGACTAAACTGCCGATGATATCAAACGTGGCGGTGTTTTCTACAAACACGTTCTTCAACTATGTACTGATTTTCGGGAAATTCGGGGCACCGGCACTTGGTGTGCATGGAGCGGCTTTGGCGACGGCGCTGTCCAGGATCGTACAGATAAGCATCGACGGATTTTTCCTGTTTTCGAAGCACAACACGTTCAGGGGTACGCTTGCGAGTTTCTTCGGCTGGAAACGCGAACTGTGCGCGCGTGTCGTTAAAAATTCTATCCCGACGACCGCAAACGAGCTGCTCTGGGCGGCAGGGCAGTCGATGTACGCGGCTGCTTTCAACAGGATAGGAACGACCGATTACGCGGCGTATCAGGCGGCGAACGCTATCGCAAACATCCTCTGGTTCGGCGCTTTCAGCGTCGGCGACGCCACGCTCATTTTGATAGGAGAAAAACTCGGGCAGGGCGAAAAAGACGGCGCTTGGAAACTGTCGCGCCACATGCTCAAAATCGGATGGATAGTCGGCTTCATTGCGGCCGGCGGACTGATTGCGATGGCATATCCGCTGGCGGGCGTCTTCAACCTGACGGAACTCGGTACGCACTACACCTTCCAGCTGTTGATTTTCCTGGCTCTGACCCAGCCTCTGGGGCTGTATAACGGCATAATCATCACCGGTATACTGCGCGGCGGGGGAGATACTCGTTTTGCCGCGATATCGGAGACTTGCTGCGTCTGGCTCATCGGCGTTCCGATGGCGTTCATCGCCGCGACTGTATGGCACCTGCCGATCCCGTTCACGTTCCTTCTGACGAAACTGGAGGAACTGGTGAAATCGTTCATCATGACGTGGAGATGGCGGTCTAAGAAGTGGATAAACGTCGTGATACACGACCTGTGACCGTATACACGTAATCGTTTCATCTGTCGCCGCATCACCTCTGAACGCATCACCTGCGGCCGCATCCGCGTGACCGCGTAACCTGCGACCGCATCCGCGTGACCGCGTAACCTGCGACCGCATCCGCGTGACCGCATCCCCCTTGACCGCATCGTAGGGTATCTGCTGTTATACATTATATACAGAATATACAGACGGCCTCCGAGGTTTGCAAATCGCACCGCGCGGGTGTATTATTTTTTCTCGGGGCATAAAATCAATGAATAAAGAATCTGAAACAAAGAAAATCGGCGAAACCGGCGCAAAATCGGGATTCGCGAAATACGTAAAAATAATAGTGGTGCTGGCGGTCGTAGCGGGCTCATCATCGGGTATATTCGGCAAAGCCATAGATGCGCCTTCGATGGCGATCGGGTTTTGGCGGCTGACCATGGGGCTGCCGTTCTTCGCGATACCTGTCCTGACGAAGCACAGAGACACCCTTAAAGCGATATCAAAGCGCGACCTTTTGATCACCTTCCTGTCGGGAGCGTTTTTGTTCCTGCACTTCTTCAGCTGGTTCAACGCGGTAAAGATGACGAATATCGGCAGCGCGGTCGTTTTGGCGGCACTTCATCCGCTTGTCGTACTATTCGTGACGATATTCATATTCAAACAGCATGTCGGGGCGAAACCTATTGTCGGCATACTCGTTGCGCTCCTCGGAGGAGTGATGGTCGCGGGGCTTGATTACCGGCAGCTCTCGTCAGGAAACTTTAAGGGCGATATGGTCGCATTCGCGGCGGGCGTCTTTATGGGGATATACTTCCTGCTCGGCAACGAGGCGCGCAAGAACGTACCGGGACCGACGTACGTATTCCTATGTTTCTTATCGTGCTGGATATGCTTCTCGGTCGGCATGATCGCCACGCAGACGCCGGCTCTCGGATATTCGGCAAAAGACTATCTGCTGCTGATAGGACTCACGCTCGTCTGCCAGATCGGCGCTCACGCGGTGCTGAACCTATGCCTCGGATATGTCGATTCGCTCTACGTTTCGGCCTGGGAATCGGGCGAGTGCGTATTTGCTATCGTGCTCGGCATGATTTTCCTCAGAGAAATCCCTACAAGCTGGGAAATCGTGGGCTGCTTCATCGTTGTGGCCGGGCTTCTGTACTATAATTATTGGTACGAGAGGGATACATTGAATTAAAGTTTGCAAATATGAAAACTTTTCAATCTCATTGATGTATACATGTTGATTTTGGCGTCATGATTCGGCGAACCTTTTGCGGTTCGCTTTTTTTGTTTCGACAAACGCGGATTTTTCAACACGTACGCAGGTTTGTGTACAAAAATTAATCTTCCCATATCGTCATAATTAGAAAAAAGTGGACTAGAAAAGTATTGACATATTTAGTCTGTGTCGTTATCATACCGTTGACGAAAATTTATTTCAATTTTGAATTAATATTAATATCAGTAAATAATTATAAATTATTGTTTCTTAGTTAAAGGTTGAGTGACGGGACTGCAGAAATGTGGTATTTTGGCTTATCCGACTGAGTAATGACGAAGAAGAAAAAGGTAATTTTAGGCAGACTGCTGGTGGTCATCGGGATCGCGGCAGTGTGTTTTGGCGCATTCATAATAGGCTTTAATGCTTGCGAAAACGCTCAGGCGGCGAAGGCTTCCACTCATGTTTTAGGCGAACTGGAGGACGTCATCCTCGACAAAGCCGGCGGCTCTTCATCTGCCATCGAGAGCGAGAGTACGGATGAAGCGTATATAACGATAGATGGCAAGCGCTACATAGGCATCATAGAGGTCCCCGAACTGGATCTGAAGCTGCCCGTCATCGGAGAATGGGATTATTCGAACCTCGGGACCGCGCCGTGCAGGTATTCGGGCTCGATAAAAACAGGCGATCTGGTTATCTGCGCACATAACTACTGGAGCATGTTCGGGCCGCTCAGGTATGCCGGAGTCGGGATGGAAGTGTATTTTACGTCTGCGGACGGGACGGTATACCGCTACGTGGTGGAGAACAGGGAAACTCTTGAGCCCCGTGAAGTTTCGCGGGCTCTGGAAAATTATAAAAACAGCAGCAGGGAGAACGCCAAATGGGATATGACGCTCTTTACCTGCAACCTCGGAGGAGCGACGCGCTGCGTGGTACGCTGCCTCGCCGACGGAGAAGTTACGGAATGACAGATAAATCGACAAAAATCGACGACGCAAAGGTCATCAAGGATCTGAAAAAGCTGAACCGGCGCGAACTGCTCGAGATCATGCTGGCTCAGGGGCGCGAGATCGACCGTCTGAACGAAAAGGTCGCCGAACTGGAGGCGGAACTTCATTCGGATACGCGCGTGTGCGCGGAGGAAGAGCCCGCGATGCCGAAGAAAGAGTCTGCGACGGCAAAGTCAGAACCCGTTAAGTCGGAGAACAAGCCCGCGACGGCAAAGTCAGAGCCGGCAATGCCGCAGCCTCCAGCAGCAAATACAGAGCCCGCGATGCCGAAGAAAGAGTCTGCGACGGCAAAGGTAGAACCCGCTAAGTCGGAGAACAAGCCCGCGACGGAAAAGGCGGAGCCTGCCGCTTCTGCAAATCGAGCCGGCGCATCAAAGCCAGCCCCGGCCGCGAGCAGCGACAGCGCATCAAAGCCAGCCCCGGCCGCGGGCAGCGACAGCGCAGCAAAGCCAACCCCGGCCGCGAGCAGCGCACCAAAGCCAAATAAGGCGTCTGGATCACAGATTGCTCCGCGAAAAAACGCTCACGGAAACCGCTCCGGCAAGCATTCCGCTAAGCGCAGAGGAATTTTCGGAACGGGCATCAGACTTAGCATCAGACGCAAAACCTCAGAAAAACATTCAGAAAAAAGATAAGCATGGAAGAAACCAAATCGGGCGCGATAAAGAATAATAATCTCCCGTCAACATCAGATATAGAAGCCTCATACGACAGCGCTGTCGCGAAGCACCGCTTTTACAGGACGCTGCGCAGCACTATTTTCATCCTTGTCGTCGTAGCCGCCATAGCGGTCCTCGTAGCTGTCATGCTTTTGCCGGTGCTGAGGATCTACGGCAGCTCTATGAACGGGACCTTGAACAGCGGCGACCTCGTCGTTTCCGTAAAAGGTTCCGACTTTAAGACCGGAGACATCATCGCCTTTTACTATAACAACAACATTCTTATCAAAAGAGTCATCGGCAGAGAAGGTGACTGGATAGACATCGACAGCGAAGGAAACGTTTATGTTAACGATAAACTCATCAACGAGCCGTACCTCAACTCGAAAGCATACGGACAGGTGAACATCGCTCTGCCGTATCAGGTCCCTGAAGGGAAAGTCTTCGTAATGGGCGACAACAGGAGCGTTTCGATAGATTCAAGAAACACGGCGATAGGCTGCGTATCGCAGGAGCAGATCGTCGGAAAAATCGTCTTCCGCATTTGGCCGTTCAACAAATTGGGACCTGTGCGCGGCCCGGTGGATGAATCGACCGAGTAATTGAAAAGATGCCCGGCCGCAAATAATGTTATCGGCATCCTATTCTGCAGGGAGGCCGTCGAGGCGGTACAAGCCGTACGCCTGCGCGGGAAAAGCGCGAATATACGTCAGTTATCACTCATATCATTAAGGCGCAATCGCTGAATTTTTCATTAACGGAGGATGGAAAATTGAAAAAGAATCGAAAGAGAGTATGGACTCTGCTGGTCATATTCGCAATGATCGTGACCATGGCAGTCCCTGCATTTGCAGCGACAGATGCGAACACGTACACGAGCGACGCAAAAAAGCTGGCGACACCTGCAACAGCCGGCGATGATGGTTACTACACCGTTTCCGTTGCCTACGAAGACGGCTACACTTCAACCGACGACACAGAGATCGTCGGTCAGCCTAAAGAGGGTACCGGTACGATCATCATCGACCTTCCGGAAGGCGAAGGTGCAAAAGGCCAGACATTCACGTACAAAATTTACCGCGTATTTGACGCAGCCGTAAGTTCTGACGGAACAGCCAGTTATTCGCCTGTAAACGGCGCAACGACAGTTCCTTCTGATACTTTCACGGGTACACACACATCTGATACCGGGGATCTGACGTATACCTATAAGTTTGCACTTGAAAACGGAAACGTAAAACTGAAGTATTACGACAGTGATAACTCAACATGGCTGGATGTCGACTCCGCACATCAGCCTAATAAGGACAGTGCGGCTTTCAACGAAGCACTTGGCGGAGTCATCAAAAATTACATTGATACTTTTTCGAGCACTGATCCTAATCCTATCCCTTCACTGATGGAAATTTCCGTTACCGATACGAACGGTGATAATGACAGACTCGAGATCACGAACCTGCCGCTCGGATATTACTACATCACCACCGGAGCGGGCACGATGGTCACGATAAACACGACAAATACAACGGCGACGGTAATCGATAAGAATACCATAGAGAAACCTGATAAAGAAATCACGTCAGTTACGAACGGCGATGACGACACCGACAGAAGCGATTACAGCATTTACACCGACGGAGACGGCCATTCTCACATCGGAAATGCGCAGATCGGCGATACCGTGGGATTTACGGGAACTGTCAACATCGGACAGGGTGCAATCAACTATACGTATAAAGACCTTATGAGCAACGGCCTCACGCTCGTCAAGACGGGAGCGGGAACGACCGATGACCCGTACGTTCCGACCGTGACCGTTACATTCAAACGCAAGACGGGAACGGACGACAGCGGGAACCCGGTCTACCAGACAGGAACGATCCCGGTAAACGGAGCAGCGACAGATTCTACAGGTACAGCAATCGACGGCTGGGTAACACCTGACAACAGCGCTGATAACTACACCGTCGCATATCAGGGAAATTATTCGGGGACTGACCCTGAACCTGCAGCAGGCTCAACGACCTTTACGGTAGCATTTGACAATGCACTCCTTGAAAACTTCTCTGCCGATGACGAAATCTATGTAAATTACAGCGCAGTGCTGAACGCAAACGCAAAAGTCGGCAGCGAAGGCAACCCGAACGAAGCGTGGCTCTCATACGGCAACGATCCTGACGGCGGACACGATACCGAAACGACAACGACAACTACATACACCGGCAAAGTGACCGTGACCAAAACGGACGGAGCAAATCCGGCTCACTACATCGAAGGGGCAAGCTTTGTTCTCCAGAACAAGACCGCCGCAGACGGATCGAAGTACACAGGCGCCTCCGGCCAGACCACCACAGACGAAACAAATAAATACTACAAGTGGGATGAAGTAAACGGCAAAGTCGTCTGGGTAGACACCGAGGACGATGCAACGGTCTTCACGTCGAAACTCCTGTGGCAGGACTCCGCAGGCAACATCTACTACGAGCAAGGCGATGCAAGTCTGGGAAGGACGCCGGTCTACGCGACAGACAGCGAAGGAAATGTGCTTACTGACAGCGAAGGCAATTCGATCCAGAAAGGTGTTGTCGTAGCGACAGTACAGGACGCGGAAGGCAACGATGTCATCATCGATTCCTTCAAAGGTCTCCCTGTCGGACACTTCCTCCTCCATGAGACCGTAACGCCTGCAGGATACAACACCGCAGCCGATGTGGAACTCGAAATCAAACAAGTCGACGAAAATACGAGCACAACGGGCACAGAAGATGACCCTGAGAACACATGGGACAACACGATCGAACTGTCCACCACCGTCCAGAACCTCAAGGGGTTCAACTTCCCGAGCACCGGCGGCATCGGCACGAAGATCCTCTATGCAGCCGGCGCGGCCCTCATCGCAGCGGCGATCATCATCATTGCGGTACGCAAGAGAAAACAAGCAGATAAATAATCATAACTATTAGTAAAACAGCCCGCCGGCGGGCACTCCGCCGGTGAGCGATCCCGGAGTGCTGTATGAAGTGGATCCGAAAACATTGGATCACGCTGATCCTCATAGCGATGATTGTTGCAGGGGTCGGCCTGATGCTTTATCCCTCTGTCAGCAACTACTGGAACAATCTGCACCAGTCCCGCGTGATCATGGACTACGCGTCGAGAGTCTCTGAAATAGACGAGGCCGAGTACGCAAAGGTCATAGAGAGCGCGGAACGATACAATCAGGAGTTAACGGCAGCGCACAGTTATTTCCATCCTCTCGAAGGCGATGAAAAAGCGCGGTATGAAGCTGAACTCAATATAGACGGTTCCGGGATAATGGGCTACATCACGATACCGAAGATAAACGTGATGCTCCCCGTCTACCACGGAACCGACGACAAGACGCTCACAGACTCCATAGGACATTTGGAGGGAACGTCACTTCCGGTCGGCGGGGAGAGCACACATTGCGTGCTCTCCGGCCACCGCGGTCTCCCGTCGGCAAGGCTTTTCACAGACATAGACCGGCTCGTCGAGGGAGATACATTCACGCTGACTATCCTGAACGAAACCCTGACGTACGAAGTGGACCAGATCCGCACCGTAGAGCCTGAGGACCTTTCAGACATCCGGATAGTCGAAGGAAAAGACTACTGCACGCTTGTGACATGCACGCCGTACGGTATCAACACGCACAGGCTCCTCGTGCGCGGACACCGCGTCCCGAACGCAAACGGCGATGCAAAAGTCTTAGCTGACGCGATACAGATAGAACCGATATACATAGCGCCGTTCATAAGCGCCGTGCTTATAGCGATAATCATCATAGTATTCGTTTTGCTGACAAAACGGCAAAAGCGCATAGGAGCGTCGGCGGCGTACTACATAAACAAAAAGCGGATCGCGACGCAGATGCGGATGCTTGATTTTGACGACACATATTCAAGGCCGCACAAAAAGCAAAGCGATAAGCAAAACGATGAACAACGCAGAAATCAAAGCGATAATCGAAACAAGAAGCTGAGAAAGGAGGCGGCGAAGCTTGACAGGAAAGATTAAAGCGTTTACGCGCTGCGTAATATTTCTGTCGATATTGACGGTGTTCTTTGCAGGGACCGCCATGTATTCCGCCGCTCTTGAAGTCCCTGACCTTTCGCGCAAAGGGACGCTTATCCTCGATGTAAGAGACTCGGTAACCGACGAGCCTGTTCCGGGCGGAGAATTTTCAGTCTATAAAGTAGCCGACATCAAAGAATCCGGCGTGAACTACGTTTACGAGTACACTGAAGCCTTTGACGGCAAAACAGATGTTCCCATCACTACCGGCGTCGACCTGACTCCGGGACTCGCCGCCGAACTCAGGGATGTGGCGTTCGATGAGGATGTGGAGCCGGTTTACACCACGACGATCGACTCAGACGGAGTTGTCAGATTCGACGAAGTGGATCCGGGGCTCTATCTCGTGGTGGAGACGACCGCACCGGACAAATACAATCTCATGGATCCGTTCCTTGTAAGTATTCCGCTGAAACAGGACGACGGGACGTATCTGTATGAGGTATCGACATACCCTAAGCAGGGGACTTATTCGGATCCTCCGACAAATCCGCCTGTTACACCGCCGGTGACGCCGCCTGATGAACCTGAACTGCCTAACACGGGACAGCTCTGGTGGCCTGTGCCGATACTTTTGGGAGCGGGAGCGGTTTTGATCGCCGCGGGTATCGTGATACTTAAAAAAGCAAAAAAAGAAAAAGAATAAATGTGATGACTTTGACAACGGGGAAGCCCGCGATCGCGGACTAATTTTGAGGTCAGCATGGACAGCGTAAAGAGATTATTGAGAAAATTTAATAAAGAGCATGTGAGATGGCGCAGGCTCCGCAAGGTGATCCTGTCGCTTTCGTGCGTGGTCACTTTCATTGTCACTTACGCTCTTATTCTTCCGGCGCTCACGCTGGATAATCAGTCGGCAACTAATGAAGAAGGTGTCTATCTCGACGCTGACGGCGGAACGTTGACTGCGCAGGGCGACACATACAGTGTGACGGTCAGTTACGGAGCCGAAGCCGAGATACCGGCAGACGCCACGCTTGAGACGCACGAGATAACGCAGGACGATCCTGCGTATCAGACTTATTTCGAGCAGGCGGCGCAGGCCGTAAAAGCCGATGGCACTCTGCCGAGCGCAAGATTCTTTGATATCAGCATTATATATGACGGGAACGAAATAGAACCTGCCGTGCCTGTCGATGTGACCGTAACTCTGAATGAGCCGATGACGGTCGCGGAAGATCAGGAAGTAATGGTTGTCCATTTTGCCGAGAACGACGGCGAGGAGAAGCCGGAGCTGCTCGACATCAAAGATTCGGATCTGAATGATGAGTCTGTTTCGGAAGTTTCTTTCGAACAGTCGGGATTCTCTGTCGTCGGGACGGTAGTCGCCCCTGTTTCAGATGGCTGGCCGGAGTCAACAGATGCTCAGGTAATGGTGATAAAGGCTGCAGATGACAATTATTATGCGGTCAAGCAGGACGGAAGCCTGCTGGGGGTTGAATATTCAAATGACGAGGTGACATTCCCTTCGAGTATTTCATCTACTGACGATCTGAGCAGCTATCTGTGGGAACTGTCGGGTTCCGGTGATACAAGGAAAATTAGCGGTGGAGGTAATTATATCAGTGCTTATTACGATGCAGGCAAAACAAGTACTGATAATTATACAGACCAACATAGAGATACGGATGGACATATCTACTATACTACCCTGTCAAATAACTACCTGACAACAAATTCAGAGTACACTGCCATAGCCGGTCGGGGGGATTCATCAAATGCCGCTGTGGTTTATTTCGTAAGCTCTTTTACTACGGGGACCACCAGTTCATGGACGGAAGAAAACGGCACTAAGTACATGGTTGTTACGGCTGATAACAGTTCGTATTATGCCGTAAAGAACGACGGTTCTCTGGTACCCGTGACCATTCAGAGCAGCAGCGGGGTACAGACCGTCATATTCGGTTCGACAACTGGTGTAACAACCGACGGCCTGGCTGATTTTCAATGGACTTTGGCAGCCGGAACAGATGATCTAACACGCAGTCTTTCGAGCGTCAATGCTTTGAGCAGCGGGACTACCGCGTATCTTTCCCCTTCTGTCGACTCGGGAATTGCTTCGGAAGCCGTTGATTTATACAAAGATAGTGTGGGACATATCTATACACAGGACAGCGAAGGAGACACCCCCTTATCATTATCTGAAGATGAACGGCACCAGCGCTGTCGCCGGCAGTTCGACAGGGACTTCTTCTGTCAGCGAAGTCAGTGCGGACGCATGCGCAGTGGCTTTATACAGTGCGGCTTCCATCGGAAGCAGCGGAAGTGGCAGCGGAAGCCTGACAAGCCCTGAACCTCTGGGTGCACCTGACACGAGCAAAACTCTGACGGATAATGGGGACGGCACATACGAACTTGCGCTGAGTGTTACAGGGAAAACATCTTCGCTTGCGGAAGATGTAAAAGCGGATGTCTATATTATTCTGGATACTTCTTATAGTATGGTTGAAAATACGGTATCTACCGGTGAAACTCGTTTCGCAGTAGCAAAACAGGCGGTCATTACGGCCGGGGATGCGCTCCTGGGGCAAAATGGCAAAACTCTAAGCAGCGGCGGAACCATTCCTTCGGATGCCGTACAGGTATCGCTGATAACCTTTAATAATAAAGCAGAGGCAAAGACATTCGGGTCTAGTAAATGTACATCCAGCAAGACTAGTTTTGAATCTACCGCGGGCGGCATTTCCGCACCGAGCTCATTCACCGGGACAAACTGGGAAGATGCTTTCACCAAAACCGCAGAAGTGATGAGTGAAGTAGGACGGTCAGATGCTCAGCCGTATGTGATCTTTGTTTCGGATGGGAACCCGACTTTCCGTAATACCTTAGGAGACTATTATACCAATCAAACCTACTACCTGGATTCCAGTTATGATGGATGGGTCCATACATCCTCACTGGGGAACTCTATGGTAAACGACGGTTATGCTGTATCGTTAGGACGAACTATCAAACCTTATTCGACGGAAAATACCGGCGGAACATCTGTCACGGTAACGTTTGAGACAACGGGCACGAATGCATTTATTCCTGATACCCGGCCTGATATGTCCGAAACTTCCGGTTTATATGGTACAGGATTGGATGATTATAACTGGGCTCAGTTGAATGAAAATGATGGAAATTATTATGCGGTAGACGTGAATACCAATATCACGCGCTGTTACGACAACGCAAAAGATAATGCACGGTCGCTCGCTACCAACTACGATGCCGAATTCTACAGCATAAGAGCCTTCGGCAGCGCGGATCGAATGAACAGTATTACCCGCTATGTTGTTACGGGATCCGATACAGGCGATCTTCCTGCTGACCGTGCATTTGATGCGACCAGCAAGGACGAACTGACCGGCGCCTTTGACAGTATCGTAAATCAGATACTCGTTGAACTTATGTATACCAACGTCACGATAACAGACGGATTGACGGGACTTACCAATGCAGAGGCCAAGGTAGGCGATGTCTTATCCGAGCCGGATTTCCGCTATTACAAGTATGGCGGCAACTATGGGACGGCGGATAACCCGACTGACATTACTGATGAAGTCAACACCGATTGGCCCGAAGCGAACCGCGCAAAATATGATTCCACGACCGGGGCGGTCACATGGAATGTCTGTTCGTCTACTAAACCTGACGGAACCGATGTCGCATGGGCTGATATCGACGACTATGACTACTACAGACTTGAAGACGGGGTCACCTATGTAGTCAAATTCCGCGTATGGCCTGACCAAGAGGCTTATGATACTCTCACATCGATACATAACGCCGGCAGTACGGCCAGAGATACTGCTTACGGGAACTTATCGGACGAGCTGAAGAACAAAATATATAAAAACTCAGACGGCGAGTATGTCGCCAAAACCGATTATGCCTCTGATCAGGATGTCATAGACGCCCTGCAGACAATAGAAACCGCGGGCGAGACCGCCGAAGACACTGCGTATAACAATCTGGACGACACAATAAAAAGTCAGATATACAAAGATACTGACGGCAACTATAGGCTATATACGAATACAGACGCCTCCGTTTCATACGATGTCCTAAAGCGCACTATCGAGGAGCCCGATACGGGAGAAACCGGCCTGAGCATAGTAGATTCCGGTTCAGATACATTAACAAATCCGGAAGGCATGATCCTCACAGACACGACGATGAAAGTGTATAAAGTCTGGGAAGGCGATACCGCGGTGAACCGTCCGTCATTTATTACCCTGTACATCTACGAGGGAACGGGAAGCGCAGGCACAGATGAGCATCTGTATCAGACGATAACGCTGCCGAACCCGAATACGGGAGCGGATACGTGGGAGTACACTATCTATATTTCGCCTGCGCTCAAAATCACTGATACAAGCGGAACTCCGGACTCTGAAGGAAACTATCCTGTCATTACTCTGGACCAAGGCCACACTTATCGAGTCGGAGAAGTGGAATCCAGTACGATTTATCAATTTGAAGGTGAGACCGTATATCCGTACCTTCTGGATTCCTCAACCGTCGTGACGACAAACGGAAAGAACTCCCAGGGCCTGACCGCGACAAATACCATCCGCAAGGCTTCGATCATAATCAAAAAAGCCAACGATGCGGAGTCGCTGACCAGCGAGGATTTCAAATACCTCGACAATGCGCATTTCAAACTGCTGCGTAAAGTAGTGACAGGCACGGGTTCAGACGGTTATCCGGAATATCAGTACGAATCGTATCCGGTATTGGACAGCGAAGGCAATACGACATATCCTTATGATGATTTTGAAATAGCAGACGGAGAAACGGGAGTCACGTTTACAAATCTGCCTGTAGGCGAGTATAAACTGGTCGAATTGTCCGCTCCTGACGGATATGTCATCGTCGATAAGGAGATATTTTTCAAAGTCACCTGGACCGATGCGGGCGGCACGCTCGTTTTGGATAAATATGTCGCAAAGACAGGGTATGAGGACGATACAGATGTTCGCGCCGCGATAGCCGCAATATATGCGGCGGGAACTGCAGCAGAACAGAACGTCTACAATAATTTGTCCGATGAGACGAAGAATAAAATCGAAATAGACGGTTACGGTGAATATGTCGCGAAGAGCGGGTACGAAAGCGACACGGATGTGATAGCGGCTTTGACGGAAATGTACACCGCCCGCGAAACCGCAAAAGATGAGTACTATAATGGCTTGTCAGATGCAATCAAAGCGAATATTTACGTCAGCAGCGATGTCATCTTCACATCCTCTGCGGAAAACGGAACAAACGATACGATGATCGTAAAGAACACCGCGGGCGAGCCTCTCCCGAACACCGGCAGCAGAGGCACGATAATCGTCATCATTCTCGGTTCGGCTTTGATAATTTTCGCAGTTCTGTCCATGGCGGCGAGGAAACTGAGATCAAGCATATCGGGCAAATAGGCTGAAAGCGTCTATAGTATCGAGAGTATCGGGCAAATCGACTTAAAGCCTCTACAATAAAATCGCGAAACAAATCGCGGAGGAAAGATAAAAACCGGTCTCGTCAAAGAGACCGGTTTTTCGCTGCCTGCGCTTTATTGCATACTGTACTGCGGACTATTTATTACTGAAATTATTCGAGAGTTTAAAAACAGGGGGCATTTCTTCCGAGATGTACTTCGCAAAGAGTTTGTATGTGTTCTCTACGCCTTTGACGTGCGTACGCTCGTAGCAGTGTGAAGCGTAGACTCCCATGCCGACACATGCGTGGCGCGCGTCGATGCCCGCTTTCATAGCGACATCCGCGTCCGAAGAATACTTAGGATAGAAGTCGAGAGCGTACTCCGCTCCGCAATCCTTTGCCGCCTGAACGAGCTCTTTGTTCAGAGAGAAGTCATACGGGCTGACCGCGTCTTTGACGCATATCGAAACGAGCGTTTCGGAACCGGCGAGCCTGACGCCTGCCTGTCCCGTGCCGACGCAGCCCATGTCGAGAGCAATCATGTCATCGGTGTCTGCGGGGACTGACGAACCTGCTCCGTGGCCGTTTTCCTCATACGATGTGAAGAAGAGCGTGACCTTGCGGCCGAGTTTGATCTCGCCCGATTTTACGGCTTTGGCGAGGCCGAGCAGGATCGCTACGCCCATCTTGTCGTCGATGTGGCGGCTCTTGATGAAGCCTTTGTCGGTCACGACAGTGCGCGGATCGAAGCAGACAAAGTCACCGGTAGCGATGCCGAGAGCCTTTACGTCTTCAGGCGTGCTGACAAGTTCGTCGAGGACGATCTCAAGATTGTCGAGTGTAGGCAGAACGTCGCGGAGATTTTTGTTGACGTGTGTGGAAGGATTGTCGAGCTGGCATGTCGCGCTGTATGTTTTGTCGCCGAACATCGGGAGGACGATGCAGTTTTCGCCGTTTACCGAGCTCGGTATGAGTCCGCCCACGTTCGTGAAGGTGAGGTGACCGTTCGGTTTGACCCCCGTTACGATGCCTGCGATTATGTCGTAATGCGCCGAAATGACGAGCGGATGACCAGTGCCGCCGATGCATGCCAGAACGCCGCTTTTGTTAGTGATTTTCGGTTCGTATCCCATAGAGCGGAGCTCGCCGGCGACGTATTCCGCCGCTTTGTCCGTGCGTCCGGCCGGGCTCGGGATCGCTGCAAGTTTTTTGAATTGATCGATGATGTAGTCTGTCATTTTTATTCTCCATTCAGATATTAACGTTTATTATATTATACAACACTGTCTTCATATGTGCATTCATCGGAGATAGCTGTGACTAAACTCTTAAAGGCATCATCTCTTGAAGCGTAGCCGTCCAGGTAATATGTAGTATATTTCTCGATCGTACTGGAAATATGATAATCTCCGGTATGACCCACAATATTAGAAATATCAATATCGGAATTTCCATCGGTGTTTATTACCAAATTATTATAATAATATGCGCTCTCATAGGTAAGATCCTGTGTACTCCCATCGTCGGCGGTTGCGGTTATCACGGATTTGAAATACATGACCAGTCTGTTGTTTGAAGGTGCGGAATAACCCCAGCTATAGGAAGTGGAACCCGGATTTTTCCTGACCAGCAGTGTGCATCCATCGTACGTAAAACTCTTCAAAGTGTAATTACGCCAATTGGACGCCGCCCATGAAGTCTCTTCATCTTTCATTTGTGCTTTCAGTTTTTCGATCGTATCGCTGCTGATATCGGAGACAGCGGCAGCGTACTTAGATAGTCCGGTTACTTCGAACTCTTTCTCGGTCACATCAGCGGTATATCCTGCTGCGCCCAAGACTTCCTGCAGGTCACCGCTATAGGCTTTGACTTTGAGAATTACCTTGTCACCTACCTCGAGGCTTCCGCTGTCATGGACAGGATAATCAAAATAATAGTCAAGGCCCGGTATCTCTTTATGCTCTTCGCTGAACTCCACGTTGGCACTGGCTTCCCCCGACACACCGTCGAATTTCACGTTCACTCCCTCAAAGAGATCGACCTGCTCGGGCTTAGAAAGATCCGCGACTTCCTTCTCAATGTCGCTGTATTTAAATTTTACTCCGAATATAGACTTAGCTGTTTCATCGTCGCAATCCCATTTTAGAGTAACTTTGTCACCATTTTTTAAATTGGACGATGGTTCCAGAGAATCGACCGATATGCAGTAATTTATCATCACACTGGCGAGATCGGAGGACGAAAGAATCGAATCAAGGTCATACTGCTTCAGTATTTTGTCGTCTACTTTGATTTTTTCCGAGCAGGCTTCAATAAGCGCGTCCTCGTCTATTTCGTAATAAGCGGTTCCGTAGCCGTTGGAGCCGCTGAATGTTATCGTCACATAATCATTAAGCTTGATAGTATGGGAGTTGACGGCGACGAGTACAGCGATAACTATGACAGCGGCAGCTGCTATGCATATTCCTGCTATCATCTTTATGTTAAGCTTTTTATGGTTGGAGCTTCCTGAATTATTTTCCTCAGCATGTGGAACCGAACTCATAAAACCCGACGGCTGTGTGCCCGGTGTGTCCGAGGCATTAGATGTTTCCTGCATGTCTGAGGCATTAGGTGTTTCCTGTGTGTCTGAGGCATTAGGTGTTTCCTGTGTGCCCGAGGCATTAGGTGTTTCCTGCGTGTCCGAAGCTTTCTGCGTTTCAATTTCTTCGGATCCTGCCTGCTTATCTGCATCCGGAATAGAGTCGACGCCGCTCAGAGGTGCACCGCAAACCGTGCAGAATTTAACATTGTCAGGCATCTCTGCGCCACATTTTTGACAAATCATACATGTCCTCCTCAATAAGCTTGAAAGTATGATGAAAAAGCATCCCTCAAATGATGACATGAAGTGCATCATGATGAGTTATCAATAAATTTATAATATTTTATCATTTTGGGAAAAATGCGTCAATAAAACACATGGCAGTGCGTCAAACAGGTACAGGCAGTCATTATCCTTAGCATTGATAATGGCAGGTTAATAAATTATAATGGTAGAGGCATCGGCGCACGACGCCGGAACGCCCTACTATTACCAAAAAAACAGAAAATGAAAGGACGGACAGACATGGCTTATCTTGAAATAGCTGAAGTACTGGGTAGAGAAATCCTCGACTCGCGCGGGAACCCAACGGTCGAGGCCGAAGTGTATCTTGCCGACGGCACAGTCGGAAGGGGCGCGTCTCCGAGCGGCGCTTCCACAGGCGAATTCGAGGCCCTCGAACTCAGGGACGGCGATAAGGCCCGCTACGACGGCAAAGGCGTCGAAAAAGCGGTCGGATATGTGAACAACGAGATCGATGAACTGCTGCTGGGCATGGACGCTTCGGACATCTACGCGATAGACAGAGCCATGATCGAAGCGGACGGCACCGAAGACAAATCAAAATTCGGCGCAAACGCCATTCTGGCGGTATCCATCGCCTGCGCCAAAGCAGCCGCGGCGTCACTGGACATCCCGCTCTATCGCTTTATCGGCGGACTTTCCGGTAACACGCTCCCTGTCCCGATGATGAATATTCTTAACGGCGGAGCCCACGCGGGAAACACCGTCGACACACAGGAATTCATGATAATGCCTGCAGGAGCGCCTGACTTCCGCGAGGCACTTCGCATGAGCGCCGAAGTATACCATAAACTCGGCAAGATACTCAAAGCAGAAGGCTACGCGACATCCGTCGGCGACGAAGGCGGCTATGCTCCGAACCTTACGAGCGATGAAGAAACCCTCGATTACATCGTCCGGGCCATAAAGGAAGCCGGATACGAGCCGGGAAAAGACTTTGTTCTGGCTATCGACGCGGCAGCGTCCGAGTGGAAAGGCGACAAGCCGGGCGAATACAGGCAGCCAAAGAGCGGCCAGACATTCACATCCGCTTCGCTGGTAGAGCACTGGGCGGCTTTAGCTGAAAAGTACCCTATCGCCTCTCTGGAAGACGGCCTTGACGAGGAAGACTGGGACGGCTGGAAACTCCTGACCGACACGCTCGGCTCTAAGATACAGCTCGTCGGCGACGACCTCTTTGTCACGAACACAAAGCGTCTCGCAAAGGGAATCAAACTCGGCTGCGCTAACTCGATACTCATCAAACTGAACCAGATCGGTTCCGTCTCCGAGACAATGGAGGCCATCAAAATGGCACATAAAGCCGGCTACACCGCCGTCGTTTCGCACAGATCGGGCGAGACCGAGGATACGACTATCGCCGATCTCGTAGTCGCAATGAACTGCGGCCAGATAAAGACCGGCGCACCGGGCAGGACCGAGCGCGTAGCAAAATATAATCAGCTGCTCAGGATCGACGAAGATTTGGACGATACCGCAGTTTACGCGGGATTCAACGCGTTCAACAGATAAGAGGTAAGAGGGCACGTATGAAGATCAATTTGGCGGGAAAAACTGTCAGCGCCGATAATGCCGATTACGAAGTGGTGTTCTGCGGGTCAGACTGCAAGTGTGGCGCCGCAGGAACCGACGAAAACTCTGCCGCGGGCAGCGGCGAAAATTCTGCCGCTGTGTCAAACGCCGCCTGCCGTGAGGACGCGGAAGCGCTCGCACTGGCGGGTTTTGGCAAGGCGGATGTCGTAGACATGCCGGAAAGGCGCAGGCTCTATGTAAAAATCGACGACCCGTCGAAAGACAACTATAACGAGATGCGTTTTGCGGCCGCCAAAACCGTGAAAGCGCTGGCAGACCACAATGTAAAGAGCGTATTTGTCAGGCTCCCACAGCCCGCCTGCGGATGCGTCGAGCAGACAGGATGCGCACTCGCTGAGGGTCTCATCCTCTCGGCATACAGGTTCGACAAATATAAGAGCGAAAAATCGCCTTACCCTGTAGAGGAAGTTTTGGTCGCCGCGCCGGACGGGCAGGAAGATGCCGTGGCAAAAGGGCTCTCCGACGGTTCTGTCCTTGCGGACGCCGTCAACTACACACGCGACATAACCAACGAACCGCCTCAGGTCTACACGCCTGAAAGCATGGCATCTGACGCCGGAAAACTCGCGGAGAGTTACAGCACCGTGACGTGCGAAGTCTTCGGACCGGAATACCTGAAATCCGAAAATATGAACGCGTTTCTGGCCGTGAACCAGTCGAGCCCTCACGAACCGAGGCTCATACATCTGGCATACGTGCCAAAGGCTGCATCGGCTGACAAATCGGGCACGTCTGGCGCTTTGGGCGCGTCTGACGCCTCAAACTCCACTGATGCCTCCGGCTCCGCCGGCGCTCAGGCAGGTTCCGCGCCGCGAAAATACGCATTTGTCGGCAAAGGCCTGACCTACGATTCGGGCGGACTCACACTCAAATCCCGTACGGGAATGAGCGACATGAAATCCGACAAAGCCGGAGCTGCCACTGTCATGGGCATCATCAAAGCCGCGGCCGAACTGGAACTGCCGTTTGAGATCCACGGCGTGCTCGGGTGCACCGAAAACATGATAGGCGCGGATGCGTACAAGCCTGACGACGTGATTGTTTCCCGCGCGGGTGTCACCATCGAAGTGAACAACACCGACGCGGAAGGACGTCTCGTCCTCGCCGACTGCCTGTCTTGGGCATGCGACAAAATCGCACCTGACGAGATAATCGACCTCGCAACGCTCACAGGTGCGTGCGTGAACGCGCTCGGCGCCTATACAACAGGCGTGCTCGGGTGTGATTTTGATAGGATGATGGGATTCAAGCGTCTGGCCGAGAAGAGCGGCGAACTCTACTCCGTGCTCGAGTCGAACAAGTATATCTCGAGACTGATAAACTCCAAGGTCGCGGACGTGAAGAACTCCGCGCCGGGCAAACCGGGCGGGGCCCAGATCGCGGCTGTTTTCCTCTCGAAATTCCTGCCTGAGAAGTACCGCGATAAGTGGATCCATCTCGACATCGCCGGACCTGCTTTTGGCAGCGAGGAATGGGGATGCAACCACGCGGGAGCGACGGGCGAAGGCCTGAGAGGGTGCATGTACTATATGATAAACTCGCTCGACAGGTAAACTCATCTGAGGCCGTTAACGATAAAATCATCGGAAGCCGAAGGCCGCTAACAGTAAAAGCATATGAGGCCGTTTTAGATCAGAGAGTAAACGCTTTTTCCGCTAACCCGCTGATCCCCGTTCTGCGGGCGGCCTCTATTTTATTACGCGGATATCTCTGATCTCATCTGCGACCAGATGACAACGAAGTTCTCCGAATGAAGCCCTTTGGAAGAAATCGTCTGACGAGTAAAACGTATCGTTGTTGAAACGAATTATCAGTCTGTCTGCCTGTTCATTTTCCCCTATTTCGAATGCGTTTGCCTTATTCGGGACAAAGAACGAGACGGTATAGCGTTCGCCGCGGAACGTAAAGATCGCTTCGCATTCAGAATTTATTTTAAACAAGTCGTAGAAACTGTCCGGGCATGTCGATACCGCTGCGGGGTCTTCATCTGTCAAAGCGTGCATTAAAATGATATCATCGGGGTCACGTGAAGTGAGCAGCCTGTCGGACAGGACCGCTTTTGCTTTTTTCAGCGCGTTGTGGAGGCGCCGGTTATCTGCGTCAGGTTCGGCTTCCTTCCAGTAATCGGCCGCAAGGAGCGAAAACTCTGGGATCGGGATATCGTTGGCGCGTTTTCGCGGATCCTCTTCAAATCTGGACAGCTCCATGAAATGACTCCAGGATCTATTTAATAAAGCCAGCAGGAGCTCTACGTACTCATCTCCGGTCATGTCGTACCCATAGCCCTTGCGGGTCAGAGCCATCTTTATCCATTCGTTCCTGAGGTCTACGTGCTGGGTGATAAGCTTCCCGGAAGGTATCGGCTTGATGAGTCTGGGATTATCTTTATCGTTTTCGCGGGATGCTAACGCGGCGTAATCCCAGGCAAGCTGATAATCCACTCCTTCGGTGTGTCCGTAATACCAAAGAAAAGCAAGCTGAGTAAGAGCGTCGACTGTAAATTCGCAGTTCATGCCTCCGAGCAGCTGGAAATATTTCTCGGCAAGCGAAAATCTCCCGGTGTCATAGCAGAAATATGCGAAGAGATGCATCGCCTCGTTGATCTCATCCATGCTCATGCTGCGGGAAGACACCAGCGTTTTATACGCTGTAAAGTATTCGATTTCAAGTTCCGGACTCATCGCGGGATCCCTATAGTATCCGTCGACAAAATCCCAAAGCTGCTCTTCAGTCATAACTGCGGTCCCTCTTCTGCCACGACCATTTTACCGCATCCGAGCCGATTTTCCTATTGCGGGGAAACGACAGTGACCGTGCTGCGCATTATTTTATACTTAAAATCAATGTTTATTTGATTTAACGTATTCACTTGCATGTGATAACAAAGGAGTTTATTATAATAGTAGATTACTAATTTATAAATTACTAATCTATACATTAGCGAGGTATACGCATGAAATTTATAGGCCGCGAGCGTGAACTGCATGTTCTGAACGCTCTGTATAATAAAGACGGTTTTCAGATGATGGTCCTTTATGGGCGGCGCAGGATCGGGAAGACGTTCCTTTTGGACAAATTCGCTGAAGGTAAGGATCCGCTCTTCTATACCGGTATAGAGAGCAAAGGCGAAGAGAACCTCAGTGAATTCAGCCGAGCCGCGTTGATAAAGTTCACCGGGGCGGGAGCGGGCGCCGTGTTCGCTTCATATTCTGATGCATTAGACTTCATTACCGGGCAGATAAGGGAAAAAGGGAAAGAAAAGAAGCAGCTGATAATACTCGACGAATTTCCGTATATGGCAGCAAGCTCTCCCGAACTGCCCTCAGTGCTCCAGCGCGTCATAGACCGCGATTGGGATCGCCTGAACGTTATGCTCGTCCTGTGCGGTTCCTCGATCACATTTATGGAAGAGGAAGTTTTAGGCGCAAAATCACCGCTTTTCGGGCGCCGTACGTCCCAGATGGATCTTGCTCCGTTCGACTATTCGTATGCGGCTCGATTCGTCCAAGACTATACTCCGGAAGAAAAAGCGATCGTGTATGGTGTCACAGGAGGCGTCGCCAAATACCTTTCCTTATTCGACCCGAACAGATCTCTGGACGAGAACCTTGTAAATCAATTTTTCGACCCGGCGGGATATCTCTACGAGGAGCCGAAGAATCTGCTCCGTCAGGAGTTCCGCGACATTTCGCTGTATTACACGATCCTCGGAGTCATCGCCCGCGGAGAAACTCAACTCGGCAAGATCTCCGGCAAAGCAGGCTTTGATACGCCGAAAACAGCACAGGCTCTCAGGAAACTCGAGTCCGTGCGAATCGTCAGGAAAGATGTTCCTATCTTAAATGAGAGCAAGCGAAACCTCAGTCAGTATGTACTCAGCGATGGCATGTTCAGGTTTTGGTTCCGCTTCATCGCCGGCAATGAAAACGCGATAGAGCGCGGATTCGGAAGGGAGTATTTTGCCGAGGCAGTAAAACCACGCATCCACGACTATATGGGGCAGGCCTTCGAGTCGATCTGCCAAAGCTATACTTTATCGAGAGGAATAAAAGGGGATTTCGGATTTACCGTCACCCGGACCGGGAAGTGGAGAGGCGCAGATCCTGAGAAGAAAGAGCAGACAGACATCGACGTCGTGGGTGTGAGCAGTGTCGGAAAGCACGCGGTAATCGGCGAGTGCAAATTTACAAACGCACCGGAGGGCAAACAGGAATACGACACGCTGGCAGACAGAGCGAGACTAATCGCGCCGTATAAAGCCGAAAAATATATTTTGTTCTCGCTGTCCGGCTTTACCGAATGGATCAAAAAAAAGGCGGAGGAAGACGACAAACTGATGCCGATCTCCATTGGAGATTTGTATGAGGAATAAGGAGGTTTTCATGGCACGCAGAAAGATCAAGATAACTGTTGTCGACAGGCTCGGCCCGGTAGGCTGCCATCACGGCCACAAGATCGGCGATACGTTCGATTTTGATTCGGATCGGGGAAAGATCTGCCCTATGGCGATGCACGCGCTTTTCCCATATATCGACATCATGAGGTACGGAGGAACCGTACCGCCGGGGAAAACCGGCGACGTGCGGGTATGCTGCCCGGATGCTGACACGGCGATGGTGTTCAGAGTCGAACCGGAGGACGGGTAGGCGCGGCAAATTTGCTCAAATAAATTTTGCTAATCTATAAATTACTAATTTATAGATTAGCATGCTGCACTGTTGAAAAACAGCGAACATAGAAGAACAGTTAAGAAGTTCCGACCAAACCTGCATCGCGATGCAGGTTTGGTCGGTTTTATTTTTTTGAAACATCGTTTTGTTTTTGTTTGACAATACCCCCGCAGGGTATATAATGATTGCGAAGAAAATACCCGTATGAGGTATCTGACGGGCCGCGGACTGAGTTCCGCGGTGCGCATACATAGAAATCGGAGGTTCAAAAATGGCTGAAAATGCGAAATGCGAACACTGTGCGATGAGATCGAAACACAGAGACGAAAAAGAATATAAAGACCTGATAAACCGCCTTTCGCGGATAGAGGGCCAGATACGCGGAATAAAATCGATGGTCGAAAACGACGCGTACTGCCCGGACATTTTGATCCAGGCGGCAGCCGCCAACGCCGCGCTGAACAGTTTCAACAAAGTCCTGCTCGCCAATCACATCAAGACATGCGTGACGAACGACATACGCGAGGGGAACTACGAGACCGTCGATGAACTGGTCAACGTCCTGCAGAAACTGATGAAGTAGGGACTGCGTCGACCGTGAGGCGCGCCGAGGTTTCGCGCGAAATGTGCATAGATTTGGCGCGAGCCGTGCAGAGGTTTCGGCGCGAGTCGGTATTATTTAAGAGGTGAGAGTTTTGGAACAATATATTGTTACGGGAATGAGCTGCGCGGCATGCCAGGCGCGAGTCGAAAAGGCCGTATCAAAAGTGCCCGGCGTGGAATCGTGCGCAGTCAGCCTTTTGACAAATTCGATGGGAGTCGAGGGAACGGCCTCATCCGAAGAAATAATCAAAGCCGTGGAGGATGCCGGTTACGGCGCTTCCGTGAAAGATGAAGCCGGCGCGGCGGATGCCGATTTGGCCGAGGAGGCTGGAGCGCGTTCGCTTTACGCTGCGGAAGAAGAGGCTCTGAAAGACCGCGAGACGCCGGTGCTCAAAAAGCGGCTCATCGCGTCAGTCATTCTTTTGGTCGTCCTCATGTATTTCTCGATGGGGCACATGATGTGGAACTGGCCGGTTCCGGCGTTCTTTGCCGGCAACTGCCTGGCCGTCGGCATCCTCGAGATGCTTTTGTCGGGATTCATTATGGTCATAAACCAAAAGTTCTTCATCAGCGGATTCAAAAGCCTCGCGCACCGCGCACCGAACATGGACACGCTCGTGGCGATGGGATCTTCTGTGTCGTTCCTTTGGAGCACATACATCCTGTTCAGAATGAGCGGCGCTGCCTTAGACGGCGGCGAAGAAGCGGCAATGGCGTACATGGACGAACTCTACTTTGAGTCAGCCGCTATGATAGTCACGCTAATCACCATCGGCAAAATGCTCGAGGCGCGCTCAAAGGGCAAAACCACTGACGCCTTGAAGAGCCTGTTGAAACTGGCTCCCGAGACGGCGACTGTCATCAGAAACGGCGAGGAAGTCGAAATCCCCGCGGCGCAGCTGCGCTCCGGCGATATTTTCGTAGTCCGCCCGGGCGGAAACATCCCTGTGGACGGCGTTGTCATAGAAGGTTCGAGCGCCGTGGACGAATCGGCGCTGACGGGAGAGTCCATCCCGGTCGAAAAGTCCGTGGGCGATACGGTATCGTCCGCGACCTCTAACAAATCGGGCTTTATCAAATGCCGTGCCACGCGCGTCGGAAGGGATACCACTCTGTCTCAGATAATCAAAATGGTCTCCGACGCTGCGGCGACCAAAGCCCCTATCGCTAAGACGGCTGATAAGGTTTCGGCGATTTTCGTCCCTGCGGTGCTCATCATCGCGGCGGTCACTATCGCGATATGGCTTGCGCTCGGGCGCGGACCGGCGTTCGCTCTTGCCCGCGGCATCTCGGTGCTCGTCATCAGCTGCCCATGCGCGCTCGGCCTTGCGACGCCTGTCGCTATCATGGTCGGCAGCGGCAAAGGCGCTAAGAACGGCATCCTGTTCAAGACTGCGGCTGCTCTGGAGGAGACGGGACGCGTGGAAAATGTTGTCCTCGACAAAACCGGAACTATCACGAGCGGCACTCCGCGCGTCACCGATGTATATGCGGAGGATGAAGACGAACTGTTTTCCGTCGCTCTTTCGCTTGAGGAGAAGAGCGAGCATCCGCTGGCAAAGGCCATCGTCGCGCGCGCTTCCGAACTGGGCAAATCATCCCGTACGACCGAAGATTTCGAGGCAGTGCCGGGCGGCGGCCTGACCGCCGTGCTTTCCGGAGCTTCCGGGTCTGCCGATAGCGGCGACGAGGCATCTTCCGACAAAACCGCGGCCGCGGGCGTGGCTTCCGCTCCTGCGGGCGTGCGCATCGCGGGCGGCAATGCCGAGTTTATCTCAGGCTTCGCCAAAATCCCGGATGATTACGCGGCAAAGGCCGAAGCCTTTGCAAATGAAGGCAAGACGAGTCTGTTCTTCGCCGAGGGCGGCCGCGTCATCGGCCTGATAGCAGTCGCCGACACTGTCCGCGATGACAGCGCCGAGGCGATTTCAGAACTCAAAAACATGGGCATCTACACTGTGATGCTGACAGGCGACAATGAGCGCACAGCGCAGGCCGTAGGCCGCATCGCCGGCGTCGATCGCGTGATCGCGGGCGTCCGTCCCGACGGCAAGGAAAAAGTCATCCGCGACCTTCGCCAAAGCGGCAAGACCGCCATGGTCGGCGACGGCATCAACGACGCGCCCGCACTCACGCGCGCCGATTCCGGCATAGCAATCGGCGCAGGCACCGACGTTGCCATCGACGCCGCGGACGTAGTCCTGATGAACAGCAGCCTGTCAGACGCTGCCGCGGCGATCAGGCTTTCGCGGGCGACGCTGCGCAACATCCACCAGAACCTGTTCTGGGCGTTCTTCTATAACGTAATATGCATACCGCTCGCCGCCGGCGCATACGTGAAATTCGGCCTTACCCTGAACCCGATGATAGGAGCGGCTGCGATGAGCCTTTCGAGTTTCTGCGTAGTCACAAACGCGCTTCGTCTCAATCTCGTGGATATCCACAGCACGAAGCACGATAAGAAAATAAAGAGAAAAAATCCGGCAACGCTCACCGGGCAGAGCGGAACAGACGCGGCAGCGCCCGCGTCCGAAACGCAGCTCTCAGCCTCGGAGACAGAACCGCAAAAGGAGGAAACACTGATGAAAAAGACAATCAATATCGAAGGAATGATGTGCGAGCACTGCGAGGCGACAGTCAAGAAAGCCCTCGAATCGCTCGATGGAGTAAAGAGCGCCGAAGTGAGCCATACGGCGGGCACCGCGATCGTCGAGGAAGACGGTTCTGTCAGCGACGACGCCATGAAGCAGGCGGTAGAGGCAAAGGATTACAAGGTAGTTTCTATCCAGTGATGAGGCTGCACGGCGGTGGCGCTCTTAGAGGCATCGCCGCTGCGGGATAAAATATCGCCGGAACGGCACAATAAATTGCCGTTCCGGACATCATATCGACGGCACATGCTTTTGCACGTGCCGTTTTTCGTGAAAAAGTCTAATGTATCATCGTAAAAAATTCTCACGTCATAGTGGAAAATTTAATCGGTATCATCGTGAAAAATTTTCGGGCAACATGCATTTTTTTAGATATTACTCGATGTCGGGGTAAGGGGAAATGAGCCGGTGTTATTGCTTTTCTGATGATATTGTGCTGTAATTAGGCGAAAAGCAGCGGAGGATGCAGAGCCGGGCAGGCCGCTCGGTTACCTGTATCCCGACTCTATTGCATGAGATAGGAGGCAGTACGCATGTACCGCATCTTGATTGTAGAAGACGATTTTGTTCTTGCAGAGGCGATGAAAAAACAGATCGAGTCATGGGGCAGCGAAGCCACGTGCGTGCAGGACTTCCGAAACGTGATTGCGGCATTTACCCGATGCGATCCGCATTTGGTTTTGCTGGATATCACCCTGCCTTTTTTCAACGGATATCACTGGTGCTCGGAGATACGCAGGATCTCACAGGTACCGATCGTTTTTATCAGCTCCGCTTCTGATAACATGAACGTCATTATGGCGATGAACATGGGCGGCGACGATTTTATCCCAAAGCCGATAGATCTCGACGTAATGACCTCTAAGATACAGGCAATATTGCGACGCGCCTATGATATGGGCACACAGATCCCCGTATTGGAACACAAGGGCGCCATTCTGAATTTGAATGATGCGAGCCTCACATATAACGGAAAGCGGATCGAACTGACAAAGAATGAATTCCGCATCCTGCAGACGCTCCTGACGAATAAGGGAAAGATCGTAAGCCGCGATACGCTGATGACGAAACTTTGGCAGATGGATTCCTATGTGGAAGAGAATACACTGACGGTCAACGTGAACAGACTCAGGAAGAAACTGGAAAACGCAGGACTTGAAGACTTTATCACGACTAAAGTGGGCAGCGGCTACATCATTGAGTGAGGAAGGCAGATGAAACAGGATAAGTGGTATCACATATTGAAGCGCTATCTGCGCCAGCATCTGACTTCCTTCGCGGTCTTTCTTTGCTTTGCAGCCATATTTGCAGCCATATTCCGCTTATATGATTTGGAGACGGAAGCAGTTCTCTACGCTGCGGGACTCTGCCTCCTCTTTGGGGCGGCAGTATTAACCGTCAATTTCATTTTCTATTTGAAACGGCATAGAGAGATGATGCGGATACTCGCAAATATCCGTCTTCTTGCGAACGAACTGCCCGAACCTGAGACGCTTGCAGAGGAAGACCTGCAGAAAATGATATGTGAGCTGAAAAGGCTAAGCGAAGCAACGGAAACCGCATGGCAGACGGAGCGCCGAGAGAGCCTCGACTATTACACGACATGGGTCCACCAGATCAAAACGCCTATATCCGCGATGAAGATGATACTTGAGAGCGAAGACACTGACGAACATCGTGAACTTTTGGCGGAATTGTTCAGAATCGAGCAGTATGCGGAAATGGCATTGAATTATCTCCGTCTGGGCAGCGATAATACAGATTATGTGTTTAGGGAATACGATCTCGACAGAATCATCAGGCGTGCGATCCACGAATATGCGCCGCAGTTTGTACGCCGCAGGATACGCCTTGAATATACGCCTGTCGACGTCAGAGTACTGACGGACGAAAAGTGGCTGCTGTTTATCATCGAGCAGGTACTGTCTAACAGCATCAAATACACCGGGCAAGGTTCCGTAAGAATTACGGTGACGCCCGATAAAGTCCTTAAGATTGCAGATGATGGCATCGGCATCGCCCCGGAAGATCTGCCGCGCATCTTTGAAAAAGGTTTTACCGGCTGCAATGGCCGATATGATAAGAAGTCGACCGGACTGGGATTGTATTTGTGCAAAATGGCGGCGGACAGGCTTTCGCATAAGATCAGCGCAGAGTCTGCGCCGGGCGCCGGAACGGTGATTTCCATAGACTTGCATACCGATCCGCTGAAGGCAGAGTAGATTCAATCTTACAAAAATGTCACATCAAACGGCTGAAATGTCACGCGATACGATGTCGCATACTTCAGTCGTTTTGCTATTATCGGGACACAAAGATAAATAAGGAGGCCATTGAAATGGCAATTTTAGAGGCAAAAAGCCTTCAAAAGATCTATACAACGAGATTTGGCGCTAATCAAGTCCAAGCCCTGTCGAATGTGTCCTTTTCCGTGGAGCAGGGAGAGTATGTGGCGATAATGGGCGAATCCGGCTCAGGAAAGACAACGCTGCTGAATATTCTTGCTGCGCTCGATAAACCGACGAGCGGCGAAGTGCTGCTTGACGGCAGAAAACTTTCCGATGTAAGTGAAAAAGAAATCTCAGCATTCCGCAGGGACAACCTCGGATTTGTGTTCCAAGACTTTAATCTGCTGGATACTTTCAGCCTTCGAGACAACATCTTCCTGCCGCTTGTTTTGGCCGGAAAAAGTTACAAGGAAATGGAACGGCGCCTTCAGCCGATAGCGAAGAAACTCGGTATTACAGAACTGCTGACAAAATATCCGTATGAAGTTTCCGGCGGACAAAAGCAGAGAGCGGCGATCGCACGCGCGCTTATTACCGAGCCGAAACTGATACTTGCGGATGAACCGACGGGTGCGCTGGATTCTCGCTCCACAGACGGACTTCTGCGGGTTTTCAACGAGATCAACCGCGAAGGGCAGACGATATTAATGGTTACGCACTCCACAAAAGCCGCCAGCCATGCGGGCCGCGTGATGTTTATCAAAGACGGCGCGGTGCTTCATCAGATCTATCGCGGAAATCATACTGACGAGCAGATGTATCAGAAGATATCCGATACGCTGACTCTGCTGGCGACAGGCGGTGAACAGTATGAATAGCCGCTTTTTCATTAAACTCGCTGCAGACAACATAAAAAAGAACAGTAAAACATATATTCCATACATTCTGACTTGCGTTATGACGGTGGCGATGTGTTATATCATCAGATCGCTGTCTTTGAATCCCGGCCTTGAAAATATGGCGGGGAAAGGCACGCTGACATACACGCTGTTTCTCGGCAGCATCATCGCAGGTCTCTTTGCATTCGTATTTCTATTCTATACAAACAGTTTTTTGATAAAGCGGAGAAAAAAAGAATTCGGTGTTTTAAATATTTTAGGTATGGAAAAATCCCATCTGGCAAAGATGTTAGCGTGGGAAAATCTCTATGTGACTTTGGCAGGCCTTGCCGGAGGACTTGTTATCGGTATCGCATTGGATAAAGCGATGTACATGCTTATCTTACAGGTGATAGGCGCCGATATCCCGCTTGGATTCTTCATTTCCGGCAAAGCCGTTCTGGAAACGGCGCTGCTGTTTTTCGTCATCTCTTTGCTGATACTCCTGAACGACGTGCGCCAGATCCATGCATCGGAGCCTATCGAACTGCTGAAGGCGGGAAACGTCGGTGAAAAAGAGCCAAAGACAAAGGTTTTAACCGCGATTGCGGGCGCAGCCTGCGTGGGAGCTGGATATTATATTGCTTTGACGACCGAAAATCCCGTATCTTCGCTTACCATGTTTTTCGCTGCTGTCCTGCTGGTTATCGTCGGGACATACATGCTCTTCACCGCCGGCAGCATCGCGTTACTGAAAGCCCTTCGCAAAAACAAGGCGTATTATTATAAAACAAAGCACTTTATTAGCGTTTCGGGTATGATCTACCGTATGAAACAAAACGCCGTGGGCCTTGCGAATATCTGCCTTCTGTCTACTGCTGTTCTGGTCATGATATCGTTCACTTCTTCGCTTATGCTCGGAATGGAGGATATACTTCGGACACGATATCCTAATAACTTTGCCGTATACGCGGAGGAACAGACGGAAGTAAAAAGTTCTGAAGGCTTTGATAAAGTCCGCGCCCTTCAAAAGCAGATGAATCTGGAGGTAACGCGTGAAACGGAGTATTCATTTCTGGCGTTTTCTTCTGTCAATGATGGCGATACATTCATCGTCAGCCGCGATCATTCTGTCGCGGCGATAGACGAGGGTTTTGCAAATTTGATTTTCTTTACTTTAGATGATTACAATGATCTCATGGGGACCGACAAAACACTGTCAGGCGATGAAATACTGATTTACTCGCCTCGTTCGTCATTTGATCATCCTGCATTAAAGGTTTTCGACAAAGAATATCGCGTGAAGGAAACGCTTGACGAATTTTTTGAAAACGGCATCATTGCGGCAAATCTGGTGAACAGTTATTTTATCGTCGTGCCGGATGATTCTGAGATTCGGGCTTTATATGAGAAGCAGAAGGAAGCGCTGACGGATATTGCCAGCGAGATCCGGTATTATTACGGTTTCGATTCCAATGCCGGTGACGAGGAACAAATATCATTCTATCGTGCAATGACAGAACTCTATAACGAAAACGGATATAGTGCCAAGATCGAATCAAGAGCGGAGGCAAAAGCAAGTTTCAAAGGCCTTTATGGCGGACTCTTCTTTATCGGCATTTTCCTCGGGCTCCTGTTCGTTATGGCTGCGGTTTTGATCATCTACTACAAGCAGATCTCAGAAGGCTATGATGACAAAGAACGCTTTGAAATCATGCAGGAGGTCGGCCTGAGCCATCAGGAAGTCAAAGCCTCTATCCGCTCGCAGGTGCTGACTGTATTTTTCCTGCCGTTGATCGCTGCGGGTATCCACGTCGCGGTGGCTTTCACGATGATAGAGAAAATACTTGCTCTGTTCTATCTCACGAATGAGCAGTTATATCTGATGTGTACGGTCATTTGTTTCTTGGTATTTGCGGTCATGTACATTCTTGTTTATCTGCTGACCGCAAGGACATACTATAAGATAGTCAGAAGATAAGGAACGGCGGCATATCTATATGCCGCTGTTGAAATGCTTTCGAAATGAACAAACAGTAAATAGTATATAGTAAGAATAGTAAGGTCAGTCAGTTTTCCCAGAACAGGTCATCGAGCGTTTTATCAAGCGCTTTGCAAATGGATATGCAGAGTTTGATCGTCGGGTTATAATCGCCGTTTTCGATGGCGTTTATCGTCTGCCTCGTAACTCCGCACAGGTCTGCCAGATTTTGCTGAGACAAGTCTTTGGCGGCGCGGGCCGATTTCATTTTCAAATTTTTCATCTATTATCCCCTCGCTGTTCTCTTGCCGCCTTTACCGCGATCAAAACCGCTATTGTAATAAATGAAATCCCGGTCAAAAGCCCGTATAAGTTCTCCGAAGACAGGAATTCCGAGAATGTATCCCAGTCTTTATTCATGATCCAGCCCGCAAGGCAGGCAATACCGATAAAGAAATACAGGAGAAAATATCTTTTTGCGCTTATTTTATCCGTTATAAAGGCATCGTTCCATATAGCGATGACCGCAAAGACGGTGATTCCCGCGAAAGCGGAGATAAACAGAAAATTAGGCGCGTAGACTTTCATGTCATCAAGGATGCATGTCAGGATACCAAAGAATAGACTTGAAAAGAATGATGTAACAAAGCCCGCCTGGAATGCCTTCCCGCGCATCAAGACCTGTCTTTCGTCGTAATTTTCGACTTGTTTCCATCCGACTTTGTCGATTTCTCTGAATGTGCGCCATACGATAACGATTACACTTATCGCCAAAACAATGCCGACGATAACGACAACAATGTCTGCCATTTTCATCCTCCTCATTCGCTCTGAAAGCGAATCATTACTCTTCTCTCAAGATTTCGTCATAATCCGGTATCCGGTTTAGGATACCGTTTACATCGTTTAGATTCAGTTTGCGGCTGCCGGCAGGACGTCTCTGCAATTACGGTATATCATATGTCAGACTATATGTCAAATATATTTTGCATTTTGTCAAAAATATTTTTGACGACTGCCGCAGGATGCCTATATTCAAGCGTCGAACGGGTGAATTGCACTTTGAAATGTGAGTCGACCTGCAGTCCGTGGATCCCGTTTGTATTACGAGATTCCCGTTTTGTAAATGAGAAGTGACTGTTTGTAATCAAAATTCCCGTTTTGTACTCGTGATTCCCGTTTTGCAATTCTGAGTCTGGTTTTGTGATCCCGCACCGCGTTTTGTTAATGAGGATACTGATTTTCTCTTCTTTTTTGTCTTTCCACCATATAATAACCAAACGCCCATCACAGTTGTCGTGTGACAAGCCTGATACCGTTGATAAACTGCGGTCAAGCTTATAAAAAAACCTCAAAATCGTGAAATATTTTTTGTAAAAAAGTATTGAAATCCCCAACGCCTTGTTTTATACTTAAAAAGCTTGCTTTAGGCGAAGAAGCGGGAAGTTGCTGAGCTATCAGGTAATTTCCGCCGAGAATTGTCCCCGCGCGACGGGGGCGAGGGTGTTCGCCGTTTTGTTTTGCGGCTTCGAATTAAGGAAACGCACGAGCGCGTGTACGAAGTGAGCAGATAGACCACACGCCTCGAAAAATCGGCATCGGGACACCTTGTACGAGCATAGCGAAAACAGTACAAAATCATCAACAGGAGGAAAAAATGAGCGAATTACAGAAGATCAGAATCAAACTCAAGGCTTACGATCATGCACTTCTTGATCAGTCCGCCGCAAAGATCTGCGAGACAGCAAGGAAGACCGGAGCAGAGGTTTCCGGACCTATTCCTCTCCCGACAGAAAAGGAAGTCGTCACCATCCTCAGAGCCGTCCATAAATACAAGGACAGCAGAGAACAGTTCGAGCAGAGAACGCACAAGAGACTGATCGACATCACAAACGCTACCACGGCTACGACCGATGCGCTCACGAAGATCGATCTGCCGGCCGGCGTCGACATCGAGATCAAACTGTAAGGTTTTGGTCAGCGCTCGAAGCTTCGCGCTCCATCGGGACTCAGCGGGTATCCTGCGGAGACATGCGCTGCCCCTTGAAACGCACGAGGCGCACGAGACGCGCGATAACGAAATCGTAAGGGACACTCCCCTTAGATGAACGTACGGCATCACACGCCGTGCGGTCCAATATAAGAACATGGAGGAAACATATGAAAACACTTTTGGGAAAGAAAGTCGGAATGACTCAGATCTTCTCCGAGTCCGGAGAAGTCATCCCTGTAACCGTCATCCAGGCGGGGCCGGAAGTAGTCACTCAGATCAAGACGGTCGAGACCGACGGTTACAACGCAGTTCAGGTAGGTTTTGAAGACACACTTCCGAAGAGAGTCAATAAACCGCTTACTGGACATTTCGCAAAGTCCGGAACTCCGGTAAAGAAATATCTCGCCGAATTCGCGGTCGAAGACGGTGAAACATACGAACTCGGACAGACCATCACGGTCGCCGATTTCGAGCCGGGCAAGAAACTCGACATCACGGGTACATCGAAGGGCAAAGGAACGCAGGGCAACATCAAGAGACACGGCCATCACAGAGGCCCTATGACCCACGGTTCCAAGCATAAGAGACTTCACGGCGCTCTGGCTGCCGCTACGTATCCTTCGAGAGTCTTCAAGGGAAACCTTTCCCCGGGAAGAATGGGACGCGAAAAAGTTACAGTACAGAACGTCGAGCTTGTCAAAGTCGACACTGACAGGAACCTCCTGCTGGTCAAAGGCGCGGTTCCCGGCGGCAAGGGCGGCCTCCTCAGAGTACGCTACGCCGTCAAGGGTCAGGGCAAATAGGACCGCAGGAAAGGAGGAAGCAACTAATGGCTAAAGTAACCATGCTGAAGATGGACGGAACAGAAGCCGGAACCATCGAACTCAATGATGAGATATTCGGGATCGAGCCTAATCAGGACGCCGTCCACGCGGTAGTTGTCAACTACCTCGCAAATCAGAGACAGGGCACCCAGTCGGCAAAGACGAGATCGGAAGTCAGAGGCGGCGGACGCAAGCCTTTCAGACAGAAGGGCACGGGACGCCACAGACAGGGCAGCAGCACAGACCCTTCGCAGGTCGGCGGCGGAATCGTCTTCGCACCGAAGCCTAGAGACTACAGATATGCAGTTCCTAAGAAAGTGAAGAGACTCGCCCTTAAATCCGTCCTTTCTTCTAAAGTCCTCGACAACGAAATCATCGTAGTCGACGATCTGAAGATGGACGAACCTAAGACCAAAGAAATGGTGAAATTCCTCGAGAACGTAAAAGCCGGCAGGAAGGCTTTGATCGTAACCTCGGAAAAAGACGAGAACGTCGTAAAATCGGCTAACAACATCCCGGGAGTCAGAACTTCCCTCGTCGGCACCATGAACGTTTATGAGATCCTTAACCACGAGAGCCTCATCGTCACGAAAGAGGCCGTCGAAAAGATCGAGGAGGTGTACAAATAATGAAGACTGCATATGACATCATCCTTGAGCCGGTGATCTCGGAACGCAGCATGGACATCGTTCCGAACAGAAAATACACTTTCAAGGTTGCAAAAGACGCGACCAAGACAGAAATCAAACAGGCCGTCGAAGAGCTTTTCGAAGTGACCGTGACCAAAGTCACAGTTGCGAACTATGACGGCAAGAAAAAGAGAATGGGAAGATACGAAGGCAGGACATCTGCCTACAAGAAAGCTGTCGTGACGATCTCCGCCGACAGCAAAGAAATCGAGTTCTTCCAGAGTCTGTAATATAGGAGGAAGGCAAAATGGCACTTAAAAAATACAATCCGACCTCGCCGGGAAGAAGAGGGATGACGTCTCCTACATTCGAGGAGCTCACGACCGATAAACCGGAAAAATCCCTTACAGTCACTCTCAAGAAGAACGCCGGCAGAAACAGCCGCGGCAAGATCACGGTAAGGCACAGAGGCGGCGGCACGAGGACCAAATACAGAATCATCGACTTTAAGAGAAACAAAGACGGTATTCCGGCAAAGGTCACCACAATCGAGTACGATCCTAACAGGACATCGAACATCGCTCTGCTGACTTACGCAGACGGCGAAAAGAGATACATCATCGCTCCTAACGGACTGAACGTCGGGGACACGGTAGTCTCCGGAGCGGACGTCGACATCCAGATCGGCAACTCGCTCCCGCTCGCGAACATTCCGGTCGGCACGATGATCCACAACATCGAGATGAAGCCGGGCAAGGGAGCCCAGATGGCCAGATCGGCCGGCAACTCCGCTCAGCTCATGGCAAAGGAAGATAAATACGCACAGGTCAGACTTCCTTCCGGCGAAGTCCGCAAGGTCCTCCTGAACTGCAGAGCCACGATCGGCGAAGTCGGCAACGAAGACCACGCGAACATCAACTACGGCAAGGCGGGACGCAAGAGACTGATGGGAATCAGACCTCACGTAAGAGGTTCCGTCATGAACCCTAACGATCACCCTCACGGCGGCGGCGAAGGCAAAGCGCCGGTAGGACGCAAGAGCCCGGTATCGCCTTGGGGACAGCCTGCTCACGGATATAAGACTCGCAAGAAGAACAAACCTTCGAGCCAGTACATCGTGAAGAGAAGAAATGAGAAGTAAGGAGGAGCGCAGATAAATGAGCAGATCGCTTAAAAAGGGTCCTTTCGTAGATCAGAAGCTGCTTAAGTCCATCGAGGACATGAACGCGGCGGGCGATAAGAAAGTCATCAAGACCTGGTCGAGATCTTCGACAATTTTCCCGCAGATGGTCGGACACACCATCGCGGTGCATGACGGAAGAAAACACGTCACGGTATATATCACAGAAGACATGGTCGGTCACAAGCTCGGAGAATTTGCTCCGACGAGGACCTTCAGGGGCCACGCTTCTGACAAAGCCAGCAAAGTTCAATAGCAAGGAGATAGACAATGGAAGCAAAAGCAGTTGCAAAATACGTAAAGATGTCTCCGATCAAGTTGAAGCCGGTTGCTGATCTTGTAAGAGGCAAGGATCTGAACGAAGCGCTCACGATCCTGAAATTCACCCCGGGCAAGGGTTCCGAACTCATCGAGAAGGTTGTCCTTTCGGCAAAAGCAAACGCCGAGAACAACTTTGACCTCAACGGCGACAACATGTACGTCTCTGAAATCATGATCAATCAGGGTCCTACGATGAAGAGATGGAGAGCCGGTGCTAAGGGCGGAGCTGCAAGGATCCTCAAGAGATCCAGTCACATCAGCGTAACCCTTAAAGAGAAAGACGCATAGTAGGAGGTCATCAATGGGTCAGAAAGTAAATCCTAACGGTCTCAGAGTTGGCGTTATCAGAGACTGGGAATCTAAATGGTACGCGGACAAAAAAGATTTCGCGGACATGCTCGTTGAGGACAACGAGATAAGAGAATTCATCAAAAAGAAACTTTACGCCGCTGGCGTCTCTAAAGTAGTCATCGAAAGACCGGGCAAAAACAGGACCAGGATCACCATCCTCACGGCTCGTCCGGGAATGGTCATCGGCAAATCCGGCAACGGCATCGATGAACTCAAAGCCCAGCTCACGAAGAAAATCGGCAAAGACGTAGACATTTCCATCCAGGAAGTGAGAAGATCGGAACTGGATGCTCAGCTCACAGCGGAAAGCGTCGCACAGGCCCTCGAGAGAAGGACTTCCTTCAGAAGAGCCATGAAGCAGGCGATACAGAGAACGATGAAGGCCGGAGCAAAGGGATGCAAGATCACATGCGCCGGACGACTCGGCGGAGCCGAAATCGCCAGATCCGAAAAATACGCAGAGGGCAACGTTCCTCTCCACACGATCAGAGCCGACATCGACTACGGTTTCGCAGAGGCCGACACAACGTACGGCCGCATCGGTGTCAAGGTCTGGATCAACCACGGTGAAGTGCTCGACAAAGGTCTGAAGAGCGCTGTTCAGGAAGAAAAACCGGGCAAGCACGACCGCCGCAGAGCGGACGGAAAGCGTTCGGGACGCAGAGACGATCGCGGTGAGCGCCGCGGGTCGAGATCGGGCGGACAGCGCCGCGACAGGAACAGCAGAGACTCTAAGAATTACATTCCTAAAGCCGCGAATCAGAGAATAAGAGCAAAGAAAGCAGAACCTGCGCCTCAGGCTGCGGAAGCACCGCAGACGGAAGCGGCGGAAACTGCAAAAGCCGAAGAATAAAGAAGGAAGGAGGAACTGGCCATGTTAATGCCAAAGCGCGTTAAATACAGAAGAGTCCACAGAGGCAGAATGAAAGGCGTTGCGACCAAGGGAAACACAGTCACATACGGCGATTACGGTCTCGTGGCCACAGAATGCGGTTGGATCACGTCCAATCAGATAGAGGCTGCTCGTATAGCGATGACCAGATCTATCAAGAGAGGCGGAAAAGTATATATCAAGATTTTCCCTCATAAATCGGTAACCAAGAAACCTGCCGAAGTCCGTATGGGTTCCGGTAAAGGTGCTCCTGAATACTGGGTAGCCGTCGTCAAACCGGGCAGGGTTTTGTTCGAGATCGGCGACGTCACCGAGGAACAGGCCAGAGAGGCAATCAGACTGGCAGGTCACAAACTTCCTGTAAAGAGCAAATTTGTCTCTAAGGTCGATACAGACAAGCTCAAGGCTGCGAAAGGCGGTGAAGCATAATGGAACTGAATAAGATCAGAGAAATGACCGACGTCGAACTGAGCGCGGAGCTTGATAAGATGCAGAAGGAACTTTTCAACCTCAGATTCCAGCATGTCACCGGGCAGCTCGAGAATCCGGTCAAGATGAGAGAAGTAAAAAGAGATATCGCCAGAGTCAAGACCATAATGAGAGAAAAAGAGCTTGAAAAGGCTCGCGCATAAGAAAGGAGGACTTTTGAGCAATGGCAGAACCAAGAAACAGAAGAAAAAACAAAGTCGGTATTGTCGTCAGCGATAAGATGGACAAGACCGCGGTAGTTGCTATCGAAGACCTCGTTATGCACCCTCTCTACGGCAAAGCGGTCAAGAGAACGAAGAAAGTCAAAGTTCATGACGAAAACAACGAGTGCGGTATCGGCGACAAAGTAAGAATCATGGAGACGAGACCTCTTTCGCACGACAAGAGATGGAGACTCGTCAGCATCATAGAAAAAGCGAAGTAGGAGGCTTTCGGCAATGATTCAGACAGAAACAAGATTGAAAGTGGCTGACAATTCCGGAGCCAAGGAACTTCTGTGCATCAGAATCCTGGGCGGAACGAGCCGCCAGTATGCCAACATCGGCGACATCATCGTCTGCGCGGTCAAAGACGCCACGCCTGGCGGAGTCGTAAAGAAAGGCGACGTCGTCAAGGCAGTTATAGTTAGAACAACAAGCGGAGCCAGAAGGGCTGACGGCAGCTACGTAAAGTTCGACCAGAACGCTGCGGTCATCATCAAAGACAAGAACGACAAGACCCCTGTCGGGACCCGTATCTTCGGGCCTGTAGCCAGAGAGCTCAGAGACAGAGGATTCATGAAGATCGTGTCTCTGGCACCGGAAGTACTGTAGGAGGTGCCTTTACATGAAAATCAAAACAGGTGATACGGTAGCCGTAATTACCGGCAAAGACAAAGGCACTAAGGGGAAGGTACTCGCGGTCATCCCTAAAAAGAACCGCGTTATCGTAGAGGGCGTGAACGTTCAGGCTAAGCACCAGAAACAGACGCGCACACTCCCTGCCGAGATCAGACACGTGGAAGGCCCTATCGACGCCTCCAA
>JBMNVD010000016.1:0-36110 GCA_050946615.1 Eubacterium sp.
CCTCTACCCTTTTGCTGAGAAGAAATTCCACTCTCGCGCCGGTCGGCTGTTTGATACCGTAGAGCCTCGCCGGGATGACGCGGCTGTCGTTCATTACGAGGCAGTCGCCTTTGTTCAGGTACTCGATGATGTCGTGGAAATGTCTGTGTTCTATCGTATTTGTCCGGCGGTCGAGAACCATGAGCCTGCAGGAATCCCTGTCTTTCAAAGGTTTCTGGGCTATGAGTTCTTCCGGCAGTTCGTAATCAAAATCTTCGACGCGCATTATTTGTTATTCCAATCTATGAAAGTCTGTTGTTCTTCTTCCTCGCCGTCATCGCCGTCATCGCCGCCGTTATCGGCTCCTTCGCGCGCTGACTGCGCCATCTTTATCTGCTCCGGAACGTCGTACCCCATGTGTCTGTAAGCCAGTTCCGTGACCATGCGCCCTTTCTGCGTGCGGTACAGGAGTCCGCAGCGGATAAGATACGGTTCGTAAGCGTCTTCGATGGTCACTTTTTCCTCTCCGATGGAGGCTGCGATCGTGTCGATGCCGACAGGGCCCCCGCCGAAACGCGTGATTATGGTCGAGAGTATGTCGCGGTCGAGTTTTTCAAGGCCGAGTTCGTCTATTCCCAGTGCCTTCAATGCCTCTTTTGTCGCACCGATATCTATGTGAGAAAGGCCGTTGACCTGTGCGAAATCTCTGACGCGCTTGAGTATCCTGTTTGCGACACGAGGCGTGCCTCTGGAACAGCGGGCCATCTCGTGCACTGCGTCTTCGTCGGCGGGCATTCCGAGGAGCGAAGCGGACCTCCTGATTATCTTGCAGAGATCGTTTTCTCCGTATACCTCAAATTTATCTATAACTCCGAAACGGTCGCGCAGCGGCGCCGAAAGACTGCCCGCGCGCGTCGTCGCTCCGATGAGCGTGAATTTGGCTATATCGAGCCTTATCGATCTGGCCGAAGGGCCTTTTCCGATGACGATGTCGAGCGCATAGTCCTCCATCGCGGAATAGAGGACTTCTTCTACCGACCGGTTCAGCCTGTGGATCTCATCGATGAACAGAACGTCGTTGTCGTTCAGGTTCGTCAAGATCGCGGCGAGGTCACCGGCGCGGCCTATCGCAGGCCCGGATGTGATCTTTATGTCTACGCCCAGTTCATTTGCGATGATGCCGGCAAGTGTTGTTTTGCCGAGCCCCGGCGGCCCGTAGAACAAAACGTGATCCAGCGGTTCTCCTCTGAGCTTTGCCGCTTCGATATATACTTTCAGGTTTTCGACGACGTTTTCCTGCCCGATGAAATCGTCAAGCCTCTGCGGCCTGAGGGTCGCTTCCTGCGCTCCTTCGCCGGGTGTCAATTTCGTCTGTGTGATTCTCTCTTCCATTAATATTTACTGCCTCTGAATTTACTGCATCTGACCTTAAACTTTATCGTACTGCCTCGTCACTATGAGAAACTTTCGTCTTAAATCCTACAGTTCTCTGAGTACCGCCCTGATGTAGTCTTCCGCTTTCAAATTGTCGCCCTGTATATTCTCGACGAGGCGTGAGACTTCGTTCCGCGTGTAGCCGAGCGACATGAGCGCCGCGACGGCTTCCTCTTTTTCGCTCTTTGTTTCGGCGTTCTCAGGGCCGGCAGGGCCTTCCGGAGCGCTGAACTCTCCCGTTATCTTGTCGCGCAGATCGATTATCACTCGTTCTGCCGTCTTCTTGCCGATGCCGTTTGCCGCCGATATCGCTTTCGCGTCTCCGTTAGCTATAGCGCGTTTCAAGTCGAGCGGCGAAAGCGTACCCATTATGGACATTGCTCCTCTTGCCCCGATGCCGCTCACGCTTATCAGCATTTCGAACAGTTCGAGGTCATCCTCCGTCTCAAAGCCGTAGAGGCTTATCGCGTCTTCCTTCACTATCGTGGCGGTGAATGCGCTTACTTCAGAACCTTCGAGCATCTTGCGGTAGATGCTGCCTATCGGCACGAATACCCTGAAACCTATTCCGGCAGGTGTGTCGATTATGATGCTGTCTGTACTTTTTGTCAGATGCAGCGTGCCTTTTATGTATCTGATCATGCTTTGCTCTCTTTTTTGCTCTCCAATATGCGGTCTATTTGATTATCCGGCGGCCTCTGCTGTGTGCGTGGCATATCGCCGCGGCGAGCGCGTCCGCAGTGTCGTCCGGTTTCGGTATCTCCGGCAGGTGCAGTATCGTCTTTACCATGGTCTGGACCTGTCTCTTTTCCGCGCGGCCGTATCCTACAAGTGCCTGTTTTATCTGGAGCGGGGTGTATTCGCCGATCTCAAGCCCCGCGTTTGCGCACGCGAGGATCGCGACGCCTCTGGCCTCGCCGACCATTATTACCGTCTTTGCATTGTTTTGGTAAAAAAGTTCCTCGATCGAGGCTTCCTCCGGTCCATACTGCTCGATGATCGCGCATAGCTGAGAATAAATATGTCTGAGGCGCACCGCGGGGTCAGTGCCCGCGTCGGTAGTCACCGATCCGTAATCTATGACGTCAAAGCGATTCCCCGTATAGTCCAAAACGCCCCATCCGAGTATCGCATAACCCGGGTCGATGCCCAAAATCCTCATATCTTCACGCTCCTTACGATCCGTAATATTATACCATACAGCCCGGCGAGTGTCTAACGGCGCGCGATTTGATGTCCGGTGAAAAAATGCAGATTATACCAAAAATTGAATAAATTCTCTTTCTCATCCGCTTTATTTCACATTTTCGGTATGATATAATAATTGCAAATAGGTCATTCGAAGAAAGGAATGGGGACAATGAGATACTCCAGACAGGATAAAATCTTGGAATTGATTGCAAACAATGAAATCGAAACACAGGTCAAACTCGCGGAAATGCTTAAAGAATCCGGGTTCAACGTGACTCAGGCTACCATTTCCCGTGATATCAAAGATCTGCATCTCATAAAAGTTTTATCACCGTCGGGAAGATATAAATATGCGGTGAGCACACAGCCTGATTCCCCTATTTCAGACCGTTTTGTCGGAGTCTTCCGCACAACGGTCAGGTCTTTTGCCTCTGCAGAAAATCTTATCGTGATCAAAACGCTCTCAGGCTGCGGAAATGCCGTCGGCGAGGCTATCGATAACCTGTCTATACCTCACGTAGTGGGAACTATCGCCGGCGACAACACGGTCCTGCTGATAGTTGACAACACGAAGGATGTCGAAGAAATACTGTCAAAATTCAACAATCTTTTAGTGCTCCGCAAAGGAGATCTTTCGAAGACCAAGAAATGATAACACACATCAGCATTCGGGATTTCGCCATTATCGAAAACACCGAAATCGACTTCGGCCCCGGACTTTCAGTCATCACAGGCGAAACCGGGAGCGGGAAATCTATAGTGATAACAGCCGTCAGCCTTGCCCTTGGGAGCAGGGCTGATTCTGCTTATGTCCGTCACGGCTGCGAAAAGAGCGTCATCGAACTGTGCGGCGAAGTAGACAGACAAAGCGGCGAGCCTGAGGAGTTCGTGATCCGCAGGGAAATAAACGCTTCGGGGCGCAGCGTCTGCAGGCTGAACGGCCGTATGGTGACGCTTGCCGAACTATCCGAAGCGTGCCGCAGGATCGCCGATATCCACGGCCAGTACGATAACCAGTCCCTGCTCGACAGCGCTAACCACATATCACTGCTCGACCGCTTCGGGCATGAGACCATCTCCCCTCTGAAGCAAAAATATGAGGAAGCATACGCTCTTTACACTCAGGCAAAGTCGGAATACGAAAATCTGCTCTCTCTTGAAAAGGAAAACAAGCGCAAACTCGATTTTGACAGATACGAGCTTCGTGAGATCGACGCTGCTGAGCTAAAAGAAGACGAAGACGCCGCTCTTGCCGACAGGCTTTCGCTCATGAAGAACGGCGAAAGGATCTATAAAGGCGCAAGCGAGGCGTATAATTACATAGAATCCGAGAACGGCGCATATTCTGCTCTCGGAAATGCGGCAAACGCACTCGAGGATATCTCCGAATATTCAGATCAGATCAAAAAGCTCCTCGAGCAGTTGAATGACGCCTACTACACTGCGCAGGATGTAGCTTCTTCACTGCGCGAGCTCTGTGAGAGCCTGAATTTTTCGGAAGAAGAGTTGGACTCGCTGAACGAGCGCGCCTCTCTGATAGACGATTTAAAGAAAAAATACGGCTCCACTATCGAGGAGATCCTCGCCTATCGCGACAGAGTCGCAGACGAGTTGAACAAAATCGAGAATTACGACAGCGAGAAGCAGCGGCTCCTCGAGGCCGTCGATGCCGCCCGCGCGGCGCTGACCGAGCGCGGTTCCGCGCTGACCGCCGCCCGGCATGATGCGGCGGAGCTTCTCGCTTCGCGAATACTCTCCGAGCTGCGCGACCTGAACTTCGGAGAATCGCAGATAGAAATAAGAGTTTCGCCTCTGGAAAAACCGCGCGAAGACGGTTTTGACGATGTGGAAATATTGATATCGACCAACGTTGGCGAGCCGCTCAAGCCGCTCGCTTTGACATCGTCAGGCGGTGAAATTTCCAGAATAATGCTCGCAATAAAGAACATCACCGCGGCATACGACAAGATCCCGACTTTGATTTTCGACGAGATCGATCAGGGCATCAGCGGAAAGACCGCCGCGGTAGTCGGGCGCAAACTCCGCGAAATCGCAAAGACCCATCAGGTCATCAGCATCACCCATCTTCCGCAGATAGCGTCGATGGCAGACACGAACTACAGGATATATAAAGAGACAGACGGCGGAAGGACCTTCACGCACGTCGCAAAACTGTCCGAAGAAGAACGCGTCCGTGAGATCGCAAGGCTCTTGGGCGGAGAAGAGATAACCGACGCCGCTCTCGCCAACGCAAGAGAGCTTATCAGCGCCGGACGCGAAAACGCTCAGCAGTGACAGAGCGGGGGGACCGAGCAGTCGCCGCCGGCCCGGATAAAATTAAAAACGGAGCAGGGATTATTGACCCCGCTCCGTTTTATTATGAATCTCGGGATATATTATTTATTCTCTTTGTTCTTGATATATTCGTCGATGCCCGCGGCAGCGAGTTTGCCTGCGCCCATCGCCTTGATGACGGTAGCCGCTCCGGTTACCGCGTCTCCGCCGGCGAAAACGCCTTCGCGTGTCGTCATTCCGGTCTTCTCGTCGATCTGGATGCCGCCCTTCTTAGTAGGCTCCATTCCAGGTGTCGTGTCGCGGATGAGCGAGTTGACCTTTGTTCCGAGAGCCATGATGACGTAGTCAACAGGCTCGACGAATTCGGATCCTTCGATAGGAACAGGACGTCTTCTTCCGGAAGCGTCAGGCTCGCCGAGTTCCATTTTGATGCATTTGATTCCCGTGACCTTGTCGTTCTCATCTCCGAGGATCTCTACAGGGTTTGTGAGGAAGTGGAAATCGATGCCCTCAGCCTTTGCGTGCTCGAATTCCTCCGCCCTTGCAGGAACTTCCTTTTCGGAACGGCGATAGATGAGCATTACGTCGGCGCCCATTCTCTTTGCACAGCGGGAAGCGTCCATCGCCACGTTGCCGGCTCCGACGACTGCGACTCTCTTAGGACGAGCGATAGGCGTGTCATAATCGTCGCGGTATGCTTTCATGAGGTTGATCCTCGTCAGATATTCGTTAGCGGAAACAACGCCTACGAGGCTCTCGCCCGGGATGTTCATGAACATCGGGAGGCCTGCACCGGTTCCGACAAAGACCGCTTCGAATCCTTCCTCATCCATGAGTTCGTCGATGGTGAGTGCTTTGCCGATGAGCGCGTCTGTAACAAACTTGACGCCTTTAGCCTCGAGTTTGTCTACTTCCGTCTTTACGATCTCCTTAGGGAGACGGAACTGCGGGATGCCGTAAACGAGAACGCCGCCGATCTTATGCAGCGATTCAAATACAGTTACTTCGTATCCTTTATTGACCAGATCGCCTGCCGCGGTAAGTCCCGCAGGGCCTCCGCCTACGATAGCAACCTTATGTCCGTTCGAAGGAACTTTCTCGATCTTCTTATCTCCGCTGTGAGCGTCGTGCCAGTCGGCGACGAATCTCTCCAGACGTCCGATACCTACAGGCTGCGTTTTGATGCCGCGGACGCATTTGCTCTCGCACTGGTTCTCCTGAGGGCAGACTCTGCCGCAGATAGCAGGAAGCGAGTTCGTCAGCTGGATCTCGTTATATGCGCCTTCGTAATCTTTTTCTCTTATCTTTGCGATGAACTGAGGGATATGCACGTTTACAGGGCATCCGCTCATGCAAGGCATATTCTTGCAGTTCAGGCACCTCTCCGCTTCATCGAGAGCCATCTCTTCGGTGTAGCCGAGCGCGACTTCTTCAAAGTTCGTCGCGCGGACTTTAGCGTCCTGCTCAGGCATAGGATTTTTATCAGGTCTCATGTTAGGCATTGGTACGCACACCTCCAGTCAGCTTGCAGACATGTTCTCTCTCGTAGTCTTCTTGATCTTTGAATGCTTTGCCTCTCTTGATGAGGTTGTCCCAGTCGATCTTGGAGCCGTCAAAGTCAGGCCCGTCGACGCATGCGAATTTGCTCTCGCCGTCTACGATGACACGGCATCCGCCGCACATTCCCGTTCCGTCGACCATGTAAGTCGCAAGCGAAGCGACGCAAGGCAGCCCGAATTCCATCGCAGTCTGGCATGTGAACTTCATCATGACAGCAGGCCCGACCGCGACCACTTCGTCGTATTTATTCCCGGCTTCGAGGAGCTGTCTGAGTTTATCGGTAACAAAACCCTTTTCGCCGTAAGTTCCGTCATCAGTAACCATGTAGACCTTATCTACGCCCGCGCGGAACTCATCTTCGAGAATGACGAGATCCTTCGTCTTGAATCCGCAGATCATCTCGACGTTGATGCCGTAATTGTGCATGCCGATAGCGAGAGGATATGCAAGTGCGTTTCCTACTCCCCCGCCGACGATGAGGACGTGTTTGAGTCCTTCCATGTGCGAAGGCTGTCCGAGAGGGCCTACCATATCGGCGATGCAGTCGCCTTCATTCAATTGAGCGAGCAGCGACGTCGTCCTGCCTACTTCCTGTACGATGATATCCACGGTTCCGTTCTTCTCGTCGTGTCCCGCCATGGTGAGAGGTATCCTCTCGCCGTATTCGTCGACACGAAGGATGATGAACTGACCCGGTTTAGCATGTTTTGCGATGAGCGGCGCATAGATCGTATACCATGTGATGGTATCGTTCAAAGGCCTTTTCTTCACGATTTCAAACCTTTTCATCAAATTCCTCCTAATATTTGAAAGCAAGTGTTATCACACAGAACTATTATAATTTTTCGGCGAAGTAAATACAATGAAAAAAAACGGTGGCGGCGGGTCATCACGTCCCTGCCGCGCCGAGTGAACCAAAATATGTTCAGCAAATACAGGTCGAACCCGTTGGTGTTCGAGCGTTTCCCGACGTTATCGATTTTGTCCGGCGCCATCCGCTTCTTTTTTGCCGCTGCCGATTTCTATCACCAAAATAGATACGACCATCAGCGCAGCACCGATATATTCACGCAGTGTCATGACATCGTGCGCGAATACTACGGCAACTATCGCGGCAAATACCGGTTCGAGAGTGAAAATGATGCCGACGTGCGACGGTACCGTGTCCTTCTGAGCCACAGACTGCATTATAAAAGCAAATCCCGTACAGAATACCGTCAGAAAAATAACGCTTCCCCAGACCGCAGGAGTCGAAGGCGTCTTGAAATCCTCGAAAATTAGCGTGGCTATCAGCATGAAGACGCCCGTGAAACCGAGTTCGAGGACACCGAGCTGGAACGCATCTACGTCTTCCTTCTTCACGAATTTATCAGTGATTAACAGATCGACAGCGTAAAAAAACGCACACATGACGCAGAGCAGATTCCCCGCCAGTTCGCCGCGGTTAAGCGAAAGGTCGCTGTTGAGCGTCATGAGCATGATGCCCGCGAGGCAGAGAAGCACGGAAAACAAAGTCCTTTTCCCTATTTTCTTTTTCAGCACGAAAAATTCGAGGATAGGCACGATTATCACGGTGAGATCGCACAGGAATGCCGACTTTGAAAGAGATGTCATCTTAACGCCGAATGTAGCGCCGATATATACGAAAAACAGGGACAGCCCCACCAAAAGACTTCCCTTGAGTGTGTTCGCACTGATGTGCTTCATCCTTTTGTGAAAGACTATCGCGGCGATCGCAAACGCCCCGAGGAACCTGTACGCGTTAAGATTGAACGCGTCGACCTCCTCGAGCGAAAGATCCATCATATAATATGAAGAACCCCAGAAGAACGTCACCAGCACGAGCATCAGATCGGCTTTTACCTGCTTCGAATGCCGCGCTGTCTCTGGCGTCCCCTTAGTCTTTTCCATCTGTTTCTCCTCAATATTCCAGTATATTCCCGCTATACTCCTGCTATATCCGCGTAATTCCGGCCGACTTCCCGTATTTTAAACTATATCCCCGCTACGAACATCTCCAGAGCCAAGCGCTCGGAAAGAAGTCCTGTCTTTATGCTCTCGTCCAGTTCATATGCCGAGAGCAGCGCGTTCTTTATCTTCTCAGTCGAGAAAGATTCGGCGTATCTGCATATCTTATCTATACGGTAGCGGTTGACTTTCATGTCGCGTGAGATGGTCGCACGCGTTATCCCGTCTGCGCGCATCTGATGCACCGACAGCATTATCTCAAATTGTGAAATGATAAGGCCTATCAAATTGAATGTGTTCGTGCCGTCCATGACGTTGTAGAGCGACTTCAGCGCGAGGTCTTTCCGGCCCGCCGAGATCTGGTCGAGCATCGTGAACACGTACGTATCATCCGCTCCGAGTATCGAATCGGAAATATCTTTATCGTCAACCATGCGTCCGGCACAAAGCGCGGCAAGTTTTTTCAGGTCGTTATCAAAGGCAGCCAGATCGTAATCGCTCTCGTCTCCGTAATAACCTGTCTCGTTCAGCAGCCTCTCCATCCCGGTCACGGTTATCGAAGCATTCTCCGCTTTAAGCCGCTTTGCGGCGAACTTTGCAAGATCGCCCCTGTTCAATTTGCCGAAATAGTATATCTTCCCCGCCGATGCGGCCGCCTTGGTGAATTTCTTGGTAAAATCGGGCTCGCCGTATGTGAAGACCAGCAAAGTATAATCGGGAACGGAAGGCAGATAAGCAGCAAGCTCTTCCAGACCCGCAGAGCTCAAGCCTATCGGTTCGTTGCTCTCAAACGCTTTCAGGTCAGCGACCTCGACGACACGCTTTTCCGATATCATCGGAGGCGTCTCGCATGCCGCTTTTACGGCATCAAAAAGAGAAACATCGATTAGTTCGGGGACGACTATCCTCGAAAAGTCGATCGCTTCGGCGCCGCGTGCAACAAAAGACGACTTCACCACTCCTGCCGCCCAGTTCGTGAGGAATCGTTCGCGGCCGCAGAATACTGCCACAGAGGGTATCCTTCCCGCTTTTTTGTCATTTAAGAAAATTTCGTAATCGTTCCTGTTGTTTCCCCGCATATCGCGAAACCGTCCTCCTCATGTATGATGCCGACGGCTCCGTCCTCGTCCGTCCTGAATACGATTATACCTTTTTTGCTTAATTTTTCAATGACAGACGGCGCCGGATGCCCGTAGCTGTTGCGTCCGACACATATCACCGCCGCGGCGGGAGATACGGCATCCAGGAACTCTCCGCAGGAACTGTATCGGCTTCCGTGATGAGAAACTTTAAGTATGTCGCACTTTAATTTGTCTGTTCCTTCATACTCCTTGACGATGGCCTTCTCTCCTTCCTCGGTGATATCACCTGTTACGAGGATCGAAACTCCGCTGATCTCGGCTTTATAGACCACGCTGTAGTAGTTTTCATCGCCGCTTTCCCTGTTCTCCGCCAGCGGCCAGAGTATTTCGATTTTCGAGCCGTCGCCGAATCTGATAACATCGCCCTTGGTCCATGATGTCCTCACCGCATCTACCGAAAAGCACTCCGCGAGTTCCTCTATCCCCTTGAAATGGTCGGTGTGAAGGTGTGTCGCAAGCGCCAGATCAACGTCAGAAGTGCCGTTTGCCAAAAGATACGCGCGCAGGGTGTTTTTCCCGACGTTTCGCCTGACCGAGCCGCCGCCGTCTATCAAAACGTCTGTCCTTCCGCTCAATTTCAGGTGCAGGCAGTCTCCCTGCCCCACGTCTACGAACACTGCCTCTGCCCTGTCGAACGGCGTCCTGTCTATTTCAGCGGCAAACGCGGTCACAAGCGCCACGATAAGCAGCGCGCCTATCGCCTTTCGCTTTTCTGCCCGCGCAATAAGATGGATCCACGTCCATTCGCATGACGCGAAAGCTGCGGCCGTTCCGAAAAATATCAGAAGCGGAAGCGTCATCTGCGCGGTCGTCACCTCAATCAGCCCGCCGGCAAATGCGGCTTTGTTCACGGCGTTGCAGGCGCTGCCCGTAAAATACATAAAATACGCCCCGGCCTCAGGCACCCTGCGCGTCAGCAAAAATACGGCAAAGCACGCCGCACCGGCAGGAACGTACATTGAAATAAGGAATAGGACGGGAATGTTCGCCAAAAGCCCCGCCACAGGCAGAGTACCATACGCAAAAGCGCAGTACGCCGCGGCCGATATCTGCACCGGCAGTGCGGCGGATACGTATCTGCCGAAGACTTTCGTGAAATGCGAAGTCAGGAACGTCATTGACATAACGGCTATGTACGACATCTGAAGGCTCGGCGAAAAAAGCGAGTACGGGCGCACTGCGCATGAAACTGTCAGAACCGCCGACAGAGCACTCGCCATGTCGAATCTCCTGCATCTTCTGTCTGCCGCCGCGCTGATAAGCACCGCTGCAGCCGCTCTGACGACGGAAGGAGTCCACGAAGCGCACGCACAGTAAAAGAGCAGAAACGCCGCAAAGACAAAATCACCGCCCCTGAACCTCAACTTCTTTTTCAGTTTCTTCCACGCCCCATATATGATACCGACGTGCAGCCCGCTCACAGCCAATACATGCGCCGTTCCGTTGGATCTGTACGCCTGCAGCGTCTCGTCAGAAAGATATTCTTCCTCTCCGAACAGGACGGCTCTCGCCAGCGAGGCACCATCCTCTCCCGAAATCTCAGAAATGGCTTGCGCGAACCCTTCTCTTGCACCGGTGGAAAGCGCGGCGGTCATACCCCTCAGCCCGCACGGATGGCCGTCTGCCTCGATCGAATCCGCGTACATCACAAGAGCGATGCCTCTGCTCCTTAGGAAGAGCCTGTAATCGAAACATCTGGGATTCCTGCGCCTCGCAGGCTCTGAAATATCCCCGCACACCGTAACGTTCCTGCCTGCTATGTCCTCGGGCTTTATGTCACCAAAGTATGTGACCAGAATCGAAGCCTTGTCCGTATGCACCACAATGCTGATTTTTTCGCCGTCTCGATGGACTTCATCGGCGCGGCCGCTGATTTTCACCGAATTATTCCCGCCATGGCATGCATCGCCGGATATCAGATCCGACGCAGCAGCAAGAGCAGCATCCGACGTTGCGGCAAGAGCAGCATCCGACGCGGCGTCAAAAACATCATCCGACGTGGTGGCAAGAGCAGCATCCGACGTTGCGGCAAAGGCAGCATCCGACACGGCGTCAAAAGCATCATCCGGCGTGGTGGCAAAAGCAGCATCCGACGTGGTGGCAAGAGCAGCATCCGACGTTGCGGCAAGAGCAGCAGAGTAAGAGTAAAACGAAAACGCAAATACCGCCGCGCCGAAAACAGCGGCGGCAAAATATCTCCTGCTGAGCCCGCACAGTTCACAAGCCGAAACTCCAGCGGAAATCAGCAGCAGGACACCGAGTACCGATCGTTTTTCCAACAGCGAGTATGATGAAACAATGCCGAGAGCGAGGAAGACCGCCACGGCGAATAATGGCCTGCGCATTGCTCCTCCGTCAGGCCCGGCGCAATCAGATCCGAAAGATGCCGCATCGAAATTCTATCACCGCGAAAAGGCGAGCGCAATACGCATAGAATGGGGACTTTGCAACGTCAGCGGCGGTTAAACTATACAAAATTGACCCCTTATGTTATAATCCACGTATGTATGTTATTTCGTATGGAAGGAAATCGGTAATATATGAATAATACTGAAAATTCAACCTTTGGCAGCGTCGAGAACATATCCGAACAGCAGTCCGAACGTTCCCCGCAAAGCGAGGACGAAACCGTCTCTTCGGCTTCGGAAAACGACGTTAAGGAAAGCCAAGTTTCAGGAGGAGAAACTTCTGAGACTGCCGTCTCGAGACGGTCCGCAGGGAGGCATTCCAAGCGCAAAGCATCAGATAGATCCGATAAGGTAAAAGAAAAAACAAAGCCGACAAAGAAAAAAGGTCTCGTAAAGAAGATAATCCTCGGGATAGTGCTCGGTATCTTCAGTTTTATCTTTATCATCGGAACTGTTGCATGCGTCTATATCTATAGTATTGTAAACAACGCTCCGGAAATCGATCCGGAGCAGATGCAGACACTTTTGACCGAAACAACCGAGATCTACGACCAGACAGGCGCGCAGCTCGATACGGTATTCTCCGAGGGCGACCGCGAGATAGTTTCGCTCGATCAAATTTCGGAGTACATGAAAGATGCAATCGTCGACCTTGAAGACAAAACCTTCTGGGATCACCACGGATTCAATATCGTCAGGATCTTCGGGGCTATCCGTGACGCCGTCTTTTCGGGAGATGAGATCAGCGGCACCAGCACTATAACCCAGCAGTTGGCCCGCAACCTGTATCTTCCCGATCAGAAATACGAGAGAACGATTGCAAGGAAGATAACAGAAGCTTATTACGCCATCCAGATAGAAAATGCGATGACCAAGGAAGAGATCCTCGAGACTTATCTCAACTATATCTATCTCGGCTACGGCTCATACGGCGTGCAGACAGCGTCCAGAAGGTATTTCTCTAAAGACGCCTCTGAACTGACTCCTGTCGAAGCAGCTGCACTGGCCGCCCTGCCTCAGGCTCCTTCTGAATATGCGCTTGTCGAATTTGTAGACGGAGGTACGGCCGCCGAATATGCGGATGTCCTCCTCAAAGAAACGTCGGACGGCGTATTCATCTGGAACGATGCCAGCAAAGAAAGACGCGAGACTTGTCTTTACCTGATGAAACAGAACGGCGACATTACTCAGGAACAATATGACGAGGCGATGGCTCTCACGCTTCCTGAGATCCTTAATCCTGATTATGAAGTCTTCAATTCTAACAGCATCTATTTTGAAGATTACTGCATCGAGGAAGTCATATCTGACCTTCAGGAGAAATACAACTGGGACTACGATACGGCTTGGAGCAAAGTATATACGGGCGGCCTCAAGATCTATTCGACGCTCGATCCGCAGGCTCAGTCTGCCGTGCTTGCCGGCATCGCCGATACGAGTTACTATCCGGGTATCAGCCCGATTTACGACAGCAGCGGGAACATCATCGATAAAAATGGCAACATAATCCTTTACGACTTCGATGATTTCTTCGATTCAAACGGGAACTTCACGCTCCCTGCCGGCGAAGCATCTATGCTTGACGACGGATCTATGCAGATCAATTACGGAGGATATCTGAACATTTACGACACCACCAACCCGGACGGCTCGTCCGAGTACAGTCTCGAGTTCAAGAATTTCTACACGTACGATTCAAGCACCGACGACATTTATATCATACCGGGCGGATATATCAACATACCTGCGGAATTCAAAACCACCGACGCGGACGGCAATCTGATAATCTCCAAAGATTTCTTTGCCGACGAAACTTACGCCGGATGGCTGACGCTCAACAGCGACGGCACACTGACGATAATCCCCGCTGCCTACTCGCTTTCGGCGAAATCTATCCAGCCTCAGGCAGCCATGGTCGTCATCGACAACGCGACAGGCGGCATCAAAGCGATGGTCGGCGGGCGCAACACTTCCGGCAGGATGCTCTACAACAGAGCGACCGAACCTCATCAATCAGGTTCATCCATCAAACCTCTGGGAGTCTACTCCGCGGCACTGCAGCAGAGTTACGAAGAAGCGCAGGCAGGACAAAAGCATAACTTTGTGGATTATGGCATCGATCAACAAGGAGACAAATTCTGGGGAGACTATCTCACGCCATCCTCGATAGTCATCGACGAGAAGACGACGATAGATGGCAAGGTATGGCCTAGAAATGCGAACAGAAGCTATTCCGGAGTCCAGACTATGCGTTCCGCTCTCACGTATTCCATAAACACCTGCGCCGTCAAGATCTGGTATCAGGTCGGAGCCGAGTACTCGCTCCAGAACGTTAAAAATTTCGGCATCACGACTCTTGTAGAGGAAGGAGAATCTAACGACGTCAACCCGGCCGCACTCGCCCTGGGCGGTCTGACATACGGCGTTACTCCGCTGGAAATGGCGAGCGCTTACTCGGTATTTGCGAATAACGGCGTAAGGTATGATACATGCTCATACACTAAGGTCCTCGATAGTCAGGGCAATGTTCTTCTAGAAAACATCCCTACTTCTCATCAGGTACTCGACGCGGGCGTAGCGTGGATAATGGGCGATATGCTCCACGACGTCGTCGGCTACTACGGCAATTTCAGCGGACCGTTCGCCGGCGGAAAGACAGGTTCAACCGATGACTGGTATGATATCTGGTTCGACGGATTCACCCCTACGTATTCAGCGGCGCTGTGGATCGGCAACGACTACGGAATGGAACTGGACAGATCAAGTTACGCTGCGGCAAAGATGTGGGGAGACATCATGAGCAATATCGACGCAGTCTACAACGAATACGACAGGCTCGACCGTCCTGACAACGTTATCTACTACAACGGAGAATATTATCTCGAAGGAACAAATACCGGAATCGTCAGCACAAGCGATCTCGTACAGAAGGTGAAGATCTGCAAAGACTCCGGATATCTGGCTACACCGCTCTGCACGAACACTGAAGAAAAAGAGTTCTACGCCTACACAGTCACCGACAGCGAAGGCAATAAGACAACAAAATACGTCGCCATGAACGACGACGAGACAGCGCCTGAATACTATTGCTACATGCATAATAACGATGTGGAGAAATATCCTATCAGTCCTGACGAAACTCTCGTACCGTGGGTCGACCCGAATGATTCTACAACCGATGACAATACAGGAACTACGGGTGATGGAACCGGCACAACCGGCGACGGTTCTGATACAAGTTCCGACGGAAGCACGGACTCAGGCTCGACCGGCAATACCGATACAGGCTCGACTGGCAGCTCAAACTCAAGCACATCGTCAGGGAACAATTAAGACATTAATGAGGGAACTGATCCCACAAATTCCAAGATCACAGATATCAAAAGATATCAAAAACATAAAAAAACATCAAAAGGCGGCGAACATTCGCCGTCTTTTTCGTTAACTTATTTCATTTCGGCTTAGCCGGCAAAATAGTTTAATGTATAAACCTTCTATGGCAAAATCGGAATTAGCGTTTTTCTCGATGTGCATTGGAATTTCAAGGTTTAACGCGCGTATCCGCAACGAAGTATTCCACTTGGAATATTATCAGAATACGTTTATATTCCACTCGTAACATCAAAAAAACGCGTGGAAAGGAGTACCACTATCGTTTATCATATTGTCTATCGTACTCAGACATATTCAGAAACTTCGTATTCAGATACTAGATAAGCGAAAGAAGTCCCTTCACGTTAGCAGCGGCAGCGGCGTCTCCGCCATCCTTGCCTCCGAAAACAGCCGACCCGGCCACAAGGATATCCGCTCCCGCGTCTGCTATACTCTTGATATTATCGGCGCAGACGCCCCCATCGACTTCTATCTTGAAATCATATCCTTCATACTTCCTGATCCCCGCCAGTTCGGCTATCTTATCGAGCATGGAAGGAATGAATTTCTGGCCGCCGAAACCCGGATTGACCGTCATGATAAGAACGAGATCGACGTCCTGCAGGCAGTAGTCCAGAGTAGAAAGAGAAGTCGCCGGATTCAATGCGACTCCCGCTTTGATGCCGAGACTTTTAATATGGTCAAGCGTGCGGTTCAAGTGACGGCACGCTTCCTGATGAACTGTTATATACCCCGTCTTTTCCGTGACAAAATCCTCTAAGAATGAATCGGGATCTTCTATCATCAGATGCACATCAAAAGGCGCAGTCTCAAATCGGCAGAGAGATTTCATGACCGAAGCTCCAAAAGAGATGTTCGGGACAAAATGTCCGTCCATGACATCCACATGTATAAGGCCGGCACCTGCTTTTGAAACTTCACATGCCTGTTTCCCAAGTTCGGCAAAATCGGCCGATAAAATAGAAGGAGCGAGTATGCTCATTTTTTCCTCCTGATTTCTTCAAGGCACATCTGATAAGACCTGAAACGACTTTCGGCTATATCGCCACGTTCCGCCGCTTCCCTGACCGCGCAGTTAGGTTCTTTGTCGTGGAGGCAGTCGCCGTATTCGCATCCCGCCGAATACTCTGCAATATCGCGGAACAGTCCGCCGAGCTCTCGTTCATCTATCCCGCGAAGGTCAAAAGAAGTAAAACCGGGCGTGTCAAAAATATATCCGCTGCCCGCGTGGAATATCTCAACGTGACGTGTCGTGTTTCTGCCTCTGCTCGTCTTGCGGCTGACGCTCCCGGTCTCCGCCGCGGCGTCCGGAGAAATCCTGTTGGTAAGCGTCGATTTGCCGACGCCTGAAGGCCCCGCGAAAACGGCTTTTGATGTGCCGACAGCTTCCTTGAGCCTGTCTGTATTCTCACCTGTTTTGCCGCTTACCGCAAAAGTGGGATAGATCTTTTCGTATATCGAAAGGAGGCGTCTTCCCTCTTCCGGATCAGCATCAATCTTGTTGATGACCACAACAGGTTCGGTATCGTTTTTTTCGGCCATTGCAAGCAGTTTATCAGTGATGAAAAGATCTGCCGCTGGTTTTTTTACAGAGACTGTGACGAACACGACATCTACGTTAGAAACCGCAGGCCGCTCGAAAATATTCTTTCTGGGGCATACCTCGGTTATAACGCCGTCGTCGCCTTCGTTTTTCGGAGGTTCAAACAGCACGGTGTCACCTATCGTCAGTTTGACATCGTTCCCCTTTATCGAACCTCTCCCGCGCGCGCGGAATACTTTTCCTTCCGACTCGACAAAGTAGAACCCGCCTATTCCTTTTATCACCAGCCCGGTCATCTGACTGACCCCCGGCATGAATACGCTTGTACCGATATCTTCGCTTGTACCGATATCATCATTGACCGCTGCCCGATTCCGTACCGGAACTGCTTGTACTGTCGCTTGTGTCGTCAGTCTGCTGCTCCTGAACTACCCAGATATCTATGGCAGAACCGAGCTCAAGTTCTGAGCCGGCATTAGGGTACTGCTTGAAGACGATACCCGGCTCCTGTTCCGTACTTTCAGCATCCGTGCGCGTGCCGGCGATGAATCCCGCTGCCGTTATCTCTTTCAAAGCACTCTCAGGGTCGAGTCCGATGACGTTAGGGACTTCCGCGGTCGTCTTCGCTTTGCTGACGACAATGCTTATCTGCGTTCCCTTTGCCGCTGTTTCTCCCGCCGCAGGGGTCTGATCTATTATCATTCCCGGCTCATCGTAACTTTCCTCGTATGAAACATCGCCCAGCTCGTAATTATAGCGCTCGAGATATGCTTTGATGTCTTCATCGCTCGTGTACTCCATTCCGACGAGTTTAGGAACGACGCCGTCAGATACACCTTTGCTCAGATAGACCGTGACCGTGTCGCCCTTTTCCATCTGCGTGCCGGAGGCAGGATACTGCGATGCGATGAGATCCTTTTCAATATCGCTCTCGACGGATTCTCCCTGTGTGATCTCAAGGCCCATGCTGCTGAGAAGATCCGCAGCCTCATCATACGTCTTGCCTGAAAGGTCAGGCAGGATTATCTCCGTGTTGCCCGAACTCAGGATAACCGTTATAGTACGGCCTTTTTTGACTTTTGTGTCCGCAAGAGGCATCTGGGAGACGACACTGCCTTCCGCGATTTCTTCACTTGAAACAGTCGTCTCATCTTTCGCGATCTTCAGCCCGAGGTCCGTCAGCTGCTGCTCTGCCTGATCATACGTTAAGCCTTTCAGGTCAGGGACGACGACCTCTTCGCTCGCACTGCCCGAAATCGCTCTGATAATTATGAAAAGTATCACCAAAACAGCGATCGCGGCGATACACGATATCGTTATTATCTTTCTCTTTTTTGATTTCTTATCTTCTCCGTTTTTCCCCGGCGGAGTTCCGCCGCCCGCGCGGTGATTTTCGTTCTGCTGCGCGCTCTGAGTATCTGTCGTTTTGGCGGCGCCGGCAGCAGCGGATGAAGATGCGTCCGCGGACTGCGCGGCAGCTTGAGATGCCGCAACGTAAGAACCGCCCGCCGGAATAAATGCGGCGGAGCCCACTACGCTCGTGATATAGTCGATGTTTTTGAGGTCTTCAAGCATCTCGTCTGCGGTCGAATACCTCGCTTCAGGCTGTTTCTGAGTCGCTTTTACGACCAGACGGTCAAGAGCGGGAGGCACTCCGCTGACGAGTTTTGACGGAGGAACGATAGGATCGTTTATCTGTTTGAGCGCGACTTCGACCGGGTTGTCGCCGTCGAACGGCACTTTGCCGGTGAGCATCTCATAGATGACGATGCCCAGAGAATAAAGGTCCGAGCGCTCATCCACACGCGCTCCTCTTGCCTGCTCAGGCGAGAAGTAATGCACGGAGCCGATTATCTTATTTGTGTCGGCCACCAGTGTCGAAGAACTTACGGCTTTCGCGATACCGAAATCGGTGAGTTTGGCGATGCCGTCCTTCGTGATCATGATGTTGTGAGGCTTCACGTCGCGGTGGATAAGTTGATGTTTATGCGCCAGAGAAAGCGCAGATGCGACCTGACTGGCTATGTCGATCGTTTCTTTGTAATCGAGTCTGCCTTTCTCGGCTATCAGGTCCGAAAGCGGCGTCCCGTCGATCAACTCCATGACGATATAGTTTATGCTTCCCGACTTTCCGACGTCGTAGACCGCCACGATGTTCGGGTGCTGAAGCCCGGCTGCAGCCTGAGATTCGCGCCTGAAACTCTCGACGAACTGCTCATCCTTAGTGTATTCCGGGCGCAGAATCTTGATGGCGACGTATCTGCTCAGGAGCCTGTCCTTTGCCTTATATACGACGGCCATACCGCCCTCGCCGATTTTTTCGATCAGCTCATATCTTCCTGCAAGTAGCTTACTCATTTCTGAAATCATCCTCCGTCAATCTGATGCAGACAGCGGTGATGTTATCGCCGCCCCCATTCTCGTTTGCGCGGTCCACCAAATCCTGACAAGTTTCGGACATCGGCAGGCCTTCGGAAAATTTTGAAAGTATATCTTCCTCTCTCACTTCCCCGTAGAGACCGTCTGTGCACATCAAAACACAATCTCCGGGGTGCATCCTGTATTTGAATATTGCAGGGTCCACGGTGCTCTCCGCGCCGATAGCCCTTGTTATCTGATTCCTGTCCTCGCGGCAGTCAGCCTCTTCGCTCGTTAAAACTCCCGCTTTGACGAGTTCGTTCACATATGTGTGATCCTCTGTGAGCTGCCTGATGCGGCCGTCCGCTATCAAATACGCGCGGCTGTCGCCGACGTTTGCGATATACAGCATCCCTCTGCTGAACACCGCAACGACGACTGTCGTCGCCATTCCTCTGTTTTCGATATACCTGGAGGACATCAAATTGACTTTGGCGTTGGCGCGTTTTATCGAATCGTTCAGCATGTAACGGATATCTTTATGTTTCGGACCGACTTCCTGAAAGAAGTTTGCTATCTCTGTCACCGCGGTCCTGCTGGCGATCTCACCGGAGTTGTTTCCCCCGACTCCGTCGGCCACGATAAAGACTCCTATGTTCTTCAAAATGAAGAAAGCGTCTTCATTGTTTGCGCGCATTTTTCCTTTGTCAGTCTTGAATCCTACTTCCATTTTCGGTTTCCGATGGCCGCCTTTCAAATTTACCTATTTATATATTTTACCCGATACGTGTGAATACGGCAACGTAAAATCCGTCTGTCCCGTCTGTCTGCGGCAAAAGCTGCCTTTCCGAAGTCAGAATAAATGACCTTCCGCCCGAACCGGTCCTGTGGTTTTCGGCGAATCCGTGCGCCACATCGGCGTTTTCCGCGTGTGTAACGGTGCACGTAGAATATACAAGCCGACCACCCGGCTTTACATATTTTGAAGCTGTCTCAAGGATGCAGCTCTGTATTCCGGCGAGTTCCTCTATCGCTCCGAACGTTTTGCCTCCTGATGAAAAGTCTTTATATTTTATCTCCGGCTTGCGCCTGATAACACCTATGCCGCTGCACGGCACGTCCGCCAGAACGACGTCCGCGATACCGCTGCCATCAGTCCCGAGAAAATCCTCTCTTACAGAAGCCGCGTCCCATGTATACGGCTTGACGCTCCAGAGACCTATGCGCTCGGCTTCTTTTCTTATCAGTTCCACGCGCTGCTCGTATAAATCGCCCGCATAAACTGTCCCGGTATCATCCATACTTTCGGCCGCGGCAAAAGATTTTTGTCCCGGGGCGGCGCATACGTCGATGACGGTATCGCCGTGAGATGCGCAGAGCTGATCGGCTATAAAGCAGGATTCTTCGCTCTGTATCGAAAAAAGCCCATTTTTCCACGCATCTGAAGAGGTCAGCCTCACGCCGGAAGTTTCGAAACATCTCGCGGAAAGGCGCGACGGTTTTGTTTTGATGCCGCAAAGAGCGAGTTCTTTCCTGACACTTTCCACGGCGCCGTCCGCTATTCCGTCCGCTGCGCAGCCCGCTGTGCTTCCCGCTGCGCTTCCTGCTGCCCTGCCAACTGCGCCGTCCGCTGCAGCTTTTGCTGTGTTTATCCTTATGAATACCGGCGGCTTTTCAAGCGAAAACGCCAGCATCTTTTCGGCGCCGGCATGACCGAACTCCGCGGTGAGAAGTCTGACGAGGCTCATGCCGCAGGAATATCTGACCGAGAGGTATTTATCGGGTTCAGCCGTCTCATCCGGCAAAGCGATGCTGCCGCGCTTCCTCAGGTATCCTCTTAATACGCCGTTGACGAACCCCGTCTGCCCGTGCAGACACTTCCGCGAGAGCTTTACAGTTTCGTTCACTGCGGAAAAATCAGGGACGGAATCCATGAATTCTATCTGGTAAAGGCCCATTCGAAGCAGTATCAGAGTGTCTCTCCTGACACTAGAAGTACCGCGCTCGATGACTTTATCGAGCATCCAGTCAAGATACAGTTTCCGTTCGAGAGTGCCATAGACGAGTTCGCGCACAAAAGCAGGGGAATCAAGCCCCTTGTCCTCCGCTTTTTTTAAGGCGATCTTTGAATATTCGCCGTTTTTTTCTATTGAACGCAGCACGCTGTATGCCGCATATCTGTCGTCTGCCATATCTTCAGTACAGGACCGTGCCTTCCGGTATTTTATGGCCGAGCAGGAAACTCGCCGCAGGCATCTTCTTCTTTCCCGCTGCCTGAAGTTCGGTTATCCTCAAGACTCCGACAGCACAGGCCACGTCGATGCCCTCTTTGTCTGCTTTGATGACGGTTCCCGGCGCCTCGGATGACAACTGCCCCGTCGATTTTGCGTCCGTTATCTTGATATTCACGCCTTCCATGAAGCATTTAACGCCCGGCCACGGATCGTACGCCCTGACCATGCGTTCAGCCTGATTTGCGCTGACGCGTTTGAAAATCAGCCTGCCGTCTTCTTTTTTTATCAGCCCGCATTTAGTTGCGGAGCCGTCGTCCTGTTTTGTCCGCGTTGCAGTTCCGTTCTCTATCGAAGGAAGCGTGCGTTTGAGCAGTTCTGCCCCTATCCTCGCCAGTTTTTCCGAAAGTTCGGGATAATGCATGTCGCCGACGAGACATTCCGCCTGCGAAATGATATCACCAGTGTCGAGTCCCTTTGCCATCTGCATGATAGTCACGCCCGTTATTTCGTCACCTGACAGGATAGCGTGCTGGATGGGGGAAGCCCCGCGGTATTTCGGCAAAAGCGAAGCGTGAACATTTATGCAGCCGTACTTGGGAAGCGTGAGTATCTCTTCGGGGAGTATCCTGCCGTACGCCGCGACTACGATTACATCGGGCTTTGCGCTTTTCAACTTACCAAAGAAATCGCTGCTGCCTTTGATGCGCTCAGGCTGTTCCACGCGTATCCCGAGTTCCATGGCTTCCTTTTTTACCGGGCAGAACTCTATCCTTCCGCGGTTGGATGGTCTGTCGGGCTGTGTCACGACCATTTTTACGTCGCATGTCTCGGCGAGGGTTTTAAGCGAAGGAACGGCAAAATCCGGCGTTCCCATGAAGACGGCTTTCATCGTTATTTATCCTCCGAAACTTCGGATGCGCTTTTCGCGCTCTCTCCCGGTCTTTCATCGGCGCTTTCCGCCGTGCTTTGGTCATCGGCTTCTTCCTGTTCCGATACCGCCTCTCTGATATCCGTGGCTTTGTCGATGTATAATATGCCGTCGAGGTGATCGTATTCGTGGCACATTACGCGCGCGTGGAAATCCTCAAACTCGTAGTCCTGCAGGACTCCGTCTCTGTCAAGCGCTCTAATTTTTATCTTCTGAGGGCGCTCCACCGTCCCGATCAGGCCGGGAACCGACAGACATCCTTCATCGCCTTCCGCAGAACCTTCAGTGTAATAGATCTCGGGATTTATCATGTAATAAACTTCATCCGGAGCGGGCTCCGCGACGAATATCCGCCTGAGAATGCCGACCTGCGGCCCCGCTATGCCTACTCCGTATGCTGCCCGCATGGTTTCCAGCATGTCATCCATTATCTCGCGGATGTGATCGTCGACCTCTTTCACCGGTCTGCATTTTTTTCTGAGTATTTCGTCTCCCTTGACCACGATATTTCTGAGTGCCATATTCCCTCCTGTTTATTATTGATTTCCCGGCCCGCATTGTACGGATGACCGCTCCTACATACTGTAAGGATTTACGTCCACGACCGCAGTGCAGTCGACGCCGGAACGCGTCATTTTTTCGACAAAGTAAGCCAAGTAATAAAGGTATTCGTTCCTTCTTCCCTTTCCGCTCTTTATCAGTATATTGTAGCGGAAGTTGGTACCGCCGCTCCCTTTGAACCGCTCTGTCCTGCGCGGCTCGAAAATCGTATCGTTTCCGGAAATTCCGGCGCGCAGCAGATATTTCATGCATTCTCCAGCCTGAGCGAGCGCGGTTTCCTCGGAGGACGAAGTGAATTCCACTACTATCAAATCCGTAAAAGGCGGATACTTCATCATCCTGCGGAATTCTATCTCTTTTTCGAAGAAGCCTTTATAATCGCCGCGTACGGCCGCCTGTATCGCAAAGTTCTCCGGATCATATGTCTGTACTATGACTCTGCCTCGGCTGTCTCCCCTGCCGGCGCGGCCGGCGACCTGCGTTATCAGTTGAAACGCTCTCTCAGAAGCCCTGTAATCAGGAACGTTCAAAGCGTTGTCCGCCGAAACGACTCCGACGAGGCTGACATTCCTGAAGTCCAGGCCTTTTGCCACCAATTGCGTTCCTACTAATATGTCGGTCTCGCCCTTGGAGAATGACTTGAGTATCTTAGACGCCCCTCGGCCTTTCCGGGCGGTGTCTAAGTCGAGTCTGGCGACATTCGCTTCCGGGAAAGCGTTTTTCACATATTCCTCTATCTGCTCAGTTCCGACTCCGGCAAATTTTATCATTCCGGAACCGCACTCCGGGCATTTATCGGGCACCCTGTATTTCTTTCCGCAGTAGTGGCAGACCGCCGCATTCTCGTATTTGTGATACGTGAGCGTTATGTCGCACTCGGGACATTTCAGCGTATATCCGCACTGCCTGCACGAAATCGAAGTCGAATATCCTCGCCTGTTCAGGAAAAGGATCGACTGAGACCCCTCTTTCAGCGCGTTCCCGATGCCGTCCTTCAATGCGCGGCTCAATATCTCCCTGTTCCCCGAGCGCAGTTCGTCGCGCATATCTACCGTCTCTATCTCGGGAAGAGGGACGCCGTTATACCTGCTCTTCAGTTCCAGAAGTGTATATACCCCTTCGCGCGCTCTTTCATACGAGACGACGGAAGGCGTCGCAGAGCCGAGAATAAGCACGCCGCCGTAATATTTGAGCCTCTTGGCCGCGATATCGACGGTGTCGTACTTAGGTGTCATGTCTGATTTATACGTGGACTCGTGCTCTTCGTCCATGACGATGAGCCCTATGTCCTTAAGCGGAGCGAAGACCGCTAGTCTGGCGCCGACGACTATCTTTGCCTCGCCAGACCTTATCCTGACCCATTCGTCAAAGCGTTCGCGCCCCGTGAGTCCGCTGTGCATTACGGCGACTATCTTTTTCCCGAATCTGCCGGTCAGACGCTCTGTTATCTGTTTGGTGAGCGCGATCTCCGGAACGAGCACTATCGCCGTCTTTCCTTTCGCCAAAACATCAGATATTGCGCGCATATAGACTTCCGTCTTGCCGCTGCCCGTAACGCCGTGGAGCAGAAATATCCTGTTCTCGCCGCGTCTGACGGCGCCGCTTATCTCCGAAAGACACTTCTGCTGTTCTTCCGTCAGCGCATCTATATCCTGAGGCTCAGGCTCGACCCTGCTGACCGGTCTCTTTTCTTTCCCCGGTTTTGCCGGACGGCCGGGAGGTATGAAGCACCTGAGCGCGTCGACGTATTTGATGCAGTACCGCTGTCTCATCCACACGCATGTGGAAACCATTTCCGGAGTAATCGAAAGCGCCGGGTCCTCCTCTATGACGTCCTTTATCTTCGATTCGTCGATATCGGGAACGTCCATGGTCTCCATGACCCAGGCGCGTTTTTGTTTGTTGCCGGCTGAGAATGGCACATTGACTATGCTTCCCACGCCGACCCCCTCCGGCGCGCGATATGTGAACATTGCGTCGGTATGTCTGCTGTTGTTGTCGATAATTACTTTTACGTATCCCATGCCTTACAGTAGGAAAATGTTATGCTCTCTGCACGTTTTATCCATCTCTTCAGGCCATACGCTGACCTGTACTTCGCCGATGTGAGCCTTGCGCAGGAAGAACATACAGAGTCGGCTCTGACCGATCCCTCCGCCTATAGTAAGCGGCAGTTCATCGTGAAGTACCGCCTGATGATACGGCAAAGGCCTGCGGTCTTCGGCGCCGGCAAGTCTGAGCTGTCTGTCCATCGACTCCGCGTCGACTCTGATTCCCATCGAAGTTATTTCAAATGAAGAATTCAAAATCTCGTTCCAGAGAAGGATATCGCCGTTGAGTTCCCAATCGTCGTAGTCAGGCGACCTCCCGTCATGAGGTTTTCCCGAGCGGAGCGGACCTCCTATCTTTTCGATAAATACCGCACCGTATGCCTTTGTCACGAGATCCTCCCTCTCTTTCGGAGTCTTGTCGGGATAAAGGTCCTCTAATTCCTGGCTGGTGATGAAATATATCTCGTTAGGTATCTCGGTGCGCACGTCTCTGTAGAGCCTGTTCACGTAATCGCCTAAGTTTTTCACGGCGTTGTAGATGGTCGTGACGGTGGAATGCAGATATTCCGTCGTGCGTTCGTCGCGCGTGATGACTTTTTCCCAGTCCCACTGGTCGACATATATGGAATGGAGGTTGTCGAGTTCCTCGTCCCTCCTGATAGCGTTCATGTCGGTATAAATTCCGTGCCCCGGCTCGATCCCGTATTTGCCGAGGGCCATGCGCTTCCACTTTGCCAGCGACTGAACGACTTCGACTTTCTTTTCGCCGAGGTCTTTGACCGTGAATTCCACTCTGCGCTCGACTCCGTTGAGGTTGTCGTTGAGGCCCGTCTCCGGAGCTACGAAAAGCGGCGCGGTAACACGCCTCAGGTTGAGGCCGTAAGCGAGTTCCTGCTGGAAATAGTCTTTGATTTTTTTGATAGCCCGCTGCGTCTCCATAGGAGTTATCGCCGGCGAGTAATCATCCGGAATGATAAGCTTTGACATCTCTGATCTCCTTTTCCCCTTTTGACAGATCCGGCATTCAGACTTCTTACGACTTCGACGGCCTGAATGCGTGATGACCTGCGGCCTTTCGAAAACTCAACGGATATTATCGTTTTGAAAAGTCGCAGCCGCAGTAGTCCTGACGGTAGAGTCCGTATTCCTTTGACAGTTGAACACTCCGCTGGAAGCCCGCCTTCTTTTTGAAGTCGCAGTCCAGGAATTCCACGCCGTACTTTGACGCGTACTCACGCGCGATCTCGGCGATGAGTTTGTAATTCTTATGCGGACTGACCGTCAGCGTAGTCGTGAACAAAGGGAACTTCATCGAAGCGGCTTTTTTTGCCGTCGCCTCCAGTCTCTGCCGGAAGCAGACCTCGCAGCGTGCGCCCCCTTCAGGCTCGTTTTCCAAGCCCTTCACACGCTTCAGATACTCGGCCGGTTCGTACTCTCCATCGATATATTTTACATCCGCGCACGGATGTCTGCGGTTGAATTCATCTATGAACTTTATCTGGTTCTCGCGGCGTCTGCGGTACTCCGCCGCATCGGTTATGCACGGATTATAGTAGAAAACCGTGATATTGTAGTCGTCGGCGAGGCGCTCTATCACGGACGTGCTGCAAGGTCCGCAGCAGCTGTGCAGGAGCAGGTCTCTCCTGCCGTAAGCGTCCTCCGCCTTTGCGAATCTCTTATCGGATGATTTTACAGTGCCGGCCTTAGCCGCGCCGGCGGCGCATTTCTTTTCGTCTGTCATTTTTACACACCAAAACCGCCTTAACATCAAGCGGAATCTAGTTTATTATTATCTTGATATTATATCACAGCGGGCTATCGATTAAAATATTCATTATGTCTACAGAGTATTCGCAAACGACCTTTTATCAACGGCTGCAGCATGAGCGCGGAATCACGGGCGGCGGCCTCTGCGCGGGGCCTGACGTGCCTGTCAATACGATAAGCAGAGTCCTTAAAGCCGAGTTCGGCCGCAAGACCGTAAAACTGGCATTAGACGGAGGCTTCACGTGCCCCAACCGCGACGGGAGCAAAGGAACGGGCGGGTGCGCGTTTTGCTCGGAAGCTGGCAGCGGAGACAATGCGGGCACTATCGACAGCGAGATAGAACTCCTTTCGCGCAAATGGCCTGACGCCGGGTACATCGCGTATTTCCAGAGTTTTACATCCACATACGCAGACGCGGACACGCTGCGCGCCAAATACGGTCAGGCGCTATCCGACCCGAGGATAAGCGGCATCGCGATAGCGACGCGACCCGACTGTCTGCCTGATGATGTCCTGGACCTGCTGAGCGAGATAAACGAAAGACATTACCTGTGGGTGGAACTCGGCCTCCAGACATCAAAGGAAAGCACCGCCGAGGCAATGGGCCTCTGCTACACGCCGGGCGATTTTGAAAAGGCAGCTGATGAACTGGCGGAACGCGGCATCAGGACCGTGGCGCATCTGATATTCGGGCTTCCGGGCGAAAATGAGCATGACATGCTCGAATCTGTCAGATTCGCCTGCGGCAAAGGCGTATGGGGCGTGAAATATCACATGCTGAACGTGACGCGCGGGTCGCGGCTGGCTCGTGAGATGCCGGATTACATTCCGTTTGCATCGCCTGAGGAATATATATCTCTCGTATGCGACGCGCTTGAGATAACGCCGCCCGAAACGGTCGTCCACAGGATGTCTGCCGACAGCCCTGCGAAACTTTTGATAGCACCGAAATGGGCTTATCGCAAGCGCAGGATAATCGACGGCATCTACGCCGAACTCAAACGGCGCGGGACGTGGCAGGGATGCCGGAGCGTCGGTTCCGCCGAAAACAGAGAAACGCCAAACAAGATCTGAGTACGTCATTGGACCAGAACGATGAAGTTCTGATTCAGAACATTTAAAAGGGGAAATTGAAAAGGGGATCTAAATCATGAAATCAAAAAGCAAAGCGCAAAAAGGCGCAAAAAACATGGAAAAGACCAACGTCATGCGGCTGCTCGACGCACATGGCGTAGAATACAGAGAATACTCATATGTCGGCACGGACGCGATAAGCGGCACAGATGTGGCCGCGGTGCTCGGTCAGGATCAGGCGCAGGTATTCAAAACACTCGTTACCCGCGGCAAATCAGGCGCAAATTACGTCTTTGTCATTCCCGTCGTGGAGGAACTCGATTTGAAAAAAGCAGCAAAAGCTGCCGGCGAAAAATCCGTGGAAATGGTGAAATCAAAGGAACTTCTCCCGCTGACGGGATACATACACGGCGGATGTTCGCCTATCGGGATGAAAAAATTCTTCCCGACATTCTTCGATCAGACCGCGGAAGCCGCGGATCCGGTCATTTTCAGCGCCGGGAAGATAGGATATCAGGTCGAGGTCAGTCTGTCTGGCCTTGCAAAAATCATCGACTTCAAACTTGCCGATCTGACCGTGTGAGTTTTATATTGTGGTTCGGGAAAGTGCCGCGCGTCAAATGCTGTGTAAGACAGCGCGGCGAATGCTCCGTGAGTTCCCGGGCTACTTGTCGTCCGGGCCGAGGCGCCCGTCATTGTAATGCTTGCGGCATAGAGAAATATACATGTCGTTTCCGCCGATCATGACCTGCTTTCCGTGTTTTACTATCTTGCCGTCGACGACACGGGCAACCATCGTCGCCTTGCGTCCGCACCAGCATATCGTTTTTATCTCCTCGATCTTATCGGCGTATATCAGCATGTAATACGAACCCTCGAACATTTCGTTGCGGAAGTCGTTCTTCAATCCGTAGGCCAGAACAGGCACTTCGAAACTGTCGACTATCTCCACGAGTTCGAGGACGTGGTGCTTTTTCAGGAACTGACACTCGTCGATAAGGACGCAGTCTATCTTTTTCTTCTCGTTTTCGCGGATGAACATCTCGAGGATATTCGTATCTTCTCCGACCAAAAGAGCCTCGCGCTGGACACCGATCCTGGATGTTATTACACCCGTTCCATATCGGTCGTCTACCGTCGGGAGCAGCGTCATTACTCTTTTGCCGCGCTCTTCGTAGTTATATGCAACCTTTATCAACTCTATCGATTTGCCGGCGTTCATCGTGCTGTATCTATAATATAACTGCGCCATAATATCCTCCTCGGTCAAAAAAAACAGTCCCCCGGCGCGAAGCTTCGGAAAACTGCTTTTCATGGTGCTCAGACTCGGAATTGAACCAAGGACACGGGGATTTTCAGTCCCCTGCTCTACCTACTGAGCTATCTGAGCACATCACTCTTTCTGTTGAATTGGTGGGCCATCAGGGACTTGAACCCGGGACCTGCCGGTTATGAGCCGGATGCTCTGACCAACTGAGCTAATGGCCCACACCACTAAAAAAGACTATTGGTCGGGGTGGCAGGATTTGAACCCGCGGCCCACTGGTCCCAAACCAGTTGCGCTACCAAACTGCGCTACACCCCGATATCAAATTGGCAGGGGCAGTAGGATTCGAACCCACGGCACGTGGTTTTGGAGACCACTGCTCTACCAGCTGAGCTATACCCCTTCATCTGTATGGCGGAGAAGATGGGATTCGAACCCATGCGGCCCTAAAACGAACCCTAACGGTTTAGCAAACCGTCCTCTTCAGCCTCTTGAGTACTTCTCCAAACCCTGCACAGGCTTGTCAATCTTCTGGCGGAGAGGGTGGGATTCGAACCCACGGTCCCTTTCGGAATCACTGGTTTTCAAGACCAGCTCCATAAACCGCTCGGACACCTCTCCCCATGGATTCTACCTTTAAAAATTGGTGACCCATCGGAGATTCGAACTCCGGACACCTTGATTAAAAGTCAAGTGCTCTGCCACCTGAGCTAATGGGTCAAATACAGTGGCTGGGGTAGCAGGACTCGAACCTACGAATGACGGAGTCAAAGTCCGTTGCCTTGCCACTTGGCTATACCCCAATGTCATCTTATTAAATGGTGAGCCCATTGGGATTCGAACCCAAGGCACACGGCTTAGAAGGCCGTTGCTCTATCCAGCTGAGCTATGGGCCCGTACCAAATCTGAAAAAAATGGAGCGGATGATGAGAATCGAACTCACGCCATCAGCTTGGAAGGCTGAGGTTCTACCATTGAACTACATCCGCAAAAATTGGAGCGGAAGACGAGATTCGAACTCGCGACCCTCGCCTTGGCAAGGCGATGCTCTACCCCTGAGCCACTTCCGCACGCTTTTTGAAAATTGGTCGAGGGAGATGGATTCGAACCATCGAAAGCTGAGCTAACGGATTTACAGTCCGCCCCCTTTAGCCACTCGGGAATCCCTCGACATTCTTCAAATTCAGTATATCAGATGAATCGGTAAGCCAATTCAACGTGATATCATATTATTAAACTATCTATCTGCATCGGGTTGGAGCTGGCGAAGGGAATCGAACCCCCAACCTGCTGATTACAAATCAGCTGCTCTACCGTTGAGCCACGCCAGCGCGTTGGCGACCAAGAACGGGCTCGAACCGTCGACCTCCAGCGTGACAGGCTGGCATTCTAACCAACTGAACTACTTGGCCGCAAAAGTGGCAATCCCACCATGCGCCGCCTGAATCGACGCACTTATAAAGTTTAATATCTGACAGCCGATTTGTCAAGAGCGGCTTAACCAGATCTTACGGTTTTTTTGCCAGCGCTATAAAATTACCACATTTCCAAGCAGTTGTCAATCGGATTTCGCGCTGTTTTTCCCGCATTTTCAGCGCATCTTCAGAGCATCATCAACACATCTTAATCGCATCTTCAGCAATCAACCGTGTATCTCTATTATCTCCTCCGACGCGGCTGCAGCGCTGACCAAGCCCTCTACATCGAGCGCTTTCTCTGATTCGATTATCCTGTCCAGCTTCGGTCTGGTCGAAGGATGCTTCGGCAGGAACACGGTGCAGCAGTCCTCGTAAGGCTCAATCGAAGTCTCCATCGTGCCTATCTCCTCCGCTTTGTCCATTATCTCGACTTTGTCCATGGCGATGAGCGGCCGCATGACCGGCATGCTGACACAGTTGTCGGTCACGACGAGCGATTCCGCCGTCTGGCTGGCGACTTGCCCGAGATTCTCCCCTGTTATCAGCATCATCGCTCCGCATTCTTTGGCGATCTTTTCCGCTATCATCATCATGAAGCGCCTGACGTGTATTGTCGTCTCCTCCTCAGGGCAGTTCTTCACTATCTCCTCTTGGATAGGAAGGATATTGATGACGTGCAGCTTGAAACTCCCGCAGTACGACGCCACTATGCCGGCGAGCCTCTCGACCTTTTCCTGAGCGCGCGGCGACGTGTACGGATACGAGTGGAAATGCACGGCTTCTATCATCATCCCGCGCTTTGCCATCATCCAAGCCGCGACAGGCGAATCGATACCTCCGGAGAGCAAAACCAGCCCTTTGCCGTTTGTCCCCAGCGGAAGTCCGCCGAACCCCGGTATTTTATCTGTATATACGTATGAACGGTCGTCCCTGACGTCGACAAATAAACGCACGTCGGGATTATGAACATCTACTTTCAGGACTTTGCAGCCTATCAGCACTTTCGCTCCTATCTGTCTTGCGATGTCAGGCGATTTCACGGGGAAGTTCTTGTCGGAGCGCTTCGCCTCCACTTTGAATGTTTTGACGCCATGATGCTCGATTTGGTCCATCATAATGGTCACGGCCTCTTTACCTATCGCATCGAGGTCTGATTCCGCCTCGCGCGCAGGGCTGATGGAGGCCACGCCGAACACTTTCGATATCTCCCGCGCCACGTCCATCGTATCGAGGTCGTCATGGAAGCGCACGAAAATCAGGCCTTCGTGGCGCCTCACTTCTACGCTGTCGTATCCGGCTTTCCTGAGTCTGGCCTTTATCCTCTCGACCAGCATCCGCTCGAAATACGGTTTGTTCATGCCTTTGAGGGCGACTTCGCCGCATCTCACTATCAATATCTTCCGTTCGTTCATATCTGTTTCCTGTCTCCGATATTAAGCCCGGATTATGAGCCCTGAGCAGAGCGTTCATGCTCCGACCTTATCTGAATGTCCCGAGCCTGCGGAACCTTTCGACCGCCGCTTTCAGCCTGTCCGCCACGTAATCCATCTCTTCAGGCGTGTTGAACGCTCCGAATGAAAATCTGACCGCGCCGGTAACTTCCTCGTCTGAAAGTCCCATGGCTTTGAGTACGTGGCTGCCGCCTTTTTTGCCCGACGAGCACGCCGAGCCGGTGGAAACCATTATACCATCTCCTTCGAGAGTGTGCAGTATCACTTCGCCTCTCGTACCGAGGAATGAAACGTTCAGCACCGACGGGCAGGCATCTTCCGGACTGTTGACTCTGATATCGGAGATAGAGTCCTTGATATTCGAAAGCAGTCTGTCTCTGACGCGGCGCATGCGCTCCATCTCCGCTTCGGGGTCGTTCTTCTGCCATATCTCGACGGCTTTTGCTAATGCCGCAATACCCGGCGTGTTTTCCGTGCCGGAGCGCATTCCCTTCTCCTGTCCGCCGCCGACTATGAAAGGCGTGATGTTCAGGCCTTTTTTTACATACAAAGCGCCCGTTCCTTTTGGCGCGTGTATCTTATGGCCGCTGACGGATATCATGTCCGCTCCGATGCCGCGGATGTCGACCTTGCAGAACCCCTGAACGGCGTCAGTGTGAAGCAGGGCGCCTTTTTTTGCCCTCGCGATATCGCGTATCGGCATTATCGTCCCGGTCTCGTTGTTGACTGTCATGACTGAAATCAGTACCGTGTTGTCATCAACCGCCTGCGCGACTTCTTGCGGGTCGACGCGGCACATATCGTCTACGCCGACATACGTGACTTTTGCCCCTTCGCCCTCGAGGCGCTTCATGGCTTCAAGCACCGCCGGATGCTCGACGGCCGTTGTCACTATCCCGTTACCTGCCCTGCGCCTTGCTCTGTAAGCGCCAAAAATGGCAGTATTATCGCTCTCTGTTCCTCCGGACGTAAAATATATCTCTTCCGGCAGAGCGCCGAACGCTCCGGCCACAGTCTTTCGGGATGCCGTCATGATCTTTTCCGCGTCAAATCCGGCTGTGTGAAGCGATGAAGGATTCCCGTATGATTCGGTCATCACGCGCACCGCTTCTTTTGCCGCCTCGTCGTATACGCGCGTCGTTGCGCTGTTATCTAAATAAACGAACATGTCTGTTGTCTGTCCTCGCTTTTGTTGTTTTGCTGCTTTTCAAATCACGATATTTATCCACTTGCGGCTCCTGTACCGCAGGTAATTTGCCGTCATCTTAAAGATATTCCCGAGCGACGCCAAAGCGATAGCGGCGGGAAGGTCCCATCCGAGCAGAACGACGGCGACGTTTGCCATCGCCAGCTCTATGACGAGGTTTCCCGTCAGTTCCGTTATCATGCAGAACAGAGTATCGCCGCCCGCTCTGAGTATACCGCACTGGAGCACATACGCCATCATCCGCGGCACCATCGCAAAAGTATAGACAGTCACCGCGCGGTACATCAGTTCCGTCGTTTCCGGTTTGAAATCGTAGGCGATGCCTATCGGTTTCATTATCGCGAGGCTGCCTCCGACCATTATCGCGATCAAAACACATGCGATGCGCAGTGTTCTCTTTGCGTGGTCGACCGCCTCGTCTACGTCTTTTCTGCCGAGCGTCTCGCCTATCACGACCGCCGCGCCGCTTCCGAAACCGAATATGACGCTCTGGAACACCTGACACGTCAGGCTTGCGACCTGTATGACTGCCTGAGCGGCCGAACCGAGGCGTCCGTACGTCGCAAAGACCAAAGAAGCGCCGAGCGACCAGCCGGTCTCGCTGCACAGGACCGGGATGCTCGTCTTAAAGACTTTTTTATACAGTTCGCCGTCCCACACGAAAAGTTCTCTGAACGGCGCATGGAATATGTGGTCTTTCGTGACGGCCAGATAAATTATAAGCGACACGAGTTCCACCAGGCGCGCGATTAGCGTGGCTATCGCCGCTCCGCGCACTCCCAGCGCAGGGAAAGGTCCCGGCCCGTATATCAGGAACCAGTTGAGCAGTACGTTCAGCGAAAGCGCGACGCCGCTTATCGCGGTGACGGCGGTCACTCGCTGTATAGATCTGGAATTAAATGAGATCGCAAACGATATGGCCGTCGGAACGTACGAAAAAGAGACGATGCGAATGTACTGCGCTCCGTAGTCTATGACTCTGCTCTCATTTGTGAATATTCCGAGCAGCGGTTCGGTAAACGCGTTCGTAACGGCGAAAAAAACGATGCCTATGAGCGTCCCGACCGCGACTTGGAACCCGAATATCTTTCGTATGCTGCGAGCGTCTTTGGCGCCGAAATACTGGGCGACATAAACCGTCGCTCCGCTGAAGAACCCGAAGCAAAGCGATCCGAATATCCCGAATATCTGGTTCGCCGACCCGGTCGCGGCGAGCGCCTGCTCGCCGAGGCGGCCTATCATCACGCTGTCCGCCAGATTCAGCCCAATGTCTATAAGATGCTGAATCACGACCGGGATCGTCACCGTCAGCATCCTGCGATAATAAAAAGACTTAGGCGACTCGCCGCCCGCAGTCTCGGCAATTGATTTGTTTTCCACTTATTTCCGGCCCTCTTGCAATAAAGAGGCTCTCCATTCGGGTGAATGGAGAGCCACGCTTAAGCTGCCTCTATTTGGCGTAATCCACGGCTCTTGTCTCCCGGATCACATTGACCTTTATCTGACCCGGATATTCGACCTCGGATTCGATTCTCTTGGAGATCTCTCTGGCGAGGAGCGGCATCGTATCGTCGTTCACTTCGTCCGGGTTCGCTATGATCCTGATCTCTCTGCCCGCCTGGATGGCGTAAGCCTTTGCGACGCCCGGCGTCGAATCGGCGATCTCCTCGAGTTTCTCCAGACGCTTGATATATACGTCCAAAGTCTCGCGGCGCGCTCCCGGCCTTGCAGCCGAAAGAGCATCGGCGGCTGCTATCAGCACGGCCTCAGGCGACTTCGGTTCATAATCCCCGTGATGAGCGGCCATCGCGTTGATGACGTCATCCGATTCCTTATATTTCTTAAGGATAGCGATACCGATATCTACGTGAGTTCCCTCGTACTCGTGGTCGAGCGCCTTTCCTATATCGTGCAGGAGTCCCGCGCGCTTCGCAAGTTTGACGTTCAGGCCGAGTTCCCCGGCCATCAGACCGGCGAGGTGAGAAACCTCGATGGAGTGATTGAGCACGTTCTGCCCGTACGACGTTCTGTATTTAAGCCTTCCCAGAAGTTTGATAAGTTCGGGATGAAGATTGTGGATGCCGACATCGAAAGCGGCTCGCTCGCCCTCTTCCTTGATGACGTTATTTACTTCCTTCTCGGCTTTCTTTACAGTTTCTTCGATACGCGCCGGATGTATCCTGCCGTCTTGGATGAGTTTTTCGAGAACGACTCTCGCTATCTCTCGTCTGACCGGATCGAATCCTGAGATTATCACCGCCTCCGGCGTATCATCGATGATGAGATCCACCCCGACCTGAGTCTCGATGGCCCTGATGTTGCGGCCTTCACGGCCGATGATACGGCCTTTCATCTCATCGTTAGGAAGCGCCACGACAGAAACGGTCGATTCCGCGACTTGGTCCGCGGCACACCTCTGAATGGCTCCGACGATTATCTGTTTTGCTTTTGTTTCCGCGTTCTCGCGGGCTTCCGTCTCGATTTCTTTTATCATGGCAGACGCTTCGTGGCGCGTGTCCTTCTCCACTTCGTCTAAAAGCATCTGCTTCGCTTCGTCTACCGTCAGAGTCGAGACTTTTTCGAGTTCGGCTATCTTTTTCTCTCTGAAAGACTCTATCTCTTTTTTCTTGGCGGCGATTTCCTGCTGCTGTCTGTTGATTGCTTCTTCTTTTCTTTCGATTCCTTCAAGTTTCCTATCGACCGATTCTTCTTTCTGAGCGACCCGGCGCTCCGAGCGGTTCACTTCCGCACGCCTCTCGCGCACATCTTTCTCCGCTTCATTACGACGCCTGTCGGCCTCTTCTTTTGCCTCCTTTAATTTCTCCCTTTGCAGTGTCTCAGCCTTTTTCTCGGCATCGAGGATGAGGTTTTTTGCCTTTTG
>JBMNVD010000017.1:0-34096 GCA_050946615.1 Eubacterium sp.
AGGAACGTTCGGATTGTTCTTTTTCTTCGGCCAGGCGCCGGTCACTGCCGCGGTGATGATCCTTTTGTTCTTCAGTTCTTTGTTGTCCATGATTTTGCCTCCTGTATATTTGCTGGTCATCCTATTCGCCGGAAGACAGATCTGATGCGATCTTTGTATATAACGAAATCAGATCTGTGATTTTCCGCTTGCCGTCGAACACTTTGATCCGGCTTGACTCTATGTATTTTTTCAAACTTAATAACTGGAACTCGATCACTTCTTTTTCATCTTCAAAATGATCATCGCTTCCGAGTATTTCCTGCCTCTCTCTGCCGTTTACCTTTGAAAGAGCAGGAACTCTGAAGATATATTTGAAAAGCTGCTCAGGCATTTCGAAATCAGCGCAGAACCCCGGTGCCTCATCGAAGGTTCGCGGTCCCAGATATCTGACCGATCCCGGGACACGGACTCTTTTCACACGGCGGCATCCGGCAAAAGCGCAGTCATCTATTATCTCAACGCCATCAGGGACGTCGATATATGATATTTCACTGTTCAGGAAAGTCGCTTTAGGGATAACTGACCATGGCCACCAGTCGACATTACTGAAATACCCATTGCTGAAAATACCGACTCCTACGCTGATCTCATCGCTTGAACACTCGAATCTGTGCAAGCCCGCAGTGCCTTTGAACGCGTGATCTTCGATTTTTCTGACAGTCCCCGGGAGACTCATTTCCGATATCATACAATCGGTGATCGCTTCACTTTCGATTTTTTCCAGCCCATCGCGGCAGACGAGCGATCCTATCGAAACATTATGGAACATCCCATTTTTGAGGACTTTTATCGTCGAAGGAAGCACGAGTTCTCCGATAATAGAGTTATCGAATGCTCCTTCCCGGATATTTTCCGTTCCCTCTGGGACTGAATAAGAATCAAGATCCTTGTATCCCGGGAATTTTATCAGAGTCTTGAGGTCTTTGCTGAATACTACTCCGTCTACAGAGCAATATTTTTCATTCTGTTCGGGGATCCTGATCTCATTTAAAAGCATAGGGAGTTCGAGCTGCTCGATGTCATCAAGATTTTCCGGGAGCTCGACTGCTTTGATTCTATATGATATATCCTGACGATAAAGAAATTCCGCCTTTTGCGATGGAGTCTTCACGTCTGCAGGATATTTTCTCCTGATGATCTGGAACCCTCTGACTTCTTTTTCCTTTTGAGAAAGATAATATTGCGGCTCTATCAGCATTTTCGCGATGTGAGAAAGTGCCGCGCTTCTGTTATAATCCGCAATTTTGCCCGATCCGCAAGGATATTCGGGAAACAAAACCGTCACAGGGCCGCTGTTTAATAGGCCGACGTTGAAATCCGGCAATGGATAGACTCGTTCCGTAATTTCTTTCATTTTATTCCTCGAAATTCCCCGGCCGCGTCGGAGAGGAGCGCGGGCCGGGTACTGATATAAAAGAAAAGGCTGACTGATTTAAGCGATAGCATCTTTGCGGATCCTGTGGATCGTATCGATCGTCTCCTGCGAAGGATAGTCATTAAAGAAAGCTTCATATGAAACTACAGGAGGCTTCTTTGTGAATGCCATCGTGATAAGTGCGGAAATGATAGAAAGTCCGGCAGATACAATGAACGTAGGAAGCCCGAACGGCGCTCCGCAGATAGTGCAGTAGAGGTACATCGACATACCTACACCCATCGATACCCACGCGGCAGGCTGGTTCATCCTCTTCATGAGGACGCCCATCATTATCGGAGCGAAGAATGTCGATCCGAACGCACCGTAAACATAAGTGAATCCGTCTGCAAGGAAGGAAAATCTTCCCATCGCGCAGATGACCGCGATCAATCCGAGGAGGAGGATCCATGTGCGCAGTTCTTTTGTCGTCTTGTTGTCGTGCTCTTCGGATGCTTCTTTGTTCTGGATGACTCTCTTGATGTCGTATACGAGAGAAGTCGAGCAGTGGAGCAGCATCGAGTTAGCAGTGGAAACTGCCGCCGCGCAGATCGCCGTCAAAGCGAGAGATCCAAGTACAGGATTGAGATAATTGATGATAAGCTGTGGGAACATGTAGTCGGAAGTCATTCCTTCAGGAAGCGAAGGGATGATCATCTTCCCGCCGATGCCGATGAGCACAAGTGCAATGAAAACCGGTACGAGCAGAAGGACTACGATGAACATCTGAAGTGCAGCCGTTTTTGCATTCCTCGGCGCCATGAAACGTGACACCCAGTGAGGAGCTACGACTGATCCGAAAGCATTCGCAAGGAAAATGGAGATGATCGCGCTGGCTCCGTATACGCCCCATGCGCTCCCTAACACTCCGGGCTCCAGATCAGGCTGGCCTTCGATAGCAGGCGCAGTAGTAGTAATGAAGTTTTCCTTCATTGCTTCCCATCCGCCCGTGATGTTCATGACTGTTATTGCTCCAGCGATGACGCCGATGAGGATCAATAAAGCGTTTACAGTATCTGTTCTGGCTACTGACTGGAATCCGCCCATACATGTGAAGATGAGCAGTACCATGAAGAACAGGCAGCAAACGTAATATGACATCCCGGTTATACTGGAAAGTACTATTCCGAATCCCTGGATCTGAATATATGAGAATATAAAGTATCCGACAAGTTCGATGCATGCTACCACGATACGTATGACACTCTTGGAAGAATACGGATCGTAACGGAGATGGATAAACTCAGGGAACGTCCTGCACGGCACTTCAGGCCTTCTGATCTTATATGCTACGATAGGCATCATCGAAGTGGCGAGGAACCATCCGCCGATCCAACCTGTGATCGCGCAAACACCACGTGAATAGATATTGCCCGGGACGCCCATGACCGACGCTACTGAAAGCCATGTAGCCATCGAAGTACCTACTCCGAGCACGAGTCCCATTTTATTGCCGCCGGTAGTGAAATCACCCATCGTTTCGACTTTCTTCGAGCCTATAATCGATGAGATGATGATTATCGCAAAATATACAATGAAAACAACCAGATAAACTGACATCTCGCCTACCTCGCTTTCTCTTCTGCATCAGAGTTTGTTTTGGTCTTGGAAGAAGGAGCGTCCGGGTTGCATGTAAAGAGATGGCCCGTTGCTCCAAGTCTTGCCAGTCCTGATTTTTCAATGATATAAGCAATGATCAGATATATGACCAATCCGGCCACAACTGTGAGTGCCCATATAATAAAAGGTAATGGAGACATGATTTCCGCCTTTCTTAAAATAATAATGTCGCTTATTGTTTCAGGAATTCTTCAAAATACTTCATGTTCGCCGGATCGTATTTGTATTTTCCGTCTTGTATACCGGAAACTATCTCTACGATCTTATCATTTATAGGTGTCGGGACACCATACTTGTCTCCCGTCTTGCAGACTACGCCGTTGATATCAAAGATCTCGCACTTACGCCCTTTCAAGATATCCTGAGCCATGCTTGCCGTCAAATTGTAATGTACGGCCCAGATCTTGCGGATCAATGCTATAGATTCTGCGTTCGTCTTCTTGTTGCCCATCCTGAAAGCGGTATAGAAGTCATATCCGTCATAAGGCTCCAAAGTGACTCCGGCGGCAGCTGCCGCATCAAGACATTCTTTTCCGTCTTTGAGTATCAGCATCATAGCATCATCGCTATCGAGTACGCCGCCAAAAGTAGTCCCGAGTGCGGTTGAGAGTCCGCTGAAGGTCGCATTCATCAAAAGCTTCGTCCAGCGCGCTCCGATAAGGTTATCGGAGACCTCAGCCGTACCTCCCATTGATTCCAGGACTTTCTTTGCCTTCAAGACTCTGTCGTTGACCTCTCCTGTAAAGGAGCCAAGCCCGAAATTGAGCCTCGTCGTGTCAGTCGTAAGTTCAGAACAGCCCGGACCTCTGAATGTGGCGCCCCATCCTACGGTCGCACCGATGACTCTTTCCGGACCGATAACTTCACTTACCGCGTACTCAGGGATACCGTTCTGGCATACGCAGACAGTACTGTTCTCATCGATGTGGGCGGCAATCTGCGGGATGGCAGTGTCGTTGAACGTCTGCTTAGCCATATAGAAGATGAGGTCATAAACCCCCTCCATCTGAGTAGGAAGAATAGCGTGGACTTTCTGGACAAAATCCACTTTTCCTACGACGTGCGCGCCTGTCTCGTTCAGGGCCTTGACGTGTTCCGGATATGCATCTATCAGAACTACATCGTATCCCGCTTTTGCGACATACGCACCGAAGATCGTGCCGATAGAACCGGCACCCATAATTGCGATTCTCATTTTCATCTTCTCCTTTCTCTGTGACTTATCACCGCGTCAGCGCGGCATTTGTACATAATGAGAAGCATGAATTATGCCAAGTACAAAATGTAATTATTTTGTCAAAATCTCAACGGCTTCAATTTTTTATTTATTAATTTTTCGTTTATTATTTGAGCATTGTGTGCAGTTTTTAGCACACATGTGCTATAATTTAAACATTCAGGAGGTGATCATCAATGTTAGAGCCGCTTAAATATGTTCCTGACTCAGACGGAGAAGATATACTCCGCACTATTTCCGAAGCCCTTCTCGTTACTCTTGTAGTGGATTCAAACGGGATAATCAAGCACATCAGTTCAAATTACGCCGAATATCTACACAGTACACCTGAAAAACTGATCGGCACCAGAGTAGAAGACGTGATACCGACTACAGAAGTCTACAGGATAATGGAGACCGGAGAGCCTGATGTAGGTGTTCTTTTCAAGCTGAAGGACGGCAGGAAACTGATCACCAACAGGTTCCCTGTCCGCGACAAAAACGGGAATATCAAAGGCGTCGCTTGCGTCAGCGCCGTGAACACAGAGGAAAGCGCCGTGAATACTCTGCTGCGCGATATGGAAAAGCTCCGTGCGTCGAACGAGATGCTTATGAAGCAGCTTTCCGGACGCAAAGAAGCTGATGATATCCTGGATATGATCCCTGGTAACTCACCGCCTATCCGGAAGATAAAAAACGAGCTTAAAAAAATCATCAATACCAGCATACCTGTTTTGATAACCGGCGAGACCGGTACCGGAAAAGAAGTATTCGCCGACGCTATCCACGCATCGTCGATACGCAAAAATGCTCCTTATGTAAAAGTGAACTGTTCGGCCATACCGAGTGAGATCATCGAATCCGAACTGTTCGGATACGTTCCGGGCACGTTCACCGGAGCCCTGCGCACCGGAAAACCCGGCAAATTCGAGCTTGCGAACACCGGTACGATTCTGCTGGACGAAATAGAAGACCTCCCTCTCCAGATGCAGTCCAAAATTTTAAGAGTTTTACAGGATTACGCCGTCGAAAGGATCGGGTCCGTAAAACCAATAGACCTCGACCTGCGCGTGATCTGCTGCAGCAACAAAAATCTTTATGAGATGACTGAACAAGGACTGTTCAGAGAAGATCTCCTTTACAGGATAAACGTAATGGAGATAAAGATACCTCCGCTTCGCGACAGAATCGAAGACCTTCCTATACTATGCGATTCTATGATAGAAAAATACGTTGAAAGGTATAAACTGAACGTGCGCGGCATATCGCCGGAAGCCTTGGACTACCTGTCCGGCTACTACTGGCCGGGCAACGTACGTGAATTGGATCACGTCATCGCCAGAGCATGCGTAGTTACCGAGAACACCATCCTGAAACGGAGCGATTTTTCATTCTTGGATAAAAAGGTGAAAACATTCAAAGATATGGGATCACATGCCCCGGCATCACCCGTCGGAAAACTTTCAAGGCACAGGGTCGCTGCAGAAAAAGACGCCGTTTTAGCAGCGATCAGAGATGCGGCGGGCAACAAAGCAGAGGCCGCGAGGCTCCTCGGCATTTCCCGCAGCGCACTATACTATAAGATCAAGCAATTCGATATTTGATCACCGCTATAAAGCTGCGCACATTACGGTAAACGATCATCCATTACCGCATATGTCATTGGCATATTTTTTGCTTTTGTTATTATTAACAAAAGTCGACTTCTCAGATGATCGGAGGTTTTTACTCATGGCAAAAAACAAAGAATCTGTCAGCATCACAAAAATGTCCGTAAAAAAGCGCCAGGAATTTCTCAAACAGAATTCTTCTCTTTCAGACGATGACATAGAAGTCATTTCCGGGCGCAAAGGTATGTCAGTGTCGATCGCGGCAAAAATGGTGGAAAATGTTGTAGGCGTGTATAGTATGCCTTACTACATCGTCCCGGGTTTCATTATTAACGGTAAAAAATATATCGTCCCTATGGTCGGCGAAGAGCCTTATATCGCTACATCCACCGGCCACGGTGCGGAACTTGCCGCAAAAAGCGGAGGATTCACGGCATCTGATACCGGATCGATCATGATCGGACAAGTCCAACTCACCGACATCGCGGATCCTTCTGCCGCAAAGATCAAAATTTCAGAGCATAAGCAAGAACTGATCGAGATCGCTAATAAAGTCGACCCCGTACTTATTTCATTCGGCGGAGGATGTATCGATATCCAGCCTCGTATCGTCGACTCTGCAGTCGGTACTTTGGTCGTCACGCATCTTCTCATAGACTGCAAAGACGCAATGGGCGCACAGTCTATCAACGCCATGGCAGAGGCAGTCGCGCCAGAACTGGAAAAAATCACCGGCGCGCGTGCAAACGTCAAAGTCCTCTCGAATCTGGCCGTTCACAGGCTCGTCAGATCAAGAGTCCTTGTTTCAAAAGAAGATCTCGGAGGGGAAGATATCGTCGACAAATTCATTTCAGCTTACGCATTCGCCAATGCTGATCCCTACAGGGCGACGACGAACAACAAAGGTATCATGAACGGGATGATACCGGTAGTAGTCGCGACCGGCAACGATACCAGAGCGGTGGAAAGCGGCGTCCACGCGTACGCATCGATCTCCGGAAGATACAGGCCGGTAGCTGTCTGGGAGAAGAATAAAGACGGTGACCTCGAGGGTTCGATAGAAGTGCCGATGGCGGTCGGTATCGTCGGTGGAACAACGAAGTTCAACCCAACTGCAAGGGCTTCCCTGAAACTCATGGGCATCGGATCTGCCAATGAATTAGCGCGCGTCATTGCAACGGTAGGTCTTGCAGCCAATCTGGGAGTGCTCTACTCATTAGTGACCGTCGGACTACACAGCGATTTTGATGCGGCAAGGAAATAGAACATCTGCATTGTATCATTATCTCCCATGTGAAAGTGACACAAGATAAACGGCCTCGAATCAAGATCCAGGGCCGTTTATCTTTATCCAAATCAATAGTAAGAAATAAATGGCAGTGCCAAGCGCATGCTGCGTATGCTCCTCAAAACGTATGATCTGCATAGCTGAAGATCTGCAGCATGGTTTATCATGTATACCTTTTATCGCCAAAATGGTTCGCCTGTAAACTTTCTATGCTGAAAATAGTATGCCATATAAACTTTCTATGCTGAAAATAGTATGCCATATAAACTTTCTATGGCAAAATCGGGAATAGCGTTTTTGTCTATACGCATTGAAATTCCAAAGTTTCACGCACCTCGCCGCAAAAAAGGATTACGCTTGGAATATTATCGGAATACGCTTATATTCAATTGGCGAAATCGGAAAAATGCGCAAAAAGGAGTGCATAATCATAATAATGATAAAGAAACAGCGGGACCTGACTTTTCGCCAAATCCCGCTTACAGACATTATTTATTTTCCAGTTTCGAGTATGCCTTTGCCGTGAATTTATCGTTGTCGATAATGAAGCGTTCGTGCACGCCTTCGCCGATGAGCCCGGCCTCGTCGTAGGCCTTCACCTCAAAGACTAGCCTTCGCCTGTCGACCTCTTTCAAAACAGACTCGCAGCGAACCTTCATCCCAACCGGAGTTGCAGAAACATGTTTTATGTCCATCAGCGTTCCTACCGTTCCCGAATTCCCGTCGAGATATCCGCGCACTGAATCGAGACACGTTTTTTCCATCAGCGCTACCATGTTCGGAGTCGAAAATACTTCCAAATCGCCGCTTCCTGCCTTCTTTGCGGTCATTTCATCCGTGACAGTGATTTCCTCGGTGCTGCGGATCCCCGCATTGATTTCGCCCGCATTGACTGCACTCGCTTTTTCCGATTTGATTTCGTCCGCCTTGCCGGCTTTGGCTTCGCTCGCTTTGATTTCGTTCGACATACTAAACCACATCCTTTTCACTTAGCGTCCGGGTCAGGACTCAGCGTCCGCGCCGAGTCTAAGCGTCCGCATCACGGCTCAGCGTCCGCGCCCAAGCTCAGCATCTGTGTCACGACTTAGCGTCCGGGTAAGGACTCAGCGTCCGCGCCGAGTCTAAGCGTCCGCATCACGGCTCAGCGTCCGCGCCCAAGCTCAGCATCTGTGTCACGACTCAGCGTCCGGATCCGGGAAAGTCACGCTGACTTCTGTTCCGACGCCCTGTTCGCTCTTGAGGTCTATCTCTCCCCCGAGTATCTCGGCCGAATGCTTCACGATGGACATTCCCAGTCCCGTACCGCCTTCGGAACCCGAATGGCTCTTGTCGCCTCTGTAGAACCGTTCGAAAACTCGAGGGAGGTCGCTCGGCGCTATTCCCTTACCGTTATCTTCGACAGTCAGCACGACTTTGCCGTTTTCTTTGACGATGCGCACATTTACATAGCCGCCCGGACTGTTGTATTTTATCGCATTGTCGCACAGATTGTAAATTATCTCCGAGACGAGATTCTCAAGGCCGTCTATTTCGGCATGCTCCCCGAGAACAGAGACAGTCACTCCGGCTTTTTCGGCTGAGTCCTTCAGCCTCGCCGCGGTCGCGTTCGCTTCGTCGTAAAGGTCTATCCTCTCGAACTTCTGAGGCGCTACGCCCTCGTCGAGTTTTGACAGACCGATGATGTCATTTATCAGACCGATAAGATGCTGCGATTCCTTATATATCTGATCATAAAACTTTTTCTCGTCACCCCTTCTGACGAGACCGTTCGAGAGAAGTTCCGAAGCGCCCGATATCGTCTGGAGCGGAGTCTTGAGTTCATGTGAAACATTCGCGGTGAACTCGCGCCTTATCTGTTCGGATTTGTTCTTTTCGGTGACGTCGAACAAAACGATAGCAGCGCCGTGTATTTCATCGTCTGAGATGACAGGGCTGGCATCGATATCGTATTCGCGCCCGCCGAGAGTAACCGAGCCGATGGCGTGCCTTCCCTTTTCCGCCTCGTCGACGACTTTCGGCATATCGCCTTCGCGGCAGAGCGCAAGTATCGGAGTCGAAGGTTTATACGTCTCCACTCCGAGCATCTTCTTTGCGGCGTTGTTCATCGTGAGGACTTCGCGTCTGGAATTGACCAAAATCAACCCTTCGCTCATATTTGACGTAGCGGTGACGAATTCGTCTTTCTGGCGCTTGAGAGCCAGTTCCTGCTTGCGAAGGGCGTTCTGCTGCATGTCGAGCCTGCGCAGGAGCGGCGTTATCTCCTCGTACACGTCGTTGCTGAGCGGGTCGTCGAGATTCAGATTGTTGATAGGATCAGTTATCTTTCGAGAGACAACACTCGAAAGTATGAGCGACAGAATGATTGCCACTACGACGACCAGAGCGATCGGCTGGAACATTCCCACCAAAACGCCGAAAGCGCTCTTTTGCTCGGTCGAGACCCTCATCACAGTGCCGTCGTCGAGTTTAACAGCCACGTAGATCATCTTTTCCATCAGGGTATCCGAATACCTGACGCTGTCGCCGTAGCCTTCGGCGTAGCTCTCTTTTACCTCCTCGCGCTGTGCGTGGTTCTCCATCGTCGAAGCGTCTGCCTCGCTGTCATAGAGGACCTCTCCGTCGGCGGCGATCCATGTGAGCCTGTAATCTTTCGCGGACAGCGATTCGAGATAATCAGCGCCCTCGCGGGAAGTCCCTTCCGCGGCCATCTCCGCCTGTATCTTCATCTGCCCTATCTGAACGTCGATCAGATACCCGTAAAGCGAGTACATGATCAAAACCAGCGAAGCGGCGACAACCAGTAGAGCGACAAGAAGCGTGGACCTGTAAACCTTCTTTGTCATATCAAGCCTCCAGCCTGTAGCCCATACCCCTTACTGTTTTGATATATCCACCGCAGTCTCCGAGTTTTGAGCGGAGAGTGCCGATATGGACGTCGACCGTGCGCGTCTCACCGACATAGTCTGTCTCCCAGACAGTCGATAGAAGTTCATCGCGCGTAAATACTTTGCCCGGATTCTCCATGAACACCTGAAGCAGCTGGAACTCCTTGAGCGTAAGTTCGATGCGCCTGCTCTCCGCCTCGACCGTATGCTCGTTTTCATCCATCGTGATTTCGTGGAAAACGATGCGCTTCCCCTCGCTTCCGTGGCCCGACCTTCTGAGGACCGCTTTAACGCGCGACACCATTTCCATCATGCCGAAAGGTTTTGCCAGATAGTCGTCGGCTCCAAGATCCAATCCCGTTACTTTATCATACTCCGTTCCTTTTGCTGACGCCATGATGATGGGAATATCCTTTGTTTCGGCGCCCTGACGGAGCCGCTTCAGTATAGATATACCGTCTTCGCCCGGCAGCATTATGTCGAGGATGATCAGATCCGGCTTGCGCTGAGCGATGCCGGTGTCGAGTTCTTCGCTGTTCTCGCACCCTATCGCATCAAAACCCGAAACACTGAGAGTGTAAACCATCATGTTGCGAATCGATTCGTCGTCTTCGACAATGTAAATCATTATGCTTCTTCCTCCAACTCACCCGTTATCGAAAATCTGACCCATCTTCCGATGTTCTCCGCGTGGTCTCCTATCCTCTCCAGATATTTTGCTATCATAAGCAGGTCGAGGGCTTCTTCGCCGTTTGTCTCGCCGGCCTGAAGTTTATCTATCAAAAGATTCTTTATCTCGTCGAAATGCTTGTCTACTATATTATCGTAGTCGATGACTTTATTGATAGTATCGAAATCTTTTTTTACAAATGAGTCGACGCCGAGGGAAACCATCTTCATTGTCTCATGAGCCATTTCCACGATATTGCTCTTTACGGAAAAAGGTGCTCCGAGATTTTGTTTCTCGACGATCTCGGCTATGTCTCCAGCCTGATCGCCTATCCTTTCCATATCGGTGACCATTTTAAGCGCCGCAGATATCACTCTGAGGTCGCTGGCGACCGGCTGCTGCTGCATTATCAGGCGCAGGCACATTCCCTCTATGTCGCGTTCCTCGCGGTTTATATCGCCAACGCTCATGCGCACCTGCCTCGCGAGCGCAACGTCGTTCTTCTCAAGAGCGTCTGCCGCTTTGGAGATGGCGGTCTCACACAGGCTCCCCATAGTTATAAGTTCATTATTCAACGTTTCAAGCTGTTCGTCAAATCTGCTCCGCATCAGCCAAACCTCCCCGTTATGTAATCTTCCGTTCTCTTGTCCGCAGGCATCGAGAAGAGTTTGTCTGTCGCGCCGGATTCGACCATTTCTCCGAGCAGGAAGAATGCCGTCCGGTCGGAAATACGAACCGCCTGCTGCATATTATGTGTGACTATAACAATAGTATATTTGTCTTTGAGCGCCATCGCAAGTTCTTCGATCCTCGCGGTGGAAATAGGGTCGAGCGCGCTCGTCGGCTCATCCATCAGCAGGACCTCAGGTTCTACGGCCAAAGCTCTTGCGATGCACAGCCTCTGCTGCTGTCCGCCAGAAAGACCGAGAGCAGGCTTTTTCAAGCGGTCCTTCAACTCGTCCCATATCGCGGCGCCTTTTAGCGAGCGTTCGACGATATCGTCGAGCATAGCTTTTGATTTTACGCCGTGTGTCTTCGGCCCGAATGCGATGTTATCGTATACGCTCATCGGGAATGGATTCGGCTTCTGAAAGACCATCCCGACGCGCTTGCGCAGCATGTTCACGTCGATGTTGCCGTAGATATCCACATCGTCGAGCGTTACTTTCCCTTCGATACGGCAGCCTTCGATGAGGTCGTTCATCCTGTTAAGAGATTTGAGAAGCGTGGATTTGCCGCAGCCTGAAGGACCGATGAAAGCCGTTATCTGATGTTCGGGGATGTCGAGATTGATATTCTTTAAAGCTTGGAAATCGCCGTAGAACAGGTCGAGATTTTCTATTTTGATTTTAGTCTTTGTTTTCTTCTCTCCCGTATCCGCTTTTCCTTCGGAAACGGCTCCGCTGACGTCGATTTGAATGTCGCTTTTCCCTGTTTTCAGATCGTCGCTTTTCACGGCGTCGAGATCTTCGCTTTTCGCGGCGTCGAGGCTTTCGCTTTTCACAGGGCTGAGGCTTTCTCCCTTTCCGGTTCCGAGTCCGCCGTTTTTCCCATTATAGAGATTATTGTTCATTCTGGTTTTCGCCTCCGAGTTTTTTCGCCGTCAGCCAGGCGATGAGGTTGATGATGATAACGACTATGAGCAGCACGACCGCCGTCGCGTATGTCTGGTCTATATGAAATCCTTCACATGAGAGTGTGTACATGTGCACCGAAAGAGTCCTCGCGGAATTCAAAGGTGTGACGGCGACTTTTTCGACTGTTCCGGCAGTAAAGATCAAAGCGGCTGACTCGCCGACGATCCTGCCGATACCGAGTATGACTCCCGAAAGGATACCCGGCATGGCGGCCGGCAGAACTATCCTGAAGATCGTCCTGAGCCTTCCCGCTCCGAGGCCGAAACTTCCTTCGCGATAACTGTCCGGAACAGCGAGCAGCGCTTCCTCCGAGGTCCTTAAAATCAGAGGAAGTATCATTATCGCAAGCGTAAGCGAACCTGACAAGAGCGAAAGTCCGAAGCCGAGCGTTTTTACGAAGAACAGAGAACCGAAAAGTCCGTAAACTATCGAAGGGATACCCGAAAGCGTCTCGGCCGTTACCCTTACGAGTTTTACGAGTTTGTTGCCGCGGCCTGCGTACTCTGCCAAATATATCGCCGCGCCGATGCCGACAGGAACCGCCACGACGAGCGTCAGCAGCGTCATCAAAAGGGTGTTTATTATCGCAGGCATCATCGATACGTTTTCTGAGTTATATTCCCATGCGAAAAGGCTCGGCGTGAGGTTCGGTATCCCCTTATACAATATGTAAATGATGATTATCGCCAAAGCAACAATAGTGAGCGCGGAGGATAAATACGTGAAGATTCTCAGAAATACCGACTGCCCGTCCAATCTCTTTTTCATTTGCTCGACCTCCTTTTAAGTGCGGAGAAGGCCATTGTGATTATCAAAATAAAGACGAAGAGCACAACTGCCGTCCCTATCAAAGCCTCCCTGTGCAGGTCTGTGGCGTACCCCATCTCCATGACGATGTTGGCCGTCAATGTCCTGACTCCGCTAGTCAGAGATTTAGGGATTATCGGCTGGTTGCCCGCGACCATGACTACGGCCATAGTCTCGCCGATGGCGCGCCCTATTCCTAAGACGATCCCGGCGAATATGCCGTTTTTGGCGGCAGGGATAGTGACATGGAAAAGACTGCGCTCATGTGACGCTCCGAGCGCAAGACCGCCTTCGTAATACTGTTTTGGTACGGCAGATATGGATGACTCGGCTACGTTTATAATGGTCGGCAAAATCATGAGCCCCAAAAGTACCGACGCCGTCAGCACGCTCATACCCTGACCGCCGATATATTCACGGACGAACGGGACTATTACGACCAGCCCGAAGAAGCCGTATATTACAGAAGGGATGCCTGCCATGAGGTTTATCGCCTGTTTAAGTGGCTGATACAGTTTCTTAGGGCAGAATCCCGCTATGAAAGCAGCGGTGAAGATGCCGAGAGGTATACCGATAATAAGCGCTCCCGCCGTAACATAGATGGAGCCTATTATCATCGGGAAAATACCGTAGATGTCGTTCCCCGGCCGCCATGTCTTTCCGAGAAGGAATTTGAGGGGACCTATCTTTGCGATAGCCGGTATTCCGTTGGCGAAAAGAAATACGCATATCAGAACGACGGCTGCAATAGATACAACCGCCGTCACCGTGAAAACAACCTGCATTATCTTTTCTTTTGCGCTGTGCGCGAGTGAATTCTGCATTAGTGTTCTCCGTTTTCAGATTCAGCAATGGCGCCGCTTCATCGGCGGCGCCCTTTCTACAGCATCTGAGCTGTCGTTTTACTGCTCTTTGGCAATTTGATTTATACTGCTGCGTCTTATGCTGCTACGTCGCTCCAGACGGTAACTTCACCGGTGAAGATCTGGCGTACCTGCTCGCTTGTGAGTTCATCTACCGGGCAGTTGTTGTTGACGATGACCGCGATGCCGTCTCTTGCGATCTCGGTTCCCGTTACACCCTGAGAAGTCTCGGTGTCTTTAAGGTCTCTGGATGCCATTCCGATGTCGCATGTCCCGTCGATTGCGTTCGTTACGCCGGTCGTGGAATCGCTCTGCTGAACTTCGATGGTTACGTTGCTGTTGATAGCCATGTACGCTTCCGCAAGTTTCTCCATGACAGGAGTTACGGAGCTGGATCCGCCGGCAACTACTTTGCCGTCTTCAGGGGAACCCGAGTAAGCGCCGGCATCGGAAACCGCGATGTATCCGTTGTCGGAGATGACTTTCTGTCCGTCGGAGGACATGATGAAGTCGATGAAGTCCTGAGCGTTAGCGGAAATGTCGCTCTTAGTTACGATGTTGAAAGGTCTGGATACCTTGTAGGAACCGTTCTCGATGTTCTCGACAGTCGCTTCCGCTCCGTCGATTTTCAGCGCCTTAACGGTGTCATCTTTTGAACCGAGCGAAATGTATCCGATAGAATATTCGTCGCCGGCTACCGTCGTCATCATGACTGCCGTTGAATTCGTCATTACAGCGGTCTCTGTGGTGTGGTCGACTTTCTCGCCGTTCTCTTTGACCTCGATGCCGAACAGTTCGATGAACGCTCCTCTTGTTCCGGAACCTTCTTCTCTGGAAACTACGTTGATTGTCTTGGATGTGTCGAAATCCGTTTCCTGTGTGGTATCGCTGCTGTTGTCGCTGCTGTCGCTGTTGTCACTGCTGTTACTGCTTCCGCATCCGGCCAAAAGCGCAACGCAGAGAGCCATAACAGTAATAAGGGAAATGAATTTTATAGCCTTTCTTCTCATGGTGAAAAATCTCTCCTTTCCAGTGCTATCTTACAGATTCGATGATAAATGCGCCTTGTAAAGTCCGTAATCCATGCCATGTAAAGGAAATGTAAAATTGTAAAATCGCCTGTAAAATTTGTAAAGCAGTTTATCCGAGAAGCGCGAAAATGAAGGGAATCAATGTGGCCGCGGCATGCCTCAAGTCTCATTCTTCAGCAAGCCATAATCCGAAAAGAATCTGTACGCCGTAAGCTGTAAAAACTAAGTTCGCCACATTCGGCAAAAAAGGCAGCAAAAAACCCTGAAGTGGATCGTCCCTTCAGGGTCAAAGTCTGGTGTTCCGTGGCGGGCTCGAACCGTCGACCTAATGGTTGTGACCCATTCGCTCTCCCAGCTGAGCTAACGGAACACGCCGCCTGTTAATTATACCACCTAATAAAAGAGGTGTCACTTATTTATTTAAACACGCAAAAGTGTTTTTACATCTATGTCTTGATTTCCGGACGCCGGGTGATATAATGGGGCTTGAAAATGTATTTTTATGCACGTTATAGAATATATATTAGCAGGAAATCAGTGAGAAACGAGAAAATGAGCAGAAATTTCATATCAAAACGATACCTCAAAGCGACGACAACTTCCATGGGCGCAAGCGACGTTTTGGCAAAATCTTACGATGACGTCATCGACCTGTCTCTGGGCGACCCCGACCTTATCACCGACAGACGCATCATCGACGGGGCTTTTGCCGACGCCTGCAAAGGCCACACGAAATATACGGAGTTCCGCGGCGACCCGGAACTGCGCGCCGAGATATGCAAGTTCTACAAAGAAGAATACGATATGGACGTGGCGGACGAAGAAGTTTTTGTCACGGCTTCCGGATGCATAGCGATGTATCTGGCGCTTGAAGCGACGCTCGACGACGGCGATGAGGTCATCCTGACCGCGCCTTATTTCACGCCGTATCCGGATCAAGTCAGGCTCGCCCGCGGAGTCCCTGTCGAAATGCCTACGTACGAGGACGAGGATTTCCAAATAAACTTTGAGCGGATGGAATCGCTTATATCGCCAAAAACAAAGGCTGTCATAATCAACTCGCCGTGCAACCCGACAGGCATGACTTTGTCAGAGAGCACTCTGCGCAGACTGGCTGAGACGGCGAAGAAACACGACCTTCTCGTCATAGCGGACGACATATACACTGCCTTCAGCTTTTCCGAGAAATTCGTCCCGTTCGCATCGCTCGAAGGGATGCGCGAGCGCACCATCACCATCAACTCGTTTTCAAAGAATTTCACGATGACGGGCTGGAGGGTCGGAAATATCGTCGCGCCTCCTGAAATAATCAGGACGATACAGCACATCAACGAGAACGTTGTGTTCACGGCTCCGTCGATATCCCAGCGTGCGGCGATATATGCTCTCAGGCTGCGGAGCGTGATACAGCCTCCCCTCGTCGAAGAATATCGAAAAAGAGTCTACTATGCTGCCGACAGGATAAACAAAATAAAAGGCTTCTCTGTTCTGTATCCGCCAAAAGGTACTTTTTACCTGTTCCCGAACATCAAAGCCACCGGCCTCACCAGCGAGGAAACTGCCGCAAAGATACTGAAGGAAGCGCACGTCCTGACCCTTCCGGGAAGCGATTTCGGCTCCTGCGGAGAAGGGTACCTCCGGCTCGCGCTGACAAGCGGAGTCGACAAACTCAGCGAAGCGTTCGACAGGATAGAGAGGATATTCTGAAAAAAGCCGACATGTCTTTAAGCGGACACTGAACCCTTCTAATTGGTTTTTGTTCACCTTTAGGGCCCGCCAAAAGACTGTCGGCTTTTATGTTTTAATTTGCTGCTTATGCTCTTATTCGACTTTGCCGCCGTATTTTGCCGCGAGTATACGCGCCACGTACACGCCGCTCGCGCTTGCCTGCGACAGTGAATGTGTCACGCCTGAGCCGTCACCGAGAGCGTAGAGCCTAGGGACTGCGGTCTCAAGATCTCCGTTCACTTCCACCTTGGAATTGTAGAATTTGACTTCCACGCCGTAGAGGAGTGTATCCTCGTTTGCGGTACCCGGAGCGATCTCGTCAAGCGCATATATCATCTCGATGATATCGTCGAGCTGGCGTTTCGGTATCACAAGCGATAGGTCGCCCGGCGTTGCCGCTAGGGTCGGCTTGGTGAAGCACTTTGCCATGCGGCGCTCGCTGCTGCGTCTTCCTTTTACGAGGTCGCCGAAACGCTGCATCAGGACTCCGCCGCCCAGCATATTAGACAGGCGCGCGATGGACTCGCCGTATTCGTTGCTGTCGCGGAAAGGCTCCGTGAATTTATTTGAAACGAGCAGAGCAAAGTTCGTATTCTCAGTGTGAAGACTCTCATCGGCATAACTGTGACCGTTTACCGTGACGATGCCGTTCGTGTTCTCCGAAACAACCTCGCCATAAGGATTCATGCAGAAAGTGCGGACTAAGTCGTTATACTGCTCCGTCTTATACACGATCTTGCTTTCGTAGACTTCGTCGGTTATATGCTTGAAGACCTCGGCAGGCAGTTCCACACGAACGCCGATATCGACGCGGTTCTTTTTTTGTTCGATGCCGAAGTCGTCGCAGACTTTGCTTATCCATTTAGAACCGGAGCGTCCCGGCGCGAGGACCAAGTCTTTGCAGACGTACTCCTCGTCTTTCGTCAAAACGTGGAACATGCCGTTCTCATCGCGGGTCACGCTTTCCGCCTCTGTGTAGAAAAGCATGTCGATTCGGTCTTTTATGTAATCGAAGATGCGGCCGAGTATTTCGACGTTGCGGTCTGTGCCCAAGTGGCGGACTTTCGCTTCCAGCAGGTGCAGGTCGTGCTGCAGGCAGACGGTCTTGAGTTCGCTCGTCGCCGTGGAATAGAGTTTGGCCTCGCTGCCTCCCAGCGAACAAAGCACGCTGTCGACATATTCCATGAGTTCCATGGCTTTTCTTTCGCCGATGTACAGGTGCAGGTCTCCGCCGAACTGTGTGGTGATGTTGTATTTCCCATCTGAAAGAGTGCCCGCGCCGCCGTATCCGTTCATTATGTGGCAAGGGTTGCAGCGGATGCAGGACTTAACTTTGCCTTCTTTTATAGGGCATTTGCGCTTTTCGAGAGGTGCCCCGCGGTCTATCATCAATATCCTCGCGTTGTTTTTTATCTTCGTGAGTTCATAGGCCATGAAGACACCGGACGCCCCCGCGCCGGTTATGACTATGTCGTATTCTTTCATCTGTTTACTCCATTGCTGCACTTTGATATCAGGCAGCGCTCTGGTATCAGGCTGCGCTTTGATATCAGGCAGCGCTCTGCTGCGATGCTGCGATTTGCTGCGATGCTGCGATTTGCTGCGATGCTGCGATTTGTTCGAAACTTCGATGTATTGCTATGCACACTTCGCAGACAATAAAAGGACCTCATCGCGCAGATGAGGCCATTAGATTTCCGGTTTAAACTGCGGTTACTCTTCGTCCTCGCTGTCCATTATCGAGTCGAACTCTTCAACGACTTTAGCGAACAGATCGTCGTCTTCGATGTCGGAAAGTTCGAAGTCGCCGTTGTCAAGTTCATTATATCCGTAGATGTAAACGTCATCGGTATCGTCGTGCGGGATGAGTGCGATGTACTCGTTATCCGCGTAGTCAAATACTCCCATGATCTCGCATTCTACGGTCGCTCCGTCCTCGAATTCCAGAGTGATGATGTCGACATCCTCCTCCTGAGGAGCCGTTTTCTTGTTTTCTGCCATGTGATACCTCCGATAGGTCTGGTATTAAAAGGTTGTTTCCTACGTGAATAATATAGCATTTAGGCTGAGAAATGGCAATAAGTTATTGGATGCCGTGCCATTTGCTAATCGAACAGCGGCGTCGAGAAGTAACGCTCAGCGGTGTCAGGAAGTACAGTTACGACGGTCTTCCCAGGTCCGAGTTTCTTCGCGAGTTTAATGGCCGCGGCGACGTTAGTCCCGCTGGAGATGCCGCACATGATGCCTTCCTCCGAAGCGAGGCGTTTTGCCGTGCTGAGCGCTTCTTCGTCCTGAACGATATATATGTCGCTGTAGATGCTTCTGTCGAGGATAGGCGGGATGAGGCCGTCTCCGATGCCCATCTGGATATGTGTCCCGATGGAACCTCCGGAAAGTATCGCGGCATGTGCAGGCTCGACCGCCCATATCTCGATGTCAGGATTGTATTTTTTCAGCGTCTGCCCGATGCCTGTGATAGTACCGCCCGTGCCGATACCGGAGCAGAAACCGTGTATCGGTTTGCCCGCGTCATTGATGATCTCCATGGCAGTCACTTCGCGCTGTACCTGCGTGTTCGCGGGATTTTCGAACTGTTGAGGTATGAAAACATGCTCGGGATCTTCTGATTTCATTTTGTTGGCGGTTTCGACGCACTCTCTGATGCATTTGCCGATGTTTCCCGCGTCGTGGACGGTCACAACTTCAGCGCCGTACTGTTTCACCAGCTTGCTGCGCTCCTCGCTGACGGAATCCGGCATGACTATTATCGTCCTGTAACCTTTGACGGCCCCGACAAGCGCAAGGCCTATCCCCTGGTTGCCGCTCGTCGGCTCGACGATGATGCTGTCTTTTTTCAGTATGCCGCGCTTTTCGGCGTCGAGTATCATGTTATACGCCGTTCTGGTTTTGATAGAGCCGCCTACGTTCAGCCCTTCGAATTTCACGAGGATCTCGGCCGAATCCGGCTCAGGCAGTTTATTTAATTTAATAAGCGGTGTGTGCCCCATCGCTTCAAGGATGTTGTTGTAGATCATTAGTCCTCCTAAAAAAGCCTCCGCGCATACGGAGACCGTTTACACGCATAAATACTACCCTGCATTAACATGGTTAAAACTCATGATGGGAAATTATATAACTAACTGCATAAAATAAAGGCGGCGTCACAGCTGACACCGCTTACATCGACCTGTACTCAAAAGCAACTTATTATCAATTATCACCTGAAAAGGTAAAGTTCGGCGTTTTCAAGGACAAAATTGCCCGTATCTATTGTGCAGGATACGCTGTCCCCGTCGATGATCAAATCAAAATAATTGCCATTCATTTCCAAGTATCCGAAAGAATATTCTTCGGCTGTATTAAAATCTATCTTTGTCAGAGAATCTTGCGTCGTGATGTCAGCAGATACTTCTTCCAGCCTGAATTCGTCATGCGGTTCGGCTGAGACAGTGCTGAAAACAGGGTTAAGTGTTTTGCTGCAGAGAGAATCATAATTAAAGTAATTTCGCGATGTCGCATATTCTGCCGTTGTGATGATAACGCAGTCAGGCTGAAAAATATTGAAATAATATTCAAAGTTCAATACATTTTCATAATTATGCACATCATAACTCTCTTTAAATGCATGTGAATAGAACATTTTGTTGCGGTTATAATATGAACCGTGGAAAATCAAGACGCGCGGAAGATGCGATGCATCATCGTCCACCCTTTTGAATACGGCAAAAGTTCTATGCTGCTCATTTAATTCTATCGAGTCATACTTTTCTGTAAGGTCTTCTACTTTTATCGATTCAGACTTATCAGGCGAAAGCGAATAATAGGGCACTTTTTCGTTTATTTCAAAATAGCTGAGAGCCTGATACTGCTCTAACTGCTCTGTCACGATGAAATCGTCGGGATCCCACGGTTCAACTTCCGGAAGATACTCGGAAAGAGCCTCAAGCATGTGATTTGTTCCGTAGAATTCTCCTCTGTCATTCCAATGCCCCGGATCAAACTTGACATTGAAGACCTGCTCTGTTTTTGCTTTCTCGCGTAGAAGTTCGAGGTTGCCTATCCAGTTGACTCCGTTTTTCTCGAGATATGATGTAAAGACATCATAAAAAGCATCGCCATCGTATACATATCCTTCCGGAAGAAATTCGTAATACACGTTGATTTTGGAAGGGTTTATACAATACAAAAAAGGCACCCCGCGTGATTCGCAATAGTCCTGTACCCTTCGGAGATATCTTGCGAATGCATCGAGAAAATCATAATCGATATCAGGTTCTTCGAGTTTAAAAAACTGATATCCGTTCTCTCCCTCCAAATATGAAGGATGCTCGAAATCGTTGAACACATTGTAATTGAAATTTTGATATGCTGTTACCGCCTCATCGTGAAATCCGACTCTTTCCTGTGTGTATTCGGCTTCATTTTCCGTCAATTCGTCCGGAAGATATGAATTATTGATTTCCGAAACGGCATTTCCTTCATAGTTTCCCGCGAAAGCAGGAATAGACAAAATTACAACCAGCACAGAAGCATATGTGATTTTTAATATTTTATTCATATCCGGCTTCCTTACAACAAAATCCCCGCAGTCTAAAACCTGAAATACATAAAAGGCGTGTACCCGTTATATACGGTAGCGCAGAACGACATTACGAGCAGCAAAACAGAAAGGGCGATGTTGATGATTATCCCGGCTTTTGTTCCCGAAAATCTGCGCAGAAAATCTCTGACGCCTGCTCTGCTCAGCAAAAGGATTCCTGCTACGGTCACTATTATCAAGACTGCTGTTTTAATCGACCAAAAATATTCAAATGTAAAGTAAACAGTCCCGCTCATCGGAACTCCGAGCAGAGTTTTCAAAACAGAAAAGAAATTTGAGACAGAACCCATGGTAAAGCAAAGCCAGCCTATAAACACGACAAGCGTTGTGTATGACCATCCTATCACGGCGGAGACTTTTGCATTCATCCGGCTTCTGATTTTCTTATATGCGGGAGTCCTCTCAAGCAGAACAAAAATACCATGGCCAAGTCCCCAGCATAAAAAAATCTTCGTATTTCCATGCCACATGCCTGTTAATATGAACACTATCAGCAGATTGACATAAACATTGCCGCTGCGGCTGCCACCGAGAGGAAAATATACATATTCGCGGAACCATGCTCCGAGCGAGATGTGCCATCTGCGCCAGAATTCAGTAACACTTGTACTTAAATATGGGAAATCGAAGTTTTCACCAAAATGGAATCCGAAAATTCTCGATACTCCAATAGCGATATCAGAGTAAGCAGAAAAGTCAACATATAACTGCAGGCCGTACATCACGACATATAACCATGCACTCGGTGTATCCCATGCCGATACGCTCTGCATTGAAGATATCGTCTGACCCATTTGGTCTGCGATCAACAGTTTCTTTCCTACTCCGTATGAAACACGAGTGAACCCGAAATAAATGTCATCGGCTGACACACTCCTATTTACTATCTCACTTTTCATATCCGAAAAACGGACTATCGGTCCCTGGATCAATTTCGGGAAGAAAACCAGATAAGTCAAATCATTAATGATCGTATCAAAATCGATCTTATTATCACTTTTATCAACACATCTATAACTGTCAACGAGAAATGATATGCAACTGAAAATAATAAAAGAGATCCCTATCAGGTAAACTGCGGATCCGCTCTTCCCCCCCCAAAAATCTTCGTCGACAAAAAGAAGGTCAAACAGCGAAGAAGGATATTTATACTTAAAAAGAACAAAGCAATCAAATACAACGCCCACAGTTAAAGCTATTTTTGTTTTATATATCTTAATTAAGTAAACGAAAAACAGATTAATAACTATTAAAAGCAGAAACTTGCGAAGGCCGTCTATCCCGCCACATAGGTAATAAAAATAAAGCGAAGCGATTACAATAAACAGATTACTCCATCTTTGTTTTTGTGAAATCCTGCGGATAATAAAATAACCAACAATGGCCGCAGGAAAAAAATAACAAAGAAAAAGTACAGTGCTGAATGCCACAATGCCGCCTCTTAATCGTTGTAAGCACCATATGATACTTAAAGTATCACAATATTATCATGCTCCAATCGCAGTGTCAAAATCGAAAAAACCCGGCTTATTATGCCGGGTCTGACTGGTCGGGATGACAGGATTTGAACCTGCGGCCTTTGCGTCCCGAACGCAACGCTCTACCAAACTGAGCCACATCCCGAAAAGCAGGACAGACCGCGTAACGCGTCTGCCCTGAAATGGTGCGGTCAAAGGGACTTGAACCCCCATGAGTCTCCTCACACGGACCTGAACCGTGCGCGTCTGCCAATTCCGCCATGACCGCAAATTATCCGCGGCGTAATGCGACGCCGCTTTTTAATTATACACATTATCAGCGGTTTTTCAAGTGGGAAAAGATTATTTATCGCTGCATAAGCCTCTCCTGAACTTCTGTAAGTCGAATTCAGTTGTCTATCCTTATTACTTTGATATATGCCATTAATTAAACAACTCGGCGAATTGCTCTGCCAATTTATCGTAAGTATAGTTATTTAAAATGGCGTTTTGCCCATTTTGCCCCATTCTGACACGGTCATCTTCGGTAAGAGACATCATTCTCTTTAGACCGTCTACTAAAGCGTCTGCGCTTTCGGGCTCTACGGAGATACCGCAATCGTAATCCGTAATAAAATTGTTAGGCGCACTCACAGCATATAGGATAGGCTTCCCCGACATCATAGACTCAAAGAGTTTATTCATGCAGATGCCAAATCTGAACATATCGTTATGCAGCGCGCCAACATACAGGCAATCCATCTCATCAAGGAGAGAAGGAATCGATTTTTTGGATATCTTAGGTAAAAAATAAAAGCAGTCCGACTTTGTTTTGCTTGCAAGTTTCTTCAATTCATTAAGTTGGTTTCCGTCGCCAACAATAATAAAAGCGACTCTATCATCGCCTAATTTTTGAATGGCTTCGATCAAGTAGTTTATTGCGTATGATCTTGTTATACTCCCGAAAAAGCCCACCAAAAATTTCCCTTGCTTCTTTAATCCGTCGATAACGGTTTTATGCGGTTCGGGCAGCGGATCGGGATTTTCCCATTCGTTCAACACGACTCCGTTCATTATGTTCACAAACTTTTCGGGGGCCATCCCGTGTTTTACGAAATAATCCTTCGCATTACATAAAAGCGAAACAACTTTATCTGATTTTTTGCAGAAAGAATTTTCGGAGATCTGCATAAGTACTACAAACGGATTGCTCTTTTTCATGCCGCCTAACTCTATCAAAGTTATCGGCCACATGTCGTGTACTTCATGGATATACTTCGCCCCTGTGAGTTTCTTGATTTTCTGCGCGGCGAACGTATCAAGAGGGTATGTCGACGAAGCGATGACAACATCAGGCTTCCACTGCTCTGCGATCATTTTCGCGTTTTTCATGATTTTCCCCACAAAACGGAACATGCTGAAAGCCCGCTTGACGCCGTTACCGCTGTACGTTCCCGTTTTGATCCATGTATAGTCAATGCCGTCTATGTTCTCATTTTGGAAGTCCTCATCGACTTGAGGATTACGGACTCTGAGATGCGAATAGTCTCCGGCTAAGATCCTCACGTTATATCCCATTTTGACCCATTCACGAGCCAAATAATATGGCCTGAATTCCATACCCATATCAGGGCTTCCGGCATAGTGATTCAGTAACAATATGTTCATTTCAAAATCCTTTACAGTTCATAATAAATAATTTCATCAACATTATATCTCATTATTTCTCACCTGCTATGCCGTTCTTTTCCTTCTGGAAAAAATGAACTTAAAGGGTTGAACAACTTTATCAGGATAAATAAATATCATGAAAATCAATATTTTCATTATCAGCGATGAACTGTATATAAAATCAACGAAACCTCCCTGAGTCGCATTTCCGATCGTCACTGTCATTGCTGCAAGGAATGCGATCGTCGATGGAGTTTTTCTCATTTTTAATATCAGAATAAAAATAAGAGAAATTACGACCGCGACCCAAACGACAGAAAAAATCAGTCCTAAATTCCCCCAATTCGCGTATGCTTCTCCTATGAAGTTCGCGTTCATTACACCTGCAGTACCTGCATATACATGTTTACTGCCGTAATATTCCATTACAAGTCGTGAACTTCTCAGATGTTCTTCCGGGTCACGCCCGAGCAGTCTCAATATAGTCGGATATAAACTTCTTCCTTTTAGGAATGGGAACTCTTCCGGAAAGAGATCAAAATGATAACATAGCGTACCAAATTGAGTGAAAAGTGTTCTCCCGAGTATTCCGTTATATATGTCCGTAAACGATCCTTCGTATCCTTCCACTCTATAGTAAAACATCAGAATACACACGCATAGAGCTGCAAAGAGAACCATGATCCAATTGCGCACGCCCTTCTTATGATAAATAACTATCAGCAGATAGATAGCAAAATGAAAAATTAGGGGGCTTTTAGAAAAATTACGTGTTTCAATGATGATCGAAATGATGATCGCTACAGCAGCAAGAACACCCCATGAGGCTTTTTTGTTAGAAAGAGCATATGCAAACGCAATATATGAAACCAGCGGTTGTGCCATAAACAACAGCAACGACATAATCAGATCCAGCTTACCACCAAAAGAAATCGCGGCTATACGCTGCCTTTCAATCGAATAATCAAAACCATCATTCCCGGTGAATAATTTAACTATCGGCACATATCCAATCGCTCTCAGATAAATAATAAGCAAAGCCAACTGAATGATAGTAACAACGACTAATACGACAAACAGTTTAGTATTATCTTTATTTACAACTTTTTTCTCGAGAAAATCACTGTACGATTCGGCAGGCTCCATTCTGAACAGCTTGAAGACAAAAAGCATGACAAGTGGAAGCACCATTATCATAAAGAAAATTGCGTAAGTTGTTATTCTAATGGAACGTTCAGGAGTAATAAGATATTGCAGCGTATAGTGCTTATTGTAACCAAGGTTTACCAATAGACACCCGATTACGGTCTGCAGCATAGTTAAATAAAATACGTACGAAACTATGTTCAACTTGCCGAGAGACAATGTCCCTGCAGCCTTTCTGAACAAAGTGATCGATGTAAATAAAGACACACATGTGACGAGCAAAAATAACAGCATTATAACTCTTCTTTCTTTCCAATAAGATAGCGCTTTGTTTCTATGTCTCCATCCCTGAAATTGCCAATTAAGAAGTCTATTTGTGTTCTGTCAAAATCCGGATCGAGAAATATAGAGTTAAATGTTTCTATTTTTTCAAGTTCGGTGACATCAGTTACTTTAGTTCCGGTAAGATCGATTGAATTAAGATTTTTCAGTGCGCTGATACCGTCGATCGAATCAATAGGGTCGTTCGAAAATTTAAGAGTATTAAGGGTGACATATTTCAACAGTGATTCAATCGACACAAAACCATAGTTATTGTTTAAATTTATTTCCAAGATCGATGGCAGGTCAGCAGCCATGGAAATTATACGATTACTATTAAGACTGAGTTTCTCCAATTTATCGAAACTGCCGCCAAAATTAGTTATAGCGTTTTTAACCAAAGATAATTCAGTTATACTTTCGCTGTAACAAACCACACTCCCTGTTATTTGGCATTCATTAGCAGTAAGTTTTTCTAGTTTACCGCAAGAATCGAACAGCTTCGGTAGATCAATGACCTCATTCCCTGAAATATTCAGTTCTTTTATTGTGATTTCATTTTCATACAAAGCAGAAATATCACTCTTGGAATTAGTACACGAAAAAGATTTCAGCTTGTGAAGATCCTGTATGCCTTCAAAACTTTTCACTTCTGTACCGGTGATGGTGAGTTCTTTAAGATTGGGGAAAAATTTCAAATCGGTCAGATCATTGATAGGCTCAGCATCACTAATAGTTAATTCAGTTACTTCCTCTGCTTCGTCCTCGGTCAAAACGATTTCATGCAAACCGTATTTTATTGCATTTTCCAGATTTGCATCATTGAATTTAATCTCATCGCTCGGATGATATGATACAGAAATGATGTTTAATATCAAAGTAATAACAAAAACAGCGGTGGCGATCGATACTGCAACACCGGTAGGCGTTCCGAACAATATTTTTAATTTTTCAATGATCTTATTTTTCCGCATCATGTTTGTCTCTCAAAAAATTTGATACTGCTTATTAAACTCCAAAATGAAACGATGTCGTCAATACTGGGTTAAAGAAGCCGCACAACAAAGATGTCCCGAGATCCAATTCACTTAATGATTGTCTGTCAATGTTGCCAGGGCATTCCTGTACGTCAAAAAATTATTCTTCCAATCGTAATACTCGAGAACTCTTTTCCTTCCATTTAGACCCATTGACTTTCTCAAGGCTTCATCCTCGATAAGAACGTTCAATTTTTCAGCGAGTTTTTGGGAAGACCCGGCAGGTACAATGAATCCCGTTATCCCGTCCTCCATCACTTCTGCTAATCCGGGAGCATCTGAAGTTACGCATGGGAGACCACAAGCCATCGCTTCTATTGCTGAAACGCCAAAACTTTCTGCCAGTGAAGGTACGCACATTATATCTGAAGCTTTTAATACTTCCGCAACTCGAGTGTGTTCTATTCTGCCGTGGAAAAAAGTAATATCATCGACGCCGGAAGTTGAAGCTAATTTCTTCATTTCTTCAGTCTTGTCCCCATCTCCGTATATATCCAGACGAATGTCATGAATACCGCCGCTCACTAATTTTGAAACAGCATCGATAAGGAATTCAAGACCATAAGGCTCGGCAATACTCTTTACGAAAACTATCCTCACCGGACCATCTGATTTCCTTTCCTGTGGAGGCGAGAAAATATCCGTATTTACTCCGAAAGGTGTCACGGTAATATTACTTTTTCTCGTATATTTTAGAGTTTCTTCTGCCATACACTTACTTGTAGACATTATCATATCAGATGCGTCCAAGTTTTTCTTCAGAAGAAACCGCTTTATTTTATTTTGCCGTGGAAACGCGTAAACATCGCTTCCCCACACCGAAAGTGAATAAGGGTGAAATCCGCATTTGCGAGCTAAAGTTCCATATCCTGAAGCGTAATGGGCACTGAGAACATTCGGCGCGTCGTTTTGCAGCAAGGTTTTTAAATTTCCGGCATTTAAAAAATATCCAAGAGAGCCGCCCGTTCTAAGGTATCGAATTGCGGCTCTCTCGGAAATGGCATTCTCGGCATCTCTGTGATTCGGTAATGAGTATAGAAATACTTCATCACCGGCTTCACACAAAGAATTGACTATTTTAACGGTATGCGTCGAGTTTGCTGGCGCGATAATTCCGATTCTCATAATGTGAAATGCTCCGGTCGATGATTTAGAATTCACCCTTCATATCTGTACTCGCGAAATCCTCGAGCGGGAGTTTGACCGGCATGCCGGTCTTCTGGCTCTTATAGATAGCCAAAACAACTTCCAGAGCGTTGCGCCCCGCTACGGCGTCGACATACGGTTTCCTGTCGTTCTCGATGGCATCGATGACATCGGCGAAAAGACTGGTGTGTCCGTTTCCGTAGACATTGCTCGTCTGCTCTTTCAGGCCCTTATTCTTATTGTCCGCTTCTGTCTCGTCGGCGAACTGCCATACGTCGATGTTGTTTGTTGAAGTTCCGCCGATTTTGACTGTCCCTTTTTCACCGAAAATATAGAGCGTCTCTTCAAGGTTCTTCGGATATACGTTTGTAGTCCCCTCGACCGTACCGATTGCTCCGTTCTTAAATTTTATGACAGCCATTCCGACATCTTCTGCCTCGAGATAATCGTGGAACTGCTGGCGCGTCTGACCGTATACTTCTTCGATCTCATCCCCGAACATCCAGCGCAGAAGGTCTATTCCGTGGATGCACTGGTTCATCAGGCAGCCGCCGTCCTGAGACCACGTCCCGCGCCAAGGAGCCTGATCATAATAGTCCTTATTGCGATTCCATCTGACGTTGATAGAACCGTGTGAAAGTCTGCCGAAACGGCCTTCTTCCAGGGCTTTGCGCGCTTCCTGGACCGCAACGTTGAATCTATTCTGATGGCATGCGCTGACCTTTACGTGCATCTTCTCCGCATGCTCGATGATCTTATCGGCGTCGGCGATGCTCATCGCGATAGGCTTTTCTATGATGCAGTTCACTCCTTTGTCGATGCAGTATAAAGCGATCTCGGCGTGCACGCCGCTCTCGGTAGCGATAGAGACCAGCGTCGGCTGCTCTTTTTCGAGCATTTCCTTATAGTCGGTATATCTGTGGATAGACTCATCTTTCTCAAGATCGTACTTTGCCAGCAGCTGCTCCATCTTTTCAGGAAGAATGTCACAAACTGCAACGATTTCGAGCTTATTGTTAAGCGCGGCTTTGATATGGTTAACAGCGATCCTGCCGCAGCCGATAAGTGCGTATTTCATATCTTATTTCCTCTCTTTCAAGCCGTCTTCATCTTCGACATATTTTCTTCCGCATACAGGGCAGACGAGATCATCCCCGAGCCGTGCCCCGCATTCGCACACCCATCCTATGCGCTTTGCAGGAACTCCTGCCATCAAGGCATGTCTCTTGACATTTTTTGTTACGACCGCACCGGCTGCTATCATAGACCACTCGCCGAGTTCATGCCCGCATACGATCGTCGCGTTTGCGCCAACAGTCGCTCCCGTATGAAGTACCGTCTTTTTATATCCAGCACTTCCTTTAGGGTATTTCGCGCGAGGTGTGAGGTCATTTGTGAATACCATAGAAGGACCGCAGAATACGTAATCCTCCATCTCAACGCCTTCGTATATCGACACATTGTTCTGTACTTTGCAGCCGTTGCCGATCTTCACATTGTTCGACACGTTTACATTTTGGCCGAATGAGCAGTTCTCGCCGATCCTCGCTCCGTGCTGCACATGGCAGAAATACCATATTTTAGTCCCCTTGCCTATAACGACGTCATCGTCGATATAACTCGACTCATGGACAAAATAATCCTTTTCGTTTTTATCAGATGAACTCATTTTACAGGACCTCGTAATTGTCTTTCTTCTCGACGCCGGCCATAGCGTTCTTTGAATCAAATATCGCCTGTGCATTCTCGGATATCATCTCGTAGTCGATGTTGGTGTGAGCCGCCGCGATGAAGACCAGGTCGTAACTCTTGATGATTTCAGGATCGATCTTTTCGATACCTGTAAACGTCTCACCCTTATATCTGAAAGTAGGGATATACGGATCGTAGAAATCCGTCTGGGCGCCTGTTTCGCGGAGTATCTTGATGACGCGGATAGCAGGGCTCTCGCGGTAGTCGTCGATGTCCGCTTTATACGCTACGCCGAGGACTAGGACTTTAGAACCGTTCATTGCTTTCTTCTGCTTGTTGAGGAGCCTGGCCGCCCTGTCTACACAGTATTCAGGCATCTTGTCGTTGATTATCATGGAAGATTCGATCATCGTCGTGTGTACGCCGTATTCTCTCGCTTTCCACGTGAGGTAGTACGGGTCCAGCGGGATGCAGTGTCCGCCGAGTCCCGGACCCGGATAGAATGCCTGGAATCCATAAGGTTTCGTCTTTGCGGCGTCTACGACTTCCCAGAGACTGATACCCATTTTGTCGCATAGAATGGCAAGTTCATTTACCAGTCCGATGTTGATGTTCCTGTATGTGTTCTCGAGGATCTTCTCCATTTCCGCTACCGCAGGAGAAGAAACTTCATAGATCTCGCTTTCAAGTACTGCACGGTACATCTTTGCGATGACTTCCGTGGCATCTTTTCCGATAGCGCCGACGACTTTAGGCGTGTTCTTTGTCTTATAATACTTGTTGCCCGGATCGACGCGCTCAGGAGAGAATCCGAGATAGAAATCTTCACCGCATTTAAGGCCGGAACCTTCTTCGAGGATAGGCTTGATGAGTTCTTCAGTCGTTCCCGGATATGTTGTGGATTCGAGGACGACCATCGTATCTTTCTTGAGGTGTTTGGAAACTGCAATAGTGGAATCTCTTACGTAGCTGATATCAGGCTGCTGATGCTCATCGAGCGGCGTAGGAACGCAGATGGCGATGAAATCCACATCCTTCACGAAACTGAAGTCCGTCGTCGCGGAAAGTCTGCCTTCGTCCACGAGTTTTTTCAGGTCTGCGTCGACTACATCACCGATGTAGTTATGACCGGCGTTTACCATATCGACTTTTTCTTTCTGAACATCAAAACCGATCGTCTTGAATCCCGCCTTTGCCTTTTCGACGGAAAGCGGAAGTCCGACGTATCCCAGTCCCACGACACCTACTACGATCTCATGGTTTTCGATTTTCTTGATTAATCTCTCCTTCATGCTGCTCATTGATAATTACCTCCAAAGTGAACGTGAACGAATTTGATTTATTTGAAGTGGATTACTTTTCCCTTACTTTTGTTACAGTCTTCAGCATCAGTTTTACATCGCCGCCGAACGTACAATCAAGCAGATATTCAAGATTGTATTTCATTTTCTGCGGCAGGACTTTCTCGACATACGCCTTGTCAACATCCTCCGCGCCGTCAAGCATCTTGGCTTCATCCTTGAAGCGAATGCTCGCTTCCGATGTCACTCCCGCCGGCAGCAAAAGCGTGGCATTCATCTCATCTGTGTACTGCTTTACGTATTTTACTGCCTCGGGGCGCGTTCCGACGAAAGACATCGACCCGCCCAGAATATTGAAAAGCTGCGGTATTTCGTCGAGCCTGCTGTCTCTTATCTTTGCGCCGACACGGGTGATCCTCGGGTCTCCCTCCACAGTCACGTGAGTGCCTATCTTATCGGCGTCCTGCACCATCGTCCTGAATTTAAAGACTCTGAACACCCGTCCGTACTGCGTGACGCGCTCCTGCCTGTAGAATACGGGACCCTTTGAATCCTTTTTTATCATCACGGCCAAAACGCAGAACAAAGGCGACAGTATCACTATCAATACGAGAGACGCGAAGACGTCAAAGCATCTTTTCGCGATAAGCGTGCCTTTCTTTTTTCTTAATGCATCGTAATACCTGCGGACGGTCTCAGTCTGCATCTCACGAGGCATCTTCTCCCAAACAGGTATCATTTCAGTATTTCTTCAGCACATGCGATAACGTAGTCAGCCTGCTCATCCGTCAAAGTCGAATAAAGCGGCAGAGTGACCTCATTTCTGTACATGTTATATGCATTCGGATAGTCTGCTATATCGAATCCGAGGTCCTTATAAGCGGTCATCATCGGCAGCGGCTTATAGTGTACGTTGCAGGCGATCTCTTTCTCACCCATCTTCTCTATGAACTCGTTGCGCTGTTCGACATCGAATCCCGGTATCCTTAAAATATAAAGATGTCCGGTCGATGTGCTGTGGTCGTCAAAATGTTTCAGCGGTTCGAGCCCCATAGGTATAAACGCGTCGTTGTATTTTTCGATGAGTTCGCGTCTTCTCGCCAGCAGTCCGGGATATCTCCTCATCTGCGCAAGGCCGATAGCAGCGAGAACATCTGTCATGTTGCACTTATACGCAGGGTATACGATATCATATTCCCATGCGCCTATCTTTGTCTTTGCCAGAGCATCCTTGTTCTGACCGTGAAGCGACTGGAGCATGTATTCGTGATACAGCGCTTCGTTGTCGAGCCCTTTGCGCGATTTCCAGACGACCGCACCGCCCTCAGCCGTAGTGAGGTTTTTTACGGCATGGAAACTGAAGCAAGTGAAGTCGGCGCACTGTCCGCTCTTTTTGCCATCCCTTGAAGCGCCGAAACCGTGAGCGGAGTCTGCCATGACAATAACGCGTCCGAAAAGTCTCTGCAGGTCGTTTGACGGGCGGAAAAGATCTTTCTTGCTTTCGACTACCTCGAATATCCTGTCGTAATCGCACATCCTTCCGGCGAGATCTACAGGAATTATCACCTTAGTCTTTTCGGTGATCGCGTCAGCAACTTTCTCGTAGTCCATTTCAAATGATTTTCCATCTGTATCTACGAGAATAATTTTCGCGCCAACATGCTCTATAACAGCCGCCGTCGCGGTGTATGTATACGCGCTGGTGATAACTTCGTCTCCGGGGCCTATGCCTAAGACTCGCAGAGTCATCTCCATCGCCGCTGTCGCTGAATTAAGTGCAACAGCCTTGTCAGTTCCCGTGAATTCAGCGATTTCCCGCTCGAATTCTTTTGTTTTAGGGCCGGTAGTTATCCAGCCTGAACGAAGCGCATCCGCTACCTCGTTGATCTCAGCCTCTGTTATGTCCGGAGGCGAAAAAGGAATCCGCATCGATATTTCCCCCATCCTAAAAAGTTATTTTCATCAACAATAGTATTTGGTTGTCGAATAATTATTATCAGTCTACTAAGTCAGAAATCAATTTCTCCACACGTCTGCTCCACAAATTGCGTTCGGCGGCCATGTACGTTTCATTCCTCAGTCTGCTCAGATTATCATTTTTATATGCTTCTAAGATGGCTGACTTTATCCCATCTTTTGTAGCAGGGCAGACAATGCCGCATTTCTCACTTCGTATATAATCTGCAGTGGCTTTCCCATCTGTAGTAATAACGGGGAGATCATGTGAAATATAATCCCCGGATTTAACTCCGATCGCAAGATCCATATAGAAATGATGCCTTCTCGGTATTATCCCCAAATCATTACGAGCAAAATATTTTTCTAACGCTTCGCCACTGGCACTATTGAATTGAATATATGGCTTGTTTAGCAAACTCCTATCGTTCAAATATTTAAATTCTGTTTCCCTGGCAATTACATCAAGATGCAGCTCTTTCCCGTCTTTTTCGTTTATTTCTTCTATTGCATCAAACAGCAGGTCTACTCCGTCTGCTTCTCGCAGTCCACCTATATACAAAACTGAATCATTTACCTTTTGTTTGACCTGTCCCTCAGGATGCTTACATCCCGGTGGAAGGACTCCTGTTTTATTTAAATGTGAAACAGCGGCCACCGCTTTTCCAGCGCCTTCAGACGGGAAATAAACAATATCGCAGCATTTCTCGATCACCTTGAGATCGCGTTTCTGCATATAAATTAGGAGATTCTTCTTTAAAAAATTCATGCCGGCCCATGCCCAGTCCGGGAACAGCCAATACATATCTCTGTAGAATAGTCCGATCGGGATATTGGCGGCATGTATATTTTTAATCAAATCAATGTCTATCTTATTAAATATCGGGCCAGACGGGTACTCGATATAACAGAAATCGAATTTCCTGCCATCGATCTCGTGCATGAAATTGCGTACTTT
>JBMNVD010000018.1:0-33519 GCA_050946615.1 Eubacterium sp.
GCAGCCGTCTTCGCACTCGAGTTTCTTGCAGTCTCTGAGTGTCTGCATATCTTCCGGGATGATGCGGTCGTGGAGTTCTGTCTTCCACTCCGAGATGAAGTTTTCTTTATATGACTCTAAATCGAGATCCGTCATCACGCCGCCCGCTTTGAGCACTGCGAGTTTTTCGGGATACTGCTCGAAGGCTTCGATGTTTTCCCACACTGTCGCAGGAGTTTTTCCGAAGAGTTTCGTTCTCTCTTCAGGAGTGAAGTCTTCGAATATCTGCTTCTCGCTTCTGTATTCTCTGTTTTTCTCGAGATAGAAGTCGGCCTTTCCGTATTTCTTCGAAATCGATTTTTCGAGTTCCTTAGGGGTTTTCTCCGCGTCCAGACAGGCTTTGATACCGTCCATGCACGCCATCCAGGAAGACGCGAGCACCAGATACGTGTTGCTCTTAGGGTTTGGCGCCCTCAGTTCAAAGCGCGTTGCCATCGGGTTCGTCAGGTCTCTTATGAGCCCGGCGAGGACCGTGCGGTTGCGGGACGGCTCGGACGGCGATGCTCCAAGCGATGTGACGATGCAGATAGGCGCTTCGTAACCCGGCTGCAGTCTGTTGATGGCGTCGTTGCTGGAACTGATGAACGGATTGACGACTTCGTAGTTCTTCAGCAGACCCATGAGCGCGCCGTACCCGACAGGGCTCAGGAAATCCTTTTTCATGTCGGCAGGCGTGAACAAATTCGTCACGGTGCCGTCTTTCAATTTGGCGGCCAGTCCCAGATGCGTATGCTCGCCGCTTCCTGCGACGCCCGGGAAAGGCTTTGCCATGAATGTGACATCGAGTCCGTGCAGTGTGAAGATGTCTCTTACGATGTATTTTACCTGATTCTCGTTATCGGAGGCCTGCATGGCTCCCGTGTAGCGCCAGTCTATCTCGAGCTGCTCCATTACATGATCGTAATGGCCGCTTGAACCCATCTTTGCTTTTACGCCGCCGACTTCCTTATGTCCCATCTCTACGCCAAAGCCGTATTTGTCGAGGAATTTGAGTGTGTCCTCCAATGCGGTCCTGACGTCGCCGTACGTGCGCTTCCAATACTGTTCTTTCAGCACCTGAGAAGTGAAGAGCTGCTCCCTGTCGCCCTTGTCGTCCGGAGTCTTTACCCAGAATTCGAGTTCCGTGGCGCTCGTGATGATGAGTTCGTCGATGTCGTCAGCGCTCTCGGCTCCTTTGATATATTTGAAGACGTAAGGGTGCGCCTTTAGTTCGCGCATGACCTCGCTTTTCACATATTTCAGGGCGTCGCGCAGGATGACTCTGGTGCCGCATTCGACAGTGTCGTTGTGGACGAGGTATGACGGGAGTCTCAAGGTACCTATCGGGAGGCCCGTTTTCCTGTCGATGTTCCTGAAGTTATAGTCGACGTACCAGTTGCAGTCGAGGTCAGGTATCAGGTCGATACGCGCGTTGTTCAGGACGGCGATCTTAGGGAGCGCTACCGATGAGCCGTCGGTCTGGACGCCTTTTTTAAGCATCGTCTTCATGTCTTTTATGAACAGATCGACCGGTATCTTTTCGTCTGTGTCGTGTCCGCCGATGTCGATTCCCACGAAAGATACATACTGGACTTCGGGATGTGCCTTGAGTATTTTTGTCACAGCGGCAGGAGTATGGCTCTCCGGCGGGATGGTATAGAGCATTTTATCTATATCGAAATCCAACATTTTGATTCCCTCTTTCTCTTATCTCAATTATCTCATTTTATCAGACATATCATTTCAATATGCGTTATTATATACTCTTTTCGGCTCAATAAACGCATAGATATGCAAATTTTCACTCTGACTGATGCGTTTTTACGATGTGCTTACGAATTCGAGTCTGCACCGCTGCCGGACGCGGTATCGTCAGATGCTGTTCCCGCATCGGATTCTGCGGTGCCGGAGGCGGCACTTCCGCTGTCAAACGACGTGTCTGCGCTGTCAGACGATGTGTCCGTGCTGTCGGAAGACGTACCGGAGGCCGGCTCGCTGACCGTGACGTCCGCACCTGTCGCATCGCTCAGTTTTTCGAGCGCGGTTTCGAGTTCTGTCATGTAGTCTCCGTACAGATCCCAGTTGCCTTCCTTGAGCGCTTCCTGTGCGTTGTCATAGGCTTCAGCGGCGGCTTTGACGAGTTCCTCGACGGTATCTGCGGTGTCTGTGCCGTCTCCGCTATTTGTTACGGTATCTTCAGGCACGTCGGCGGCGTAATCGCCGAACAGGCTGACAAGAGCCTCTGCGAGCGTATTTTCGTACGCTATCTTATCGTTGTACGCGATGACGACGCGCTTTACCTCAGGGATAGCGCTGTTTGAAGCCTCCAGATATATAGGCTCTATGTACAGCAGCGAATCCTCTATCGGCACTATGAACAGGTTTCCGCGGCTGTATCTGGACCCCGCCTGGCTCCAGAGCGAGAAGTCCTGAGATATCTCCGTGTTTTGGTCTATCTGGGCTTCTATCTGCATCGGTCCGTATATCGTGCGGTTCTTAGGCAGACTGTACAGGACTAAGTCTCCGTAATTATCGCCGTCGTTCCTGCTGAGAAGGAGCGCCGTCATGTTTTGTTTGGACTTAGGCGAATACGCTATCATGCTGACGAACTCGGCCTTAGATTCTCCCGGAAGTTTCAGAACGAAGAAATTCGGAGTCATCTTCACTTCTTCGGTCCCGTAGATCTCGTCCGAGATGTCCCAGATGTCTTCGTTTTGGTAGAAGACCTTCGTGTCTGTCATGTGGTAGCGTCCGTAGACTTCGGCCTGTATCTGAAGGAGTTCGTTCGGATACCTGATGTGGAGTTTCATCTCCTCAGGCATTTCGTCGTAGTCCTTGAACAGCTTAGGATAGATTTTCTGGAGAGTTTTTGCTATCGGGTCGTCTTCGTCTACGACATAGTAATCTACGGTGCCGTTGTACGCGTCGATGACGACTTTGACCGAGTTCCTGATGTAGTTCGTGGTGCCGGTCTGTCCGCTGTACGGCTCCGAATAAGGATAATACGAACTCGTCGTGTATGCGTCTATTATCCAGTAGATCTTACCGTCGATAACGACTCCGTACGGATCGCTGTCGTAGCTCAGATACGGCATTATCTTCTCGACGCGGTCCATGATATTGCGGTTTATGACGATGCGCGAGTCGTTGTTCACGTTCGTCGAAACGAGTATCTTCAGACTTCCCTCGCGTATCGCGAACATGAGCCTGTTTATAGGGCCGAGTTTGATTCCCGCCGTGCCCTCATAGCGCGTGTACGCGTTTTCGTTGCCGTTAGGGTAATCGAACTCGTCTTCGTCGCTGTTTACGATGATATAGTCATTTGAAAGTTCGCCGAAATACACTTCCGGACGCGTTATCTCGATTTCCTCCGCGCTGCTGACGGGAGGGATATCCTTTACGATGACTTCAGGCTGCCCGCTCGCAGTTATCGAGTCGACCCGCGAGACCGCCGCGCCGTAGCCGTGCGTGTACTTCAGGTGGCGGTTTATCCACGTGTCGTTTATCTTGCTCTCGTCTATCTCTCTGACAGAGAGGTACGTCTGCATATATTCGCCGTCCACCGTATATCTGTCTACGTCGGTATCGTTGAATGTATAGTACTGCCTGATGCTCTGTGTCTGATTGTAGAACGTCTCGACGGGCTCGTAGTCGTTTATCCTGATGTTGTCTATAGTCTCAGAATTGTTCCTGATGTCCTCGGCGGTCAGATCATTGCTCGCCGCGAAATTTCTGACATCTACGTCGTCTATGCCGTAAGCGTACTGGGTGTATTTGATGTTGTTCGCGAGATAAGGAGATTCTTTGTTTATCTCATCAGGCGAAACGACGATGTTCTGAACGATGGCTCTTGCCCCGACTCCGAGAGCTGCGACTGCGATCATCAAAAGCGGCACGGCAAAGAATTTCTTCGGGCTCTTTTTCAATATGCCGATAGATGAAACCACCGCGCCGGCCAGAGAAAGTACCGTCAGTATCCTGTAGACCCAAAGCGTGACTTTGACGTCGGAATATCCCGCGCCGTAGACCACGCCGTTATGCGAGTGCAGCAGATCGAACTGTTTGAGCACAAAGAACGCCGCCAGCATCAAAAAGAACACCACGCATAAAATTATTATCTTACCGGAGGCGATCTCGAGGAGCGAATGCATGTTTATCTTAGAGACGGCTTTTGTCCTGCCGCCGCTGAAGATGCCGGACGCGCTGCCGTCGGAACTGCCGGAAGTACCCTGAGTGTCGTCCCTGCGGTCATAGAAATCGGGAGTCCTCACCGTGAGCAGCACCATGTAATAGATGAGCGTTATCACGATCGTGATGATTATCAGCGTGATTATCATCTCATCGAGGCGCGTCAGGAAATCGAGTTTGAAGATGTAAAAAGATATGTCGAGTCCGAAGAGCGGGTCTTTGATGCCGAAATCCGTGGCGTTCACGAAGGTGAGAAGTTCAAACCACAGATTGTGCACGATGTAGAAACTCACCGCCGCTCCGAAAATAATAGAAGCGGCGTAAGTCCCGCGGTTGATCGCTTTGTTATTCGCCGCCTCATGCGAAATTATTTTCTTGAAATACCCGCGCTTTATCTGCATCAGGTATGCGATCATGAACAGAGTCACGACCGCAAAGATAGGGATGCCGAATTTCAGTTCGGTGACAAGCTGCTTGAAGAATACGCTCGTGTAGCCTATTTCCCTGAACCATTCCCAGTCGGTTATGACGTTTATGAGCAAAAGGAAAATGATTATCGCCAGTATCACTATCAAAGCGATTATCGAACGGCGAAGTTTCCTGTCTGTTTTAGTCCTTTCAGGCTTAGGGGTTTTCACTTTCGCGGGCTTTACTTTTATAACTTTTTCCACTCGCTTTCTCCTTCCGGGCGATAACGGTACTGCTGCTTATTACGCGGTTTTGGCGTCTACGACCTCGGAAACGAGCATCTTATCGCCCGCTTTGAGGTGAACTGTCTTGGTGCTGACCGAAACGTCGGTTTTGCCGGCCTCCTGCTCGGATATCTTTACGAGGACGTAGAAATCGTTTCCGTTGCGCAGTATCTCACCGAACTGGAGTTCTGAAAGAGTGCGCGCATTTTCTCCCGGAGCGATAGCGCTTACCTGACTATACAAGGTGGAATCCGGGTCGATGTAGGCAAGCACCGAATCAGTGCCGTTGTTCATGCGGTCGTAAAGAGCGCTGAAATAATTTATCGTGCTGTCCACTACTGCCTTTGTGTATGTTATCTGAGTGCCGTCTTCGGCGGTGAAACTCGCTGAATCAGTCCAGTTTCCTGCGCTTCCCAGCCCCTCTATACCGTAGTCCACGGAAGCGTCGAAAATGAGCTGGTCGTTCCACGTAACGGAATCGATATTTGCAGCGTCGCCGTGTTCGGTGATAGCCTTTTCCACTTCTGATTCTTCCACCGGTGTTACCGGGTCAGGAACTGTAGTCGTTGTATCTTCTCCCGTGAATACAGCCACTATCTTATCTATCCCTTTGTTCAAGACATCTGCCGCCTTTGAATCCGGGGCAAAGAAGATGATAGATGTGCACACTATCAATACGGCAAATATAACGATAAGGATGTCGAGGAATATCAGAAGGCCTTTCCCTTTCTTTTTCGTCTCGACCTCATCGTCTTCATCGTTAAACATATCAGAATAATGGAGCTTGTCAGAAGAAGGAGCTTGCCCGCTGGGGGGTAATTCAACCACACCTGTTTCCGTTTTCGCGCCTTTCTCTCCGGCATCCTTTTCCGTTTCTGCTTCTGCTTCGGTATTCTGTTCGGTTTCAGGTCCGGAGGCAGTCTCAGTCTCTTTTTCAGGCTCTGTCGCTTGGGCGGGCTCTGTCTCTGCTAAGGACTCCGCCGTTTCTGCCGGCTCAGCCTCTTTGTCCGACTCTTTGTCCGACTCTGTCTCCGCACCATTTCCGGAAACAGCCGCTTCCGCCGAAGTCACAGCCGCTGCCGCCGAAGTCACAGCCGCCGCCGCTGCTGCAGCAGCCGATGATGATGCATCCGATTCGGCCGCCTCCGCGGTCTTTGGCTCACTATCGGCATCGTTCCCGGTTTCTGCTGCGGTCTCGGTCTCTGTCTCGGATTCCGGCTTTGTCTCAGTTCCCGCTCCCGATTCCGCTTCTGTCACAGTCTCCCCAGCCGGCTCAAGTGATGCAGCCGCCGGTTCAACTGATGCAGCCGCCGGTTCAGACGTTTCTGCCTCTGGCTCGGCTGCTTCTTCCGCAGTCTGTGTGTCTGTCTGTATATCTGTCTCGGTTTTCACGGTCGGCTCAGTCTCCGTTTCCGCGGCTGTCGCCGCATCGGTTGCCGCGACTGTCTCGACCTCTGTTTCCGTGCCTGTCTCCGTCTCGGTTTCTGCGCCTGCCGCTTTTTCAGGCTCCTGTCCGCCGGAAGATTCGGATTTATTCGAAGTTTCCGCTGCCGGTTCGCGTTTCTTTGCGCCGAGCGCCTCCATTTCAGCCAGTCTCGCTTCTTTTTCGGCTATCTCTTTCTCGGCCTCGGCTTCCTCGGAAATCTGCTTCCTCAGGCGCTCGTACTCCTGATCGAGCAGAGCTTGGAATTCTTCGTTCTTTTTATTGAAAGTGTAGAATTTATCTATCTGTCTGCTGCTCTTTGCCTGTGAAGAAACGTTTGATATCGTTTCAGCCGCGGACTTGAGTTCTTCGTCGTTCTTTTTTGCGGTCTCTGACGCGGCATCCGCGAGACTCCTGCGTTCGCGTTCGAGTTCTTCCTCCGCTAATTTCTGGTTCGCGCGCTGCTTCTCACCGAATATTGTCTCGGTGTCAAAACGTCTCGTTCTGTCTTCGCGGCGCTCGGATTCCAAAGTCCAGTCGAACTCGGTGCTGTTATCTCTGGCTGGTTTCGCGTCTTCTTTTATCGCGCGGAAAAGTTCGTCATCGGTGATGTTTTCATCCGTTTCACCGCTTTCGGAGGATCTGTGCTTTTCGACAACGGAAGACCAATTGAAATCAGTGCTTTCGGTCCTGCGCTTCTTAGAATCCGGGAATCCGTCGAGATCCCAGTTCAAGCCCGAAACGTGATAATTCGTCTTTTTAGGCTTCTCTTCATTTTTTGATTTTGACAATTCCTCAGAAGATATTTTGACGAAATTCTTCTTGAAATCCGGCATTTCATCTTCCGGCTCTTCATCTATCTCGACGCGCGCCCCGCAGTAACTGCAGAACCGGCTGTTATCATCGATTTTTTTGCCGCATTTCTTGCAATACATAATTTCCTCCAGAGTGATAAAACAATTAACGGATCTTCTCGTTCAAAATTTCAACCGTGTAGATCTTTCCATGCTTGTCTGTTCCGCAATCCCGGCTTGTATATTTTGCAGGGCATTCGGTCTCTGACTTATCATCGGCAGCATCCTGCGCCGATGACATCTCATCTGCCGACGAAACATCCTGCGCCGCTGAAATCCCCTGTGCCGACGAAACTTCATTCCCGTCCCCCAGGGCGATGTCACCGAATGTCTCGCCGGAAGCAGTTTCAGGAGCGCTCATCTCGACAGCGGCGGCCGTATTTGCAACAGACGCAGGCTCAACAGTATCCGCCTCAGCGGATTTTGTTCCTGCCTCCGTCTCCGTTTCACCAGATGTCTTGTTCGGCTGCGCGGCACCTTTCAAAAGTTCTTCCTGTTTAGAACTGATATCTTTTACCTCGGAATCGATGCGCGTTATCTTATCGTTCATCTCATCCAAGACGTCCGTTCGTTTGGAACTTCTGGCGATGAGCCTTATGATCCAAATAAGGATAATAATGCCGAGGACCGCCAGAAGACCTGCCTCCAGACCGTCCTGATATTCGATCACGAATTCTCCGAATTTACCAACAGCATTCATCGTTTTCTCCCTTCGATAGAAAAAACACTTGATTTATTATTATACAATACAAGGGGATGTTTCGCAAACCGCGCGCCGCTTTTGCTCAGCCCTTTCAAAGCGCATATTTTCGGGAGTAAAAGCGCATATTTTCGGCGGTCAAAGCGCATATTTTCGGCGGGCAAAGCGCATATTTTCAGCGGTCAAAGTGCTTTTTCAGCAGGAGCGGAAAATCTCTATTGCCTCGGAAATATCGCGTGCGCCGGCTATCCTGCAGCTGCCTGACTTCGGGCCTATCTTCTCCGCGTTCGCCTTTGGAAGTATCATCACTTCGTAACTCATTCGGGCGGCCTCTGCCGCTATTTTATCCGCGTTTGCCACAGTTCTCAGTTCTCCAGTCAGGCCCACTTCTCCGACAGCGATAACTCTTTTCGGGCAGACGACGCGCCTGAGCGACGAATATACCGCCAGCGCCACGGCAAGATCCACCGATGTGCTGTCCGGTCTCAGGCCGCCAACCACATTTACGTAAACGTCTTCATTTGTCAGCGAAAGCCCCGCCCTGCGCTCAAGGACCGCAAGTATCATGGCGAGACGCTGGTAGTCGACGCCGACGGCCGTCCTTCTGGCAAAGCCGACGTTGGCGGGAGATGTAAGAGACTGTATCTCCATCAGGACAGGCCTGCTGCCCTCATATACCGCGGATATCACTGAACCCTCGGCGTTTTTCGCGCTGCTGTCCAGAAATATACCCGACAGGTCGGAAATCTCCTCGAGGCCGTCCTGTTCCATTCTGAATGCTCCGATCTCGCTCGTGGTGCCGAACCTGTTTTTGAACGACCTCAAAATCCGCAGGTCGTGGTCGCGCTCTCCCGAAAAATTCAGAACACAGTCCACCAGATGCTCCACAATCTTAGGCCCCGCGAGGTCTCCGCTCTTTGTGACGTGCGCGACTATGAACACGGGAATGCCGCTCGTTTTTCCGATTTTCATCAGAAGTCCGCCGCAGGCCCTGACCTGCGAGACACTTCCCGGCACGGAATCTGTTTCGTCGGTGTACATAGTCTGGATGGAATCGATGATCAGAAAACTCGGTTTCAATGTTTCACAAGCAGAGATGACGTTCTCCATATTTGTCTCGGCGAGTACAAATAGATTGTCAGGTATGCCTCTGCAGACTCTGTCCGCGCGCATCCTGATCTGTTCCTCGGATTCTTCTCCGGTCGCGTAGAGCACTTTGCCGCCCGCTTTTGCGATATTTGCCGCGGCTTGGATTATGAGCGTCGATTTGCCGATTCCCGGTTCTCCCGAGATAAGCACGAGCGAGCCCCGGACAAAACCTCCGCCGAGCACTCTGTCGAGTTCGCCAATGCCTGAACTTATCCTCCCGTATTCGCCGGTTTTGATATCTCTGAGCGGGGACGCCAAAGACTTTCCGCCCGGTGAAGAAGACCGCCTGCGCGAGTCATCGGGATCGGCGTTCGGCACCTTCATCTCGACGTATGAATTCCACGCTCCGCACACCGGGCACTGGCCGAGCCACTTAGGGCTGTCGTTTCCGCACTCGCTGCATACGTATACGGTTCTCGTCTTTTTTGCCATCGGAGTCTTCTTTTCCCCCTTTCAAAATTTCTCATTTATTAAACGGACGTACACCCTCCGGTGGGATGTACGTCCATCTTCAACGTCAAAGCATTTGCTTTCGAACAGCGGATATCATTCCAGCCCTAAGCCTTTTCCTCTTCGGCCTGGTGTGCTGCGATTATCTTATCCGCGATCATCTTAGGAACTTCTTCGTACTTTTCGAAATTCATAACGAAGTGGCCTCTGCCCTGCGTCATCGAACGGAGCACGAGCGCATAGTCAAAGAGTTCCGCCTGAGGAGCCTCAGCCACGAGTGTCTGTCCGCCGCCGTGAGCAGGCTCCATTCCCAGTATCCTGCCTCTCCTCTTGTTCATATCTCCCATGACCGCACCGGTGTAATCGTCAGGAACGCTTATCTCGAGGTGCATAATAGGCTCGAGCAGAACAGGATTTGCGGCGGTGATGCCTTTCTTGAACGCTATCGATGCCGCTATCTTAAAGGATACTTCGTTGGAGTCGACTGGGTGATACGACCCGTCGTGGAGTTCAGCCCTGATGCCTGTGCACTTGCAGCCTGCGAGCGGTCCCTTGTCCATGCATTCGAGAAGTCCTTTTTCGACTGCAGGTACGTAGTTCTTAGGGACAGAACCGCCGAACAGATTCTCGACGAACTCAAATTCCTGATCGCTCGGTGAGAATTTGATCCAGACGTCGCCATACTGTCCTGCTCCGCCCGTCTGTTTCTTATGTTTTCCTTCGACGTCGGATTCGCCCTTTATCGTCTCGCGGTATGCGATCTTCTGAGGGATCTTATTGACCGTCACGCCGAATCTGTCTTTCAGTTTGCTGCCGATGATATCGAGTTGGATGTCGCCCTGACCGCCGATAAGCGTCTGATGCGTTTCGGGATTTCTCACGATGACGAACGAAGGATCTTCGTCTCTGAGTCTTGTGAGACCTGTGCCGATCTTCTCTTCATCGTTCTTATCTGCCGCTTCGACGGCGATGTAATATGTCGGCGACGGGATGTCCAGCGCGTCGTATGTGACGGCGTTGGCTTTATCGCAGAGAGTATCTCCGGACTGCGTATACTGGAGTTTGGAGACCGCGACGATATCGCCCGTGACTCCCTTTTCCATGTCGATCTGCTCTTTGCCCCTCATCGTGATGAGTTTGCCGAGACGCTCGGGTTTCTCTGATCTTGTGTTGATCACGTCCGCTCCCGCGGTCAGCGTTCCGGTGATGACCTTCATCAGAGATATCTTGCCGACAAACGGGTCGACGATAGTCTTAAATACGAACGCGGACACAGGCGCGTCGGACTTCGGCTCTACTTCTATTTCTTCGTCGCTCGCGTTGACCGCATGATACGGCGCGTGTTCCAGCGGAGAAGGCGAATATTCTTTGATGAAATCGAGTATGCCGTCGAGTTTGCCGTTCAGAGTGAAAGGCTCCGGGCATACCGGAACGATGGAGCCGGATGCGATGCCGTTGCGCAGACCGCTGTTGATCTCTTCCTTTGTAAACGGCTCTCCGTCAAAATATTTCTCCATCAGAGCATCGTCTGATTCGGCGATGGCTTCGGCTAGTTCATCGCTCAGTTCGTCTCCCAGAGGATAGTCGAGCCTCACTACTTTCTGCCCGAATTTTTCCTGAAGGGACGCGAGGATAGCGTCGAAATCAAATTCATCTTTATCGCGGCGGCTGACGACGAACATTCTCGGAGTGCCCGCCTTTTCGCAGGTCTGCCAGGCCGTCTCGGTACCGACCTGGATGCCGGAACCCGCGTCGACCATGATGACGGCCGCTTCCGCCGCTCTGAGTGCAGCATTTACTTCCCCGACGAAATCGAAGAAGCCAGGTGTATCTATGAAATTGAGCTTCGTCTCCCTCCATTCGACCGGCACGAGAGTCATGTTGATGGAGTATCCTTTTTCGATTTCCATCTTGTCGTAGTCGGAGACAGTGTTGCCGTCGTCGACTTTGCCCTGCTTGCTGATGGCTCCCGTCTGGAAAAGCGCGGCCTCGAGGAACGTTGTTTTTCCGCATCCACCGTGACCGAGCAGCGCTACGTTTCTGATTGCTTCGCTATGATAGCTCTTCATAAGATACCTCCTATTTTCTAATGAACATCGTAATTATAACAAACTCTAATCTTACATTCAATCACTCAATGATATTTTCTTAACTTACTATGCTATCCACCGCCGCCCCTCCGTGCTATAATTATCGCAATGAATGCGGAGGCTCTTATATTGGCATGGGAATCGAACAAAACAATCTCGTCCGTCTTTTAGACCTCGACAATGATTTCATCATAGACCTCAGATATGCTACGCCCGACAATTTTACCGGGCAAAAGATTTATAATTCTTCAGAGTGCTGGCTCGACCGCCACACATGCGAGATCCTGATAAAAGCAAAAAACATCTTCAAAGTTGACGGCCTCAGAGTGAAGATCTGGGATGCGTACCGCCCGATAAGCGCGCAGGCAAAGTTTTGGGAGATAATGCCCGACGACGATTTTGTCGCAAGACCGCCCGACATGGATAAAATCACGGTTTTCCGTCCGACGCACATGAACGGACTCTGCGTGGACATTACCCTGACAGACCGCTCCGGCGCGGAGATCCCAATGCCCAGCGAGTTCGACGACATGACCGAGAGAGCGTCTCTCCTCTGCCTGAGCACCCCGCTTGAAAGGCGCAAAAACGCCGCGTACATGAAGGCTGTCATGGAGAGCGTGGGCTTTAAAGGCTACGAAAAAGAGTGGTGGCATTTCTACGACGTTACGACGGAACCCTCTCCGTTTCTTGATTTTCAGATATAGCGCACGCCGGCCGGTTTTGGCCCCGACTTGAAATGAGGTGTGAAAAATGAGAGAAATCCGAAGGATCGGGCGCGGCGAGATCGCCGAGTATACCGAGATCTACGTCAACGCGTACCCTGCTTTTAAGTCTCTCGACGAGGAGTGCATCGAACACTGCACCGACAAGACACTTGAGGAAATGGCCGAGGACGACGACGTAGATTTCATCGGGCTCTACGAGGACGGCGAACTCATAGCGCAGATGAAAGTCGTGCATTTCCAAATCAATCTCTACGGCAAAATGAAGAGCGCATTCGGCCTGATGGCTTTGGCGGTCCACCGCCTGCATAAAAAGCGCCACGCCGCTACCGATTTGATAAATGAATTTGAACACATGGCGGAAGAGTCAGGTGCGCTCGTATGCGTGCTCCTTCCGTTCAAAATGGGCTTTTACACTCACTTCGGCTACGGTCTCGGAACTAAACTGGATGAGTACAGATTCCCGACGGCTTATCTGCCCGAATATGACCCGTCTTCATACCTGAGAAAACTGGACCTGCATATATTGTCAAAAGAAGACAACGATATCATCACCGCGTGCAGCGATGAAGTCTGCGAACGCTGCCACGGCATGATGAAAAAATTCAGCGAAGAAGTCAGGATCGCCGCGCGCGACGAATCTTCGCGCAGGATAGGATGTTTTGACGCGGACAGGCTGGCTGGTTACGTCAGATATAAGGTCGTCCCCGACAACGACACGAACTATACTCTCAACACCATAGTATGTGAGGAACTCGTCTACGAAGATTCTCAGGTACTCCGCGCTCTGCTCGGCGTCATCCGCGCTCAGTCTGATCTTGCGGAAACGGTCGTGATACGGACCGGCGAGGAAGATTTCTATCACATCCTGAAAGACCCTGCCGATACGTCAGGCAATTACATCGACTACGGATTCCTGCAGACGAACATCTCCGCTCTCGGAACGATGTATAAGATCCCAGATTTTCAAAGTTTCATAGAGAACACTTCGTACAGACGCTTCCCCGTGGACACGCTGACTGCCGAATTCAGATGCTCCGACTCGCGCTCCGGCGCGGAGAGCACATTCACAATACACTTTGAAGGCGGGTTTTGGCGTCTTGCAAACGATGACGAGGCAGAGTACCCTGACATCACATGCGCAGCCTCCGTCGGCACACTTTCTTCCATATTCATGGGATCTGCTTCCCTCTTGTCGCTGGCAAGGCTGGGACAGATACGCGTAAAAGTACGCGACGCTTCGGCGGTTCAAAGGCTTTCCGCACTCCTTCGCGTGGATAGAAAGCCTTTTTCCAATAATGATTATTGATTTTCATGGAGGACAAAGAACATGAACAAACCACTCATCGGCGTGACGCCTCTCTATGACTACAACCTGAAAAGCTGGTGGATAATTCCCGGCTATCTTCAGGGGATCGAAGCGGCCGGAGGTATCGCTGTAATGATGCCTTTCTCAGACAGCGAAGAAAATACCGCGGAACTCGTTTCGCATCTCGACGGTGTCGTTTTCACCGGCGGTCCGGACGTCGATCCGGCTCTCTACGGTGAGGACTGCATCATGCAGCTGGGGCTTCTGGCGCCGAAACGCGACGTAAACGAAAAGCTGATCTTAAACGCCGCACTCAAACAGGGGAAAGCGGTCCTCGGTATCTGCCGCGGTCTGCAGTTCATCAACACCATGTTCGGAGGTTCTCTGTATCAGGATCTCGACACCCAGTTAGGGCCGAAAATCGATCACGATCAAAACGAAAAGAATTACGTCCCGAGCCACAGCGTGAACATCATTCCCGGCACTCCTCTCTCGGAATGGTTCGACGGCAGCAGCAGCCTGAAAGTCAACTCGTTTCATCATCAGGCTCTGAAGGAGCTGGGCGAAGGACTCTCCCCTATGGCAGCCGCCGATCCGGACGGCTTCGTAGAAGCTGTCTACGCCCCCGGCGAAAAATTCTGCGTCGGCGTTCAGTGGCACCCGGAACTCCTGTTCGCGTCAAAAGATCCTGAGGTCCATGAGAGCGCGATGAGGATATTCCGCGCGCTCGTAGACGCCTGCAGATAGCAGATAAGCGTAAAAATCCCTCAACTGTCCGTTAAAACAGAGGCAGTATTATGTCAGCAATATCAAACGAAAATTCAGATTACAGAGTAAGGTACGCGGGAAGGCGCCTGCGCCCGCTGACTATCAAAGTCGATCTCGCGGAACTTGCGCATAACATGCGCGTGATACGCGAACTGGTCGGTGAAGACACGGCTGTCGTTCCCGTCATCAAAGCCAACGCCTACGGTCTTGGAGCCATCGAAGCCGCTCCCGTATTCATGGCGGGCGGGGCGAGGTATCTTGCCGTCGCGACGCTGACGGAAGCGCTGGAACTGCGCGACGCATATCCCGATTATCCTATCTTCATACTCGGATATACACCGGCAGATCTATCGGACATTGTCATCGAGAACCGTTTCACACAGTGTGTCATCGACTACCCTCAGGCCAAAGCCCTCTCCGACGAGGCGCTGAAGCGCGGCACAAAAGCGTGCGTTCATCTTGCGGTAGATACGGGGCTGGTGCGCCTCGGCATGACGGATGCCGAAGAAGCAAAGCGCATAGTCGCCCTGCCCGGGATATACGCCGAGGGAATATTTTCGCACTTAAGTCTGGCATCTGAAAGCGCTGACGAAGAACAACTCTCAAGATTCCTTTCCTTTGCCGGCAAGGTCGAAGAAAACGGATTCAGATTCAGATACAAGCACATCGCCGACTCGGTCGCCACCGTCGACAAGCCGAAATTCCGGCTCGACATGGTGCGGCCGGGCTCGATCTGCTACGGCCTCCACAGTTGGGAAAGCGACGCTGTACTCGACGTTCATGAGGCGATAAGGGTCGAATCCGAAGTCACGCAGGTACACGCAGTCGGCCCCGACACCCGCGTGAGTTACGGAGATCACTGGCGTTCAGCACTTGGCGGGACATCATTGATAGCTACCATCCCCTTCGGATACGCCGACGGATATCCGCGCAGGCTGTGGAAAGAAGGATACGTGACCATCAAAGGCGTAAGATGCCCGTTTGCCGGTATCATCGGCATGGATCAGTGCATGGTTGACGCCACCGCAGTGCCTGACTTGAAGCAGGGTGACAAAGTCGTGGTCTACGGGCGCGGGAACGGCGACGGTATGACGCTCCAAGAGGCGGCGGACATCTGTGACACCTACAAAAACGACATAATCGCGAGGCTGATGGCAAGGCCGCCCCGCGAATACGTAAAATGATTCCTTCCCTATCGTGATATTGTGATGGGCCGTATCGTAACAGGCCATCGGGGCAATCCCGGTACTATTGGAACCACCCCAGTTTGAAGAAGATATCTATCTGCCCGAGCAGCACTAAGACCATCATCGGAGGGACGATAAACTTCAGACAGAAATAGAAGTATTTTTTCATCTTGAACCTGCGGGTCTTTCCCTCGCCGGCGTATGTAATCTCATCGTCGAGCCAGCCCGGCATTATCCACCCGAAGATGATGGATGTCATCAGCGCGGCGGTCGGCATCAGCAGGCCTTCAGAGAACAGGTCGAACAAATCGAGCAGAGAGCCCTGTCCCAGCAGATGCGGCATATTGCTCTCTCCCAGACAATCAAGAGATATTATGACACCCTCTATCGCGGTGATAAGCGCGACGATAAGGGTGTTTCTCTTTCTGTTCATCTTTCTGCCTTTGGCGATATCGCGGTCGAGCAGCGCGGAGCCCGCGGCCTCCATGAGCGAAATGGACGGGTCGATGGCGGCGATAAAGACGAGCAGATAGAAAACGCATCCGAAGAACGGGCCTATGGCTCCCATCCTCTTGAACACCGTCTGGAGCGTCACGAAGAGCAGTCCCGGCCCCTGTCCCGGATCGAGTCCCTCCGCAAAGACAGCCGGCATTATCGCCATGGCGGCAAACAGAGCCGCGACGGTGTCCGCGGCAGGTATGATTATAGAACTGCGCTGGATATTGTCCTCGCGGTTCATATATGATCCGTAAGTAATCATTATCCCCATTCCGAGGGACATCGAGAAGAACATCTGACCGCCTGCGCGCGCCAGAAGCTTGACCCATCCGGAACCTTTAAACAGGGTGAAGTCCGGTTTGAAAATGAAAGCGACTCCGGCGCCTGCCCCCGGCAGCGTCACGCTCCTGATGATTATAACGATGAGCATGACAAAGAGAAGTGGCGTCGCTATCGACGTGAATTTTTCGATTCCCTTGGAAACTCCCGCGCAGACGACGAGCGCGGCGATGACTATAAATATCAGCGTGAACAAAACGGCCTGAGACCTGTCGGTGTAGAATTCCTTGAAGAAGACTTCGCTTTCGACGCCGTCAGTTCCCCACGATGCGCCAAAGAGGTCGCCGATGTTGGCGATCAGATATCTGAGGCAGTAGCCCCCTAGCATGCTGTAGAAACCGAGGATCAGGATAGGCGATATCCACGATATCACTCCCACCCATTTATATTTGCGGCCCAAGGACCCATACGCCTCGATAACGCCCTTTCCTGTCTTGCGTCCCAGTGTGAGTTCGCAGAGCATCACGACCATCCCTACGACAAACACCAGAGCCAGGTAAACAATCAGAAAAGCGAATCCCCCGCTCATCCCCATTTTATACGGGAACGCCCAGAGATTGCCGAGCCCGACGGCGGAGCCTATCGAAGCCATCAGAAATCCGAACTGTGATTTCCACTGTCCCTTTTGATTCTGTTGTTCCATTAATGAATCCTCTTACACGCCTGCATTATTTTCTTGGTTAAACATTACAATGAATCCTTGTAATAGTCAACGAAAATAGTTGTTTAATAACAAATTCGTTTCTATTGCCAAAGCATTTTTTGCGTTTTGTTGAATATTAACAAAACAGGCGGCGTGAACGGCGGAATAAATTATACAAAAATATGAAAATATCTTCCATTTTTAACCATAGACGTACCGCAAAAGCGATGATATCATTTTGTCGAACAAATCGTGATAATCGCCGGTATAATCGGTAAAATCGGGATATGTAAGGAGAGATGGAGATGCGAGGATTTTGCGGCGCGGATTGTGACATCTGCAGCGATTTTATTTCAAAAAAATGCAGGGGATGCAGAGACGCAGCGGAAGCGGGCGATTGGTGTTTCTTCAAGGACTGCAACGAAAAGCACGAGACGGAGGACTGCAGCGAGTGCGGACAGTTCCCGTGCGATGACATCGTGGCATTTTCAAAAGAAGCTGAAAGCCACAGGGAAGCCTATGAATGGCTGTATGCCAAACGCGGAAAGTGATACCAAAAGCGGCCGCCGATGCTATCCGCAGTAACAAACCCCATTAAGCGCGCCGATTGCATAAAAAAATTCAGCGAGCTGACCTCAGTAAAAAAGCCCCGTGAGCGATATCCATCGTTCACGGGGCCTGCTGTTTCATCTCCTATTTGAGCACGACTTTGATAAACTTTTTCTTTCCCTTCTGGATAGTCAGCGCGCCGCCTTCAAAATCGGTAGGTGTAAGAACGCGCTTCTGATCTGTCACCTTAACTCCGTTGAGCGAGAGGCCGCCCTGCCTTATCGTCTGGAAGCCTTCGCTGTTGCTCTGGACGAGTCCGAGTTCTCTGATAAGAGTGACGAGACCTTTGCCCTCTCCTTCAAAATCAGACGCCGGTACTTCCACGGTCGGGATGTTGGCAGACGAAGCGTCGCCGCCGAACGCAGAGTGCGATGCCTCCATGGCCGCCTTTGCCGCTTCCTCGCCGTGCACGAGTTTAGTGACTTCGTACGCCAGCACTTCTTTGGCGTGGTTTATCTCCTCGCCCTCCAGAGACGAAAGTCTGTTGACCTCGTCCATCGGAAGGAACGTGAGCATGCGCAGACATTTATTGACATCTTTGTCTCCGACGTTGCGCCAGTACTGGAAGAACTCGTACGGAGAGCAGCGGTCCGCGTCGAGCCACAGAGCGCCTTTGGCGGTTTTCCCCATCTTCTTTCCTTCGCTGGTGGTCAGAAGCGAGAAAGTCATGCCGTACACGTCTTTTCCGATTTTCTTTTTAGTGAGGTTGACGCCTCCGATGATGTTGGACCACTGATCGTCGCCGCCGAACTGCATCTTGACGTTGAAATCGCGCGCCATGACATAGAAATCGTAACTCTGCATCAGCATGTAGCTGAATTCGAAGAAAGTCAGGCCTCCTTCCCTCGCCATACGCTGTTTGAACGCTTCCGAGCGGAGCATGGTGTTGACGTTGAACTGCGAACCGATCTCGCGGACAAATTCCGCAAAGTTCAGAGGGCGGAGCCAAAGCGCGTTGTTGACAGCGATGGCTTTGCCCGGCTCAGGCTCTCTGTTTTCATGGCCCGGCACGTAGACGCCTTTATTCCCTTCGTATTTCCAACCGTCGTCGAAGTCGAGGAATCTGTCGAAAAGTTTCTTGAACTGCTCACAGTTGTGGTCTATCGTCTCTACATCCATGACTTTGCGCATGTCGGTACGTCCTGAAGGGTCGCCGACCATTCCGGTTCCGCCGCCGAGCACGACGACAGGAGTGTGTCCGAATTTCTGCATATACATCATGATGATGATCTGCATGAAATGGCCAACGTGCAGACAGTCGGCCGTCGGGTCGAATCCGATGTAGAATTTGATTTTTTCGTTCTTAAGCAGTTTCTCGACCGCTTCTTCGTCAGTGACCTGCTCGATGAGTCCCCTCTCTTTGAGCACGTCGTATGCGTTGTCGTATTTGCTTACGTTGTCAGGAATAAAGTTTTTCATCGTCTGCCCCTTTTTCTGTGCTGTATGTATTTCTTTCTTTTTCTTTCTTATTTCGTTCCGTAAAGTCTGTCACCTGCGTCGCCGAGTCCCGGTACGATGTAGGCGTTCTCGTTGAGGTGGTCGTCTTTGGCGGCGATGAAGATCTTTACGTCAGGATGCGCCTCGTGCAGGAGTTTTATCCCTTCCGGCGCGGCGATCAGGCACATGAAAGTGATATCTTTGCCGCCTCTTCTTTTGATGAAATCAATGGCTGCGACCGATGATCCGCCGGTAGCGAGCATCGGGTCCAGAACGAAAATGCGGCGCTTCTCGATGTCCTTAGGAAGTTTGCAGTAATATTCGACCGGCTCATGCGATTCGGGATCGCGGTAGAGACCGATGTGGCCGACCTTTGCGTTAGGGACCAATTCGAGCATCCCGTCGACAAAACCGAGGCCGGCGCGAAGGATAGGAATGATCGCTATGTCTTCTCCGGCGAGCATATTGACTTTAGTCTTGCAGATAGGAGTCTCGATCTCGACCTGTTTGAGCGGAAGGTCGCGCGTCGCTTCAAATCCCATCAGCAGTGCGACTTCCTTTGCCAGCTGTCTGAAGTCTTTAACGCTCGTCTCTTTCATCCTCATCAGCGAGACCTTGTGCTGGATGAGCGGGTGGTCGAAAATATATACGTTATCGAGGTTATCGACGCTGTCTCCGATGTCCGCCATGAGGTCTTTCTCTGCTTTTTCAGGTGCGGCTGCATTCTTTACTTCGTATTTTACGGATTCTTCCATGGTCTTTCTGTCCTCTCCAGTCAATACTTCAAAATGATTTCTTTAATATTATTCGTTTACCGTGTCATGTGTCGCGTCAAGATTCGGATTTTCCCCTCAGTCTGGGCGCCACGAACAAATTTTCGTTCCCTGCGCTCAGGGTTTACATCTCGTCGAGCATCTTCACTCTGCGGGCGTGGCGTTCGAGCGTTTTGCCGAGCCATTCGTTATCGAGCCAGGCGTCGACCATGGCTATGGCATCCTCCGGCGATGTCGTGCGCCCGCCAAATGCGAGCATGTTCGCGTTGTTATGCTGTTTTGCCAGTTCGGCCATCTTTACCGAAGTGCAGAGCGCACATCTGATGCCGTGGACTTTGTTGGCGGCGATCGATATACCTATCCCGGTGCCGCAGCATACGATGCCCAGATCCGCTCTGCCAGAGGCTACAGCGTCGGCGCAGGCTTTGCCGTAGATAGGGTAGTCGACAGGTTCCTCCGAATCCGTCCCGAGATCGACGATCTTTATCTTTCTTTCTCTGAGATGATCTTTAATTGCTTCTTTTAATGTGTATCCGCCGTGGTCGGCGGCAAGAGCGATGATCATTGTTTTTCCTCCCTGTCGTTAAACTTTGATGATATTATATCCGGCTGACTTCAGCATCCGGTTCATGACGGAAAATCCGACGCCCTCTTCCGGGAGCGCGGCGGCCAAAATAACATCGGCGCCCTCGGCGTCAGCTTCCCTGAGTTCGGCGAAAAGATCGTGCGCGGCTTTCCTCTCTCCCGCTTCGTCGCTTCCGTATGATATCACGGCGACTTTTTTGCCTTCGGCCTCTAATCTCGCTTTTTCGGAGGCGATCGCGCGATCCACGTCTTCTTTCTTTCCTTCGAATATCTTCATTTCCGCCGCAGGGGCGTAATGCTTGTATTTCATCCCCGGGGATTTCGGCCTGAAATTTCCCGCGCCGCCGACATCCTCCGCGCCATTTGAACCGTCCAAAAACTCGGATGGATCGAGGATGACTTCGGGTTTCTGGGTAAGCGTCTTATCGAGCGCAACTGTTTTTCCGAGGACCTCCTCGAACATCGAGCGAGTTATTATCCCCGGCCTTAGTATAGTCGGAGTATCTGTCGTCATATCGATAACTGTGGATTCTATCCCTACGGTGCAGTCGCCGCCGTCTATGATAGCGTCGACCTTGCCAGTCAGATCGTGAACGCAGTGTTCAAAAGTGGTCGTGCTAGGCCGGCCTGAAAGGTTGGCGCTCGGTGCAGCCACGGGACAGCCTGCCATCCTGATAAGCGATCTTGCCGTATAGTTGGACGGGAGTCTGATACCCACGGTGTCGAGTCCGCCCGTGGTCGTATCGGGCATATCGGGCATGCGTTTCACTATCATCGTCATCGGCCCGGGCCAGAATGCGTCGCTGAGTTTTTTCATGTCTTCCGTTATGACGGGAGTCATCTCGGCGAGGTCTTCTTTGTCCGCGATGTGGACGATCATAGGGTTGTCGGACGGTCTTCCTTTTGCCTCATATACTCTGCGCACGGCATCCGGATTTCTCGCGTCTGCGCCGAGCCCGTAAACCGTTTCGGTCGGAAAGGTTACAAGTCCTCCCGCAGCAAGTATTTCCGCGGCTTTCCATATGTCATCCGGGTTGTCTTTCAAAAGCAGTGTTCTCATATCAGAATGACTTCATTTTTTCCGCCTGATCGTTGGTTATCAGAGCGTCTATTATCTCGTCGATGTCTCCGTCTAAGATCGAATCCAGTCTGTAAAGGGTGAGTCCGATCCTGTGGTCGGTGCAGCGCCCCTGAGGAAAGTTATATGTCCTGATGCGTTCGGATCTGTCTCCCGTGCCTACCTGACTCTTTCTCTCGGCGGCTATCTCCTGCTGCTGCTGCTGGAGTTTCAGGTCGTACAGTCTGGAGCGGAGGACCTTGAACGCCTTTTCCTTATTCTTTATCTGGGATTTTTCGTCCTGGCATGTGACGACGAGACCTGTCGGGATGTGCGTGAGCCTGACGGCAGAGTCCGTAGTGTTTACGCACTGTCCGCCGTTTCCGGTAGAACGGTAGACATCTACGCGCACGTCATTCGGGTTCAGATCTACTTCAACGTCATCCACTTCAGGCAGAACGGCGACGGTCGCGGCGGAAGTGTGTATCCTGCCTGCGGATTCCGTCTCCGGCACTCTCTGGACGCGGTGGACGCCGCTCTCATATTTAAGTCTGGAATATGCACCTTTGCCTTTGACCATCATGACGGCTTCTTTGATGCCGCCCATTCCCGTCTCGTTCGCGTCGATGATTTCGGTTTTCCAGCGGTGGCGCTCGGCGTATCTGGTGTACATTCTCAGAAGGTCTGCGCCGAAGAGCGCAGCCTCCTCGCCGCCTGTTCCGGCGCGTATCTCGAGGATGACATTCTTCTCGTCGTTCGGATCTTTAGGCAGGAGCAGTACCTTCAGTTCGTCGGAAAGTTTGTCGATTTTTTCCTGCGCCTCGTCTATCTCCATTTTCGCCAGATCGCGGAGTTCCTCGTCGCTTTCTTCCTCGACGATGGTCTTTGCGTCCTCTAACTGGGTCTTGGCTTTTTTATATTCTCCGTATTTCTTTACTATCGGCTCCATGTCGCCCATCTCGCGCATGTATTTCTGCCATGTCGGCTGGTCCGAGATGACAGCCGGGTCTGCGACCTTTTTTGCGAGATCGTCGTATTTTTCGGTTATGAAGTCTAATTTGTCAAACATAAATAACTCCGTAAATGTGCAGTAAAAAACGATATCCGTGATATTTTATCATACGAGCGGGGCTTTGTCATTCCCCGTCTGTTTCCACTTCCGCGGCCAAAACGCTTTTCCCCTCAGTTCCGACCTTGGAGAGAGCGAAAACCGAACCGTAGATTTTTTTTACTCCCGCCGTGGCGCGCAGGACTTTCTCCGGAAAAACTATCGCCAAAACCGAACTTCCGACCGCGATGACCGGAATGTCTTCACGCATGTCGCGCGGTATCTTCAGATCCACGAACAGATCCTGTATCTTCTTCGTCCCGGCTTTGGTCTTTATCGTGTCGCCGGACTCTCTTGGCCTTACTTTGATAAGATTCATTACGCCGTCTCCGAACTCGGTCTTCAGCGCGTCAAAATCGAACAAAACGCGTCTCGTATGCCTTCCGCTCCGTTCGGATGATTCCTCGCCCGCCGCGTTCAGATCATCTGCAGATGCCATGTGCATCCTCAGGCGGAATCCTGAAGAAGATTCCTCGCGTTTCCTTCCGACCGCGACATCCCCGTATACGTTTCTCACGAAATATCCGTGAGGAAATTCAGCCTCCGCAGACGGTGAGCCGGAAGAAATGATATCGAGTGCCTTCCTGAAATGTGAAAAAGCCATATCCTCCTTAAGCCCGAGTTTTTTTAGAGCTATGGAGAGCACGCGCCTTGAGACGGCCGGATGAAGCGAGCGCAGGATGTCCCCGTCAAACGTTATCCTGTCGTTTTCGGGGCCCGACTTAAAAGCCTCGGAATACGCTTTTTCTGCCTCGGCGCAGAGATAGTCTTTGTCTTCACCTGCCGATATCGCCAGCCGCGTCAGAGCGTCGCGGATAGAGGAGTTATATTCTGTCTCGAGTTCCGGAAGCAGCTTCAGTCTGATTTTGTTTCTGACAAAAGCAGGCTCGAAATTTGTATTGTCGATGCGCGGTTCCAGCGCTCTTGCCTTGCAGTATTCACCGATATCCGCCTTAGACACGTCGAGGAGCGGCCTGATTATCTCGCGTCCGGCTTCATCTTTCCTCACATAGTCGATACCGGATAGGCCGTCGACGCCTGTGCCGCGTATTATGCGCATCAAAACAGTCTCGATGCGGTCGTCTCTGTGCTGTGCGAGAGCGATCTTTGCCCTGCGGCCCGGTGAGGCCGTTTCCGCCTCATCCGCCGCTGCTGCAAAAGCCCTGAACCGCATGACCCTGCCTGCTTCCTCGATGCCGACTCCCATGTCGGATGCGAGTTTCCTGCAGTCTTCGCGGACGCACCTGCATTTCAGCCCGCGCTCCTCGCAGAATTCGACGCAGTATTCCTGATCCTCGTCGGCCGCGTTCCCGCGGAGCATGTGGTTGACGTGTACAGGATAAATGGAAAATTTCACCGTTCTCGCGAGGTCGCAGAGAATGTCCAGCAGGCATGTGGAATCGGGGCCGCCTGAAAATCCCACGACTACGGCGTCTCCCTCTTCTATCATGTTATGGTCTTTTATCGCCGAGCGCGCAGCGCCGACTACTTCCCTTAAAATATCCTCTTTCATTATTTCGTCACCAAAACCACGGCTTCGCATTTGTCCGCGCCTGAAATGTCAGCGGCTCGCGCTTTTCAAGATCAGCGGCTGCCTGTGTTTTTCAAGTTCAGCGGCTGCCTGTGCTTTTCAATGTCAGAGGCCTGTGTTTCTTCCCATAGAACCTCAGAGCGTTTTCGCACGTCGCGCGCGCCGCGTCTTCAAAAGACATTCCTTTTATTTCCGCCAGTTTCCTCGCGGTGTATTCGACATACCAAGATCTGTTCGGGCGGCCGCGCATCGGCTCCGGCGCCATATACGGCGAGTCCGTCTCGACCATCATGAACTCTATCGGCAGCGCCTCTGCCACCGTTATGGTCTTTCTGTTGTTCTTATACGTTATCGGACCGCATATCCCTATCGTCGCGCCGAGCGACACGTACTCCAGCGCCATGTCCGCGCTTCCCGAAAAGCAGTGTATATCTACGCGCGCGTCGGGAACTGTTTTGCCGCCCGGAGCGGGGCGCTCAGGGAACATCGCCTTTCTTTTGTCGGAAAACGTGCCTTCCTCCTTGAGGATATCCATCGTCTCGGCCGCCGCCTCGCGTGAATGCACGACTATCGGCAGCGCGAGTTCATTTGCCAGCCTTATCTGCCTGCGGAACCAGTATCTCTGATCCTCTTTCGGCGAGAGCATGTAGTGATAGTCGAGCCCTATCTCTCCTATGGCGGAAGCGCCATATTCAAGCGCAAGGTACTTGACGGCATCAAGTATCTCTTCCGTCATCGAACGTGTGTCATGCGGGTGCACACCTACTGCGGCATAGCACCAGTCGTATTTAACAGAGTCGAGCGCGGCCTGCACCGACGATGGAAGGTCAAAGCCTATATCGGCGATGTAAGAGACTATCGGGTGAGCCTCTATCTCGGCGGCAAGTGCCTCGCGTTCCGCGGAGTCAAATGTATCGTTGTTCAAATGTGCGTGTGAATCAAACAGCATGGTGCTCCGGAAATCGTTGATTTGACAATCGTTGAAATGAAATTTGATATAGCGTCCGCCTTGTGCGCTCAAATGCTTTGTGCGGTCAAATGCTTTATGCGGCCAAACGCTTTATGCAGCCAAACACTTTATGCGGCCAAACGCTTTATGCTTATAAATATCAGCCGGCGGTGATATCATCGCCGCCGGCCTGCTTTCAGCTTATCGTATTGCCGTCTTCGGCGAGCGTCTCGACTGTCTCCAGCCGTTCTCCGTTTTCGGCGTACAATATCATGCCCTTGGACTCTACGCCGCGGATCTTGCGCGGTTTCAGATTCGCAAGGACTACCACTTTCTTTCCGACCATCTCCTCCGGCTTAAAGTACTGAGCCACTCCCGAGACGATCTGCCTCGTTTCCGGACCTATCTTGACTTTAAAGACTAGAAGCCTGTCCGCGTCCGGATGTTTGGACGCTTCAAGTATAGTTCCGACTCTGAGATCCATCTTGTCGAAATCGTCGATGGAGATCTCGGGTTTGTACTGCGTGGTGCCGTCTGAATCGGCGGCTTTTCCCGCGGCGGTGCCTTCGGATTCAGTTTTTCCGCCTGCTTTGCCGCCTGCGCTGCCGCCGGCGGTGCCTTCGGATTCTGCTTTGGCGGCCGCTTTGTTTTTGTCCTCGATGACCTTCAGTTCGGCGAGTTCTTTTTCGATGTCGATGCGCGGGAACAGCGCAGGGCCCTGAGTGACCTTAAGTCCCGCCGTCTTGTCGAACACGTACGCGTCCTCCCAGACGACTTCACCTGAGCAGCCGAGCCTCTCCATGATTTTTTCGGTCGTAGTATGCATGTACGGATAGATCAGGATAGCGACTATCCTAAGCGTCTCCGCCAAGTTATGCATGACGGTGCAGAGTTCATCTTTCTTCGCCGGGTCTTTGGCCAATACCCAAGGCGTCTTCTCGTCGATGTATTTGTTTGCGCGTCCGATGAGCGTCCAGATAGCCTCCAGCGCTTTGTTGAACGCGAATTTATCCATCTGCGCGGCGACTTTGTCGGCGCAGGAAACTGCCATATCAATGAGTTCACGGTCAATGGCGTCTTCCGTTTTGGCCTCCGGGATAACGCCGCCGCAGTATTTTTCTATCATCGAGATCGTGCGAGAGACGAGATTTCCCAAGTCGTTCGCGAGGTCGAAGTTCATCCGCCTCAGCATGACTTCGTTCGTGAAAGCGCCGTCCTGTCCGAACGTGTACTCGCGGAGCAGAAAATATTTGAGCGCGTCGATGCCATAGCGATCTATCAGCATCACCGGGTCTACCACGTTGCCCTTGGATTTGCTCATCTTTCCGCCGTCTATCAAAAGCCATCCGTGACCGATGACGTGTTTCGGAAGCGGCTCGTCGATGGACATGAGCATCGCAGGCCAGATTATGCTGTGGAACCTGACGATTTCCTTTCCGACAAGGTGAACGTCGGCAGGCCAGTATTTGTTATACAGTTCCGGATCGTCCGGGTATCCGAGTGCGGTGATGTAGTTTGTCAGCGCATCGAGCCACACATAGATGACGTGCTTTTCGTCGATAGGAACAGGGATGCCCCAGTCGAAACTGGTCCTCGATATGCAGAGATCGTCGAGGCCCTGTCTGATGAACGCCGCCATTTCGTTGCGGCGCGTCTCAGGCTGCAGGAAGTCCGTATTCTCGATGAGATCGAGTACTCTGCCCTGATATTTCGAGAGGCGGAAGAAATACGCCTCTTCGCTCGCCTTTTCGACAGGTCTGCCGCAGTCAGGACAGCAGCCGTTTACGAGCTGCGTCTCGGTCCAGAACGATTCACACGGCGTGCAGTACCAGCCCTCATATCTCGACTTATAGATGTCGCCTTTTTCGTACATCTTCATGAAGATCTGCTGCACGCGTTTCACGTGGCGCGGTTCTGTCGTCCTGATGAAATCGTCGTAGGAGATTTCCATCGCCGACCAGAGTTTTTTAATGCCGTCGACTACCTCATCCACGTACTGCTGAGGCGTTACGCCTTTTTCATCAGCCAGTTTCTGTATCTTCTGGCCGTGTTCGTCCGTGCCCGTCAGAAAATACACGTCGTATCCCTGAAGCCTTTTAAAACGGGCGATGGCATCCGCCATGACCGTGCAGTACGTATGGCCGATGTGAAGGTTCGAACTCGGGTAATATATCGGCGTGGTTATGTAATATTTGCCTTTTGATTTTGCGGTATCTGTCACTTTTTCTCTCCGATAAAAAGCGGCGTACCGGAGCGTCTTTGAAAAAGCGCGCCGCCGCCGCGTCTGATATTCTATGGATCAGTCGTATCCGTTAATTATCGAGATCCTCATCTGCCCATTCGTTGTTTGACCATTCCTCTTCAGGCCAGTCTTCGTCGACAAAGATGGTTTTCATGATCTTGTCGAGCCCGATGACGAGCGTCGTTCCGGCGACCAGACCTACCCCGAGGATAGCCAGCGCCGCCTTCAGAGCGGATTTCGTGTCGGCAGGACGGCCGACGTCCATTTTATTGCGTTTCATTTTCGTATTCTTGTCTGCCATATCTGCAGCCTCCCTTCAACGCTGCTATTTTGCAGCGGTGTCTTCGACATTTCTATACGTGCGCGTGTTCAGATAGCCTATTATGAGATCCGCAGCCTGTTCGTCGCTGATGAAACTCGTGTTTATCATCAGGTTGTAATTCTCGTAGGCTCCCCATTTCTGAGACGTGTGGTAGTTATAGTAATTCGCTCTCGCCTTATCGTAATCGCGGATCTTCTGTTTGACTTTATCAGGATCGTCCCCGTACTGGTTAACACTTCGTTCTATCCTGTCCTCCATCTCGGCATAGATGAAAATGTTCGTCACGCCCGGCATGTCGCGCAGTACGTAGTCTGCGCATCTCCCGACGATGACGCCTTCATCGGTCTGCCCTATCTGACGGATAACGTCAAACTGCGCCAAAAAGAGCCGCTCGTTCATCGGCATAGGGTCCGCGGAAAAGTTTTCGCCGAAAGCCATAGCCGACGAAAAACTATACGAGATGCTGCTCTTTGCCCTGAGTTCCGCCGTCTCGATGATCTCGCGCGAAAGGCCGCTCTTTTCGACGGCCATGTCGATGATCTCGCGATCGTAGAACGGAAGTCCCATTTTCTCTGCGACGAGTTTGCCTATGATCCTTCCGCCGCTTCCGTATTCACGGCTGATAGTTATCAGTTTTCTCATTTTTCTTCCCGCCTTATCTTATGAAACATTAAGTGTTGATTTGTTGTTCTCCCTCAATCTCTTTATCTTCTCTATTGATTATACCACGTTATTCGGCCGCTCCCTCAGGACTTCTGCAGACCTCTCAGGACTTCTGCCGCGATGACGTTGTCGCCCTTGTAGAATACGTGGCCGTGCTCGCGGTCGCAGTATTTTTCATCACCTTTACCTAGGATCATTACAGTATCGCCTTTGTGAGCGATACCGATAGCGTACCTGATCGCGCTCTCCCTGTCCTCTATGAACGTGTGCGGAGTATTTTTGATCCCGGAGATTATCTCCTGTCCGATCGTTACAGCACTTTCAGTACGAGGATCTTCTTCCGTGACGACAATGTAGTCGCAGTATTTGTCGGTTATCTCTCCAAACGTTCTGCGTTTTGCTTTATCGCGCAGTCCGGCAGAACCGAACACGACGATCAGTTTGTGATTACCGGCGGCTTTTCGGCCAAAATCCATTATTTTATACATTCCGTCAGGCGTATGAGCATAGTCTACTATTACATGGAAATCCTGCCCGAGGCTGATCTGTTCCAGACGGCCCTTTACCTGAGGCAGATCGCGCGCCGCGGCTATCACCTTTTCAATATCGCTTCCCGTCTCTGCCAGAGCCGCTATCGAGGCGAGAAGATTATATACGTTGTACATCGCGAGAAGATTTGTCTCGACTTTATACGTTTTCCCGTTATGTAAAAGATCAAATTTGGTTTGCTGCGGCAAAAGTTCTATGTTTTGCGCTCTGTAGTCGCACTCACGCTCCACGCCATATGAAACGGTACGCGCCCGCGAACATGCTTTTAACTGCTCATATCTGGGCTCATCTATATTTAGGACCGACACCCCATCCGGTTTGACACGTTCGCTGAAGAGGAGCGACTTCGCGTCAAAATACGCGTCCATGGTTTTGTGATAGTCGAGGTGGTCATGTGTAAGATTCGTAAAGATAACAGCGTCAAAATCTATCCCGTCGACTCTGTGCTGGGCAAGACCCTGACTGGAAACCTCGAGTGCACAGGCTTTCATACCGCTCTTTACCATATCAGACAGAGTCTTCTGCAGAAAAATCGGGTTTGGAGTCGTCAGATCCGGCTCAGTGCAGACATTCCCATATTCTATCGATATCGTGCCGATATATCCGCATGGCGTTTCACTGCCTTTGATCCAGTGCAGCACACTCGCGATGGTGCTCTTGCCGTTCGTCCCCGTTACGCCGTACATGAACAGTTTTTCGGAAGGTGAGCCGAAGAACTTCTTTGCTGCCAGATTCAGCGCTTCCACTGTGTCTTTTACGCGGATATACAGTACGCCGCCCGATGCGGCTCCCGGCATCTCTTCAGCCGAAAGGTCTTTTGAATATACGATGCATACCGCGCCGCTTTCCACCGACCGCCCTATAAACTCGTGCCCGTCATGGACACTGCCGGGGAGACAGAAAAACGCGTCACCGGGGTCGACCTTGCGCGAGTCGATAGAAAGGCCGGTTATCTCTCTGTCCGCTCCGCTCTTAGCGATGAAATTGTCAAAAAGTACACTTGAGTCCATCGTCATCCTTTATCAATAAACAATAAACGTATCAATAAACATATCAATAGGCATCCTTAAGATAATAAGGGGCATTAAGGTCTCTCTACTGTCTTACTCATCCTCATCGCTCGCCAAAACAGGCGCGTCGAGATGGTACGAAGGCATCACCTGAAGTTTGAATTTGTTCCAGCGGCGCTTGCTGTCGATGAGCCGCTTTACCTCTTTATCCTCGCAGATGCCTGTCCTGATGTATTTGTCGAGCACTTCATACGTGAAGCCGAGATTGTCTTCGTCAGTCTTGCCCGAAAGGCCGTCGAGCGGCACCTTATCGACCAAAACAGCAGGCAGCCCGAGGGCTCTGCCTACCGCTCTTACTTCCTGCACCGTGAGGCTGGAAAGCGGGCTGAAATCGCCTGCGGCGTCGCCGTAGCGCGTAGAATATCCGACCCAGTCTTCCGAAAGGTTGCACGTGTTCGCGACGCGTCCGTTCATAGACTGCGAAACGGCGTATGTCGCGGCCATCCTTATCCTCGCCGGCATATTGGTGCGCGTCTGAAGACTTATCTCGCATGGCATGTTCTCTTCGAGCTGCTCCGTAAGAGCCTCGCAGGTGTCCCCGATATTTATCGTTGTGTATCTGATGCCGAGCGTGTCGACGAGGAGGTGAGACATGTCGATATCCGGCTGCTCGCCCTGAGGAAGCAGGACGCCGAAGACTCTGTCTTTCCCAAGGGCCTCTACGCAGAGCGCTGCAGTTACTGAACTGTCTTTGCCTCCGCTTATGGCGACCACGGCATTGCAGCCTTTGCCGTTCTTCTCAAAGAAATCCCTTATCCAGGCTGCGATTTCGTTTTTTGTTTTTTCCGCGTCAAACTGATACATCTTTCCCCCTGCCCTTTCGGTTATCTCGGGATATCTCCGCCGGAGAGTATCTTGTCATAAACAGCTCTTTCGCCGCCGATGAATTTCGGGCGCGTGCGCGCACAGACAACGTGTGCATGGCCGATTGATTTCTGGTCTATCCTGACCGGTACCGCGACAGGTTTAAGCTGCATGCCGATAAGCGCGTCGCCGATATCGATGCCTCCGTCAGCTTTGATAGTTTCAAGCGCGACAGGGTCTTTTGCCCGGTTATATACGGTCATGGCAAAAGCGCCTCCCGCGTGCATCTGCGGCACTACGTTTACTATCTCGGTTCCGGGAAGGAGAGCTTCTCTTTCGACGATGACCGCCCTGTTCAGGTGCTCGCAGCACTGCGCCGCGAGGTAGATACCTCTTTCGTCGAGCACCGGTTTGATACCGTCGTACACCGCTTCCGCGGCCTCTAAGTTCGATCCGCGCCCGATATTAGCGCCCATGATCTCACTCGTCGAGCACCCGATGACCATGATGTCACCTTTCTTCATGTGAGATTTTTCCAGGAGTTCCGTTACTACGCAGCGGGCTTCTTCTTTGATAACGTTGTAATCCATACGACTCCTCCTCTCCTATTCTACCGTGACACTCTTTGCGAGGTTGCGCGGTTTATCGATGTCCTCGCCTCTTTCGCGCGCGACATAGTATGCAAAGAGCTGCAGCGGCACTACCGAGAGCAGCGGCGTCACCAAGTCGTCGCACTGCGGGATATAGAATACTTCTTTGCTGATCTCCTCCAGATTGTCGTGTCCCTCTTTGGTGATGGATACGACGTGAGCGAATCGCGCATTGACCTCGACGATGTTGGAGCGCATCTTTTCATACAGAGCGTCTTGAGTCGCCAAAGCGATGACTACGGTCTCTGGCTCCATCAGTGCGATTGTCCCGTGTTTGAGTTCCCCCGCGCCGATGGCAAACGAATTGATATATGATATCTCTTTCAGTTTGAGAGAACCTTCATAAGCGACGGCACAGTCGAGGCCTCTGCCGATGAAGAAAACTTCGTCACGGTTATACAGGTGCTTGGAGAGATCTTCGATTTTATGTCGTCCGTCGAGTATCGTGTCGATCTTATCGGGTATCGCGCGCAGTTCTTCGATCAGGTGGTCATGTTCCTCTTTTGTGACAGTGCCCTTCAGGTTCGCGAAATACAGGGCGAGCAGGTACATGCAGACGAGCTGCGTCGTATATGCTTTTGTCGAGGCCACCGCGATCTCGGGACCTGCCCATGTGTAGAACACGTCGTCAGACTCGCGGGCGACGGAACTTCCCACTACGTTTACGACCGAAAGGACTCTTGCGCCCTTCGATTTTGCCTCTCTCAGCGCGGCCAGCGTATCGAGCGTCTCGCCGGACTGGCTTATGGCGATGAACAAAGTATGTTCGTCGATTATCGGATCGCGATAGCGGAATTCCGAAGCCACGTCGACTTCAACCGGTATGCGTGCGAGTTTCTCGATGACATATTTGCCGACGAGCCCCGCGTGGTACGCCGTACCGCACGCCACGATAAAGATGCGCGAAAACCCGTCGAGGTCTTCTTTTGTCAAAGAGATCCCGTCGAGTTTGATATTGTCGTTCTCGTCCAGACGGCGTTCGAGCGTTTCTTTGACCGCTCCCGGCTGCTCGTTTATCTCCTTCAGCATGAAGTGCTCGTATCCGCCTTTTTCGGCGTCCTCGATGCTCCATGTTATCTTCATGCTCGTGCGATTGACGATGTCGCCCTTTTCATCGTATATCCTGATGTTTTCGGGCGTCAAAACAACCATTTCGTCGTTCTCGATGAGATATATGTCGTTAGTGTATTTAAGCAGCGCCGGTATATCGGAAGCCAGATAGTTGCATTCTCTGCCTATTCCGGCGATGAGAGGCGCGTCTTTGCGATATGCTACGATCTTGTCTGGCGTGTCGGCCGCGACCACGGCAAAAGCAAAGGCTCCGCGCATGGCGGCGACGGCATCAAAGACGGCGGCTTCGAGGTTCTCGCCGTTTTCGCGATATCTGATGGCGATGAGCTGGGCGATGACTTCCGTGTCGGTCTCCGTGAGGAACTTTACCCCGTATTCGCTCGTTATCTCCTGCTTCAGTTCCATGTAGTTCTCGATGATGCCGTTGTGCACGACGGCGATCTTTCCGTCTTCGCTCACATGAGGATGCGCGTTCAAGTCAGACGGCGCTCCGTGAGTCGCCCAGCGCGTATGACCGATGCCGCACGTTCCCTTTGGCATTTTGCCGTATAACTGTTTCTCAAGGTTATCGAGTTTGCCCTTGCACTTGCGGACGTCGATTTTGCCGTGCGACTGGATGGCTATGCCGGCTGAATCGTAGCCGCGGTACTCGAGTTTCCTGAGCCCCTCGATAATGAAATCGGCGGCCTGTTTATGGCCGACGTATCCTACTATTCCACACATAAGTAATACTCCCTTTGAAAATTATTCGTATTTCGAGCTGATAAGGTCAGCTATGTCTTCGGCAAGTGCGCGGATCTGTTCGATGTCTTTTCCCTCGATCATGACTCTGGCGAGAGGTTCCGTCCCCGACGGGCGAATCAAGACCCTGCCGTCCGAACCTACGGCAGCCTCCGCATCGGCTATCGCCTGACGGATCTCTGAGTCTCTCATGAAAATCTTTTTGTTCTCGGTGCTGACTTTTGCGTTTACGAGTACCTGCGGATACATCACGATCTCGTCGGCGAGTTCGGAAACTTTCTTTCCCGAAGCAGCAAGTGCTTTCATAAACTGAAGCGACGAAAGCGTT
>JBMNVD010000019.1:0-32903 GCA_050946615.1 Eubacterium sp.
GTCCGCGGAATATCCCTTTTTTCGCGTAGTGGATGAAATGGTTGAGATATATAGTGTCTTTATTTACGCGAACGCCCTGCTCTTTGTAATATTTTGCCGGCAGTTCGTTGACTTCCTTCCAGAATTCGGCTGCGTCCACTCCGTACGCCCTGAATATCGGCTCCTGCATGTATCCGTCTATCAGCGTCTTGTCAAAATCCCAGATAACCGCGATGATATTGGCCATATTTTCATCCTGCTTTCGAAAAAGCCTTGAAGGCGTGAGGTCAAAAAAGACCCGAAGAGAAACTCTCCGGATCTGTTTATTGCTTTTATTTCAGCACTAATTTGCGCTTGCCGCTTTCGCGGTCTCGCAGAGCTTCGAGAATCCGTCGGCATCGTAGATGGCCATCTCGGAAAGCATCTTTCTGTTGATGTCGATGCCGCTCTTCCTGAGTCCGTCCATGAGGCGGCTGTATGAAATGCCGTTCTGTCTGGCTCCGGCGTTGATGCGGGCTATCCACATCTGTCTGTACTGTCTCTTCTTGAGTTTTCTGCCGCTGTATGCGGATGCGAGCGCTCTCATGCGAGCAGTTTTGGCGGTCCTGAACTGCTTGCTCTTTGCTCCGTAATATCCTCTCGCTTCTTTGAGGAGTTTCTTATGTCTCTTGTGCGCGTTTACGCCCTTCTTTACTCTTGCCATTTTATATTACCTCCCGAAACTTACTATTTTGCCATCGATCTGAGCATTCTCTTCTGATCGGCGCTCGATGCCAGCGTCGCTTTGCGGAGCCCTCTTTTTCTCTTAGGCGTTTTGCTCGTGAGTTTATGGCTCTTATATGCTTTATTTCTTTTGATCTGACCGGTGCCAGTGAGTCTCAGTCTCTTGCACGCACCTCTGTGCGATTTCATTTTGTTCTTTGCCATTTTCAGAATAACCTCCAATTCTGTTTTGTTATATCGCGTGCCGCTTCTGCGTCATTTAGTGCTCTTAGGTGCAAGGAACATAACCATCGACCTGCCTTCTAAGTTAGGCTTTTTTTCGACTGTGCCGCATTCCGCGCAGAGTCCCGCGAATTTATCCATCACATCGCGTCCGAGCGCAGTATGACCCATTTCGCGGCCGCGGAAGCGCAGCATCACTTTGACCTTGTTGCCTTCGTTCAGGAATTTGCACGCAGTTGAGGCTTTCACCTCGATGTCGTGCTCTTCGATAAAAGTGCTCAGTCTGATTTCTTTTATCTGGATCGTCTTCTGTTTCTTGCGGGCTTCCTTTTCGCGCTTCTGCGCTTCGTAGCGGAATTTCCCGTAGTCGAGGATCCTGCAGACAGGCGGTACCGCGTTAGGCGAAACCTCTACCAGATCGAGTTTTCTTTCATCGGCGATGTCGAGCGCTTCAGGAACGCTCATGATCCCGATCATCGCTCCTGTCTCATCGATAACTCTGATTTCCTTGGCACGGATCTCTTCGTTGATTCTGTTCTCTTTAATGGTGCACCTCCATGCATTAAAAAAGCGGACACTCGAAGTATCCGCATAAAAAACACACTGACTAAAAGTGCGCGATTTCTCAAAATATTTACCCGGCGGAACGATATCCGAAAGGTGAGAAGCGGATAACTTCTTCTTCGTACCTGAATAATTTATCATTTTAGGACTTCCCTGTCAACAGTTTTTGTTTGGAAAACGCTGTTTTTTGCATCGGGAAGGCGTCTTTGCTTCAGCGGCCCGTGTCTTTGTTCTCGCGGCGGCAAGGGTCAAGGCTTTATTTCTTCAGCGCACCGTGTCTTTCGTGGTAATCCCGCGCCGTAAGGCAGTCTCGCCTTATCTGCTCGGACAGAAGTTCTCTGCTGGCGAATTTCTTTTCATCGCGGAGTTTTTCGATGAATTCAACCTTTATCGTCTTTCCGTAGAGTTCTTTGTCGAAATCGAAAATGTGCGTCTCAATGTTCTTGGAGAATTCGCCGATGGTCGGTTTTACACCTACGTTCGTGATGCTGGAGTATTTCTTTCCCGCGTAGATGCAGTCTGTCACGTAGACGCCGTTCGGCGGGGCGACCATAGTCTCGTCGATAACGAGGTTCGACGTCGGAAAACCGAGCGTTTTCCCGAGGTGATTGCCTTCTACGACCTCCCCGTAGACAGCATATCTGCGGCCCATGTATTTTTCACATTCGTCGACCCTGCCCTCTGCGATAAGTTTCCTGATGAGGGTCGAACTCACAACCTGCCCGTCGATGGTGAAAGGATCCATGACGAACGTCGAGATGCCCTCTTCCGCGCACAGCGACTTTAACATCTCAGGATTGCCGGACGCCTTGTAGCCGAACGTGTGGTTGAACCCGCAGAACACGGCTTTGGCGTGCAGTGTTCCGGAGAGAAGTTTCTTCACATAATCCTCGGGCGGCATCTTCATTATCTCTTCCGTGAACGGAAGGCTGAACAGATACTCCACTCCGAGCGATTCCATTATCTGTTCTTTTTCGCTCTTAAAAAGTATCCTCTTTGCGCGAGGGAGTTCAGGCAGGAGGTCGCGCGGGTGATTCGAGAACGTGAATACCGAAGGTATCAGCCCTTCGGCGTCCGCCTCCTCCTTCATCCGTCTGATGAGAGCCTGATGGCCGTAGTGGACGCCCTCGAAATTTCCGAGGGCGACTGCAGTATTTCCGATGTCTTTGATTTCTTCTATGCTTCTGAATATTTTCATCATTACTTCTTTGTAAATTTTATAATCCCTTGACTACTTGCCGGTCCTCTGCTGCTGACCGATTATCTTTCGGCTGCATATCAGTCGTCTTCAGCCTGTTCGACTGTTTTTCCGCTGTATTTCAATCGAATACCTTGTCGGGGCGAAGCGAGCCGTCGCCGGGGGCAAAACCGACACCTATGAATCTTTCACACGGTCCGTAGACCTTATACCCTTTTCTGAATATTTCGCGCAGCGGCAGCGGATATTCCTCCTCAGCGTACCGAGGTGTTTCGAGAGCTTTCCATTGATATGCCCTGAGCGTAACTCCGTTGCGGAACATCTGCTCTTCGCGCGCTCCCAGCGCAGCTTTCCCGAGATTGACCAAAGCATCTCCAGTCGAAACGACTCGTTTCTCTATCTGGGCTCTGTCCATGCTCCTCATCATATCTGGAGTCATGCCCGAATCAGCCGTGAATATCCCGCTCTTTGTGCGAACGAGAGATGTCATAGCCGCTCCGCAGCCCAATATCTCGCCGATATCATGGCATATCGTGCGGATGTACGTACCTTTTGTGCATCTGACGACAAAAGAAAAATCACGGCCGTTCAGTTCCGGTATCTCGAGTTTTTCGATAAATACTTTCCGTGATTTTATCTTTGATTTTATCTCGTGGACTTTACCGTCTCTGGCGTATGCGTACAGCCTCTTCCCGTCGATTTTCACCGCCGAATACGCAGGCGGCACCTGCGATATCACGCCCGTCAGCGCTTCCGCCGCGTCTTTAAGGCGGTCAAATGAAACAGATGCGTCCGGGGAATCTTCTATGACCGTTCCCCAGATGTCCTGAGTGTCTGTTTTCAGCCCGATCCTCGCCGTTCCGCGATATTCCTTGATGTCGGCGTCCAAGTAATCCATCACGCGGCTCGCACCGCCGATACCGACCGGCAGCACTCCCTCTGCCATGGGGTCGAGCGTGCCCAGATGTCCGGCCTTTTCACGCGTAATTCCCCTGACCACGGCAACCATGCTGAAAGAAGTCATGTCCGTGGGCTTATACATGTTAAGGATACCGCTCTTCATTTGGCCTCGTTCTTACTCATATCCGCGGCTTTATCGCCTTCCATCTGTTCAGACAGGACTTTGCGCACCATGTCAAAAGCAGTCGAAAGGTCCGTCCTTAGTGTGGCTCCTGCCGCGCGCGCGTGACCGCCTCCGCCCAGTTCGGCTGCGGCTGCGGAAACGTCGACCTCGCATTTGGAGCGCATGCTGACTTTCACACAGTCTGACGATTCCTCTTTAAGCAGCACCGAGACTTCTATGCCGTCGATGGATCTTATCCTGTTTGCTATCCTGTCGGTCTCGTCCATATATGCGCCTGTCTCTTTGAGCATTTCCTGAGTGACGTAGGCTATCCCCGCTCTTCCTCCGCATATCAAAACGAGAGTGTCGAGGGTCTTGTTTTCTATCCTGATGCGTTCAAGGCGATTATGTTCGTACAGTTCTATGCTGGCTTTGTTCGTGTCGGTCCCCCACTCGTAGAGTTCAGCGGCGATGAGATGAGACTCCTCGTTAGTGCTTTGATACTGGAAATCTCCCGTATCTGTCGTTATCCCGACAAAAATTGCTTCGCCGATTTCAGGAGTTCCGCTGACGCCGAGTTCCTTTATGAGGCGGAAAACTATCTGCGCCGTAGCCGGGCAGTCGCTCTCGATGTAGTTATATTCGCAGAACCCTTTGGTCATCCTGTGGTGATCGATGCAGACCGACGTTTTTCCCGTGCGGAACACATCGGCCCGCCTGCCTATCCTGTCGATGCTGCTTGAATCGACACAGAGGGAAACGTCAGCGCCCGCGGCTTCTTTAAAATCCTTCGTGCACAGCGCTTCGGAAAAGAATTTCAGATTATCGGGTATCCTCTCGTCTATGAGTATGCACGTTCTCTTTCCCAGACTCTTCAGTGCCAGCGAAAGTGCGACACACGATCCGATGGCGTCGCCGTCCATGTTTTCGTGAGGAAAGAGCGCTACACTTCCCGCGCTCAAAAGGGCCTCTGCTATCTCGCGGAGGCCGCCTGTGCCTCTTTCGCTGTCATTTGCGTTAATCCTCATTTTCTCCCTCCGGTTTGATGTCCAGCCCGTTAAGGATCTCGTCGATGCGCCTGCCGTAGTCTTCCGATGTATCTATCTTAAAGATAAGTTCCGGCGCGCGCCTTATCATCATCTGTCTGCCGATCTCGCGGCGGAAAACAGGCGTCGCTTTTTTTAGCGCCTCGAGTACTTCTCTGCGCCCGGCTTCCTCGTCTTCCGACTGCTCCTCAAGCGCAGCGCCGCTGCCGCCATCTTCCGCGTGGCCTGCGGCGGTCACCGCTCCTGACATACATGAAGCGGGCGGGAGGACGGTAACGTATACGGTGGCGTAACTGCCGTCGCTCGTCAGATCGACGCCTGTTATGCTGACTATCCCTGCAGAAAGCCTCGGGTCTTTGATTTCCCTGAGGAGCATCTCGCTTATTATGCGTCTTATCTCCTCAGAACGCCTTCCGGTTTTATATGGTCTGCTCATGGGCGGATCAACTCCTCTTTACTTCGACCATGTGGTAGCACTCGATAACGTCGCCTTCTTTGATATCGTTGTAATCTTCGATACCGATGCCGCATTCGTAGCCCTGAGCGACTTCCTTTGCGTCGTCTTTAAAGCGCTTGAGAGACGAGATCTTGCCTTCGTGTATGACGACTCCGTCGCGTACGAGCCTGATGTCCGAATTCCTGACTATCTTGCCCTCCTGTACGTACGCTCCTCCGACGATGCCGATGCCCGGGACTTTGAAGGTGTTTCGTATCTCGGCCTTGCCGAGGACTTCTTCTTTATACTCAGGCTCCAGCATACCTTTCATTGCTGCTTCCACATCATTTATCACATCGTAGATGACCGTATACGATCTTATCTCGACTCCCTCTCTGTCGGCCATAGCCTGAACCGCAGAACTCGGCCTGACGTTGAATCCGATGATGACCGCTCCGGAAGTTCCCGCGAGCATGATATCAGACTCGGTAACGGCTCCTACGCCGGAGTGGATGATGTTGACTTTGACCTCGTCGTTGTTGAGTTTTTCGAGCGATGAAACGACCGCGCCGATGGAGCCTTGTACGTCACCTTTGATGATGAGGTTGAGTTCCTTGACTTCGCCCTCTTTCATCTGGCTGAAGAACTTTTCGAGCGACATGCTCGAATTCTTCTTCATGACTTCCTCTCTCATCTTTTCGGCGCGCTTGCCCGCTATCTCCTTTGCGACTTTGTCGCTGGAGACCGCGTTGAAGTCGTCGCCTGCCTGAGGAACATCGGTGAGCCCGAGGACCTCGACAGCCGTAGCCGGTCCGGCCTTCTTGATGGCTTTGCCCTTATAGTCTGTCATGAGCCTTATCCTGCCGGCGCACGTTCCGGCAACGATGCTCTGCCCCGCTTGGAGCGTTCCGTTCATGACGAGCAGAGTCGCGACCGGTCCCTTAGACTTATCGAGCCTTGCTTCGATTACAGAGCCGGAAGCTAGTCTGTTAGGATTGGCCTTAAGCTCCAGCACTTCCGCCTGCAGCAAAATCATCTCGAGCAGCGTGCTGATGCCTTCGCCGGTCTTCGCAGATACAGGAACGCTGATGACGTCTCCGCCGTAGTCTTCTACGATGACGCCGTGGTCGGCGAGTTCCTGCTTTACCCTCTCCGGATTTGCATGCGGCTTATCCATCTTATTGATAGCGACGATGATAGGGACTCCCGCCGCCTTTGCGTGGCTGATAGACTCTACCGTCTGAGGCATGACGCCGTCATCCGCCGCTACTACCAGTACCGCTATATCGGTGATGTGAGCTCCTCGTGCACGCATGGCAGTGAACGCTTCATGGCCCGGAGTATCCAAGAACACGATTTTCTGTCCGTTCACCCTGACTTCCGAAGCGCCGATGTGCTGAGTAATTCCGCCGGATTCCTTTGCCGTGACGTTCGTCTTCCTGATGGCGTCGAGCAGGGAGGTCTTTCCGTGGTCTACGTGACCCATTACGGTTATTATCGGCGGACGCGGTTTCAGATCTTTTTCGTCGTCAGGTTCCAGATCGAGTTCTTCCGCTTCCAGTTCCTCTTCTGTGTTATCTACATTTGCGATATGGACGCTGATGCCGAGTTCGTCTGCGAGGACTGTTACGGTATCTTCGTCGATGTTCTGATTTATGTTTGCCATGATTCCGAGCTTCATAAGCGTCATAATGACTTTAGATGTTGAAATCTCCGTCTGCTCGCAGAATCCGGCTACTGTGATAGGTACGTTCAAAACAATAGTTCCTTCAGGGATCACGATTTGTTCTTCTGGTTCTGGTTCAGCTGTGTTCTTGTATTTCGCGTGTTTGTTTCTCGTCTGCTTTTCGAGCGATTTGCGTTCGAGTTTATCGAACTTATTATGCTGTTCCCTATCAAATCTCTCGTTCTGCTTTTTGCGGCCGCCCTGTCTGGACGATTCCGACCTCGAGTCGTTCCTTCCCTGCGGAGCTCCTGCGCGGTTCCTGTCGCGGGAATCGCCCGCTCTCTGGGCACTCCCGCCCTGAGGAGCGCGTCTGTCTCTCTTGCGCTCCGGTTTTTCGCGCCCGCCTCCGCGTCGCTCCTGTCCACGCTCCTGTCCGCGTTCCTGCTGCGGATTGCGGTCGCCCGGCCTTCGCCTCTCGTACGTGGAAGGTGCCTGCTGCTCGTCCTCGCCGGCACGTTTTATTATCTTCAGGCCTATATGCGGTCTTTCTGCCGGCTTTGTCGCAGCTTTAGGAGCAGGTTTTGCCGCAGGTTTCGGAGCGGCTTTTTCTGCAGGCTTAGACGCCGCCTGAGCAGGTTTTGCAGGTTTTACAGGCTCAGGAGAAGGCTTAGCCTTTTTCTCCGCAGCAGAGTTCGGCTTCTGCACATTCTCTGGCTGACGCTGCTGTTTCTTCTCGTCGGCGGCTGAGGTTTCCTGTTTCCTTTCCTCATGCTTTTCGGCCTTCGGTTTTTCCGCGGGATTTTGTTCTGCCGCGGCCTCAGGAGCCTCATGGGGCTTAGGTTCCTCTGAAACTTTTTGTTTATCTGCGGCCTTTGGCTTCTCCGAAGCCTCCGGTTCCTGCTTTTGCGGTTCCTTCTTCTGCGGTTCCTGCTTTTCTTCTGCTGCGCTCACATGCTCTGATGCTTGTTCATTCTGCGCAGTTTTTTCTGCTGCGGGTTTTACCTCTTGTTTTGACTCCGCCGCCGGTTTCGCCGGCTGTTCTGGAACTTCGCGTTCCACCGGATTCATCTGTTCTGTTTCTTTCTTTTCGGAAGCTTCCTTGACTGCTTTTTCGCGGCTGTCAAGGAAATCGGAATTTACTCTCGGCTTGCCTATAAAGGGGCGCTTGCGCGGAGTTCCCGGTGACGCGCTGTGAGATGCGGCATCAGCGCTGCTTTTTGCAGCTGGCTTTGAAGCAGGGGATCCCGCCGCGGCCGGTTTCGATTCCTGTTTTGCTTTGGGAAATGTCTTTTCGATTGCTGCTTCCTGCTCGTCGGTCAAATTGTTCATATGGCTCTTCAGTTCTATGCCGGCTTCCTGCGCGTGACTGATGACGTCTTTGCTCGTCACTTTCAATTTCTTTGCGAGTTCAAATACTTTCATCGTGTGCGGTCACCGTCCTTTCTGATTGAATAAGGTCAATCTCCTTTTTTATACTTTCCGCGAATCCGAAATCCACTATCCCGAATATCCCTTTGTCCGTCTTCCCTACTGCGTGCGAGAGGACGGGTGCGCTGCCGAACTTTCTGTACTCGATGCCGCGTGACGTGCATTTTGATATCATCTTTTTGCACGAATTTTCGCCGACTTCTTCCGCTATTATCAGGAGTTTCAATTTTCCCGACTCTATCGCGGAAAGGCAAGTGTTATAGCCGGTGATGAGTTTCTTCGCTCTGGCTGCCAGTCCGAGCAGTCCCAGAACTCTATCCTCTCCGGTCATCGACTGCCTCCTCTGCGTCCTTAAGCGCCTCAAGCTGACGTTCCAATTCATCAAGTGCCTCGTCGCTGACGGCAGTCCTGAACGTTCTCGCGAACGAGCGGCGTCTGCGCGCCATTTCGAAGCACTCCGGGCGACGGCATAAGTATGCGCCTCTGCCGTGGGCTCTTCCTGTCGTGTCAACTGCAGGTGCACCGTCCGCGAGCACTATACGTATCAGTTCTTTCTGCGGTTTTGACTGCATGCATCCGATGCAGCGCCTGTAGGGTTCGCTTTTATTCGACATTATCCTCGCTGTTTCCTTCGGAGTTATCTTCGTCTTCCGTACCGGAGTTATCTGCGGCTTCGGCAGCGGAGTTATCTGCGGCTTCAGCAGCAGAGCTGCCTTCGTCCTCCGTTACGGCGTCCTCGGGAATTTCCTCGGCATCGCCGTATTTCTCGAACGCGTCGCGCAGGTCTCCGAGCACCGGTTCCTCGTCCGAGCCGTAATACTGTGAGTGGCTCTTTATATCTATCTTCCAGCCGCTTACTTTAGCCGCAAGTCTTACGTTCTGTCCTTCTTTGCCGATCGCAAGCGAGAGCTGATAGTCTGGAACGATGGCGGTGGCTATCCTCGCGTCCTCATCGATGAAAACTTCCTCGACCTTTGCCGGGCTCAGGACGTTTGCGACGAGTTCTTCCGGATCGTCGCTCCACGGGATGACATCGATCTTTTCGCCGGAGAGTTCGTCCACGACGGCTTGAACTCTTCTGCCGCCGGTCCCGACGCATGCTCCGACCGGGTCTACGTCTTCAAATTCGGTTGCCACGGCGATTTTGGTCCTCGAACCCGCCTCGCGTGCTATTCCTTTTATCTGTACGGTCCCATCCTGTATCTCAGGCACTTCGAGTTCAAAGAGCCTCTTCACAAGTCCCGGATGCGAACGCGAGAGGAATACCTGCGGCCCTTTGGCCTGACGCTTTACGTCCATGATATAGGCCTTGAGCCTGTCATTGATATTGAATTTTTCGCCCGGTACCTGCTCTTTCGCCGGCAGGATGCCCTCTGTGCTTCCGATATCGACAAAGAGCGTATTGCCGCTTTTGCGCTGCACTATACCGGTGACTATCTCACCCTGTCTGTCTTTGAAATCGTCGAACACGATGCCTCTCTCGGCTTCGCGTATCTTCTGAACTACGACCTGTTTTGCCGTCTGTGCCGCGACTCTGCCGAAATCGTCTGCCGATATCTCGAACTCGATATAGTCTCCGACCTCGTAGCGCGGATCGATTTCCTGTGCCTCTGCGAGAGTCATCTGTGTCGCTTCGTCCGTTATCTCGTCCACGACATCTATCTTAGAGAGGACGGCCACCTCTCCCGTCACTTCATTCACGTCCACGCGGATATTCGCCGTAGTTCCGTAGTTTTTCTTATACGCCGCTACGAGAGCCGACTCGATCGCTTCAAGAAGAACCGATTTCGGTATGTGCTTCTCTTTTTCGAGTTCGTCCAGCGCATCAATGAATTCTCTGTTCATTTTCCGTTTTCCTCCATACTGGTTTTTATGGTTGATGATTCAGCCGTTTGTTTGGTCTAACAGTTCGCTTGGCTTAACCGTTCGCTTGGTTCGGGAGCCGGCTAAAACGTTATCGCCAAATTTATCCCGGCGATGTTTTTGAGCGGGATGACAAATGTGTCCCCGTTCCCGGATTTCTTTTCTTCTTCGCGGGCCAAAGTCACGTTTTGGCCGTCAAAGCCTTTCAGCCTCGCCGTCAGTTTTCTGCTGCCCTCGAACGGCTCGTAGAGTTTGACTTCGACGAGTTCGCCCATACACCTTTCATAATGCTCGGGCCGCGTGAGTTTCCTGTCCATACCGGGAGAACTGACCTCCAGGTAATAATTCTGCGGTATCGGATCTGCCGCGTCGAGCCTGTCGGAAAGGAATTTGCTGACGAGTTCGCAGTCGTCGGTGGAAACTCCGCCTTCCTCGCGGTCGATGAAGACTCTGAGGAAGTAGTCGGGCCCCTCTTTGACAAATGCGACGTCCCAGAGGTACAACCCGTTCTCTTCAAGAAATCCTTTCAGATTTTCCTCGACAAAAGCAGCCGCTTTTCCTGATGCCATTTTTCCCTCGATAAAATTTGAAGAGTGGGAGGACCCACTCTTCAACAATTGCAATATTTGACGCGACAATAGTATCACACTGTATGGGGAAATGTCAACCCCGTGCGGCTTTAAGAAATCACGCTCAAAAGCCCGAATGCGGCTTTCAGGCGAACGCGCCCGACGCGGCGCACGCTATTTTGCCAGAGAATCGCGTATCTCGGTGAGGAGTTTGACCTCTTCCGAAGGCTCCTCCGGTGCCGGCTCTTCTTCCTTTTCCTTGACCATCTTCTCTTTCATTCTGTTGAAAGAGCGCATGATGACGAACAAAACAAGCGCAACGAGCAGGAAATTGATGACCGCCTGAATGAAATTGCCGATCATGAGCTGAGCGTCGCCGACTTTGACGGAAAGCGCCGAGAAATCTATGCCGCCGCATATCATGCCGATAACAGGCCCGATAATATCTGAAACGAGCGAGTTGATGATAGCGGTGAACGCACCGCCGATTATGATGCCGACGGCCATGGACATAACGTCGCCTTTGCTGATAAACTTCTTGAATTCAGAGATAAAGTTTTTCATCGTCACATATCCTTTCTTCATGTGTTTTCAGGTATCGGTAGAATATCTGCCGCGCCTTCGTACATGTGTCCCTGCCTGTCATGAGTTTTTTGCCGCAGTCAAAGTCTATTTCGTCGCCGACGCGGACCACATGTGAAAAGTTCACATAGCATCCCGCCAGAATTGGCTCAAAATCATCATTCAAGAGCGGGGCAACATTTTTCATATTCTCATAATATGAATACGTTTCGTCCGCCGTCTCGATATCGATGAGCCTGCTGCGGCGCATGATGTACAAAACGTCTTTCTGCATCACTTTCGTCACGCAGCGACCGTTTTTAACAGGGAAAAAACGGCCTTCATCCATTATATCCCACTTCCTCCGCTATTTGTTAAAATACAGGATATGTTTTATCCTGAATATTATTTTCTCACAAAATTCGCGGATCGTTGACTGATTATTCGGAATCCGGTCTGATTTCACGGCGTGCTGACGGGATACCGTCATTTGTGGACAAAATTTTCGCACTATTTTTACTTTTTTATCGCCTTTACCGCTCTTTTTTTCCGCTCTTTAGAGTAAGTTCAGGAAACTTATCTGGTCTGTCTCCTGCATACCGTCAAAGACTCCGTACTTTCTGAGCGTCTCGACTGCCTTCTTGTTCAGTTTTGCTCTGGTGACGGCCTCTTCGACAGTCTCGAACGGCTTTTCGTTATATGCCTCGACGAGCGACTTTGCCGCCGATTCGCCGAGACCTTCAAGCGCCGAGAACGCCGGTACCACTTTGTCATCCGCAACCGTAAAACGCACCGCGTCCGATACGCCGAGTTTCGGCATGCCGAACTCGTAGCCGCGGGCATACATCTCATAGGCTATCTCGAAAACGTCGGATTTATCCTTATCTTTCGCCGTGGCGTTCTTTCCCATGGCGGCGATGGCGTCGATACCGTCTAGGCAGGCCTGCTTGCCCTTGAAAATCGTGTCCGCGTCAAAAGCAGCCGATGAAGCGGTGAACACGGTAGCGTAGAACTGGAGCGGATAATATACCTTGAACCACGCCATGCGGAATGACATCATCACATAAGCCGCCGCGTGCGCGCGCGGGAACAGGTACTGAAGTTTATCGCACGAATCGATATACCACTGAGGCACCCCGTGTTCGTGCATCATTTCAAGCTGTTCTTCCTTCAGAGGCCTGTTCTTTCGGACGTCCTCCATTATCTTGAACGACGCCTCGTTAGGCAGGCCTTTCTTTATCAGGTAGCGCATGATATCGTCACGCGTCGAGATGACCTCGTCTATAGTCGCCGTGCCGTTTTTGATGTAGTCCTGGGCGTTGTTCTTCCACACGTCTGTGCCGTGCGAGAATCCGGATATCTTTACAAGGTCACCGAAACGCTCCGGAACTACGTCGTCGAGCATCTGCCTGACGAAATGCGTTCCGAATTCGGGGATGGCATAAGTCCCATGCACGAATCTGTAATCAGGATCCTTGATGTCGAGCGCCTCGGTCCCCCTGAATATGCTGAGGACTTTCTTGTCTCCGAGGTCGATAGACAGCGGGTCTATGCCTGTCATGTCCTGAAGCTGCCTTATCATCGAAGGGATGTTGTGCCCCAAAATATCGAGTTTGAGCAGGTTCTTATCTATCTTATGATAATCGAAGTGAGTGGTCACGATGTCTGAATCCGTAGAGTTTGCCGGGCGCTGGACAGGACAGAATTCGATTATGTCGTGATCGTCGGGGACTATTACGATTCCGCCCGGGTGCTGGCCTGTCGTCCTCTTGACTCCGATGCATCCCTTTGCGAGCCTCGTCAGTTCGGTCGGAGAAAGCGGAAGATTCCTGCTCTCCGCGTACTTCCTCACGAAGTTCTTTGCGGTGTCTTCCTTGATAGACAAAACCGTTCCCGCTTTATATACGTTTTTTTCGCCGAAGATGGTGCCGCAGTATCTGTGAGCGACAGGCTGCTCCTCGCCCGCGAAATTCAGGTCGATATCGGGCTCTTTGTCTCCTTTGAACCCGAGGAACGTGGCGAACGGTATCGAAAATCCGTCCTTGACCATCTTTGTTCCGCAGTCCGGGCAGTCTTTGTCGGGCATGTCCGCGCCGACTTCGTATTTGTCGGGGTCTCCCCATTCGACGCGCCTGCATTTAGGGCATCTGTAGTGAGGCGGCAGCGGGTTCACTTCCGTGATGCCGGCCATGGTGGCGGCAAATGAAGAACCTACCGAGCCTCTGGAGCCGACCAAATACCCGTCGTCGAGCGATTTTTTCACGAGCATCTGCGCCGATACATACATGACGGCGTATCCGTTTCCTATGATGGAATTGAGTTCGGTGTCGAGCCTGTCCTGTATGACGTCCGGAAGAGGATCGCCGTATAGTTCTTTGGCTCTCGTCATGCACGTATCGCGGAGAGTCTCCTCGGCGTGCGGTATCTTAGGCGGGTATTTTCCCTTCGGCACCGGCATGATACCTTCCGCGACCATATCCGCTATCTTATTCGTGTTCTCGACGACTACTTCATACGCGAGGTCTTCCCCGAGATATGAAAATTCACCGAGCATTTCTTCGGTCGTGCGCAGGTAAAGCCCCTCGCCGCTCTCGGTTTTGTCGTATCCCATCCCCGCCTGAATAATGTCTCTGTAGATGGCGTCCTCGGGATTCTCGTAGTGGGCGTCTGTCGTCGCGACGGTCAGTTTTCCGAGCCTGCGTCCGCATTCGATAATGCGCCTGTTGTTCTCGCGAAGCTGCTCCTCGTCGGCTGTCCCCTCCGCTATCATGAACCTGTTGTTGATGAGCGGCTGTATCTCGAGGTAGTCGTAGAAAGAAGCGACTTTATCGAGTTCTTCGTCGTCATCGCCGCGCACTATCGACTGATACACTTCTCCCGCCTGACACGCCGACCCTATTATCAGGCCTTCGCGGTGCTCCGCCAAAACGGATTTCGGCAGTCTCGGGCGCTTGTAGAAATAGTCGAGATGCGAAATAGACACAAGTTTATACAGGTTCTTGAGCCCGTCCTGCGTCGCGGCGAGAAGTATTATGTGGTATGTCGGCTTGCGCTTATACTCTATGGTGCCGTCTTCTCTCCGGCAGTCGGAGTCGTCGAATACATACCCCTCCATGCCGTAGATGACTTTAATATTTTTAGGGTCGTTCTTGTCCTTTGCGAGTTTGTCGGCCATGTCCGCGGCGTCCGGAAAACTCTGCACGACGCCGTGATCCGTGATGGCGACGGCAGGCTGACCCCAGCGGGCCGCCGTAGCAACGATGTTTTTAACGTCGGATATCGCGTCCATCGCGCTCATCTTGGTGTGGCAGTGGAGTTCTACTCTTTTCCTGCCCTCGTATTTCTCGACGCGGACTTTTGCCTCTCCGCGCTGTATGCCGTCCGCCTTTACGGTGAGCATGTTATCATACGTGTCCCACTCGGCGTCTCCGTGTATTTTTACATAATTGCCCGGCTCAAGATTGCTCTCCAGTTCAGCCCATTTTTCGGAGTTCAGGAACATCTTCGCGGCCAGACTCGTATGATTATCCGTCACGCATATCGTCACGAGTTTGCTTCCGCTTTTTATGGCTCTGCAGTCGATATCGAAGACTTTCCCTTCTATCGTAACATCGGAAGACTCCGGTGTTATTTCGCGCATCGGAGTTATCGCTCCGGTGAGTTCTTGGGTGCCGACTAAAATATCTCCCTGCGCGGGAGCGTTGATTTCGTTTCTTTTGCTGTTTCGGCGTGCGTAATAGTTTTTGCCTTTGGCTCCTCCGCCTGCCTCGCCGCCATACCCCTCTTTCTTTGCCTTTTCGCCCTCTGATTTGAGTATCTTTTTCGCTTTTTCCGCGCGGGCTTTGTTATCCTCGAGAAGCTGCTTCAGATCTTTTTCATTCTGTTCTTCCAGCGTCCTTGCGGTCTCGCGGAGCGTCTCCTCCTCGTTCTCAAAGACGACTTTGAGGTCCAGCGACAAAAACTTCTTTATGAGCGCACAAAAAAGCCCCGAGAGTTTCGCGTTCAAACTCTCGGCCGCGACTTTTCCCATAGCCCCGATATAGCAGACTCCGTCCGAGACTCGTACTTTATCCGGGATTATGCACCTTGTTATCGTTACGTACTCGCCGTTTGCTATCTTTATCGCGTAAGGCAGGAAAGCGGCAACTGTCTTATCGACAGGCGAAATCGCGTCGGAGCAGTGCCAGAAAACTTGTACGTCCGTTATATCGTCGGAAGCGGACGCCAGAGCGTCCTTTATCTTAGGCAGATCGTCAAAAGGTATGACGAAGTTCAGATCAAGTTTTGCTTTCAGAACGCCCGTGCGGCTGTCTATATATGAATCGCGCGCGTCGATGCGGCATTTCCCGGGGTCTTCCACCCCGGCTTTCTCAAAATCGATAAGTTCAAGCAGACTGTTCATCTACCGTCCTTCTCTTTCATCTATCAAAGCGAAAAGTTCGTCTACAATTTTGTCTTCAGGCACTGACTTGATTATCTCGCCTTTAGCGAATATCAGCCCTTTGCCCTTGCCGCCCGCCACTCCGTAATCGGCCTCGCGCGCCTCGCCCGGCCCGTTCACGGCGCATCCCATGACGGCGACTTTGATGCCTTTGCGGTAATTGCCCTGTCTGAGCCTGTCGTCCACCAAATCGGCGTATTTCTGCAGGTCTATCGCGGTCCTGCCGCACGTCGGGCACGATATCAGATCGTATGCGGGCTCGGAAAGGCCGACCGTCTCCAATATCTGTCTGGCAAAGATGACTTCCTCGACCGGGTCCGCGGTCAGCGAGACCCTTATCGTGTCGCCGATGCCTTCGAGCAGGAGCGCCCCGATGCCGACGGCGGATTTCAGTTTTCCGCGCCTCAGAGTGCCCGCTTCCGTGACCCCGACGTGTATCGGATGGTCGGTGTTCTTCGCCACGAGTTCATAGGCAGCCGTGTTCATCTTTACGTCGGATGATTTGAGCGAAACGACGAGATCGTCAAAACCCATGTCCTCGATGAGCCTGAGGTTCCTGAGCGCGCTCTCGCACAGTCCCTCCGCTGTCACGCCGCCGTTCTTCTCGAGGATGTCTTTTTCGAGCGACCCCGAATTCACTCCGACGCGTATAGGTATCCCCGCGCTTTTAGCGGCGTTTACGACCTCTCTGACCTTTTCGGCGCTCCCGATATTTCCGGGATTTATCCTTATCTTGTCCGCTCCGGCATCTATCGCCCTGAGCGCGAGTTTGTAATCGAAATGAATGTCGGCGACGAGCGGGACGTCCGTCTTTTTCCTGACTTTTGCAAACGACGCGGCTGCGTCCTCATCCGGTATGGCGACTCTCACAATATCGCACCCTGCTCCGCTCAGCCTCTGTATCTGAGAGAGGAGCGCTTCTTCGTCGCGCGTATCGACGTTCGTCATAGACTGGATGCTTACGGGAGCACCTCCGCCTATGACTATATCTCTGACCCTGACCGATTTTTTACTCATCTGTCCGATCCTCCGTTCTCAAATCAAATACCGCAGACATTCGATCCCTTGTCTGTCGGCGGAAACATCCGCGCATGCAGTTCATCTGCTCAGTTGCTGATAAGCCTGATGATATCGTTGCCCGTGACCAAGATAGCCAGCGCAAAGAGGAGCGCCAGACCTATAGCGTGGACAGTGCCTTCGACTTTATCGGTAATAGCCTTACCGGTCGCGAGCCTGATGAAGACAAAGATTATCCTGCCTCCGTCGAGCGCAGGGAACGGCAGCAGGTTGAAGATGCCCACGTTCACGCACACGAGAGCAACGATGTAGAGGTAATACAGGAAACCATACTGCGTCGTATCGCTGACTACCTGCACTATCCCAACAGGGCCGGAGACGCTGTCGAGCGGGTCCGACGTTTTGAAGAGTTCGCCGAACGCCTGGAAAATATATTTAGTCATCTGGCCAGTCGATATCGCTCCGTCTCTGAAGGCATATATGATGTTATGCTCGACCTTCGACGTTATTCCGATGATATATCTGCCGTCCTCCGATTTTTCGGGTGACATCTGAAAACTTATCTGCTCGCCGTCTCTCTCCACAGTCATCTCTATGACGGTATTCTCATCCACATCTTCGCCAAACGCTGCAGAGACCTCGCTCCACTGGTCGATTTCAGTGCCGTTTATCTCGACTATCCTGTCGCCGGCCTCGACGCCCGCCACTGCAGCGGGGCTCCCCGCCGACACGTCACCGATGGTCGTCGTCAGCTGTCCGCCCACCGCACTGATGATAGTCAGAATGATGAACGCGGTAAAAAAATTCATCGCAGCTCCGGCTATCAGAATGATTATCTTCTGCCACCATTTTTTGTTATTGAAAGCGCGCGGATTGTCACCAGACTCCTCCGTATCCTCGCCTTCCATCGCCGTAAAGCCGCCTATCGGTATCGCTCGTATCGTATAGAGCGTCTCTTTGCCCTGTTTCTTGAAAAGCACAGGACCCATGCCGAAAGCAAATTCGTTCACCTGTACATTGCACGCTCTTGCGGCGAGCATGTGACCGAGTTCGTGCGGAAAAATCAATACCGAGAACAAAAGTATCACGAGCAATATGATGTATATTACTGACATTAGTTCCTCCCGTATCTTTCTATCAAAAGAGCCGCGTCCGCTCTGGCCGCACGGTCAGCCTCCAGTATATCCTCTAATGTGTCGCCGCCCGGCTTATGTTTATCAAGTACCGCTTCGATGACATCCGCTATCTGAAGGAAACCGATTTTTCCATCTAAAAACGCCTGCACCAAAACCTCATTCGCGCCGTTCATGGCTGCGGGATACGTCCCTCCCGCTTTTGACGCGCGGATAGCGAGAGGCAGGCACCTGAACGTCTCGGTATCCGGTTCCTCGAAGGTAAGGCCTCCGCACGAGATCAGGTCGAGACTTTTGCCGGAATACGACAGCCTGTCTGGATATCCGAGCGCCACACTTATCGGTATCCTCATATCCGGAGTGCCGAGCTGAGCGATTACCGCCGTATCCTCGAATTCGACCGCCGAATGAACTATGCTCTGCGGATGTACCAGAACAGTTATATCGTCAATATCTACTCCAAACAGCCATTTGGCCTCGATACACTCGAGCCCTTTATTCATGAGCGTGGCGGAGTCGATAGTTACTTTCTTTCCCATGTGCCAGTTCGGATGTTTGAGCGCCTGCTCAGGCTTGATGTCCTTGAGTTCGCTCGCTTTGCGTCCCCTGAACGGTCCGCCCGACGCGGTAAGGAGTATCCTCTTTATCTTCTGGCCGCGGCTGCCTTTAAGGCACTGAAAGATGGCGCTGTGCTCGCTGTCCACCGGAAGCATCCTGACGCCTTTTTTTCGCACCGCGTCCATTATGACACCGCCTCCGGCGACGAGCGTCTCCTTATTTGCGAGAGCTATGTCGTGTCCCGCGCATATCGCATGGTAAGTCGGTACGAGTCCGGCTATGCCGGACACAGAGTTGACGAGCAGGTCGCACTCGCGCTCAGCGGCGCGTATCATCCCATCAGCTCCCCAGTCGAATACTACGTCCGAAAGGTCAGTGCCCGAATAGCGGGCACTGAGGCGTTCCGCGTCTTCTTTCAAACATGTGACAACGTATGAAGGGTGCCATTCCTCTATCTGTTTTTCAAGCAGCGAGACGTTTTTTCCGCAAGTCAAAACCGATGCGGAGAACAAATCCCTGTGCTCTCTCATAACGTCCAGCGTCTGTGTTCCTATCGAGCCTGTGCTTCCGAGGATGGTCACTTTCTTCATGTCTATTTCCTATCTGCCGCCGAAACGGCGATCGCGCGTCCTGTACTGTTCTATTATCTCATCGAATTCATCCGGAGTGAAGTCGGGCCAAAGCGTGTCCGTAAAGGCAAACTCGCTGTATGCGCACTGCCAGAGGAGGAAGTTTGAAAGCCTGAGTTCGCCGCTGGTCCTGATTATGAGATCCGGATCAGGCATGTTCCCGTTCTCGTCTCCGGTGTAGAGAGCGCGTGAAATGTCATCATCCGTCACCGCAGGGTCTCCCGGGCCGCGGGAAGACACTATCTTATTCACGGCGCGCACTATCTCGGCTCTGGAACCGTAGTTCATCGCGATGTTGAACTGCATGCCCGTGTTGTCCTCGGTCGTCTTTATCATGTTGTCGAGGCTTCTCTTGGCGCTTTCCGGAATAGCCGAGTAATCGCCTATGACGCGCACCCTGACGTTGTGCCTGTCGAGTTCGGCGAGTTCCTTTGCCGCGTATTTTATCAAAAGAGAAAATATCGCACCGACCTCCTCCATGGAGCGTTTCCAGTTCTCCGTGGAAAAAGCGTAGACTGTGAGATATTTGATACCGTCGTCGGATGCCCTCCTGACGATATCCTCCATTGCCGTCATACCCGCGTTGTGGCCGGCCGCCCTCGTCAGGTGACGTTTTGCCGCCCACCGTCCGTTACCGTCCATTATGATGGCTACATGCGTTGGCAAAGGGCGAAGATTTGCGTTATTACTTTTATCGTCATTTACTTTGTTTTCAGACATTTTTCTCCCTATTAGCAACAGCGGGCCGTCCGCTACAACGCGGACAGCCCGTTTCCTGACACTGTAAGTTGCCTTTTCTGTTAGACCGCCATGATTTCTTTATCTTTTTCGGCGATAATAGCATCGATGTCTTTGATTGCTTTCTCTATCGTCTTTTCGACTTTTTCCGTCTCGACTTTCAGCTCGTCTTCGGAAATATCGCCGGCTTTCTGAGACTTCTTAAGTTTCTCGATCGATTCTCTGCGAAGATTCCTGACGGCGACCTTTGATTCCTCGCCCATCTTCTTAATCGTCTTGGTGAGTTCCACACGCCTCTCTTCCGTGAGGGCCGGGATAACCAAGCGTATCAGTTTTCCGTCGTTTGTCGGGTTGATGCCGATATCAGCTTTATTTATCGCTTTCTCGATATCCTTTATCGATTTAGGATCGAACGGCGAGACAACCAGCGTCCTCGGTTCCGGCGCCGAGATGTTGGCAATGTTTTTGAGAGGCGTGTCCGTTCCGTAATACGAGACCATCACCTTGTCCAGAAGAGCGGGATTTGCTCTGCCCGCACGCACAGTGTTGAGTTCTTCTTTCAGGATCTTCTCGCTGCTCGCGATTCTTTCTTCTAAAGATTTTTCTGCCATGGTTTTGCCCTCCGCATTCCTTTAAATTTCCTCTTTGATTATCGTGCCGATTTTTTCGCCGCAGACGGCCTTCATGATGTTTCCTTCGTCGGAGACGCCGAACACGTGTATGGCGATGTGGTTCTCGCGGCAAAGCGTCACGGCGGTCATATCCATCACTTTCAGGTCCTGATCGATGACAGCCTTATATGTCAGTTCGTCGTATCTGACTGCGTTCGGATTCTTCTCGGGATCGTCAGAATACACGGCGTCGATGTTCTTCGCCAAAAGAATGACCTCTGCATCGATTTCAGCCGCTCTCAGCGCGGAGGCCGTATCGGTCGAGAAAAACGGACTTCCTATCCCCGCTCCGAAGATGACGACTTCCTTCTTTTCCAAGCGGCTGATAGCCTTCATTCTTGCGTAAGGCTCCGCTATCTCCCGCATCTCTATGGCAGTCTGGACTCTGGCTTTGACGCCCTTTGAAAGGAGTGCCGACTGGAGAGCCAAGGCGTTCATCACCGTCGCGAGCATTCCCATATAGTCAGCCGTCGCCCGGTCCATGTTTTCGCTGCTGCGGCCTCGCCAGAAGTTTCCTCCGCCAACGACTACGGCAACCTCTACGCCTAAATCAGATACTTCCTTTATCGCCGTGGCGACCTTATCGGTCATGGTGTCGTCTATGCCGAATTTCTTTTCGCCGGCGAGAGCCTCCCCGCTGACTTTCAGCAGGACGCGCTTATATTTAGGTTCCATTTTGACCTCTTTCGATGTTTATTTAACTCTGGATATTATACCATATCCGCTGCGGTCGGCAAAACACTTTTTACCCGCGGCGTCCGCGCCGTTTAGGCTTTATCCTGCCCCCGAAACGTTCCAGATCCTCTCTTGTCACAAAGCGTTTCACTAGGTTCTTTACCTTATCCACGCCCCTGTTGAGACTGCTGCCCGCGGTATAGCGCACGATGCGCATGGTGCGTCCGTCCAGAGCGTCCAGATCCGCTTCCGTCATGCTGGTGACCATAACGCCCGACCTTATTTTGTCGAATGAAAACAGTTTGTAAAGAGACTCCGAATCGGCCGCCGGGAAATCACCGAATTCAAATTCATCGGAAGATGCAATAGAGCGTTTGCGTATCAGTTTGTTGCCGAGGAACACGTCGCCGCTGTTGATTTTGCTCTGCACGCGCTTGCCGTAATATCCGTAGCCGAAAGCAGCCGATATCCGCGGGATATCGATGTAACCCGGTTCCTCGCGCCGCTTTACAAGAGCCGCAGCGAAGTCTAATTCTTTGGACTTTGAGAGTTTTTTCCAGAGCACGGAAAGCGTGTCGGGCCCGAGGCACAGCGGTTCGTCGATAATCATGACAAATTCGCCCGACGCAGACCTCACGGCCTGCTCCTTGAATTCGGCGTCGCTGGAGAAAGACCCGTCTTTAAGTGACTTGACGTTTTTCCTCGACGCTATTTCGGAGAACGAATCCTTCTCAGTCAAATTCTGAGGGAGGATGAGTTCAAAACGCTGGAAGTTCTGGGCAAAGAGGCTTGCCGCCGAGAGGAGCGCTTCTTTTTCCGAAAGCATCGGAGTTATCGCGACCGAGACGAGAGGTTTATGCGCCAGGACTTCCGCACTGCTCAAACTGTGCCTGATGTCTATATCGGACTGACGCGCGCACAGGCTGTCCCACTCCTCGTCAGATATGTTCGTCCTGTATGAGATGAGCCTCTCCTCTATCAGATCAGTATAGTCCGCGTCTGCGCCCCAGATATACCTGTACAGAGGGAGCAGCCCTTTTTCGGTGAGCAGAATATACAGGCGCTCGAAATATCTGGCCTCGCGTCTGTCGTCGATGTCTTCTGCGTTTTTGACGATTTCTTTTGCTTCTTTAATGAGTCTGTCGTGTGTCCTGAACGTCTCTTTAATACGCGATTCGCCGTATGTGATCCTGATGCTGCGGGAATCGAGGAAATACAATCTCTCCGTGACACACGAAAGCGAACCCAGACCGTGTATTTTAGGACTTTTCGACAGAGCGGAAAGTGTGAAGACAAAGTCGGGCGCATGAGAAAAGTTTTCAAACCGAATACCGTTATCGGTGAGAAATCCGCGTCTGAATATTTTGTCCGAGAGGCTCATATCGCCCAGAAAGCGGATGTCTGACGGCTCGATGGCAAGTTTCATCGAAAGCCTCTGCGAGTCGCGCATGACAAACGTCTCGTCAAGATATCTGCCCTCGGCGGTTCCCACGACCATGTCGGAACACGTACGCTTTGCCGTCCTGTACATCTTTCCTATCGAATCTTCCGGGAAGAAAGTGTTTTCTGTGCAGAAGACGACGTACTCGCCCGAAGCCTCGGAAAGAGCCTCGTTGAGCGCATCTGCGCGGTGCATCCCGCCTGAATCGATTACTTTGACGCGCGCATCCGATTCGGCCGCCTGCTTCATAAAATCCTTCGCTTCCGGAGAGGCGTTCATGTCGACGCATATTATCTCAATATCGGAAAAAGACTGAGATAAGCAGGAACTTACAAAACCTTCGGGACCGTGCAGCCCGTATACCGTCGCGATAAGCGAAACGGCAGAGTCTGTTTTGTTCATTCTATCGCTCCCTTTGCTTCGGCCTTCGCAAGGCCTGCCGCGACTTCTATGTCGTGCGGATATGTGATTTTCATATTGTATGTCTCGCCGCGCACCATAGCCACATGTTCGCCGCGCAGAGTGAATATCTTAGCGGCGTCGGTGAGCTTGACCCTCTCTTCCGGTTTCAGAGAGCGGTACAGCGCGCGCAGTTTTGCGGCGTAAAAACTCTGAGGAGTCTGGGCCTGATACAGATGGGCCCTGTCGGGGATAGAGGAGATCATGGCCCCGTCTTCACTCTCAAAAATAGTATCTGTCGATGGGATGCAGGTCGCGCATGCGCCGAACTCACGTGCAGCCTGAATGTTTTCGCGGATTATCCTGTCCGTCACAAACGGCCTGACGGCGTCGTGAGTCACGACGATGGACTCGTCGTCTATCCCGCACTTTTTGTCGATGAGATCGAGCGCGTTCATCAGAGACGAGTTCCTGTCAGGCCCTCCCGCAGCCACGGCTATCCTGCCCTCATTCGGCATATATCTGGCCGTTATCTGTTCCGTGTACTCGACATACTCAGGAGGGCACACGACGGCTATCAGATCAAAATCATCTATTGCGGCGAATTTTTCAAGCGACAAAATCAGTATAGGTATTCCGCCGAGACAGATAAACTGCTTCGGGAATCCCGCATTCTTCATGCGCGTGCCAGTTCCTCCGGCGAGGATGGCCGCATATACATTGCTTTTTCCCATATTGCCGTCCTCCAAATACAGTTTTGATGTCGGATTTCGATGTCGTTTCTATGTCGGATCTCGATGTCGTGTTTCAATGTCAGGATTCGATACCGGACTTTCGGTCCGGCGCTCTACCTGGTCAGGCTTCGATACCGGACTTTCGGTCCGGCGCCCTACCTGCCGAAGAAAGCGAAAATCTCGCCTGCCACTTTGTCGACATCCTCCTGAGTGAGGTAAGGATGCATCGGCAGAGAGAGCACATTCGAGCAGAGTTTCTCCGTCACCGGGCAGCCGTAGTCAGGGCCTTCCGGCAGTCCGAAAGCGAGCTGTTTATGCATAGGCTTCGGATAATAGACCATCGAAGGGATGCCCTTTGCCTTGAGCGCGTCCTTCAGAGCGTCGCGCTTGGAAGCGTCCTTGAGTCTGATAGTGTACTGCGCCCAGCTCGAAACGAAACCTTCCGGAATGAAAGGCGTATCAAACAAATCTTCCGCGCCGGCCAGCGCCTTATCGTACATCGCCGCCGCTTCGTTGACTTTGTCGAGTTCGTAATCCTTGAAAGCCTTGAATTTCACCTGCAGGATGGCCGCCTGAATGGTGTCGAGCCTTGAGTTCAAGCCGATGCGGACGTTATCGTATTTCATCGCGCCCTTGCCGTGGACCCTGATAGATCTGGCGAGGTCTGCCCATTCGTCGTTATCCGTAAAGACAGCGCCGCCGTCTCCGTAGCATCCGAGCGGTTTTGCAGGGAAGAACGACGTGGTGGATATATCTCCGAAACTGCAGTTTTTCTTTCCGTTTATGCTGCCGCCGAAGCCCTGAGCGCCGTCCTCCAAAAGCAGAAGTCCGTTCTCCTCACAGATTTTCTTGATTACGAGGTTATCCGCCGGGAGTCCGAAAAGGTCTACGGCAACGACGGCTTTCGGCGTCACATCGCCGCGGGTCTTCGCTTTGGCGATAGCGCGCCTGAGTGCGTCAGGATCGAGATTGAAAGTCTTTTCGTTCACATCGACAAAGATAGGCGTCGCGCCGCAGTGAGAGACTATCTCGCCCGACGAGAAGAAAGTGAAATCAGGCACGAATACTGCGTCGCCCGGCCCGAATCCCCAGACCATCATCGCGATGTAGAGAGCGTCGGTGCCGTTAGCGCACGAAATGCAGTGTTTAGCGCCTACGTACTCTGCCAGTTCCGACTCGAGTTCCGCGACCTGCGCGCCGCTGATGAAGTTGCAGTCGGTCGCTACTTTCTGCATAGCGGCATCCATGTCTCCTTTGAGCACCTGATATTGTTTCTTTAAGTCTCTGAATTCCATTTTTATATCCTCCAACTCATTATTTCTCAACCGATTATAAGCGGTACCAAAATCGGGACCAGCGCCGAAAGGATGACTCCCGATATGAATGAATATACCGCGGTCCCGCTCGAAGTCGATTTTTCGACTACAGGGAGGCAGACATCCATTGCCGCCGCGCCCGGCATAGCCGCGGTCTCGACGTATCCCACATGGCCCGCTACGAGCGGTATGAACAAAATACTCAGCATCTCGCGAAGAACATTATGCAGGAACGATATCGCGCTAGCCTGAACGTACCCCGCGTCCATGATTATTCCCGGTGCCAGAGAGTACCAGCCGAAACCGGCGCCTATCGCCATCAGTTCTTTAATTGACAGCGGGATGAATAATCGGCATACCAGCATCCCGGCCAGCGTCCCGATGACCGTCGCAAGCGGGACGATAAAGACCCTTGCGCCTACCTTTTTAAAGTTGCTGAAAACAGTGCCGTCGAGCCCCAAGTCCGTACCTACGAAAAACAGGAGCACGCAGAGCCCGACGCGTATCATCGTCGAAGCGAAAGAATTGAATCTCTCGTATGTTCCGAACATGCGGACCGCAAGCAGATATCCGTACAGCATACCGCAGGCGACGGCGATGACGATGAAAACCGTCATCTTATTGACGCGGCCGCCCGCTTTCTCGGAAGCGGCATCGTCTGCACTGCACGAAGCGCCTGAAAGGCCTGACGTTTGTTCGCCGGCGGCAATCGACGCTCCTGACGTTTGTTCGCCTTTCGTACCCGCTCTTCTCAGCTCGCCCTTCGCGTCGATTCCCACGATGCGCCTCGCCACGCTGACCGCAGCCACGGAAAAGGCGATAACAAGGACAGCCGATGCCAGAGCGTAAAGCCCGATAGAGCCGAGATTTCCCGTCACTTCTTCATTTGAGCCCATCCTCGCACCCATGGTGAACACGAGGACGACTACCGCGACGGTCTGAACTTTGCCGGTCCATCTAATGGCATCTTTTCTGTCCCTGAAACGAGAACCGACGGACCAGCCGATCGCGGCCATTACAAGATATAAGATGAGATCACGCATAAATCTAAATGTACTGGTCTTTTTCCGATGTCTTCTTTACTGTGAAGAAAGCTATAATGAACATTACTATTATCAGCACGAAGAACGGCCAGCTCGAGCCGTTCTCGTCGGTAGCGATGAAGTCGTACAGCCCGTGGATAAGCGTAGGGAACACCAGAGCGAGGATGCTTGCCACGGCGCTCCTTCCCTTATATCCGAAATTGTCGTATTTTTTTGCCACTCCGTACCATGTGCCCATGAAAACACCGAAGCACGCGTGTCCCGGAACGGCCGTAACAGCGCGGAGAAGCGCCGTTCCCATTCCGTATGAGATGACGTACTGGATATTTTCCCAAAGAGCAAAACCAAGCGAAACGGCTACCGCGTAGACGACGCCGTCGAACTGGCAGTTGAAATAAGGGCTTCTCCAAGTCTTTATCCTGAGCATCATGTACTTAAAGCCCTCTTCCGACAGGCCTACCACGACAAAATACATCAGCACGCGGTAAGTCAGCGAGTTCGGATCGAAATTGGCGTTCAATATACGGCTGCCGATACTCTCCGTCACGACGGCGCATAGAGTTGACACGATGCCCCAGAGAACCAACTTCCAAATCAAATCAGTCGGCTCCCTTTCGAGTTTATCCTTCTTATACACGTAGATAAGCAGGATTATTGCCGGTATCACGGCCGCCGCTATAAGAATAGTGAACGGGTTTACGAATAGAAACATTTAACGCTGCCCTCCGTTTTTTTCTCCGCCGCCGCGTCCGCGGTCTCTTCCGGCGGTCCTTACATTTGTGTTCAAGGCGGACGCTCTCACGATAGTTCCGCTGCCGAATCTTGAAATGATGTCGTCGACAGTCTTGTCGACCGCGCTGTCTTTTGCTCTTTCTTCCTCATCGAAGAAAGAGATCTGCGAAGCGCCTTCTTTGTCGAGTTCCGTGAGAGAAACACCGATAAGCCTCACAGGCTCGCCCTTCCACAGTTCGTCGAACAAATCAGAACACGTGCGGTATATTTCCCCCGTGATGTCTGTAGGCCGCGAAAGCATCTTTTGATGAGACCTGTTCCTGAAACCCGCGTCCCGCAGAGTAATGCCGATGCAGTAGGCCCTGTCTCCGTTCTCGCGCATCCTTCTGGCCACGCTGTCGCAGAGGACCATTATGACGCCGAGCGCCTCGTCCCTGTCGGATATGTCCTGTTCGAATGTGGTAGAGATATTATACCCTTTTGCATCCCTCGGCGTCGAGGCCAATTCAGCTTCGCCCTCTCCGCGGGCAAAAGCGCATATCACTGCCGCCGTGCCGGGGCCGACTAATGAACTGACCACATCTTCGTCGGCCCGCGCAAGATCGCCTATTGTTTTAATGTAGGCGGCGTTCAACTTCGCCGAAGTCGATTTGCCGACGGAAAAGAGGCTGCCGACCGGAAGCGGCCACATCTTGGTCTTCACCTCATCCGGAAAGATCGTGTGCACCTTATCGGGCTTCTCGAGGTCGGAGGCCATTTTGGCGAGCAGTTTATTTGTGCCTATCCCCACGTTCACAGTGAAGCCGAGCGTGTCGCGTATCTCATTTTTCAGGCGCTTGGCAGTCTCGACGGCCGCTGCTCTGATGCCGCCGGAACCGGCGCAGCACCCCGTCATATCGAGGAAGCACTCGTCTATCGAGTATTTTTCAAGCAAAGGTGTGTACCTGCGGCAGATATCCATGAATGCGCAGGAATTTTGCGCATAAAGCGGAAAATCGGGCTTCACGAGAAAGAGCCCCGGGCACTTTCTGAGCGCCATCGAAACGGGCTCCCCCGTCGTTATCCCGAATTTCTTTGCAGGTATTGATTTTGCCAATATCACGCTCGTGCGTCTGTCGCGGGAACCTCCGACGGCGGAAGGGATAAGGCGGATATCCTCCTTCCCTTCGCTCACCATGCGGGCGGCTTCCCACGAAAGGAACGCACTGTTTACATCTACGTGGAATATCAGTTTTTCCGATTTCAGATCCATGTCCCGCCTCTATGCACTGCGCATGCGGGCAGGCCGCGAAAACGCAGGTGCGTTATTGAACGTTGCCGCTTTGTTCCGCCGTATTGGCAGGGGTCTGTTCTTTGATAGTATTTGCCGCGCTGAGAAGTTTCGTGCGGAGTTCGCCTTCGATGCGCGTGAGTTCCTGTTCCGCCGCGACTCTCTTTTGGTGGCCCTCCGTCTGGATCTTCACTACGTCGTCGAGCGTCTGGATGAGATCCTGATTCGTCTTTTTCAGCGTTTCGATGTCTACGATGCCGCGCTCCGATGCCTTTACGCTTTCGACAGTCGCCTGATGGAGCGCTTCGCTGTTCTTCTTGAGCAGTTCGTTCGTCATATCGGAGACCGCCTGCTCAGCTTTTGCCGCCTGCACTGAGTGCTCTAAGCCCATGGCGATGACCATCTGGTTTTTCCAGAGCGGTATCGTGTTGACGATCGTGGACTGTATCTTTTCGGCCATCAGAGCGTCGGAGGCCTGTATCATCCTTATCTGAGGGCCAGTCTGGAGCGTTATCTGTCTTGTGAGTTCCAGATCGTAGAGTTTCTTTTCGAAGCGGCTGCACTGCTCCGCGAGGTCTTTGGCTGCCTGAGCATCTTCCGGAAGTCCCGTCTGCTCTGCCTTAGTCGTCAGCGCCTCAAGCTGTCCGCCTCTCAGTTCTTCCAGTTTCTGCTTACCGGCGATGATGTACATGGACAGTTCTTTGAAGTATGTCCTGTTGATTTCGTACATCCTGTCGAGCATGGCAGAATCCTTCATGAGAGTGCGCTGCCTGTCTTCAAGTTGGTTCTGTATATCTGTAACGTTCGTCTGGACCCTGCTGTATTTTGCCTTAAGAGCAGTGAGGTCGTTCTTTCTCTTTTTGAAGAATGAGAAGAATCCGCCCTTTTCATCGTCGACGTCAAAATTCTTCAATTCCGTGACGAGATTCGTTATCATCTTTCCGGTCTCGCCCATGTCGTTCGTTTTGACGCTCATCAGGGCTTTGTCCGAGAAGTCGGAGATTTTTTTCTGTGCGCCCGCGCCGTAGTTGATGACGGCATTGACGTCGGTGACGTCGATCTTCTGGACGAAATTTGAGATCTGCGCCTTATCGGCCTCCGTAAGTTCCGCATCCTCAGCGATCTTTGCGAGGTTCAAAGTCGCGCCCTGCGTCGTGAGAGGATTTACGTCTTCTTTCGTATCCTCTTTTGCCGCGCCGGAAGCCGCAGATGCGTCAGATGCGCCCGAAGCCGCGCCCGCAAGAGAAGGTTCGTCTTCGCCGAATTCCAGGACCGGCGTATCGAGTTCAAGTTCCTTCAGATCGTCGAGAGTGAGAGTTTCCTGAGGTTTGTTTGTTCCGTTTGATGTGTTGGTGTCAGTCATCTTTTTTCCTCCGTTAGATATAAGTAACGATGTTTTGCAGTGCTGCCGCGCCGCCGTTTTGTTGTTTGGCCTTTCTGCTGTTTTGCTTATTTCTTTTCGCCAGAAGTGTCGGAACGCGCCGTATCAGCCGTATCATTTGAAAAGCCGCTGTGCGGTACGTTGTTTGACAGGCCGTCCTGAGCCATCATGGTTTTCATGACAGAGATGTCAGACATGAGGTCGAGAGATTCATCCTCGAACAGACTGTCGAGCAAGTTCTCGAATCCGTTGTTTATAGTGTCGATAGCGCTGTTTATCTCGCTCTTGGTCTGTGAGATGTTGCCTTCTATCGAAGGCTGATTTTCAAGGTCGGCGTAAGCAAAAACGAGTTTCTTGGTCGTCGGAAGATAATAGTTCATGAACTTGCGGAGCTGGCCCGCGCTTGCAGGATCTTCCTTTACTTTCTTGAATATCTTTTCGACTATCTCCGCCATGCGGTCGAGTTTTTCGCTGACGACAGGATCCTGGATCAAATCGTTTGCCTGCTTTATCGATTCGAGGAACTCGTCACCGTCGCGCAGGACTTTCTTTACCTCTTCGGAAACGCCGAGAGAATTTATCTCGTTCTCCTTGCGGTCCTTCTGTTCTTTTGCCTCCCGGCTGGCCGCGAGCGTTTCAACGTACTGATGATATACGGAAGGGGTGAGCATCAAAGTTGTATATGTGGAATCAAAACGAGCGCGAGGAAGCAGGCCCTTTGCCTGCATTTTCTTCAGGTCTTTAATGACTTCGCTCTCGGGCACGCCGCTTCTCTCGGAGAGGTCTTTGATGGTAATATATTCGGCATTGCCGATGACTTTGCTGTATTGATAGTAGCGTTTGTTGAGTTTGGATGACTTGAAACCGTCTGCCGTGAGTGCGCCAAAACCCGCACCGCCGCCAAAAAGAAGTATCAATCCGAAAACAAAGAGCCCGGTAAGTCCCGTGACTGAGCCGGTGAGTATTGAGGCAGAACCGAACAAAGCGACCGTGCCGATTCCGAGGATGCCGATGACCTTTTTTACTATAGGAGCTGCAGTGCTCGGTCTGTTAGTCGTGAACGGAGTTATCTGACTCTGGATGCGCTGCGTATACGTCATTCCGTTCCCGCCGTACGGCCTCGGGCTGACGGAATATTTTCCGCCTACATCCACTTTCCACGGATTTGTCGAGTAATTATTAGGGCCGCCCTGATGAGGCGTCCCGGCATTGCTGCCTGCGCTCGTAAAACCGCTCATCTGTTCCTTGATGTTCTCGGAAAGGCCCTCATAGTGGCCGTTCTCGACCGCACGCGTAACAGTGTTCAGTATATTTCCGCATGAATTGATGAGATCGTCAAAATCATTCATGGTGAACCTTTCAGTACAAAGCAAAAATTTTCGATAACATTATATCATAAAGACTTAGCCATGTGATGAATAGAAATATCGTGCCGAAAGTTTTACAAAATCTTGCAAAACACGGCGCCGCGCCCGGTGCAGCCATGAGCTTTTATGCTGTCGGCAGAGACCGGGGCCTATACGTTTTCTTTTACCCATTCGCGGACGAACGCGATAAATTCTTTCGTCTGACCGGAAAGCTGCTGCTCGCTTTTCACGCCGATGCTTATAGTCCTGCTCTCGCCGGACTTAAGCGGCCTTATCGCGATGTTTCTGGAACTCTTCGATACGAGCATGTTAGGCAGGATGCTGACGCCGAGGCCTTTTTCAATCATGGCGACGACTGCGTAGTCATTGACTTCGGAGAATCTGACCGTCGGTTTCACTTTATGCTTGATGAAGACGTCGGCTATCTCTTTTGTCTTAGTCGAGATGCTGTCCGCAAGCTCGATGTACTGGCACTGAGCAATTTCCTCGACGGTGACGGCCGATTTTTTCGTGAGAGGATGGTCGGCAGGAAGTACGGCCACAAGAGGATCTTTGTAGAGATCGTACGTATCGAACGGGAACTTATCGGATCCGCTGACAAAAGCGCAGTCCGCCTCGCCCGACTTTATCATCGATACAGTCTCCTCTTCCGTGCCGTGCAGGATCTGGAAGTCGACCTTCGGATGATGCCTGAGGTAGTCGACCAAAATACCCGGCAGCCACTGAACGGATACCGATGTGAAGGCCACTACTCTGATGAGACCTGAATCAAGCCTCTGCAACTCATTCAGTTTGTTCTCCATAGCGGAGTAGGCCTGGCATATCTCTTCGAAGAAAGGTATCATTTCCTTTCCGTCGGAAGTCGGATACGCGCCGCTCTTATCTCTTACCACGAGTTTAAGACCACAGGAATTCTCTAACGCGTTAAGCAGATGCGTTATGCCTGACTGAGTATACCCGAGTTCTTCCGCGGCTTTAGTCAGATTGCCGAGCTGAATAGTTTTCAAAAAAGCCTGATATTGCGATAAACTCATTGCTTCCTCCAATCCTTGCGACAAAATATTTCGAAGAATCTTATATTTATTCAATTATACACGTTGCTTTAATAGAGCGCAATAAACATTTGAGTTTCTAATGAATCCTAAAGTAAATTTATGATTTGTAAAAGTAAGCGTCATTAAATTTTACAAAAGATAATGTTTGTGATGCTCTTTGATGAAAGATTGCGAAATATTATTTTGCATTAATGGGTTCATGGGCTAATTTCGCGATATGAGACAGCCCGCGGCCGGCAAAATCAGTGGCCGGCCCGAGGATGCCTGCCAAAAATGGTAACGCATAGGCAAATGATTTTTGCATGGCAGCGGATGCCTGCCGGCATAGATAGAACCGCCGCGGTTATGTTTTTTCCTGGTGGCAGGTGCCTGCCGGCATAAATAGAATCGTCGCGGCTATGATTTTTCCGGGTGGCAGGTGCCTGCCGGCATAAATAGAACCGCCGCGGCCATGATTTTCCGGGTGGCAGGTGCCTGCCGGCATAAATAGAATCGTCGCGGCTATGATTTTTCCGGGTGGCAGGTGCCTGCCGGCATAAATAGAACCGCCGCGGCCATGATTTTCCGGGTGGCAGGTGCCTGCCGGCATAAATAAACCGCCGCGGCCCTGATTTTCCGGGTGGCAGGTGCCTGCCGGCATAAATAGAACCGTCGCGGCTATGATTTTTTCGGGTGGCAGGTGCCTGCCGGCATAAATAGAACCGCAGCGGCCATGATTTTCCGGGGGCAGGTGCCTGCCGGCATAAATAAACCGCCGCGGCCAATAGATATCTCGGCGGCCGAAACGGTTTTTATCAGCATTTGCAATTTGCCTCGCCATTGATATTGCGGCGGCGAGCACATCCGCGCTGCCGCCCGGATTTATGTCCCGCTTTATCAGCTCTCTGTCAAAATCAAGGAGCGCCGACTCACGAAAGATATGTCTCGTTTTTATATAGGAACAGCGCGGCGGCGAGCATGTCCGCGCTGCCGCCCGGATTTATGT
>JBMNVD010000020.1:0-32771 GCA_050946615.1 Eubacterium sp.
CATTTTGCGTCGAGAGGCATTTTTATGAAGATCGGCTACGAATTCTCAATTGAACAGAAGCAGACCCAGACGCTTTCCATGACGCCGGAACTGATACAGGCGATAAAAATACTGCAGTTCAACACCATGGAACTGAACGATTACGTCAAGGAAGAACTTCTGGAGAATCCCGTGCTGGAGGACGTGAGAGATCCTGAGGATGAATTATCCTCCGACATCGACGTCGATGCACTCAGAGACAGCATCTTAGAATCTGATTCCAAGATAAATTCATATAGAGAGTACGATCCGAACGACGATGAACCGCAGGAGAATCCCGGCGCGTATGTCGCTTTTCGCACAAGCCTCACCGAACATCTGCTCATGCAGCTTCATTTTTCCGAACTCGAAGGGCACGACGCCGATATCGGAAGGTATATCGTGGAAGCCATCGACCGCAACGGATACCTGAGCATTCCTCTCGATGAAGTCGCTTCCGCTGTCTCCGCCACTAAAGATGACGTGGAGCGCGTTCTCGAAGTGATCCAGACATTCGATCCGACCGGCGTGGGGGCCAGAGACCTTTCGGAGTGCCTTTTGATACAACTGGAGCAGGAGGGGAGCGTACCGGAAGATATTTCTTACTTCGTCAAGCATGAACTCGAGAACCTAGCCGCGAATAAAATTTCCAAGATAGGACGCGAAATGGGAATCTCTACGGCCAGAGTCCTGGAAATAGCAAAACGCATCAGGGGACTAGAACCTAAGCCGGGCCGCCTTTACGACGCCGATCAGACGATAAAATACATAATCCCCGACATCACAGTCGATGAAATAGACGGCAGATATAAGGTTTTGATGAACGACGGCGGCATTCCGCATCTGATAGTCAGTTCTTACTATGAGCGCCTCAGAAACGAAGCGGCATCGAATTCCGAACTGGCAAAATATTTGAACGACAGGTTCAACTCCGCTCTGTGGCTTATGAAGAGCATAGAGAGGCGCAAAAATACGATATGCAGGGTCGCAAGCGCTATCGTCGATTATCAGCAGGATTTCTTCCGAAAGGGAGAACTCTATCTCAAGCCGCTCACTCTCAAACAGATAGCGGATGTGGTAAATGTGCACGAGTCGACCGTCAGCCGCTCTATCAACGGCAAATACCTGCAGTGCGCGCGCGGAGTGCTCGAACTCAAATACTTTTTCTCAAGCGGCGTCTATTCCGACGACGGCGAAGGAGTATCTTCGAGCAGCGTGAAGATGATGATAAAAGACATTATTTCGGGCGAAAATCCCAAGAAGCCTTACAGCGATCAGGCGATAGCCGCCATGCTGACGCGCAGGGGAATTGAAATATCGAGACGAACTGTGGCAAAATACAGAGAGGAAGCCGGTATCAGATCTTCGACGGGAAGGAAAAAATTTTAGCGGTAAGTTATCGGGTCAGAGCCCGAAACGATATATATAAAATTTAACAAAATATTTATAGTCACACATTTTATCATGGAGGTTTACTATGGCAATCAAAGTTGGAATAAGCGGATTCGGAAGGATCGCGAGACTGGCGATAAGAGCGTCGCTGACGCATCCTGACATCGATATCGTCGGCATCAATTACAGGAGCGCAGACGACCTCGATTATCTCGTATACATGCTTAAATACGATACGACTTTCGGCAGATTCCCGGGAGAACTCGGAACGTACGAAGACGGTATCGTCGTCAACGGAAAAAAGATCAAAGTATATAAAGAGACAGATGTTACCGCTATTCCGTGGAAAGACTGCGGCGCGGAATACATCCTCGAATCGACGGGCGCTTACCTCACGACCGAACTCGCGTCTCAGCATATCGCCGCCGGCGCGAAGAAGGTTGTCCTCTCCGCTCCAGCCAAGGACAAAGTCACACCGACTTTCGTATGCGGAGTAAACACAGATAAATATACGAAAGACATGACTGTCGTATCAAACGCATCCTGCACCACGAACTGCCTCGCTCCGATGTGCAAAGTCCTCAATGACAACTTCGGCATCGAGAAGGGACTCATGACTACCATCCACGCTTCCACTTCCAAGCAGAAGACTGTCGACAGCAAGAATCAGAAAGACTGGAGGATCGGCAGGAGCGTTTACGGAAATATCATCAGCACCACCACCGGGGCCGCTAAGGCAGTCGGCCTCGTCATCCCTGAAATCAACGGAAAACTCACGGGCATGGCATTCCGTGTCCCGACCGCCGACGTTTCTGTCGTAGATCTGACGGTAATACTCAAAAAGTCGACGAGCCTCGAAGAAATCAACGCTGCTATGAAGAATGCTTCTGAAACCTCCATGAAAGGCATTCTCGAGTACGTTGAAGATAAATGCGTCTCAACCGACTTCACGGGAGATCCGCACACCTCCATCTACGACTCGACGGCAGGCATCGGAATAGATGATAAGTTCTTTAAACTCATCGCATATTACGACAACGAATTCGGATATGCCACCAAAGCCATCGAACTCATCGAAAAGATGGCCGAAGTGGACAACAGATAATTAAATAAAACATATCGTGCCGGGCGCTTTCGGGGGCCCGGCAAATTGATGTAAATGCAGAATATCGGCAAAATATTAACCAGTGAGGCTTCAGAAAAATGAAAAAAAACATCGAAGACATAGAAGTAAAAGGCAGGCGCGCCCTTGTACGGGTGGATTTCAACGTTCCTCTGGACGATAAAGGCAGCATTACAGACGATTCCCGCATCACGGCGGCGCTGCCGACGATAGAATATCTCAGCAGCCACGGAGCAAAGGTAATTTTGATGTCGCATCTCGGCAGACCCAAGGGGAAGCCGAACTCGTCTCTGAGTCTGGCTCCCGTAGCGAAACGTCTCTCGCAGCTTCTCGGCAGAGAAGTCAAATTCATCTCAAGCGACGCGGTGATAGACGAGGACGTCAAAAAAGCCGTCTCGGAACTTAAGGACGGAGAAGTCGCCCTCCTCGAAAACGTCAGGTTCCGCAAGGAAGAGGAAGCGAACGATCCGGATTTTTCAAAAGAACTTGCATCGCTGGGCGATTTCTTCGTTCAGGAAGCGTTCGGCACGGCGCATCGCGCTCACGCATCAACGGCAGGCGTAGCGGCATACATTCCTGCAGTATCAGGATATCTAATCGAAAAGGAAGTCAAATATCTCGGCGCGGCCGTCAATGACCCGAAGCGTCCGCTCGTCGCAATAATGGGCGGGGCCAAAGTCGGAGACAAGATCCCTATCATCGAGAATCTGCTCAATAAGGTCGACGCTCTCCTGATAGGAGGCGGGATGATGTTCACTTTCTATAAGGCAATGGGGCTGCAGATCGGGAAATCCATCCTCGACGCCGACAGTGTGGAACTCTCCCGTAAACTTATCGAAGAAGCAGGCCTGAAGGGCGTCAAAATGCTCCTGCCGGTAGACGTAGTCTGCGCGGATAAATTCGAGAACGGCGCGAAGAAAGTCACCGTTTCAAGAGATAATATCCCGGCGGATATGATGGGAATGGACATCGGACCGGAAACAGTGAAACTGTATAAAGAAGTAATAGATCAGGCGGCCACTATCGTCTGGAACGGACCGATGGGGGTTTTCGAGATGTCTGATTTCGAGGCGGGGACCAAAGCCATCGCCGAGGCTCTCGCGGAATGCTCCGCGGTGACCATCATCGGAGGCGGGGATTCCGCGTCTGCCGTCAAGAAATTCGGGCTCGAAGATAAAATGACTCACATTTCGACGGGAGGCGGCGCCTCGCTCGAATTCCTGGAAGGCAAAGAACTTCCGGGCATCAAAGTCATTCAGGAGAAATAGCATGGAACGCACGAAATTTATCGCCGGAAACTGGAAAATGTATAAGACGACGGCTGAAGCCCGCAGGTTTGCGCTTGAGTTCTCATCCGTCTACAGGCGTTATGACGTCAAAACCGCGATATGCGCACCGTTTACGCAGCTCAGTTCTCTGAAGGAATGCTTCGGCGGATCCAAGGTCGGCGTGGGGGCCCAAAACGTCCACTTCGCAGATGAGGGCGCATACACGGGCGAGATATCGCTTCCGATGCTTAAAGAAATCGGCGTCGATTACTGCATCGTCGGTCACTCCGAGCGCAGGCAGTATTTCAACGAGACCGACGAAACGGTCAATCTGAAACTCAGGAAGATACTCGGCGAGAGCGATATCACCCCGATACTCTGCGTAGGCGAGCATATCGATGAGCGCAGGGCAGGCATCCACGAGGCCATAGTGCGCGACGAGTTAAAGGCGGATCTTGCAGACATTGACAGAACACACGCATCTCGGATAGTCATCGCCTACGAGCCTATCTGGGCGATAGGAACCGGGGAGACCGCCACACCCGAACAGGCCCAAGAGATGTGCGCATTTATCAGGGGAGTCCTCAAGGGGCTCTACGACGAAGGCGTTTCCGAACATGCGGTCATTCAATACGGCGGTTCTGTTAAACCTGCTAACGCCGCCGCGATAATGGATATGCCCGACATCGACGGTGCGCTCGTCGGAGGCGCAAGCCTCGACGCGCGCTCACTCAACGCAATAGTGGAGGCTGCAGCCGAGAGGTGATAAAAATGGATGATGAGCGAGACCGATATATCTGGCTGATGCAGGACCGCATATATGCCGGAGACGACGATGAAGTAAAAAGCAGGATCGATTTTCTGACGGTTTGCTTTCAGGAAAATCTCAATCACGCGAGGCATGTGGAAAACGAGAGGCTTACATTCGCCACGATCTACATGGCTCTGGTCGGAGGCGGACTGGCCATTCTTTTCAGCATGAAAATCCTGCTTCTTTCGACTTTCATGACGATCGCTCTGGTACTGACCGGTATCATTGCGCTGACGCTGACAAGGCGATGGGATAACGTCTTCGACAGGTACATGCTCTATGCGCGCGGCACTTACTGCGCCGTACACAGGGCTCTTTTCAAGCCTGAGGACAATGAAAATGCCTCCGGGCCGGATGACGAGAATAAGAAATATGTGCCCGAAAAAGAGGATATCGACGGTATCATCGGAAGTCCCGCGTTCTGCTTCAGCCCCGACGACCCTCACCGGACACGGAGAGGTTCAGGCGCCAAAGTTTTGAAAAATCTCCTGACTTTCAATTACGGAAAGATTAGGACCAGAACGTGGTTCACAATCTTTTACGTAATGATAGAGATAGTGCTCATCGGTTCGTTCATGGCCACACTGATTATGGACCTATATGATTAAATTAATTGCGACAGATCTTGATAACACTCTGTTCGATTCTAATGGACAAATCCCGGAGGAGAGCGTCAGGCTGCTCAAACTTGCCGCTTCGCGCGGCACCGCCGCGGCAGTGGCCAGCGGGCGCTGCTTTCCGTCCGCCCGGCTGGCCGCTGCCACCGTCGGCGCGGCGACTCCGGTGATCTGCTATAACGGGGCGCAGATTCGCCGCGCGGACGGTGGGACGCTGTTCACGTCGTGCGTCCCGGCGGCGGTCGTCAGCGGCATAGTCGACTTTTGCCGCGAACGCGGATTATATCTGCAGATGTACGATAACGACGAAATCGTCGTAGAAAAACTCGACCGCAGCAGGCACGACGATCCCGACCTGGATAACACCACGTATCGCGAAGTCGGCGACTTCAGGAGAATGAAGCCTTTTAAGACTCCGAAGATACTCATCGCGGCTGCCACAGAGACCGTTCCCGCATTGCAGGCGGAACTCGAAGAGAGATATAACGGGAAAGCATATTTTGCCCAGTCGGAATCGTATCTCATCGAGATAATGGCGGCGGGAGTCGACAAGGGGAGTGCTCTCAGGGAATTGATGAGGATACTGAGCCTGAAAAAAGAAGAGGTAATGGCATTAGGCGACAACACGAACGACATCCCGATGCTTGAAGCCGCGGGACTCTCGGTCGCCGTCGCAAACGCGGTGCCGAGTTTGAAATCAGTCGCCGATTACGTCTGCGCCGGCGAGCGGAGCGAAGGCTTCAACGAAGCGGTCAGACGTTTCGTTCTCGGAGAGTGAGACGCCGCCTGAAAACAGAACCGCAGGAAGCCCGAAAAATGCCTGAATTGCCGAAAATCAGGTATTGATTTCATATATCCTCTATGATAAAATAATTCGGCAAGAATTCTGGAGGTGAAACTAATGCTTACAGCCTTGGAAATAATTTTGGCGATCGTCAGCGTATTCCTGATTTTCAGCGTACTGCTCCAGTCCGGCAACAGCGACGGACTGTCGGGATCGATCACGGGCGGAGCCGAACAGCTTTTCGGAAAGAAGAGAGCGAGCGCAAAGGACATACTTCTCAAGCGCCTTACGATCATCGCTGCGATAGCGTTCATAGTTCTTTCGGTTGTAATCGTGGCATTCGCCGAGTAGGCGTGCCGCTTTTGCGATATTATCGTTATTATTTATTAACTTTGCAACAAAGAGGCGGTAACACGCCTCTTAATGTTGTTGTATGAAAGGGGAATGATTTACTTATGAGTTGGATCGCTCCAGTATGTGCTGCGATCGGCCTCGCAGTCGCCTTTGCTCTTGCGACTTGGGTCGGACGTCAGGACGCCGGAAATGAGAGAATGAGAGAAATTTCCGGGTACATCAGAGAAGGTGCGATGGCATTCCTGCACAGCGAATATAAGATAATGGCTATCGTCATCGTCTTACTCTTCATCGTGCTTGGATTGTTCGTTTCTTGGGTCACTGCTATCCTGTACGTGATAGGCGCATGCCTTTCCGTACTTGCGGGATTTTTCGGAATGAACGTCGCGACCAAAGGCAACGTCAGAACTGCGAATGCGGCCATGACTCACGGAATGCCTAAGGCCCTTGCAGTCGCTTTCAGAAGCGGCTCCGTCATGGGACTTTGCGTATCCGGTCTCGGACTGCTCGGACTCGGCATCGTCTTCTGTGTCCTCGATTTTACGACTGTTCAGCAGTGCGTAACGGGATTCGGACTCGGCGCTTCTTCGATGGCTTTGTTCGGAAGAGTCGGCGGCGGCATCTACACTAAAGCGGCTGACGTAGGCGCTGACCTCGTCGGCAAAGTAGAGGCCGGCATCCCTGAAGATGATCCTCGCAACCCTGCCGTTATCGCCGACAACGTAGGCGACAACGTAGGCGACGTAGCGGGAATGGGCTCAGACCTCTTTGAATCGTACGTCGGTTCGATAATCTCGGCCATCACGCTCGCTTCTGTTGCGGCAAGCGGTAACTCGTTCTCTGAAGATATTGCGGCGCTTTTCCCTCTGCTCCTTTCGGCAGTCGGCATCATCGCGTCGGTCCTCGGCATTCTCATGGTAAGAGGAAACGACAAAGTCAATCCTTCCAAAGCCATGAACACCGGTACTTATATCAGCGGCCTTATCGTCATCATCTGCTCGATAGTGATGAGCAAGCAGCTCCTCGGCGGATACAATTACGCATGGGCTATCATCGCGGGTCTCGTCTGCGGTATCGCCATCGGAAAGATAACCGAGATCTATACTTCCGCCGATTACGGATATGTAAAGAAGATCGCCGACCAGTCACAGACAGGCGCTGCGACCACGATAATCTCGGGACTCAGCGTAGGAATGAACTCTGTTCTTTTCCCGATACTCCTTATCTGCGCTGCTATCCTCGTCGCATATTACTTCGGCGGCGTTTACGGCATCGCTCTTTCAGCGGTGGGTATGCTTTCGACGACCGGCATGACGGTCGCTGTAGATGCTTACGGACCTGTTTCCGATAACGCGGGCGGTATCGCCGAGATGAGCGAACTCCCTGAGGAAGTCAGAGAAATCACAGATACTCTTGATTCGGTAGGCAACACGACGGCTGCAATCGGCAAAGGTTTTGCCATCGGCTCTGCGGCTCTTACGGCGCTCGCACTCTTTGTTTCATACGCGGAAGTCGCAAAGATCGATATCGTCAGCCTGCTCGATCCTATCGTCATCGTAGGGCTCTTCATCGGTGCAATGCTTCCGTTCATCTTCTCGGCACTCACCATGAGTTCCGTCGGCAAAGCGGCGAACAAGATGATAGAGGAAGTCAGGAGACAGTTCAGAGAAGACAAAGGAATCATGGAAGGTACATCAAAGCCTGACTATAAGAGATGCGTCAGCATTTCCACGCAGGCCGCTCTGAAAGAGATGATCCTCCCTGCGATCCTCGCAATCGTAGTTCCTCTTCTCGTAGGATTCATCCTCGGCAAAGAAGCCCTCGCCGGCGCGCTCGGCGGAGCACTCGCTTCAGGCGTAATGCTCGCGATCATGATGTCGAATTCCGGCGGTGCCTGGGATAACGCAAAGAAATACATCGAAGCCGGACACTTCGGCGGCAAAGGTTCAGAGCCTCATAAGGCTGCTGTAGTAGGCGACACGGTAGGCGATCCGTTCAAAGATACTTCCGGCCCGTCGCTGAACATCCTTATCAAACTCATGACCATCGTCGCTGTAGTATTCGCTCCTCTCTTCGGAAACGGCATCTTCGGCTGATAAGTTACTGAATAGATAGAGAAACGATACATCGACTTCGATAATATCGATTTATCACGGCGTCTTTCCTGCTAAAGCAGGGGAGGCGCCGTTTAATTTCCCCATACGCCCGCGTAAAGCGCTCTTTTGTTGAAATCCTGCGCTGTCCGTGGTAAAATTATTTGGTTAATATGGGTAAGAAGGCTCATAAATAACGAGGTGCGCTCAGCGTCATATCGGTGATGGTCAAATACCGTTCGGCACTATATAGCGATAAGAGCCGAATATTGATCGATAAGCGTTAAATATTGTCAGTGTTTATATATTTATTCGAATTGATTTGAAAGGAAATTCCCTTTGGCTACTAAAAAACAGACGAGATCTAAATCAACGTCATCAAGCGCCTCAAGAAGCAGGACCGCCGCGCAGAAGAGCGTGAGTGCAGAGCGAGGTGTCATCGACAATATCTGGGGAGTTATTTTGATAGCCCTCGGAGCTTTTATCTTTGTCGCAGTCCAGTTCAAGGCTGCCGGCGAAGTCGGCGACGTGATAGGTCAGTTCCTCAGAGGAGCGTTTGGCGTGATAGGGATCGTCCTGCCTTTTTATCTGATAGGATTCGGGCTCATGCTCCTGCTAAAAAAGGCCGCGCATATTTCCGGGCTCAGCGTATTTCTCTGCGTGCTCGTATTTTTGATGATGTGCACGCTCAATTCGATAAGGTTTTTCGACGGAAGCACGCTTCCCGATTTTGATGTCAAAACATTCTATACCGACGGGATAGCCCTTAATAGCGGCGGAGCCGTCGGCATGATGCTCGATTACGTTTTGATAAAGGCAATCGGAAAGACAGGCGTCATTATCGCCGCTATAGCGATCATATTCATCTGCCTGCTTCTGGTCCTCAACACTCCTGTTTCAAAAGCGATAGAAAATCATCGTCAGAAGAGGGAAGATAAGGCCGCGCGCATCGAGATGCAGCGCCGCGACGAGGAAGAACGCCATGCACAGGAACTCGAACTCAGGAGCAAAGAACTCGAGCGCCGCCGCAAGGAAGAAGAACAGCGGCTGAAAGATCAGCGCAAGCAGGATTATCTCGAAGCAAAAATCAAATTGCAGCAGGAGCGCAACGGCGGCTCCGCGGCAAAGACAGCTCCTACGCTTATACCTAATCCGGCCTCTCAGGCGGGAATCTATACAGATAAATCTCAGGCTGCAAAGTCGATTCCTGTGACAGGCACAGGCGTCGGCGCTCCGCAGACTTCTTCTTTGCTCGGGGCTGCAGGAGCGGCGCCATCAGCGCACGAGCGCACAGACGCGGAAAAAAAGGCGTTCATAGAATTCGTATCAGACGAAAATAACATCGGCGGAGATTCGGTCAGTCCCCTTCAGAACGGTGTTCCGGTCGACGAGCCATCTGCTTCACGCGTCATTTCATATGGACTTGAACCTGAAACAGAACCCGCAAAAGGCTACGGACTTGAGGCAGAAACATCATCCGCAAAGAGTTACGGGCTCGAGCCTGAAGCATCATCAGCCGAGGGCTACGGCCTTTCAGCCGACGTTTCCGCAAGCGGAACGACGAACATTTCCGGAGGCAAATCATACGGCCTTACGGATGACGATTTCTACGACCCTTCAGCAGGGACTTCTTCGGACAGTTTTGATCCTTTCACCGACGGCCCGGTGAGTTCCGACGTGCTCGGACGCTTCGACAGACCTGGTATATCAGGCTCGGAAGGGGCCGGCGGGAACGCCGGAGCGGCATACGCCGCAGGTGCCGCGGGAACCGCGAAAGAGGGAGCCGCGAAACTTTCCTCCAAAGAAGCGCGCGAGGCGAAACTCGACGAATCAGATTTCAACAAAGTAAACACTGCGAAATATAAAAAACCGCCGCTCCGTCTTCTCAAAGCGCCGAAATACAGGGCGGGACAGACGGAATCAGGCGCGGTTCTTCAGGCAAGGGCAAATGTACTCGAGGAGACGCTCCGCAATTTCAACGTCGACGCGGACGTCGTAAAAGTAACGGTCGGCCCGGCCGTCACTCGTTACGAAGTCAAGCCGGCCATTGGCGTCAAAGTCAGCAAGATATCGAGTCTCTCCGACGACATCGCCATGCGCATGAAGGCAAAGAGCATCAGGATAGAGGCTCCTATACCGGGCAAGGACGCCGTCGGAATCGAAATAGAAAACGATAAGATAACGACCGTATCTTTGCGCGAGATAATCGAAAGCGATGCGTTCCAGAACGCGAAATCGAAGATATCGTTTGCTGTCGGCCGCGATATCTCCGGCAATTCCATCGTCGCAAACCTGAAGGACATGCCGCACCTTCTCATAGCGGGCTCCACCGGTTCCGGAAAGAGCGTCTGTATCAACAGCATTATCATGAGTTTCCTGTACAAAGCCGATCCGGATGAAGTGAAACTCGTTTTGATAGACCCTAAAGTCGTTGAACTCGGAGATTACAACGGCATACCGCATCTGCTCATACCTGTCGTCACCGACCCGTCAAAGGCGGCAGCGGCGCTTAACTGGGCCGTCACCGAGATGACAGACAGATACAAGAAATTCGCGGAGACTCACGTCAGAGACCTCGAAAGTTACAACACAAAGATGAGATCTACCGGCGAGGCCGACAAAGTCATGCCTCAGGTGGTCATCATCGTCGACGAGCTGGCTGACCTCATGATGGCTGCTCCGTCACAGGTAGAGGAATCTATCTGCAGGCTCGCGCAGATGGCGAGAGCCGCGGGCATGCATCTGATAGTCGCGACCCAGAGACCGTCCGTAGATGTCGTCACCGGCCTGATAAAGGCGAACATCCCTTCAAGGATCGCTTTTGCCGTATCGTCGCAGTTCGACTCCCGAACCATACTCGATACGGGCGGCGCCGAAAAACTCGTCGGAAAAGGCGATATGCTCTTTGCGCCTATGGGCAAAAAACCGCTCAGGGTGCAGGGATGCTTTGTTTCTGACGCCGAGATACGAGACGTGATAGATTACGTCAAGAAACAGGTCGAAGATGTGAGTTATTCGAGCGACATCGTCGACAGGATAGAGCGCGGACAGGTCGGCTCCGGGAACGGCTCATCGGGCGACGACTCCGACGAACTGATAAATGACGCCGAAGACTGCGTTGTAAAGGCAGGTCAGGCTTCCGTCTCCATGCTTCAGCGCAGATTCAGGATAGGATACAACCGCGCGGCCAGAATAATGGACGATCTCGAGGCGAGGGGAGTAGTCGGTCCTCAGGACGGTTCACATCCGAGACAGGTTTTGCTGTCTGAAGACGAGCTGGCGCTCAGGAGGGCAGGTTCCGAAGATGTCGAATATTGATATAACAAAGGCACCAAAACGGAACGGCGGCGCGCCTACGCAGGGAGGCAGTGCGTCTCGTGACGGCAGTGCGTATCGCGGCGGCAGCGTGTATTTCGACACGCTCGGATGCCCAAAGAACGTCAACGACAGCGAATATGCCGCCGGGCTGCTGGAACGCGCGGGTTTCTCGATAGTCGACGACCCTGAGGACGCTGTTTTTATTATTGTAAACACTTGTGCTTTCATCGAAGACGCAAAGAAAGAATCGATCGAGCATATCTTCGATATGAACAACGCCAGACGCGAAGGCGCAAAACTCGTCGTCGCAGGATGCCTCGCCCAGAGATATGCCAAAGAACTCTTTGACGATCTTCCCGAAGCGGACTGTTTTGTCGGTGTAAACGAGTACGAGAAGCTCCCCGAGATATTAATCGGTATCGCGGCAGACGGCAGACGCGAAGTCTATGCGGGCTCCTGCGGCAGCGGGACGCTCGTCAGGGCATCGCGCCGCTTTTCGTCTTCGCCGTATTCTTCTACGCTGAAGATAGCGGAAGGCTGCAACAACCGCTGCACTTACTGCGTTATACCTGAGATACGCGGAAAATACAGAAGCAAGAGGATAGAGGACTGCGTCGCCGAGGCTGGAGAAATGGCCGCCGCCGGCTGCCGCGAACTCGTTTTGATAGCGCAGGACACGACATATTACGGCATCGATATCTACGGTAAACAGATGCTTCCCGAACTGCTCCGCAGACTTTGCGATATCGACGGCATAGAATGGATAAGGCTCATGTACTGCTACGACGAGCGCATCACGGATGAACTCATCGATACTATCGCCGCCGAGCCGAAGATATGCAAATACATAGACATACCTCTGCAGCACGCTTCGGACCGTGTTTTAAAAGCCATGAACAGGCATACGACACGCGAGTCCATAGAAAATACGGTCAATAAACTCAGAAAACGCATTCCCGGAATCAGGATAAGGACCACTTTCATTGTCGGATTCCCGGGCGAGACAGAGGAAGACTACGAAGAACTCGCGGATTTCATAGAGAAAGAGAAATTCGACAGGCTCGGAGTCTTTGCTTATTCGCGCGAGGAGGGCACGCCTGCCGCCGAGATGCCGTGTCAGATAGACGAGGATGTCAAGCAGAGCAGGCTTGACGGCATCATGACGCGCCAGATGGAGATATCGCGCGCCCACAACGAAGAGATGATAGGCAAAACGTACAGAGTGCTTGTCGACGGAAAAGACGAAGACGGCTCATATTACGGCAGGACCGAATACGACGCTCCCGAGATAGATAACTCTGTGATATTCACTTCTGAGGCAGAACACGAACAGGGTGATTTTGCCGACGTAAAGATAACCGACGCTTTTGACTACGATATTTCCGGAGAAGAGATATGAACAACGGAACGATCATCATCATCGACGGCAACAGCCTGATAAACAGAGCATATTACGCCATGCAGCGCCCGATGATAACAAAGGACGGCGTCTACACTCAGGGCATCTACGGATTTTTCAACATGCTCCTGAAGATGTTAGATGACTACGATCCGGGATATATCGCCGTCGCATGGGACCGCAAGACTCCGACTTTCAGGCATGACGCCTATGCGGGATACAAAGCCGGCAGGCGCAAGATGCCGCCGGAACTGGCGATGGAGATCCCTATCATGAAGGATGTCCTTTCGTCGATGAACATCACAAACCTCGAGATAGATAAATTCGAGGCAGACGACATAATCGGCACGGTCGCTTCCCGCGCCGAAAAAGAGGGTTACGGACCGCTGATAATAACGGGTGACAGGGACGCTCTGCAGCTCGCGTCTGATATTACCCGCGTTCTAATTACCAAAAAAGGAATTTCGGAATTCGAGCTGTACGACGCCAAAAAAGTCGAAGAGCGTTACGAGATGACGCCGAAGCAGTTCATAGATCTCAAAGGTCTCATGGGCGACTCATCCGACAACATCCCGGGCATCCCGGGAGTCGGCGAAAAGACCGGCATCAAACTCATCAAACAGTTCGGCTCTATCGAAGAAATGCTCACTCGAACCGACGAGATAAAACCCGATTCGCTCAAAGAGAAAGTCGAAACCTTCTCGGCACAGGCTCTGGAGAGCAAGAGACTGGCGACGATAATCACGGAAGTCCCCATCGAATTCGATATCGAGAGCATGAAGATAGAAGACCCGTTCAACGAGAAACTCGTAAAGATGCTTTCAGACCTCGAGTTCTACAGTTTCCTGAAACGCCTGCACCTTTCCGCTCCGGCGAAGGAACCGGCCAAAGGGACGGATCGCGTTTCTGAGATAACCGAAAAGATAGAAATTTCAGATGAAAAAGGCCTTTCCGCGCTCGACGCCATCGAACGCGGCTCGGAAGTTTTCATCAAAGTGTTTTCAGACGGTTCGCACATCCATGCACCTGAGATTACAGGCATAAGCATGATAGGCGGAGGCAGGTATTACCACATAAACTGTGCCGGACGTGAAGATGTCCTCGTGAAGACAGTTGATTTCCTGAAAGAAGGAGGTTTTAAGTTCTCGGGACATTCTCTCTGCGAGACATACTACGCGCTGATGTTCCGCGGTATGACGCATTTTGACACCGCGCACGATACGGAAGTCGCCGCTTACGTCATCGACCCTTCTAAATCCAATTACAGCCTGAAAGTCCAGTACATGGAGAAATTCGGGACGGAGATACCTGACGAGAAGGAATATTCGGAGAGCACGGCGCAGACCGACCTGTTCTCGGATAACTCAGGCAGAGAAGCCGAGTATGGATTCACATTCCTTTCGGCCGCCAGAGATATCGCGCCTATCCAGCGCGAGCAGATAAAGAAAGACGGGCTTTCCGAAGTGTTTGAGAGGGCTGAACTTCCTCTGGTCGGGGTCTTGGCGTCGATGCAGTATGAGGGATTCCGCGTCGACAGGGATTCGCTGGCGGCTTTCGGCAGAGAACTGGACGCTCAGATAGATGTCCTTTCAAAGGAGATATACGAGCGGGCCGGCGAGGAATTCAACATCAATTCGCCTTCGCAGCTCGGAGTCATACTCTTTGAAAAAATGGGGCTGCCTGCCGGCAAGAAGACTAAGACGGGATACAGCACCAGCGCCGATGTGCTCGAGAAAATACGCGGCAAGGACCCTATCGTTCAGATGATACTGAACTACAGGTCTCTGACAAAACTCAAGAGCACTTACGTCGACGGGCTCATCCCGCTCATCGGCGACGGCGAAAAGATAAGGCCGCATTTCCGTCAGACGGTCGCCGCTACGGGAAGGATATCGTGTACGGAGCCGAACCTGCAGAACATACCTGTGCGCGACGAATACGGAAGGCTGCTGCGGAAGTCATTCATACCTCGCGGGGATGATTTTATTCTCGTGGGTTCCGACTATTCGCAGATAGAACTCCGCGTGCTTGCGCATCTGTCCGAGGATGAGAACCTCATCAAAGCCTTCAACAACGGCGAAGACATCCACAGAGCGACGGCAGCGCGCGTCTTCGGCATCGATTACGACAAAGTAACGCCTCTCGACAGGAGCAGGGCAAAGGCCGTCAATTTCGGAGTCATCTACGGCATGAGCGGATTCGGGCTTTCCGAGGAACTCCATATCAGCAGGAAGGACGCCGAGAATTATATAAAAGACTATTTTTCAAAGCACGAAGCAGTCAAAAAGTTCATGGACGGAGAAGTGGCGTCGGCAAAAGAAAAGGGATACACGACTACTATCCTCGGACGCCGCAGATATATCCACGAACTCAAGTCTTCCAATTTCATGACGCGCAGTCTGGGCGAAAGACTGGCGATGAACAGCCCTATCCAAGGGAGCGCGGCCGACATCATCAAACTTGCGATGATAAGCGTTCACGAAGCATTGAGGGAACGTGGCATGAAGTCCAGACTTATACTGCAGGTGCATGACGAACTGATCCTAGATGTACCGGAAGATGAGAAGGACCAGGCGGAGAAACTGCTCACGGACTGCATGGAGAATGTTATGGAACTCAAAGTCAAACTCGAATGCAGTCTGAACAGCGGCAAGACATGGTACGACCTGAAATGAAAAAGATGTTATCCATCGGGCTCACAGGCGGGATAGGAAGCGGCAAATCGACCGTATCCTCCGAACTCGAAAGGCTCGGATACCGCGTGATAGACTGCGACAAGATCGCGCATAGAATGACGGAAAAGGGGAGCCCGGTCTTAGACGAACTCGCCGAGAACTTCGGCAGCGAGATCATAAAAAATGACGGTTCTCTGGACAGAAAAGCGCTGGCGGCCATTGTCTTCTGCGACAAAGAAAAACGGCTGAAACTTCAAAATATCGTCACTCAGAGGGTCATCGACGAGGCAGCATCCGATCTGGCGCGCCTAGAATCGCAGGGAAGCAGCGAGACCGTCTTCGTCGATATGCCGCTTTTGTTCGAGACGGAAAGCGAAGATATATTCGACAGGACACTTTTGGTCACTTGCAGCCTCGAAACGCGCATTAAGCGAGTTATGGAAAGAGACGGCACGACGCGCGAAAAAGTTCTTGAAAGAATAAACAGCCAGATGCCGCAGGAGGAAAAGGCTGTCCTTGCCGATGATGTCATCGACAACAGCGGGGCACCCGAAAACACTTATAAGCAGCTTCACGAACTTTTGGATAAATACGAAGATCTCAAATCACATACATGCTCAATTACAAAGACGATATGAAAAAAAAGGGATTCGCGAAATTCGCCGAATTCCTTCAGATGCACATCGTTGCGATAGTTGTTATCGCAGCCGTCATCGCCGGTTCCGTGGCGATGTATAAGATAATAACCGAGGACAAAGATTCTCAGAGCGGCGGCACGAGCAGCACAGACGTATATGAGGACGCGGACGAGATATATCTTGCCATGTATAATCCCCGCAGTTTCAACGTCTATGCGTCTTCCGACGAAGATATAATATATCTCAACAATATCATATACGGGAGCCTTTTCAAACTCGACTCGACGCTGAACATAAAGCCTGATCTCGTAAGCACTTACAGCACGGATACAGAAGCCGGGACAGTTACGATAAGTCTGCGCGGAGACGCCTTTTTTTCAGACGGCACAGCCGTTTCTTCCTATGATGTCAGACAGTCGGTCCGCGAGATAAAGCAGGTCGGGTCATCGTCCCCTTACTACGCTTACGCGTCAAAGATAGACTCTGTCGAGATAAGCGATGACAGGAACTTTACAATATATTTCTCGTCGCCTGCCGACGCTTCGCTGGACAATCTGGTCTTTCCGATAATATCTTATGACTTATATGAAACAGGAGAGGATTTTGCTATAGGTACGGGACCGTATGCATATTCTACATATTCCGAAGAAGAAGGATACCTCAAACTCGTTCCGAACGAGTATTATTACGGCGGGAAACCTAAACTCCCGATCACGGTAAAGATAACGAGCGATAAATCTCATATTCCGGGCTTCATAACCATGAATTCCGTGACCGCTTTCCTGTATAAAGATTCAGACGGCGCTGTCATCGCCGAAGACCGTTCTCTTTACAGCGAACAGGTCGTTTCTTCCGAGCTGGAGTATGTCGGATTCAACTGTTCTAAAGGGCTCCTTTCCGATTCGCGCATGAGAAGGGCGATAGCAAAATCGGTCGACGTCTCGAGGATAATCGAAGAAGATTACGGAGGAGCCGGAACGGCTTCGGATTCTGTGTATTTCCCGAATTTCCTCGGAGCTGCGGAAAATCACGACCTAGAATATAAGCCTAATGAAGCGGAGGATCTCCTTAATGAAATGGGACTCGTCGATTCGGACCGCGACGGCGTTCGAGAGAATTCGGACGGCACTCCGATAACATTGACCATTATCGTAAATTCCGACAACGTGAGCAGGAAGGACGCGGCTGACCTCATAGCGAAATCGCTTGAGGAAATGGGGATAACTGTCGTGGTGAATGCTCTTTCGCAGGCGGAGTTTGACGCCGCGCTTAAGGCGGGCAACTTCGATATGTTCATATACGGGTACCGCTTCGACAAACAGTTCAATCTTTCCGTTCTTTTCTCCTCGGGAAATTACGCGAAATATTCCGATGCGGAAACCGATTCGCTCCTCGCCGCGTTGGAGACTGCTTTGACGCCGGAACAGCAGAGGACCGCGTTCGAGTCTTTGAAGGCAAAGATAAACTCAGATGCGCCGTATTTCCCGATTTGCTATAAGAACTACACTTTCATGGCGGTGGACACCTTCCAAAGTTCGGGCTCGCCGCTGTACTTCGACCCGTATCGCTCATGCTCTACATGGTCCTGGAAGCAGAAAATATCGACTGATGATACATCGACGACTGATCAGGGAACTGATACGACTGACAGTTCGACGCAGGGAAGCAACGGATAGAAGAACAGGTATACATCTGATATTCCGCATATTCCGCACTCCGCGTGAGACAAAAGTGATATAATGTCATGGTGCATTCATATATACAGGAGGATCTTACTTTGGCAAAGACCGGCTTAAACGACATCAGAAAATCATTTCTCGATTTTTTCGTGAGCAAAGGACACTATCTCGGAAAGAGCGCATCGCTCATTCCAAAAGACGATAAGTCTATTTTGATAATCAATTCGGGAATGGCTCCGCTTAAAAAATTCTTTTCGGGAGCAGAGACGCCGCCTTCAAAGCGCATGGTGACATGCCAGAAATGCATCAGGACGGGCGACATCGACAACGTCGGCAAAACAGCCCGGCACGGCACTTTCTTCGAAATGCTCGGAAATTTTTCCTTTGGAGACTACTTTAAGAAGGAATCTCTGAACTGGGGATACGAATACCTTACTAAAGTCTTATGCATCGATCCCGACAGACTCTGGGCGACAATATATCTGGACGACGAACAGGCATACAAGATCTGGAGAGAGATAGGTATGCCGGACGAGCATATCATCAGACTCGGGAAAGAAGATAATTTCTGGGAGATAGGGCTCGGCCCGTGCGGACCTGATTCGGAGATATTCTACGACCGCGGTGAAGAATACGGATGCGGCAAGCCGACGTGCAGACCGGGATGCGACTGCGACAGATACGTGGAGATATGGAACCACGTGTTCACGCAGTTTTCCAAAGAAGAAGACGGTTCGTACAGCGATCTGGCTCATCCGAACATCGATACGGGCATGGGACTGGAGAGGATCGCATGCGTTATGCAGGGCGTCAATTCTATTTTTGACGTCGACACGATAAGGCATATTCTGGATGCTGTCCTCGCGAGAGCGGGAATAGAGTACGAAAAACCGGGGACAGAGTCGACAGATGTTTCTGTCAGGATAATCACCGACCACCTGCGCTCGATGGTTTTCATGATAGCGGACGGCATCATCCCATCAAATGAAGGCAGGGGATATGTACTGAGGCGCCTCATAAGACGCGCGGCGCGTCACGGAAGGACTCTCGGCATCGAGAGCGGTTTCCTTTCCGACCTCGCCGATAAAGTCATCGAAGTCTCGGGCGAAGCTTACCCTGAGATCGTCGAGAAACGCCCTCTTATCAAAAAAGTCATCGCGACAGAGGAAGAAAAGTTTGAAAAGACAATAGATCAAGGTCAGAACATCATCAACGAATACGTCGAAGAACTGAAGAAGGACGGACAGACTGTCCTCGACGGTAAAAAGACGTTCAAACTGTACGATACTTACGGATTCCCGCCCGAACTCACCCGCGAGATACTTTCCGAAAACGGCATGACCGCGGACATGGACGGCTTTGCCGAGAAGATGAAACAGCAGAAAGAAACGGCCAGAGGCGGCAGGAAGCAGAGCGACGAAGAAGGCTGGGAAAACAATGCGGGCGAAGTCGATCTGCCTAAGACAGTTTTCACCGGATATGAAAAACTCGAAGACGACGGCAGGATTCTGCTCATAGAATCAAAAGATGATTCCGCCACGGTCTACCTCGACAAGACCCCGTTCTACGCCGAAAGCGGAGGACAGGTTTGCGATACAGGTATTATGTCAACAACCGGTGCAAAGGCTGAGGTAATATCCGTCACTAAATCGGACGGTGTTTTCGCGCATAAAGTGAAGATGCTCGAAGGAACATTTGCGGAAGGCGATATCGTGCATTCGTCCGTCGACGTCAAGAAACGCCATCTGACGGCAAGGAACCACACCGCGACTCATCTGCTCCAGAAAGCGCTCAGGACAGTGCTCGGCGAACATGTACAGCAGGCCGGTTCTCTCGTCAATGAACGCGAGCTTAGATTCGATTTTACGCATTACGAGCCGCTGACTGCCGAACAGATATCTGAAGTCGAGGCTATGGTGAACGAGCAGATTTCTCTGTTCGTACCTGTAATAACTATCGAGACCTCCGTCGAAGAAGCCGAAAAATCGGGCGCTATGGCGCTGTTCAGCGAAAAATACGGCGATGTCGTAAGGATGGTCTGCTGCGGCGATTACAGCAAAGAACTCTGCGGAGGCACTCACGTCGCAAATACGGGTGAGATAGGTGCATTTAAGATTATTTCGGAAGCAGGCATCGCTTCCGGTGTCAGAAGGATAGAAGCTGTTACCGCGTCAGGCATCTACGATTCACTCACGGAAAAAGATGAAGAGATAGATAAGACCTGCGCCGCTCTGAAATGCGCACCGAACGCGCTGTCTTCAAAGGCCGCGGCTCTCGCCGATGAACTGAAGGAAGCGAGGAAAGCCCTCAAAGCAGCAAAAGAAGCCGGCATGAGCGGAGAAATAGGCGACATCGTAGCGTCTGCAAAAGATGTCAACGGTGCAAAACTCATAACAAAACGCTTTAAGAACACAGATGCGTCCGACCTGAGAGAACTCTCGGACAAAGTCAAACAGGCGGCGGGAAGTTCCGCGGTGGTATTTGCCTCGGAAAACAAAGGGAAAGTCATTTTCCTGATTTCTCTGACAGACGACCTTGTTAAAAAAGGTAAACATGCGGGTAAAATGATAAAAGAGATATCTTCACTCTGCGGAGGCGGAGGCGGAGGTCGTCCGAATTTCGCTCAGGCAGGCGCTCCGGATGCTTCAAAGATAGAAGAGGCGTTTGACCTTGCGGAAAGTCTCTTGCGGTAGTATAATTTTCTTAACACTTAGGGAGGTCTTGAGTTATGGAAAGAAACACTATCATGTTCGACACTACCAAAGCGCAGGAAAAAACAACCAGAGAAGTCCTCGAACTCGTCTATAAGGCATTGGAAGAAAGAGGCTACAACGGGATCGATCAGATGGTCGGATACATTCTTTCCGGAGATCCTTCCTACATAACGAGCCACAACAATGCCCGCATGATGATCAGCCGTATCGACCGCGCCGATCTCGTAGAGGAAATTCTTAAAGATTACCTGAAGAAATAGTTGTAAGGAACGATACAGGCGGCAGGACACGTAATGTGCCTGCCGCTTTTTTGACAGAAACTGCGCTCAAGTGTGTTATTGTGCCGAAAAGCGGATTTGACGGAGAGATATATGAAGCGGAAGATCGCCCTCGACGTGGGTGATAAAACGATAGGAGTCGCGGTCAGCGATGAACTCGGAATAACAGGACAGGGCGTAACGACTATAGAGCGCGTCGGCATAAAAAAAGATACCGGCAGGGTAGTAGACCTTGTGCGAGAGTACGACTGCGACACCGTCGTCATAGGACTTCCTCTCAAATTAAACGGCGATGACAGCCCCCAGACTGAGAAAGTGCGCGAATTCCGCACCCGCCTCGAAAACAAACTCAGGAGCAATTCGCTTGCCGACGTCAGCGTCGTGTGGCAGGACGAGCGATTTACCACGGTCATCGCGGAAGATGTTTTGATTTCCGCCGATCTGGACAGGAGAGAGCGCAAGAAGTTCGTCGACAAACAGGCTGCGGTACTCATACTCCAAACTTATCTCGACCGAGAAAAAAACATGAAAGAGCGGATGCAGAGCGAAACAGCGGAAAAAAGCGGCAGCTAATAAATGCGAACTAATCCACGTAATTTGCGGATAATAGTTCGCATTTTTCTTATTTTTCTGTCTGTATCAGCCGTTTTTCTCAAAAAAACAGCCAAAAACATGAACTTCCGTTGAAGCAAAAAAATTCTAGTGATAAAGTATTAATAGGCAGTTATTCTCTAATGATTTTATTCATTTAAAGTGCGTAAATTTCCGCACAGGCAGGGGGCATGATGAAAAAAGTTGCAGTTATCATGGGTTCCGACAGCGATCTTCCTGTAGTCAAGAAAGCAATAGATACCCTGAAAAGTCTCGATATCCCTTTTGAAGCACACGTCTATTCGGCGCACCGCACGCCGGGAGAAACCAAGGATTTCACGATATCCGCGGCAGACAACGGTTTCGGTGTCATTATCGCGGCGGCTGGTAAGGCGGCGCATCTTGCCGGCGCAATCGCCGCAAACACGACGCTTCCGGTGATAGGTATCCCTATCAAGAGTTCCACGCTCGACGGACTCGATTCACTTCTATCCACAGTCCAGATGCCGGGCGGCATCCCTGTCGCGACGGTCGCCATAGACGGAGCCGAAAATGCCGCGCTTCTTGCGGCCGAGATACTTGCGCTTTCCGACGAAGAACTCTCAAAGAAACTTTTGGAGAGACGGATGGAGGGATCGGCCAAAGTACTGGAAAAGAACGCTGCCATCGAAGACATGTTCAACAATTAAGGAGATTCACGGAAATGAGCGATCTCAGAGAAGAATGCGGGCTTTACGGAATCTACACCGGCAAGACCGAAGATGTCGCGTACACGACGTATTACGGGCTTTTCGCGCTTCAGCACAGAGGACAGGAAAACTGCGGTATCGTAGTCAACGATGACGGGGTCTTCAGTTCATATAAAGATAAAGGCCTCGTTAACGACGTCTTCGATTCCCAGATTTTGAACGACCTCGGGCGCGGAAATATCGCGGTCGGCCATGTCAGATACAGCACCACCGGCGTCAACAACAGGAACAATTCCCAGCCGCTAGTCATAAATCATCATAAAGGCCGCATGGCCATAGCCCACAACGGCAATCTTGTCAATTCATACGACCTCAGGACCGAACTGGAACTCGAGGGCTCTATTTTTCACACCACGATAGACACTGAAGTCATCGCATATATCATCACCAAAGAGCGCATCAACAGTTCTTCGATAGAGGAAGCCGTAGACAAAGCGATGAACAAACTGGTCGGAGCTTATTCACTCGTGATAATGTCACCGACAAAACTCATCGCGGTCCGCGACCCGCACGGGTTCAGGCCTCTCTGCTACGGGATAAGAGAAGATGACGGAGCGTATATCATCGCTTCCGAATCATGCGCTCTGGACGCCACGGGCGCCAAACTGGTCCGCGACATCGACCCCGGCGAGATACTCGTTATCGACCGCAGCGGTCCGAGATCGATAAGGGATCACTGCGGACAGGTACCTCATAAGATCTGCATCTTCGAATATCTCTACTTTGCTCGGCCGGATTCCGTAATCGAAGGCATCAGCGTCCACCAGGCCAGAAAAGCCGCCGGCTCATGTCTTGCGATGGAACATCCCGTGCAGGCCGACGTAGTCGTCGGCGTCCCGGATTCCGGGATAAGCGCCGCGATAGGATATGCTCAGCAGTCCGGTATCCCATACGGCATCGGATTCATAAAGAACAAATATATAGGCAGGACGTTCATCGCGCCGGGTCAGGGCAACCGCGAAGACAAAGTCAGGATAAAACTGAACGCGCTCAAAGACACGGTCGCCGGCAAGCGCGTCGTTCTGGTCGACGATTCCATAGTCCGCGGCACCACGATCTCTCGAATCATCAAACTTCTTCGCGAAGCAGGTGCGACGGAGATACACGTCCGTTCTTCCGCGCCTGCATTCATGAATCCATGCTATTACGGCACGGATATCGATTCACGCGACAATCTCATCGCCTGCAGGTATAAACTCGACGAAATAGCGAGCGTAGTCGGAGCCGACAGCCTCGGATACCTGAGCGTCGATCACCTCTGCATGATACTCGGTAAAAAGCCGGAGGAAGGATACTGTTCTGCATGCTTCAGCGGAAGATACCCTACGGAAACGCCGAAGGTCACTGAAAAAAACAAATTTGAACATAAGATACGCGAGAAGGAACGCGAAACGGGAGGAGAAAATGCCTAAGAGTTTCAGCGAAAGTTACAAAGAAGCGGGCGTCGATATCACCGCCGGCTACAGAGCAGTCGAGATGATGAAAAAGCATATCGCAAAGACCGCGGTATTCGGCAACGCTCCGGATATCGGAGGTTTCGGGGGACTGTTCGAGCCCGATATCACGAATATCGGCACTCCCGTGCTCGTAAGCGGTACTGACGGAGTCGGCACGAAACTGAAGATAGCGTTCCTGATGGACAAGCACGACACGGTCGGCATCGACTGCGTAGCCATGTGTGTGAACGATATTATCTGTGTCGGCGCGAAGCCTCTTTTCTTCTTAGATTACATCGCCTGCGGCAAAAACACACCTGAGAAGATAGCGGATATCGTAAAAGGTGTCTGCGACGGGTGCGTCAAAGCCGAGAGTGCGCTCATAGGCGGCGAAACAGCCGAAATGCCGGGCTTTTATCCGGAAGACGAGTACGATCTCGCCGGATTCGCCTGCGGCATCGTAGACAAGTCTAAAGTCCTCGACAAGAACAAAATCAAAGAGGGCGACGTTTTGATAGCGCTTCCTTCTTCAGGGGTGCATTCAAATGGATTCTCGCTTGTCCGAAAGATATTCGACGTAGAGCATGCCGACCTCGGGAAGCCGGTGCCTGAACTGGGAGGAAAATCGCTGGGCGAGACTCTGCTGACGCCTACGGAAATTTATGTAAAGCCGATGCTCGCGCTGTTCAAAGAGGTGAATGTCAAGTCTGTCGCTCACATCACGGGCGGCGGATTTTTCGAGAATATCCCGCGCAGTCTCCCGGCGGGAATGGGCGTAAAGATAGCCAAATCAGACGTCAAGGTGCTCCCGATTTTCGATCTCATAGCCAAGACAGGAAACATCCCTGAAAGAGATATGTTCAACACTTTCAATATGGGAGTCGGCATGACGTGCGTCGTATCCGAGGAAGATGCCGACAGGACGGTATCGCTGCTTAAAGAAAACGGCGTAGACGCCTATGTCCTCGGCCGCACGGAAAAATCGGAAGAAGGGGTCGAATTATGCTGACGAAATGCCGTATCGCTGTACTCGTCTCAGGCGGCGGAACAAATCTTCAGGCGATTTTGAACGCCGAAAAGAGCGGTGTGATAAAGAGCGGCAAAGTAGTCCTGACCGCTTCGAACAACCCTAAAGCGTACGCTCTCAAAAGAGCGGAATCCGAAGGCGTAGAGACATTCTTGTTCAAAGACGAGAAAGAACTGACGGATAAACTCAAGGCCGAGAATATCGACCTAATAGTTCTTGCCGGATTTCTAAAGATACTTTCGCCCGAGTTCTGCAGAGAATTCGAAGGAAGGATAATAAACATACACCCGGCGCTCATACCTTCTTTCTGCGGCAAAGGCTGCTACGGTCTGCACGTTCATGAAAAGGTGCTCGCCGCGGGCGTAAAAGTCACAGGCGCAACAGTGCATTACGTGACGGAAGAACCGGACGGAGGCGCGATAATCGCGCAGAAACCGGTCATGGTATGGGACGGCGATACGCCTGAAACTCTCCAGCGCCGCGTAATGGAGCAGGCTGAGTGGGTGATACTGCCGCTGTGCGTTGAAAACATCAGCCGCAAAATAATCAGTCCTGTCGATTCCATCGGTTCGCTTCTCAAAACCTCAAAATATTTCGGCCGCGGTATCGCGCTCGGAACCGCACCTGACGGGCGTGCGGTATACGCGTACTTTATCTCGGGCCGTTCTGAAAACAGCCGCAACCGCGTTTTTATCCCGGAAGACGACGGCCTCATCATCAAACCGTTCGACGAGTCGAAGGTTTCCGATCCGTCGCTCATAATCTATCGGCCGATACGGCGAGCCGGGAATAATTTGGTCGTCACCAACGGAGATCAGACCGATACCGTCGTCGATTTCCTCGAAAACGGAAAGACTTTTGAAGAAGCGCTCCGCACCAGAACATACGAACCCGACGCTCCTAACTGCACGCCGAGGATAAGCGGTATAATGGATTTTGACGGGAAATACTCATATAAACTGAGCATATTGAAACGTTCCGGCAAAACGAGCGGCGCCGCCGTCAGACAGTTTTTCGAATACGAAGCGGAAGAGGGTGTCGGTCATTTCATCAGCACTTACGATTCGGACGGCGAGCCTCTGCCTTCGTTCACGGGCGAACCGCGCCGCATCGCGATACCCGAGGAGCCTTCAGAGTTTGTCTCTGAAATATGGGATAGCCTTGACGCGGACAACAAAGTCTCTCTTGCGGTCGGTTACATCGACGTAAAAACAGGCAAAACAGAGAGAATCATCAAAAACAAAAACGAGTAAGAGATCGAGCACAGTGTAATAAAAGCTGTAAAACTCAAAGCAAATAGAACCGATAAAACGCGGAAGCAAGTACGTGACGGAGAAAAGTCAAATGAAGAATTTTGAACTCAAATACGGATGCAATCCAAATCAAAAACCGGCAGAAATATATATGGAAGGCGGCGGCGATCTGCCTATCGAGATTTTGAACGGAAGGCCGGGGTATATCAATTTCCTCGACGCTTTCAACAGCTGGCAGCTCGTCAAGGAGCTTAAGTCGAGTCTCGGACTTCCCGCGGCAGCTTCGTTCAAACACGTAAGTCCTACTTCGGCTTCGGTCGCCGTGCCTCTGCCTGAGGCCCTTAAAAAAGCTGTTTTTGCCGACGACATCGAAGGTTTGGACGATTCTCCAATCGGCTGCGCGTACGCCAGAGCGAGAGGAACCGACAGGATGAGCTCTTTTGGCGATTTTGCCGCGCTTTCCGACACTTGTGACGCTGTCACCGCGAGGATACTCAAACGCGAAGTCTCGGACGGGATCATCGCACCGGATTACACGCCTGAAGCCCTCGAGATACTGAAGAAAAAGAAAAAAGGCAATTACAATATCATCAAGATAGATAAAGATTACATACCGGCCGAATTTGAAACGAAGCAGGTATTCGGCGTCACTTTCAGACAGAAACGCAACAACTGCGTGATAGACGAAACATGCCTCTCGAATATAGTCACGGAGAACAAAGTGCTGACCGATGAAGCAAAGCGCGACCTCATCGTAGCGCTCATAACATTGAAATATACGCAGTCCAACTCGGTATGCTTTGCCGAGGGAGGGCAGGCGATAGGTGTAGGAGCCGGGCAGCAGTCGCGCATCCACTGCACGCGGCTGGCCGGGAACAAAGCTGATTTCTGGCATCTGCGGCAGGCGCCGAAAGTACTCGAGCTCCCGTTCCGCGAAGGCCTCGGCCGTCCTGACAGGGACAACGCCATCGACTTGTATCTGGGAGACGAATACGAAGACCTTCTTTCAGACGGGAACTGGCAGAGAGTATTCACGCGCTGCCCTGAACCTTTCACGGAAGAAGAAAAGAAGAAGTATCTGTCGAATATCACGGGAGTATCTATAGGAAGCGACGCATTCTTCCCGTTCGGGGACAACATCGAACGCGCTCACAAGAGCGGTGTTTCTTACGTGGCTGAACCGGGAGGTTCGGTAAGAGACGATAATGTTATAGGGGTTTGCAATAAATATAATATGGTAACAGCATTTACGGGGATAAGGCTGTTCCATCATTGATCATCAACCGTACTATTCCATCATTTAGAAAGGAGCTGAGACTGTAAATGAAAGTTATGGTAGTTGGCGGCGGCGGAAGAGAGCACGCCATCATTCGAAAGATCAAAGAAAACAAATCTGTCGATATGATATACGCTCTTCCCGGCAACGGTGGGATCGCACGGGACGCGAAATGCGTCGACATAGGAGCTACGGATCTTGACGCTATAGTCGATTTTGCTCAGAAGAGCAGGATCGATTATGCCATAGTCGCGCCTGATGACCCGCTCGCTCTGGGACTCGTCGATATGCTGGAAGCAGTCGGCATACCTTCGTTCGGTCCGCATAAAAACGCCGCTTTGATAGAAGCGAGCAAGTCTTTTGCCAAAGATCTGATGAAGAAATACGGCATTCCTACGGCTTCATACGAAGTTTTCACGGATATGGGAAAAGCTCTCGAATATCTCGATACCCGGAAGCCGCCTATTGTCGTAAAGGCGGACGGTCTTGCGCTGGGCAAAGGCGTCACAATCGCTGAGACGGTCGACGACGCTAAAGCCGCCGTAAAATCGATGATGCAGGACCGCAAGTTCGGGGACAGCGGAGCAAAAGTCGTTATCGAGGAGTATCTCGAAGGGCCGGAGGTCTCGGTGCTTTCGTTCACCGACGGTAACACTATCGTCCCGATGGTCTCATCTATGGACCACAAGCGCGCTTTGGACGGAAACAAAGGGCCGAACACGGGAGGCATGGGTGCTGTAGCTCCGAACCCTTACTATACTCCTGAAATCGCGGACAGGTGCATGAAAGAGATATTCCTTCCGACGATAAAGGCGATGAACGCCGAAGGCAGACCATTCAGAGGATGTCTGTATTTCGGACTGATGATAACAAAAGACGGACCTAAGGTCATCGAGTACAACTGCCGTTTCGGCGATCCGGAGACTCAGGTCGTTCTGCCGCTCCTCGAGAGCGATCTCCTGGACATCATGATGCATGTCACAGAAGGGACTCTCGCCGAGGCTGACGTCAGATTCTCAGACGACTGCGCCTGCTGCATAGTCGTCGCCTCCAAAGGCTATCCCGTCAAATACGAAAAAGGGTACGAGATCTACATCCCTGAGGACATGCATAATATCTACGTCGCGGGAGCAAAGGAAATCAACGGCCGCCTGCTCACAAACGGCGGCAGAGTGCTCGGAGTGACATGCACCGGCAGAGACTTGAAACTGGCGATAACGAACGCCTATCAGGACGTTTCCAGAGTCCGCTTCGAAAACGAATTTTATCGCAGAGACATCGGCGCAGCCGCTTTGGCCGCCATCGAGAACAAATAACGAGTAGGGGGAAACATGGTTTATCGCGTCTATGTAGAAAAAAAGAGCGCTTTCGCGCTTGAGGCATCCGGGCTCCTGACCGAACTCCGCGGCATACTCGGGATCGACAGCATCAAATCGCTCCGCATCGTCAACAGATACGATGTGGAAGACATCAGCCGCGAACTTTTCGATAAAGCGGTGCGCACCGTATTCTCGGAACCGCAGGTCGACGATACATACGAAGAATTGAAACTCGAACCGGGAGAGACCGTTTTTGCCGTGGAATATCTTCCGGGACAGTTCGACCAGCGCGCGAATTCCGCCGCGGAATGCATCCAGCTTATAAGCCGCGGCAGGAGGCCTGACGTAAAGACAGCAAAAGTCTACATCATGACGGGTGAAATCTCCGCCAAAGATTTAGAAAAGGTGAAGAAATACATCATCAACCCAGTCGAGGCGCGCGAGGCATCGCTTGAGCCTTTCAAGACGCTCAAGACAGTCTACGACATACCGACGGAAGTAGCTGTGCTGACCGGCTTTGACAAGATGAACGACAAAGAACTCGACGAGTTCAGGATAGCGAACGGTCTTGCAATGGACGAGGCAGATCTTGCGATGTGCCGCGACTATTTTGCTTCTCTTCACCGAGACCCTACGATAACAGAGATAAAGGTCATAGACACATACTGGTCAGATCACTGCAGGCACACGACTTTCAACACCATAATCGACGACGCCGTTATCGAGGATGAGGAAGTCCGCGCCGCATTCGAAGATTACAAGCGCCAAAAACAGGAAGCGGGTTCGACAAAACCTATAACGCTGATGGATATCGGAACTGTCGCCGTAAAGATACTCCGCTCAAAAGGGCTGCTCGACAAACTCGATTCCTCTGAAGAAATCAACGCGTGCACTGTCAAGATAGATGTTGAGATCGACGGGAAGCCGGAAAAATGGCTTCTGCTCTTCAAGAACGAAACGCACAACCATCCGACGGAGATAGAGCCTTTCGGCGGTGCTGCGACGTGCATCGGCGGAGCCATCCGCGATCCGCTCTCCGGAAGGAGTTATGTCTACGCCGCGATGAGAGTCACCGGTGCGGCAGATCCTCTTACGCCCGTAGACGAGACGATACCGGGGAAACTCCCTCAGAGAAAGATAGTAACTACCGCAGCCGCGGGCTACAGTTCATACGGAAACCAGATAGGCCTTGCGACGGGACAGGTCGATGAAGTATATCATCCTGGCTACGTTGCAAAGAGAATGGAAATCGGCGCGGTCATCGCCGCAACTCCTCAGGATCTGGTACGAAGAGAAAGACCTGTCCCGGGCAACGCGGTCATTCTGCTCGGAGGCAGGACGGGCAGAGACGGCATAGGCGGCGCGACGGGCGCCTCCAAAGCCCACAATGCCGAGTCCCTTGAGACATGCGGAGCCGAAGTGCAGAAGGGCAACGCCCCTGAAGAGCGCAAACTCCAGAGACTTTTCCGGAACCCTGCGGCTTCAAGGATGATAAAGCGCTGCAACGATTTCGGGGCGGGCGGAGTTTCGGTCGCTATAGGCGAACTGGCCGACGGCCTCGAAGTCGATTTGAACAAGGTAACTAAAAAATACGAAGGCCTCGACGGAACGGAGCTGGCCATCTCGGAATCTCAGGAGAGAATGGCGGTCGTAGTCGCAAGCAAAGACGCAGCCAAGTTCTGTAAACTGGCCGAGGCCGAAAACCTCGAAGCGACGGTCGTGGCAAAAGTCACCGAGGAACCTTTCCTCAAACTCAACTGGAACGGCAAGCCGATAGTAAACATTTCGCGCGAATTCCTCGACACCGACGGAGCGGAAAAACACATAACCGTTGAAGTCCCTAAGCATAAAGACTTCGCAAAGAAATACCCTCAGGGGTTTTCTGCGGCGTATTTCGATCTCGCATCCGACCTGAACGTCTGCTCCAAGCGCGGCCTTTCCGAGCGTTTTGACTCTACGATAGGCGCGGGGACCGTTTTGATGCCGTTCGGAGGCGAAAGACAGCGCACACCGATACAGGCAATGGTGCATCTTATTTCATCGGAAAAAGGCCATACCGATACGTGCTCGTTTATGTCGTGGGGATTCAACCCGATGATCTCGTCCGCAAGCCCTTATCACGGCGCGTATCTGGCTGTAGTTGAGTCCGTCTCGAAACTCATCGCTTACGGTGCGTCGTTCGAAGATACATACCTGACTGTGCAGGAATATTTCGAGAAACCGGGAAAAGAAGGGAAGCGGTGGGGGAAACCGTTTGCCGCAGTCCTCGGCGCGTTTGAAGCGGAAAAAGAACTCGGCATCGCAGCGATAGGCGGCAAAGATTCGATGAGCGGCACTTTCGAAGATATAGATGTTCCGCCTACACTCGTTTCTTTTGCCGTTACGACAGGAAAAGCGGAAGACGTCATCTCTCCTGAATTTAAGGCCGCGGGACATAAAGTCATTCTCGTTTCGCCTGTATATGGCGATAACGGACTTCCGCGAGGGGAGTCCCTCAAAGCAGTTTACTCGCTTGTCAATTCTCTCATCAAAGAGAAAAAGGCAGTCAGCTGCTATACACCGGGATATGGCGGAGCCGCTGAGGCGGTGCTCAAGATGTGTCTCGGCAACGCAATCGGCTTTGCGTACAATGCGGACATCGACTGCGACGATATTTTCGGATATGCGTACGGCTCATTCGTAATCGAACTTTCAGATATCGATACAATCATTGAAAAATCAACGCTTTTCACGGTTTCCGAACTCGGTGAGACGACGGAGAAATATGTGATTTCAAAGGGAACTGAAATGATAAGCGCTGACGATCTTGAAAACGCTTACGAAGACAAGCTCGAGCCTATATATAAGTGCAATATCAAGACATCAGACATCGACACGATGCCTTATAACTACGAGACCGACGAGATTTTGCTTGCTCCTTCGAGCGTGGCAAAGCCAAAAGTGCTCATACCGGTATTCCCGGGAACGAACTGCGAATACGATTCGGCCAAAGCATTCAGGGACGCGGGAGCAGATCCCGAGATTTTCGTCATCAACAATCTGACACCTGACAAAGTCTCCGAATCCGTTGAAAAATTCGCATCCCGAGTAAAAGATTCTCAAATAATATTTATTCCGGGCGGGTTCTCGGGAGGCGATGAACCTGACGGTTCCGGCAAACTGATAACCGCCTTCTTCAGAAACGACGAAATCAAAGAGGCCGTCACAGACCTTCTTGATGACCGCGGAGGACTGATGGCAGGAATCTGCAACGGGTTCCAAGCGCTGATAAAACTCGGGCTCGTACCATACGGAAAGATACTCGATGCAGACGAAACTTTCCCGACGCTCACATTCAACGAGATAGGACGCCACCAATCGAAACTCGTCAGGATAAGAGTCGCGTCAAATAAATCGCCTTGGATGATGAATACGGCTCCGGGTGATATCTATACTGTTCCTATCTCTCACGGAGAGGGAAGGTTCATAGCGTCGGAAAAGCTCATCGAAGAAATGGCGGAGAACGGTCAGATACTGACTCAGTATGTCGACCTGGCAGGCAACGTTTCAGGCAATATCGCATTCAACCCGAACGGCTCATATCACGCAATCGAAGGAATAACTTCTCCTGACGGAAGGGTGCTCGGAAAGATGGGACACGCGGAGAGGATCGGAAAGAATCTATACAAGAATGTTCCGGGGGACTTCGATATGAAGATGTTCAAATCCGCTGTCGAATATTTCACGACTCCTGACTGATTTTGAAACAAAACGAGTCAGTGAAAAGTCCAAGGAACTTCAAAAAAATTCAACTGAAAGAAATTCCTAATGAGCAAAACGGCTTCGCTGAAAAATTGCGCGGCCGTTTTTCTTTACATTTTATATGAGTAGAGAAGAGATATAACTATTCCTAAAATCATAATTTTCGGAATAGTTATTGACGAAAACAGGCAGAGCAGTCTTTCTATCTGTTTTTAAGA
>JBMNVD010000021.1:0-31153 GCA_050946615.1 Eubacterium sp.
AAACGAATTTCCGAGTGATACTCTTATGACTTAAAAATTCCCTTTTCAAGGACTTTATTTCGATGATAAATATATCGGCCTTTAAAATAAAATCGCTTAAAACGCAAATTAGAGCCTCGGAATAACGGCTGTTTTATGCGGTTTTAAGACAATCTAATGCGGAGCCGAATTCTCGTCAAATCGTACAGTCGAGCTCCGCAGAATCCGCTAAAAAAGAAAAAAATTTATCAGACTAAAGGAACTATGATCTCTTCGCCGACATGGATAGTCGAATCTGATATGCCGTTGAACTTTGCTATATTATATGCGTACTGTCTGACGTCGACGCTTTCATCGGCGTATGTTTCAGCAATCGTCCAGAGCGTGTCGCCGGGCTGCACGGTCACAGTCACGTATTGCTTTTCCGTCGAACCGGAAACAACATCGGCACCGAATATGCTGCCCAGACAAAATACTGTTATAAGAATGCAGACTGTTACGAAAATCGTGAATCTGAGTTTTGATTTGATCCTGTATTTCTTTGACATCGCTACTATCCTCTTCTATTAAAAAAACAAATGTCTGTTCGTTTTTTATATAATAGCAGAACATAAGTTCGATGTCAACATAAAATCGAAAATTTGTTCGTTTTTTGTTTCGCCGGGATATCTCGCTTGAAATGGCTTAAAATCAACTATTAGAGGAAATCCTGTCGTACATTTTATCGAGCCATGCGTTTATCGCCTTGCGGTTTATTATGCAGACGATGAACAATGCCGTCGCGACTATGGCTACAATAATAAGAGCGACGTAGTTACCTTTATAATAGAACGCCCCTATCATGAGGCTCATCGACATCCCGAACATGCGTCCGCACAGAGACAGCAGAAGGAACGGCTTGAATTTCATTTCGGATATCCCTGCAGCGTAACACATCAGGTCTTTTGGCATTCCCGGGATAAGATATATAAGAAATGTTATTATATAGGCTTTTTTGCTGTTAAGCATAGCAAGATATCTGTCGAGTTTTTCTTTCTTGACAAATACTCTTACCGCATTATGGCCTAAAACATGGGCCAGATAATATGTGATGGTCGTCCCCACCGCCGCCCCTATCACGGAGTACAGCAGTCCGGCGAGGACTCCGAAAAAGTATCCCGCCGTTATTTGGAAAACCTGGCCCGGCAGAATCGGGACGATGATCTGGAGTATTTCGGCGGCGAGATAAATAAAGACCGCTTTGACTCTGTTATTTTCAAAACTTGCCCGGATAGCATCGAGGTTGTTGAACGCATCCAGAAAATCCGATCTGAACAGCAGCACATAAAGCGGGATGCCGACGACGATGACCGCAAGGATGCAAAGCTTAACAATACTTGCAGCCTTTTTTCCGGTTGAAGTATTATTTTTATCGTTATCCACATCGATTTTGCTCGAATCTTCGTCGCTCTTATTTGAAGTTTTTTCAGATATTTTTTCTGTGTCTGTCAATGTTTAAGCAATCCTTTTTTTATCAGTGCGTCTATCGATTTGATGACGCCGATCTTTGAATGTTCGTAGGTCAGGCCGCCTTGGAAATACACATTGTATGGAGGCCTTATCGGGGCGTCAGAAGAAAGTTCTATGGATGAGCCCTGAACAAAAGCGCCTGCCGCCATCACGACCTGATCTTCATATCCCGGCATATCCCAAGGTATCGGAGTCACGAACGAATCTACCGGCGCCGCTTTCTGGATGCCTTCGCAGAAAGCGACTACGGCTTCAGGGCTTCCGAGCCTGATCGCCTGCACGATATCGCTGCGCTCGTCATCGACGTTCGGGCATATCTCGTAACCGAGCGACTGAAATGCTTTGCCGCACAGGATAGCGCCTTTGACGGCCCCGCAGACGACCTTCGGGGCGAGGAAGATACCCTCTAAAACGCCTCTTGTTTGACCGAATGTCAGGCCGCATTCTCCGCCGATGCCGGGGCATGTCATGCGATATGAGATCTTTTCGATAAGGTCTTCGCGCCCGCATACATAGCCGCCGGAAATAGCGATGCCGCCTCCGGGATTCTTTATAAGGGAACCCGCCATGACGTCGGCGCCGACGTTCGTCGGATCCTGCCATGATACAAATTCGCCGTATGAATTGTCTACCATGACGACGATATCGGACCTGACGGAATGGATAAAATCAGCCGCGTCGGCGATTTGACCGACTGTCAGCGCTTTGCGCCATCCGTAGCCTGTGGAACGCTGTATCGTGACCATTTTAGTTCGGTCGGTTATAGACGCGGCAAGCGCAGGCTTGTCTATCTCGCCTGATTCGGTGAGTTCTATCTGCTTATATGTCACTCCGTAATCGAGAAGAGAGCCGTTTCCCCTTCCTCGGATACCTATCACTTCTTCGAGAGTGTCATAAGGAGCGCCGGTCGCATATATTAGCTCATCACCGGGGCGCAGTATTCCGAGCATCGTGACGGCGAGAGCGTGCGTTCCGTTTACAAGATTCATGCGCACGAGAGCGCTTTCGGTGCCGAAAATATCGGCGTAAACTTTTTCCGCGGCTTCGCGGCCCGGATCATCGTATCCGTATCCGCCTTTCCAGTCGAAATGCGTATCGGATATCCTGTTTTTCTGAAACGCATTCAGGACTCTGCACTGGTTGTACTCGGCGATCCTGTCCTGAAGCTCGAAACGTTCCTTTACCGCGTCCTCGGCGTCGTAGACTATTTCGACGGCTCGCCTGTCGATTCCGCATCTGTCTATGAGATATTCTTTTACCTTATTGCGCGCGTCCGCGGTGTCGAACGCCAGTTCTTTTTTTCTTTCTTCGCTGTCAAAACCCATTATTTATCTGAATCTCCATCGTCTGTATTGTCTTCTTTTTTAATTTCTTTTCCGGTTCTATCAGAGTCTATTTTTTCTTTATTATCTGATGTGTCGGCTGTTTCGGCCTGTTTCCCTTTCGTGTCCGGAAGGCCTTCGAGCCGTTCTTTTTCCCATTCCATGCCTTTGACCAGATCGCGTTTGACGTTTTGCTTCTGTCTCGCGTAAAGCTGCGTCGTCGTGACCTGTTCGTGATCGAGCAGAGCCGCGACATCGTAAATGGAATTCCCGCGTCCGATGAGGCTGGTCGCAGCCGTTGCCCTCAGCTTATGCGGGCTGTAGCTCTCACGTCTGGAAGTATTCAGTGCAATGGCCGTATACTTCTTGACAAGTTCGCGTATCTGGCGCTCTGTCATTCGTCTGCCGCGCAGCGAGAGGAAAAGAGCATCCTTGTCTTCTTCGGCGAGAGTGCTGTCGTCTGCCCTTTCGTTGTCGATATAGTCGCGTACAACGGCGGTGATGCTGTCGTTTAAGGGCATGATGCTCTCTTTGCCGCGTTTGCGATATATCTTGAATTCTCCGCGGCCGAAATTGAAAGAACTGACGTTGAGCTGCCACAGTTCGGAAAGTCTCAGGCCATACGTGAGGAACAGTTCGAGGATCGCTTTGTCGCGCTTCTTTGTGCGCTCCCAGTACGCGAGTTCGTGTTTTGTCAGGCCTTCACCTGTCGAGACGGCGTCAAGCATTATCATTACTTCGTCGTCCTGAAGTGCTTTGATCTCGCGCTCGCCGGCTTTCTGCACCCTGATCGGGTCGAAACCGTCGGTGATGTTTTTCGGCAGCAGTTCGTCGCGGTAGAGCTGCTTGAACATTACTGAGAGAGATGACTTTTTGCGGGCGAGCGTCTTGTTGTTGTTCTGGAATACGGTGACGGTGCCTTTCCCGTCATCGACGCTGTAATGGCGGCAGTAGTCAATATAAATATTTACGTCAACAGCCTTTATCTTTTCAAGGTCTGACAATTTGATATCTGATGTCTCGGACGCCTCGGTCAGATCCGTCTCCCTTATCATATAATCAAAGAATGCTTTGACGTCGCGCAGGTATTCGAGTCTTGTCATCGGCAGGACGTTATCTCTGAGATAGATAAAATAGCCGCGCAGGAACTTTGGAAGATCTTTCTCTATCTTCGTGCATTCTTCGTATATCTTTTCTTCGTGACGAACTACGTTGTTGGGTTTGTCGCTTTTGTTGTGGATAACGACTCTCTTTTCAGCCATTCTTCTATCTCCGAAATGATCTCTCCGTCTGTTTTACCGGTGAGGTTTATCCTGTAAGCGTCGTCATACCGCTTCAGCCATGTTATCTGGCGTTTGGCGTAGTGGCGCGTATCCTTCTTTACATTTTCTATAGCTTCATCTAAAGTCGTTCGGCCTTCGAGGTAATCGATGATTTCTTTATACCCGATTCCTTTCATGGAAATATCGTCAAAGCAAAGTCCCATGCCGATAAGGCCCTTCACCTCTTCAACAAGGCCGTTTTTCACGAGTTCATCGACTCTTTCGTCTATTCGACGATACAGTTCCTCTCTGTCCCTTTCAAGTATCAGAATATGAGTCTCGTACTTATCGCTGCGGACGGGATCTTTTGAGAAGTCCGATATCGGTTCGCCGTTTTCGGCGGTTTCTAGCGCTCTGATGACGCGCTTTACGTTATGAGGATGTATCCTCGCGGCGGAAGCAGGGTCGATTTCAGCCAGCATGTCGTGCAGAGCCTCGGGTCCCTGTTCGTCTGCGATTTTCTTCAATCGTTCGCGCAGCTTGGTGTCTGCAGGCGGAGGCGAAGCAAAATCGAGATCGTAGATGACTGAATCAAAATACAGCCCCGTACCACCCGCCATTATGGGAAGCCTGCCGCGCGAGGCGATATCTTCGATGGCTTCTTCAGCGAGTTCCTTGTATCTTGCTGCGCTGAAAGGTTCTCTCGGGTCTATCTCATCGACGATATGATGCGGGACTTCCGCCATTTCTTCGGGTGTCGGCTTGGCGCTTCCTATGTCCATGAACTTGTAGAGCTGCATGGAATCGCACGACACTATCTCGCCGTCCGTGCGCTTGGCGATTTCGATAGCATATTTAGTTTTGCCTGTCGCAGTCGGTCCGAGGACTGCCGCAAGTCGTATCATTTATACCTCTAAACTATGCGTTTGAACATATGTTCGATATCGTGGAGCGAAAATCTTACGAAAGTCGGCCTGCCGTGCGGACATGAATACGGGTTTGCGCAGCGTTTCAGTCGCGCTATCAAAGCCTCGGCTTCTTCGCTTGAAATGCGGTCGTGGGCTTTTATGGCCGATTTGCACGAATGTGTGACTATCTTATCCAAAGCCGCTTTATGACCAATTTTTTCGCCTTCTGCGCACTGGTCGACGTAGTCGTTCAGGAAGGCTTCCGCTTCTTCCATCGTGAGAAAATCCGGAATGGCGCGAACTATATAAGTATTTTCGCCGAAATTATCTATGTCGTATCCCATCTTACGCAAGTCATCCGTCCAAACCGTTTCTGCAGCGGAAAGCGCCGGAGGAACGTCGATAGTTATAGGAAGGAGCAGCATCTGACTCGCCTTCTCTTCTTTGTTATACGCGCGCACAAAATTTTCGTAGTTTATGCGCTCGTGGGCGGCGTGCTGGTCAATCAGATAGAAGTTTTCGTCATCTGTTGCGGTTATATACGTATCGAATATTATTTCTCCCAGCTTTAAATCGTCAAAGTCGAAAGGCTTTATCGCCGGAGCCTTCATGTCGGCGCCTTCAAAGGCGGAAAAAGCGGAAGATTCTTCGAATCCGGAAACCTTTGAATGAGATTCTCTGACGCCGGAGTTTATTGCGAAAGATTCATTGACTTCAGAATCATTTACTGAAGATTCTTTTGCTCCCGAGCCTATTTCGTGAGTTCCTTCTTTTTCGGCTTTCGCATCGAGCTGAGCCCTCTTGTTTGACAGGAATGATTTTATGTCAACTTGTTCTCCGCGTTCCTGCTCTTTTGCCCTTGTAATATTCTCTTTATCCTTGAATTTGTTTGTATCTGTGACATCGGAAACGGCTTCTTTTGCGGCGAGAGCGTCTATCACAGCGTCGCGTATCATCTCTATCACCGCAAGTTCGTTCCCGAAGCGCACCTCTTTTTTGTTCGGATGGATATTTACGTCGAGATTCGCCGGATCCGTCTCGAGAAAAATAAACGCGACAGGGTATCGTCCTTGGAAAAGGCGCTCTTTATAGCCCGACATCAGTCCCTTTTCCATGACTTTGCTGTCGACTACCCGTTCATTCACGAAAAAGTACTGGCTTCGGCGGCTCGTTCTTGAAAGCGCAGGCTTTGAAATATATCCGAAGACGCGCATCCCTTCCCCTTCGCGCTTTATCGGGACTAAGTTCCTGTATTCTCTGTCTTTATAGACCGCTATTATCGCAGCGAGAAGATCTCCGCGTCCCTGGGTAGTAAACACGTTGGAACCGGCGCTGTCCATTCTGAAGCGTATTTCGGGATGCGTGAGCGCTATCTTTGACATGAGTTCGATGACCATGGAACTCTCGGCGGCGTCGTTTTTCAGGAATTTTGCGCGCGCGGGAGTGTTATAGAACAAATCGCGGACTATGACCGTGGTCCCGTTCGGGCATCCCGCGGCTTCGCTCGAGATGACGTTCCCGCCGTGGATTATAAGATGCACTCCGGCGTTCTCGTCTTTTGTCTTTGTTATCATCTCCAAGCGCGTCACCGCCGCGATGCTCGCCAGCGCTTCGCCTCTGAAGCCCAGCGTCGTCAGACTTTTCAAATCCTCGGCTTTGCGTATTTTGCTCGTCGCGTGGCGCAGGAAAGCGGTCAGGACCTCGGACGAAGGTATGCCGCATCCGTTGTCGGTGACGCGTATAAATTCCCTGCCGCCGCGCTTTATCTCCACGGTGATGTCCGTCGCGCCCGCGTCTATCGCGTTTTCAGCAAGTTCTTTTACTACCGAGACGGGGCGTTCGATGACCTCGCCCGCCGCTATTTTGTCGGCTACGCTTTTTTCAAGTACCTTTATCGTGCTCATTTTTATTCGTCGATCAGCGCTTTCAGTTCTTCCAATATCTTTATCGCCTGTGAAGGCGTGACCTCCATAAGGTCGAGTTTTTTCAGCTTTTCTTCGAGTTCTGCTCCGGGCCCCGGAACGAACAGAAATAACTGCTCTCCCGACTCAGGTATACCGGCTCCGCCGGATCCGCCCTTAGTGTTTTGACGAGCTGCATTTCTCTTTTCGCCGCCTCTTCCGTTCCCGGGATTGCCGTATCCGTATCCGCTCTCGAGTTCCTCGAGTTTGCGCTCGGCGTTGACTAAAAGTTCTTTTGGCACTCCGGCTATCTTTGCCACGTGGATGCCGTAACTGCGGCTGGCGGCTCCCGGAACTATCTTATGCAGAAACACTATGTTTCCGCCTTCATCGGAGACGTCGACGTTCAGATTGTTCACTCCCGGTATCTCGTCCGCCAGTTCGGTCAGTTCGTGATAATGAGTGGCAAACAGCGTCCTGATGTGCTTTTTATCGTTGCAGAGATACTCGACCGCCGCCCATGCGATGGAAAGTCCGTCGTACGTGCTTGTCCCGCGTCCGATTTCGTCGAGGATCACGAGGCTCCGCTCTCCAGCGCAGTTCAGTATATATGAGAGTTCGCTCATCTCCACATAGAACGTCGACTGGCCCTGTGACAGATTGTCTGACGCGCCTATCCTCGTAAAGATGCGGTCTACGACGCCTATCTCGGCTTTGTCGCACGGGACCGGGCAGCCCGCCTGAGCCATCAAAACGATAAGAGCAGTCATCCTCATATACGTGGATTTTCCGCTCATGTTCGGGCCGGTGATTATCATAAGGCTGTGGTCGGAGTCGTTGAGATATACGTCATTTGCGACGAACTGCCCCGCTCCTTCCGTCTGCTCGATGACAGGATGCCTGCCGTTTTCTATGAGAAGTTCGAGGCTGTCATTAACCTCAGGCCTGACGTAGCCGTAACGCGAAGAAACGTCTGCGAACGAACAAAGAACGTCCACCGCGCCGACGGCCAGCGATGTTCGCTGCATGTCTTTGGTGCGAGTGCGTATTCGGTCGCGGATGTCGGAAAACAGATCGTATTCCAATTTGTTTATCTTTGCCTCGGCATTCAGGACGAGACTTTCCATTTCCTTCAGTTGAGGCGTCACATACCGCTCGTTATTGACGAGAGTCTGCCTGCGGATGTAATCGTCCGGAACGAGGTCTGCGTTTGAGCGCGTTACGTCGATATAGTAGCCGAATACCTTATTGTAGCCGACTTTAAGGTTTTTGATGCCGGTCCGCTCGCGCTCGCGCATTTCCAAACCGGCTATCCACTCTTTGGCGTCTTTTATAGATGCCTTCAGTTCTTCGAGTTCGGACGAATACCCGTCTTTTATCAGGGAACCTTCGCGGACGGTGAACGGAGCGTCTTCTGATATCGATTCTTCGATAAGATCTGCGACGTCGTCGAGATCCGACATTTTCTCCGCCAAAGAATCAAGCAGCGCGCTGCCCGTCCCGGTTATCCCGGCTTTTACTTCCGGAAGCGCTCTGACAGACTGTTTCAGAGCCAGCAGATCCCTGCCGTTAGCATTGCCTGACGCGATCCTCGCAGCCAGTCTTTCAAAGTCATAGACGCGCCTTAAAGCGTCCGTGACGTCGTTCAGGACAAGCGGATCGTTCATCAGGAACTCGACCGCCTCCTGGCGTTCGTTTATCTCGTCGGCGTCGTTCAGAGGCTCTATGAGCCAGCGCTTTATCAGCCTGCCGCCCATCGCCGTCTTTGTTCGGTCGAGAACAGACAAAAGAGAATCTTTGCGGTCTTTTTCATATATGGTCTCGACGATTTCTAAGTTACGCAGGCTGGCTTTATCCAGCGACATGCGGTGCTCCGGAGAGATATACCTGCAGTCGGTAATTTGTGAAAGCTGCTGCCTCTGGGTCTCAACAAGGTACGACAGAAGCGCCGAGAGGCTTTTCAGGCACATATCGCGTCCGCTTAATCCCGACGAGGCGACGGCTCCTTCTCCCAGCAGTCCCGTAAGGATATCTTTTGCCGCCTTCTCGGAAAAATCGGCCGCCTCCCGCACATAAATATATGCTCCGGTAGCGTCCTTCAAGGCATCCGCGCCGAATTTTTCGTCATATTCTCTGTTGACAAGTATCTCCTTTGGCGAAAGTCTGACGAGTTCGTCGACCATATCGGAGTTTGTGCGCGGCCCGCGCGCTTCATCTGTCGTGCAGAGTTCGCCGGTGGAAATGTCGCAGTAAGAGACAGACATCCCGTCTTTTCCGGCCCAGAGCGAAGCGAGATAGTTGTTCTCGTTTTCAGACAGCATATTCCCCGACGTTATCGTCCCGGGAGTGACTATCTTTATGACTTCCCTCTTCACCAGTCCTTTTGCCGTCGCGGGATCTTCCATCTGTTCGCATATCGCGACTTTATATCCGTGCTCGACGAGTTTGTGTATGTAACTGTCGGCCGCGTGGAACGGTACGCCGCACATAGGCGCACGCTCCTCCTGCCCGACGTTTTTGCCGGTCAGAGTGAGTTCGAGCACCTTTGACGCCGTCTTTGCGTCGTCGTAGAACATCTCGTAGAAGTCCCCGACGCGATAGAATAATATGCAGTCGCTGTATTGCTCTTTGATACTGAAAAACTGCTGCATCAGCGGTGACAGTTTGTTGCTCAAAAGTTTATGCCTCTCATCAAAAACAATCGGCAGCGGATGATAGCACCGCTGCCTTGAAAATAAAGATATTCCCGTGGTCTTATTTGCCGAGTTTCTTGTTATAGGCTTCGATGCCGAGCCTGATCAGTTCGGCGCCTCTCCTCATATCTTTCTGGTTGAGTACGTAAGCGATCCTTATCTCGTCCTTGCCGCATCCCGGCGTAGCGTAGAATCCCGCGGCAGGAGCGAACATCGCGGTCTCGCCGTTGTCCTCGAACTCGGTGAGCATGAACATAAGGAAGTCCTCAACGTCGTCGACAGGAAGTTTGACTGTCATGTAGAATGCTCCGCCAGGCTTCTGGCAGACGACTCCCGGAATCTTCTTCATTTCTTCGTATACGGCGTCTCTGCGTCCGCAGTATTCGGCTTTGACTTCGTCATAATATGACATAGGGAGTCTGAAGAGTCCGGCGGAACCTACCTGATCGACAGTGGATACGCAGAGCCTTGCCTGTGCGAGTTTCATCACGTTGCTCATGAACTCTTTGTTCTTGGATATGAGCAGTCCGATGCGCGCGCCGCAGGCCGAGAAACGCTTTGATACGGAGTCGACGATGATGACTCTGTCGGCGTATTCAGGCAGCATTCCGAATGACGTTACCGGTCTGCCGTCGTAAGCGAATTCTCTGTAGACTTCGTCGGCGATGACGAACAGATCATGCTCTTTGGCTATCTCGCATACGAGTCTCATCTCGTCGAGCGTCAGAACGTTTCCGGTCGGGTTGCCCGGTGTGATGCAGCAGATCGCTCTCGTCCTGTCTGTGATGAGCGGTTCTATCTGTTCGCGGGTCGCGTATGAGAAGCCGTCTTCGGCCTTTGTCGTGATAGGAACGACTACACCGTTTGCTTCTTTAAGGAAGGAGTTATAGTTCGTGTAGAAAGGTTCTGCGATAATGATCTCGTCTCCCGGGTTGACTAATGTCAGGAACGCCATCGTAAGCGCTTCCGAACCGCCGTTTGTGACGATCATATCTTCGCGGTCAAAGCTGATGCCATACTGCTTGAAATAATCGATTACAGCGTCCTGAAGTACTGGCACACCGCCGGATTCCGCATATTTGATTACTGCGGCGTCGTATGCTTTGATAGCGTCCATGAAGCACTTAGGCGTCTCAACGTCAGGCTGGCCGATATTGAGGTGATATACTTTCTTCCCCTCGGATTCGGCTTTTATCGCGATAGGATTGAATTTCCTGATAGGCGAAAATTGCATTTCCTGAACTCTCTTTGCAAATTCCATTTTAGATCTCCTTCTCGTTACTCGTTTTTACTGAAATTATACAAGTTCTTCGTGAGAGCGCGTTACCGCGTCGTGTATACACGATTCATCAATATTATAAACGATATTTTTTCCTTTGTTAAGAAGCAAAAGATATTCTATGTTTCCTTTGGCACCTTTAACAGGCGAATAAGTCAGACCGACGCACGACATGCCGTTCTTCGAAGCATCTGAAATTGCCTTCGCTATCACTTTTTCGTGAACGGCAGGATCGCGCACTATCCCGTTTTTGCCGACTTCTTCCCTTCCCGCTTCGAACTGAGGCTTTACAAGGACCGCGGCAGAAGCGCCGTCGCGCATGAATTTCACCATGGCCGGGAAGATCTTATCCAGCGATATGAAAGATACATCTGCGCTGGCAAAATCTATCTCGTGCGGGAGTGCGTCGTCCGCAATATATCTGAAATTGCATTTTTCTATGCTTACGACTCGCGGGTCTGTCCTGAGTTTATATGCGAGCTGCCCGTATCCGACGTCGATGGAATAGACTTTCGCCGCGCCGTGTTTCAGCATGCAGTCGGTGAAGCCGCCCGTAGAGGCTCCGACGTCCATGCAGACCTTGCCTGAAAGATCGAGCCCGAACTCATTTATCGCCTTTTCGAGCTTGAGCCCGCCGCGGCTGACATAAGGACAAGGGTCGCTTTTTACTTCAATAGCGGCGTCCGGAGAAATTCCCGTACCCGGTTTGTCGCTTATTGCGCCGTCGACATAGACGAGCCCCTCCATAATAGCGGTCTTTGCGCGTTCGCGGGACGGGAAATATCCTTTTTCGACGAGCAGTACGTCAAGCCTTTCTTTTTTCAAGTTCCGCCTCCGCCGCCCGCGCTATGCCCTCAGCGTCGAGTCCGTATTTGTGATATAGATATGCAGGGCTGCCGTGTTCGATGAATTCGTCCGGCCATGCGACGTTTTCTACAGTCCTGTCATCGTATGCGGCCTTAATGTATTCGCCGAATCCGCCCGGTAATACGTTATCCTCAACTGTCAGCAGAGGAACGCTTTCATCGGGAAGAACGCTGTCCTCAAAAGGTCTTACGGCGCCGACGTTCACGACTTCGGCGCTGATGCCTTTTCTGCTGAGGATATCGGCGGCATCAAGCGAAGGTTTCAGCATCGTTCCGACGGCGAGGATGCAGATATCATCACCTTCTCTGACGATGAAGTTCTTTCCCTTAAAAGGATATCCCGGGATCTGGTCGAGCAGAGCCGCACCGCGCGGGTATCTGACGGCTACCGGGCCTTTGACGACATTTATCGCGTAATCGATCATTTCTCTGAGCTGTGAGGCGTCGCAAGGCGCAAGTATCGTCATATTCGGCATGCTTGAAAGGTATGAGATATCGAATATCCCGTGGTGCGTCTCTCCGTCCTGTCCAACTATCCCCGCTCTGTCGATGGCAAAGACGACGTGCAGATCCTGCAGGCAGACGTCTTCCAATATTTCATCATAAGCGCGCTGAAGGAACGAAGAATAAATGGCGACAACAGGTTTAAGACCGCTGGCTGCCATTCCCGCGGCAAATATCACCGCATGCGCTTCCGCGATCCCGACGTCGAATACACGCTCCGGCATGAATTTTTTCATGGTGGAAAGCCCTGTTGCGTCAGTCATCGCTGCCGAGATGGCCACTACGTTTTCGTTCCTGTGCGCAGCGCGGAAAACCGCCTCGCCGAATACTTGCGAATACGTCTTTTCGGGTGGTTTCAGAGGGATACCGGTCTCCGGGTCAAATGGCCCGATGCCGTGATATTTTTCCGGCGTTTTTTCGGCCTGGAAATATCCGCGCCCCTTCTTTGTTATGAAGTGAACGATGACAGGCTGATCGTATCTTTTTGCTAATTCGAGGCCCTCCAGCACAGACTGCATGTCGTTGCCGTCAAAAGGGCCCAGGTATTTCAGACCCATCTCTTCAAAGATGACTCCGCCTTCGATGAGCATGTATTTTATCTGATTTCTGCGCCTGCGCAGTTCATCCGCGATGGCCTCGCCGCCGACCGGCAGTTTGTAAAGCACGGACTTGACGCGGTCTTTCGCGAAACGATATTTTGATGAAGCTCTCAGTTTGGCGAAATGTTTCGACACTCCGCCTGTATTGGGTGAAATCGACATGCCGTTATCGTTAAAGATAACTATCATCCTGCGGCCGCTCGTACCTAAGTTGTTGAGACCTTCATACGCCGGTCCGCCCGTAAGCGCTCCGTCACCGACCAGAGCGACTACTTCGTAATCCTCTCCTCTCAGATCGCGCGCGGCGGCCATTCCGAGCGCTGCCGAGACAGCGGTGCTGGAGTGTCCGGTCTCATATACGTCGAATTCGCTTTCTCTGCGCTTAGGAAAGCCCGACATGCCGCCTTCCTGCCTAAGTGTTTTAAACTCATCCAGCCTTCCCGAAAGGATCTTATGCACGTATGACTGATGACCCACGTCATAGATGAATTTATCGCGAGGCGGGTCAAACTCTTTGAACATTCCCAGCGTTATCTCGACTATGCCGAGATTAGAAGCGAGATGTCCGCCCGTCTTAGATACGTTTTCAATAAGGAATTCGCGTATCGCGACCGCGGTGAGTTCCAGATCGTGAACATTCATTTTTTTAATATCTTCCGGAAGGGAAAGATCTTTAAGTTCCAAAGCGACAGTCCTCCGTCAATTTAGTCCTGTTTCTATTTAGTCCTGTTAGCGAGATCGATGAGAAGTCTGCGGAAAAAGTCGGCGCGCTCTCCGTACGGCTCTATCGCCGCTGTTGCTTTGTCGGTGAGAGATTTTACGCATTCCTCGGCTTTTTCCAATCCCATTATCGAAATGTATGTATTCTTATTGCGTTCTTCGTCAACGTGCGGATTTTTGCCGAGTTCATCGACTGTGCCTTTTACGTCGAGTATATCGTCCACTATCTGAAATGACGTGCCGAGGTATTCCGAATACTTGGTCATGTGATTCATCATTTCGTCGTCGGCGCCGCCCAGATAGAGGCCGGCTCTGACCGCTCCGGTGATGAGCGCACCTGTTTTGTTAGAGTCGATGTATTCGAGCATCTCGCATGAACATCCGCGTCCCTCGTTTTCGATGTCGGATACCTGTCCGGCGACCATTCCGCGCACTCCCGCTGCTTTGGCGAGCGTGAACATCGCCTTTATGCGGCGGATGAGTTCTTTAGTATCTCCGAAATACAGCATCATGTTTTTTGACATGAGTTCATAGGCTGTGTTCAGGAGGCCGTCACCCGCAAGCGTGGCTATACCCGCTCCGTAAACCTTATGGTTCGTAGGTTTGCCGCGTCTAAGATCGTCGTTGTCCATAGCCGGAAGGTCGTCGTGTATAAGCGAATATGTGTGTATGTATTCGACTGCACACGCATACGGCAAAGCAGAGGATATATTGCCTCCGGCAAACTCGCATGACGCCAGCAGCAGAACAGGTCTGACTCGTTTTCCGCCCGCTATGAGGGAATATTTCATAGCTTCGTAGATAGTTTCGCTCCGCTGGTCTACGTCCGGAATATAGTCGAGGATATGGTCGTCTATCAGTTTTTTATATGACTCATAATCCCCTGTCATCGGTTTAATTTTCGTCGCGCCCATAGTAATCCACCTTCAGTTTTGCTTCGTTGATGATGGCTTTGCATTTCTCGTAGTATTCGGTCCCCTCTTTATAAAATTTGAGAGTTTCGTCCATAGTCATATCCTGTGACTTGATCTTTTCAGAGATCTCTTTGAGGTGGCCGAGCGCTTCCTCAAAAGTCATTTCTTCCTTCTTCTTTTCAGGCATTGCTCTGACTGTCCTTTCTCTTTTCAGGTTTTCTGTGTTTGACTTCGTCCACGGTGCAGGCCGCATTTCCGTCACTGAATATTATATCTACTTTGCCTCCGACGGAAATGTCGTTGACCGATGTTATCTGTTTTCCTTTTCTGTCCGTCACTACTGCACAGCCCCCGGGCACGGCAGTGCGGGGATCCTTTTGTTTAATAAAAGCGTATAAGCGTTCGACTTCCGCGTCCAAGCGGTTGAGCCTGTCTTTTACGCCAAAAGTCAATTCTCCGAGCAGTTCGTCCGCTTCGGAACTCTTTTTTATGAGCCTGTTGCTCACGTACAGGTTCATCTGACCTATCAGGCTGTCGAGATCGTTCAGCAGAGCTCTGTCTTCGGGGACTGCCTTCTGAGCGGCTGCCGTAGGTGTCTCGGCGTAAACGTCTGCGACAAAATCTGTTATCGAGCGGTCGATCTCATGGCCGACGCCCGAAATGACGGGAATATCGCAGGCGTATATCGCACGTGCAAGCCCTTCGTCGTTGAAAGCCATCAGGTCTTCGGGCGAACCGCCCCCGCGGCCTATAATAATGAGATCCACATCTCCGGCGAATTTCGTCTCGATGATTTTTAAAGCGTTTATCATGTCGGACGCGGCTTCGGCTCCCTGAACTAAAACCGGGAAAACAGTGACATGGGTCATGTTCGTGCGCGAGCGGATGATCTTCAGGATGTCGTTTACAGCCGCGCCGGTGGCGGAAGTCACGACGGCTATATGTTTAGGGAAAGCAGGAAGCGGTTTTTTATGAGCGCTGTTAAAGAGACCCTCGGCCTCGAGTTTGCGAGAAAGCGCGGCAAAAGCGGCTGCCATCTCTCCCAGACCTTCGTGCTCTATCCTCTCGACGACTATCGAATATGAGCCGTACGGAACATAGACATCCACTCTGCCGGTCACGATGACTTTGTCTGTCTTTTTGTAATCGAACTCACGGCCGGGCGTGATCATGTCGGCGTATAAAATGCATTCCACTCTGGAATTGCCGTCAGACAGGGTTATGTACTCATGCCCTTTCTTTGAGAACGAGACATTTGTTATCTCTCCCGATACTGAAACAGTCCTGAGAAGCGGATCTTTTACGATAATTGATTTTACGTAACTATTCAACTGTGAAACTGTAAGTGGTTTCAAAGCCATGTTCTCTTTCCTCCGAGCACGGAGATGCCGACCGCGTTGTCAGATGACAAGCCGGCGTTCCCAAACACGGGAACGAGTCCTTTGCCGAATTTTTTCGGCATAAGTGCCCTCATCGTCCTGCTTGATGAAACTCCGCCCATGAGCAGAAAATCAGATATTCCGTATGTCTCATAGGCGTATAAGCACGCTTCCGCGATCGCATCTGTCAATCTGACGAACAACTCGGCGCAGAGCCTCGCGTTCTCGGCGCGGTCCGTGCGGCTGCTCTCCTCATATCTTCGTGATGCGGCCGTATCGATGCCCGACAGATTGAATCTCCCGTCGCTGACCTTGATTTTCGGGAGCGACACGCCTTTTACGACGCCGTTTCTTCCGATGTATTCCGAAGCGAGTTCATCCACGAAAGTCCCGGCCGGGAACGGGTACCCCATCAAAACTCCCAGGCGGTCGATGACTTGTCCGGCGGCTATGTCGAGCGTTCCTCCTATGATTTCTATTCCGTAATCGACCGAAAGCAGTTCCGTAGTGCCTCCCGACAGATGAAACGCCGCAAATCTCTTATCGGCAAACTTCCCTTCTCTTGCTATGATGCGATTTTGGAGAGGCGTTCCCAAAGCTGCGGAAGCGATGTGACCTTCCTGATGTGAAAACGCGCGATACGAGCATCTGAACGCTGCGGCTGAGATTTTCGCCGCAGAGACTCCGGCGTTAAAAACAGGCATGTACGAGCCTTCTTCGGGCCTTGGCCTCTCCGACGCCGATACGCTCACGATTTTCCCATTTCGCGTGATTTCGGATGCTTTCGATATCAGTTCAGGCAGAGCATTAACATGCTGAAATAGCGCTTCCTGCTGTCTCAAGCCGCGCTCTCCGACAGCTACCTTCAAAAACCTGCGCTCATCGCACAAAATGTGCCCTTCTCTGTCTGTTACGGCAACAGATGTTTTATAGTTGCTTGTATCGATCCCGATCGAGTATTCTTCCATCACTCTTTCCGCTTTGACGACGCGAGAGAGCCGAGGATGCCGTTGACATATGATGGCGATTTATCTGTGCCGTATTTTTTTGCGAGGTCTACTGCTTCGTTTATTGAAACGGCGTCAGGTATTTCGTCCATATAGAGTATCTCGCAGGCGGCGAGTCTCAGCACCGCAAGGTCGGTCTTCGGCATTCGTGAAAGAGTCCAATGCCTGCAGTGCGATTCTATTTCCGCGTCGATTTCTTCCCTGTTATCGCATATCAAAGAATATATTTTTTCACAATATGGCCGCTGCTGAGCCGAAATGAAATTCCGGTCGTTCGGTTCGTCACTGTCTTCGGAGAACCCCTGAGCCAAGTATTTATCCATTCCCTGAGTGTCAAAACTTCCGGCGATGTCCATCTGATAAACGACTTTCATCATGAATTCACGCGCAGCCCTGCGCGATTCGCGAGTCTTTTCTTTACCTGTCTTTGTCATACTATTCCTTTTTAAGACTATCAGACGTCTTCCTGACGCCATGAACGTGGATATTTATTTCGTCCGCTATGACGCCGGTGATCTCGGTGATGTCAAAAGCGACTTTTTTCTGGACTTGGAACGCGAGCTGCGGAATGTGGCTTCCATAAGCCGCTATCAGATAAACGTTTATTATTACCGACTTTTCGCGGCGGTCTATCATCACTCCGTGAAAAGTCGTCGTGCCGCGCGAAAAATTACCGGGATTAAAATTTGCGCCGACCTCGTCTAAGTCGACAACTCCCGGCACCGAAAGAGCGGACGATGCCACGCACGCCGCCAACATTTTATCTGACACTCTGATCGAACCGATTTCGTCATCTCGTGCCATGACTCTATATCCTCCCGCTATACAGAAAAGATTATACCATGAATTGACCGGCATGGACAGAATTAAAGCAAGGCAAGGCCTATGAGAAAATGCATGTCGAGATGATAAAAGTGCCGAAAGCTAAAACAGCCGCGCCTGAAATCTGCCGTCTGTCTCTGCGCAGGTCGCTCATTAAAAAGCGGTCACGCACAGAAATGCGCAGCCGCCGGAACGAATGAAAGGAGTTCTAGATGAGGTTTCGTATCTCCTCGGCAGCTTCTTCTATCATCTCTGTGAATTCATGCGAGCCTATCCTCGCCGCGCCGCTGCCGAAGACGTTTATCTGTTCGAGCCTGTCTGACGTAACTACGCTGATGCGCTCGGTTTTCCCGTGGTCAAAAGCGAACTTTTCTATCCAACTGTCCGCGGTCTGGTTTTCACCAGTAAAGACAACTGTGATGCCATACACGCTATCTTCACGCGGGCCCATGCTCGTATTTCGATAAGCGTCAAATACCACTGTCATTTCTATACCTTTGAAAGAGGCGTAGTTTGCCAGAACTTCTATGAGCTTATCCCTCGCCGCGCCTATGTTGACTTCCGCGATTTCACGCAGGTCTTTCCATGCGAAAATGAGATTGTATCCGTCAACGACGAACTTCTCCGGACCGGACGGCCGCCTATTTGATTTTGCCGATGCCGTTTTAATTCCCGTTACTACCTTAGGATACTTTCTTTTGCGCGCGTCTGCGTCATTGCTGCGCGATACGAGTTTTAATATGCTTTCTATCTCTTCAAGCGAGATATCCGATGAAACTTCAGACCGCAAGCCCGAGCCGCGCTCTTTGCGCTCATTCTCTTCTCGGGCGCCCTTGCGGTAGACAGGTTCGATGTGGCAGTATTCCGAAACTTCATCCCATGGAACTGTCACCGCCGCCCCGCTTCTGCAGAATACCGAGCCGCACGGGAATTCAGTGTCGCGGAGAGGATCGTACCGGGATGCTTCGATTACTGCAGCCTGATCGGCACAAGGTCTGTACCCGCAGAGTTCCATATCGATTTCAGCGCGCCCCGACGAAATGACAGGAAGATCGGATGCGTACGGCCTCAGGAAAGACAAAGCCGCCTCACCTTTTACGACTCCCATATCATTTTCCGAGTACTGTTCCTTCACGCTCCCGCCTGCGCGCGTGATGTCAGAAGAAATGCGTCCTATCATCTCTTTTGGAGCGGTAACACTGTAAGAACAAAACGGCTCAAGCACTACGGGCTCTGCCTTCATAAGACCCTGCCGGAGTGCCCTTAAAGCGGCTTCTCTGAAATCCCCGCTTTCAGTGTGTTCGACATTTTCCTGTCCGGCGGCGAGCGTTATTTTTACTCCTGTCAGTTCGGCTCCTGTAAGGACACCTCTCAGTTCCGATGATGCAAGCGTGCTGAGTACGGTCTGCTGACGTTCCAAAGAGATGTTCCCTGCCTTGACGTCAGCCGCAATGATATTGCGCGAATCATCTTCGAGCGGTTCCAGCAGAAGATGAACTTCGGCGTAGTGACGAAGCGGCTCGAAATGGCCTATCCCCTCGGCCTTGCGCGTAATAGTTTCTTTATAGACCACTGAAGGCGAATCAAACGAAACCGAAAGTCCGGTCCTGCGCTCGATAAGAGACTCGATCGTCTGCCGGTGGACGTCGCCCATTATTCCGATCCTGATTTCCTTCTTTTCGGAATCGTATCTCACGTCAAGTTCCGGCGCTTCTTCGCCGAGCCTGCGTATCTCGTCGTAAGCAGAGAGTTCGTTCACTCCTTCCGGCAGCAGAACACGATATGTCAGATAATCAGCGACTTGAGGAGGAGCTATGTCCGCGCAGCTGCCCAATCCTTCGCCGGCGTAAGTCTTTTTCAATCCTGCGGCTGCGCATATCTCGCCTGCCGGCACGCGCTCAGGAGATAAAAATCTGCTCCCCGAATACGTTCTGAGAGATACGATCTTTTCACCCTTGACAATGTCCCTGACTGCGAGCGTACCGCCTAAAACTTTGATATGCGTCAGGCGCGTTCCTTCATCGTCGTATGAAATCTTAAATACTCTTGCGGCGAATTCGTCGCTCAAGTCTTCTCTGACCGTGTACCGCGAAATGCCGTTCAAGAGTTCTCGGACACCCTCGCCCTTCAATGCCGAGCCGAAATAACACGGCACGAGTGACCCGCGCATAACAAGTCCTGCAAGGTCATCATCGGTAAAAGTGCCGTTTTGCTCGAAAATCGAAAGCGCATCCTCGCTCGTCAGCGCCATATCATCGTCGGAAGGCTTTTCGCCATGCAAAAAGAAAACGGCTTTCTGCGTCAGTGCGGAAATATCGTTTATTACTTTCTCTTCGGAAAACAGCGGAAGATCCGTTTTGTTGATGAAAATAAATATCGGAATGCCGCTGTCTGAAAGCGCGCGGAAAATATCGGCGGCTCTGCGAGTCACGCCGTCCGTTCCCGATATCACTAATATGGCTGCATCGAGGACAGAAAACGCCCGTTTCGCTTCGGCCGCGAAATCTGCGTGTCCGGGAGTATCGACGAGCGTGAATCGTTTTCCGCCGTATGTGAAAACGGCTTCTTTTGTGAATATGGTAATACCGCGCTGTTTTTCAAGAGCGTCGGTATCGAGGAATGCTGAGCCGGAATCGACGCGGCCGAGAGTCTTTATTACATTGCATTCGAAAAGAATGCGCTCGGAGAGCGTAGTCTTGCCCGCGTCTACGTCGGCCAGTATTCCTATGCAGAGGTTATTCCTCTTCATTCTTATCTTCATCCCCGCCTTTATCGACAGGAAGTATCTCCATCTTCACTTCTTCGATTCGGCGTTCTTTCACAGATAGGATCGTGAATACGTAGTTCTTGTATTTCACTACCCTGTTGATATCGTCTTCGTCAGGTATCTCTCCGAGCAGATCGATGATGAGCCCGCCTATGGTCTCGCTGTTTTCTGATTCGAGATCGGTGGAAAGTTCCTCATTCAGGTCGTCGAGAGATTCCATTCCATTTACTATATATGAATTATCGTTTACTTTGAAATAACTCGTCTCTTCCTGATCGTACTCATCGTTGATATCGCCCATTATCTCCTCGATGATGTCCTCCATCGTAACGATGCCGCTGAATCCTCCGTACTCGTCGATGAGGATAGCGATATGCTGTTTTTCGCGCTGCAGTTCAAAGAACAGAGCGTCGATGTTTTTCGTATCAGGCACGAAATACGGATCACGCAGTATCGACCTGATGTCGACATTGTCAAAACCAGATTCGCGCGCTTTGATAAGGAAGTCCTTTATGTGCAGGATGCCGATGATGTTATCCGAATCGTCTTCGTAAACAGGTATCCTCGAGTATCTCAGTTCCATCAGCTCATCGAGATATTCCGACGGCGGATCGTTCACATCTATCATAAAAACATCGGTGCGCGGGGTCATTATCTCGTATGCCAGTTCGTCGTCGAACTCGAAGATGGAGTTTATCATCTTCTTGCCTTCTTCGTTTATCTCCCCGCTCTGCTTGCCAGCCTCGAGGATCGACATGACCTCTTCCTCGGAGTAGCGGCTGAACTCGATCTTCGTCTTCTGTCTGAACATCAGCAGTAATACGTTCGCAGCGCCTGTGAACAGCAGAACTATCGGATAGAACAAAACAAAGAGGAAGTTCTGGAATCCCGCGAAATTTGCCACTATCGTGTCTGTATGCTGCAGCGCTATCTTCTCCGGGAAAAGATCGGCAAAAGCGATGAAAATGAAGACATAAACGACGGCAGAAATGATGTCGTTATAAGGCAGTGCGAGCACGGCGACCATCGTGCCGCACGCGGCGAGGATATATTTCAGCATCGTATCAGTGAACTGCAGCCTGAATGGTTTTTTCAGGATAGTAGCCGCGATCGCGATAGACTTGTTATCCGGTTCGTCTTCGGCTTTTTCGAACAAAGTATTGACGTTGACGTTGCGGTAAGCTGCTTCGCACAGCGAAATAAACGCGTTCAGCAGCGCGATTCCGACGAGCAGTAAAATGTATAAAGGTATGTTGCCAGGGTCGTCAGCCATTTTTTGTCTCTCCTTTTTTAAGACGTATCATAAAGTTTTCTTTTACAGGTAATTTCATTTTCATTGTCAGCATCTGCTGAGGATGCGGAGCGGATGATACCGGTTCGCCCGTCTCAAGATCGCGCATATCTGTGATTTCCATTTCGAACGGGTCTGTGTAAGGTCCGAAAACCTCTACAGTGTCGCCGACGGACATCTTGTTCCGCTGTTCGACGACGGCTGTATGTGAGGCCGCATCGTATGATTTAACTAAGCCTACGAATTCATAATCTCGTATGTATGAAGTCGACTCATAGTTCTGGTCTTTTTCGGTCGGTCGGCTGTAATAGAATCCCGTCGTAAACCGCCTGTGGCTCGCCTTGCTGACTTCCTCAAGACATTCGGACTTGATTTTCTCCGTATATCTGCCGGCGCTGTAAGCGTCGACAGCCTTGCGGTAAGCGGATGTAACTGTGGCGACGTAGTAGATGCTCTTCATCCGCCCTTCTATCTTAGCGGAAACAACTCCGGCATCCGCAAGATCATCTATGTGCTCTATCATGCAGAGATCGTTTGAATTCATTATGTATGTGCCGCGGTCGTCTTCCTCTATAGGAAAATACTCGCCCGGGCGCTTTTCCTCTTCGAGAACGTAATGCCATCTGCAAGGATGCGCACAGTTACCGCGGTTAGAGTCGCGCTCAGCCATGAAATTGCTCAGAAGACATCTGCCGGAATATGAAATGCACATCGCGCCGTGGACAAAAGCTTCAAGTTCGACGTCATCCGGTATGGATCCGCGTATCTCTTTTATCTCCGCCAGAGAAAGTTCACGCGCCAAAACGATTCTCTTAGCGCCGAGCGCTGCCCAGAACTTAGCGGTCTCTTTGTTAGTCGTGTTTGCCTGAGTGGAAATGTGGATGACGGCATCAGGTATTATTTCCTTTACCAGCATCACAACACCCGGGTCAGAAACGAGGAAACCGTCTATGCTCAGGTTTTTTATCTCGTTAAGGTATTTTTTCAGCGGCTCGATATCTTCATTATGAGGATAGATATTTATCGTCAGATAACATTTTCTGCCGCGCTCGTGGGCGAATTCCAAGCCTTCTTCTATTTCGGGAATATCAAGGCCTCCCGCCCCGGCCCGGAGGCTGAACATCCTGCCTCCGAAATATACGGCATCCGCTCCGTAGATTATCGCAATTTTAAGTTTTTCGAGATCTCCCGCCGGAGCGAGGAGTTCCATTCGCTTTCCCATCAATATCAGTCGTAAGTATAAGTTGTATCTATCAAATGTAAGTATCGGTTACTTCTATTCGGGATTCAATCTTCACTGCCGGCTCTGCCTGTGCTGCCTCTGTACACGGAAACCGCAAGTCCGTCGCCCACGTTCAGTATGGACGTTTTAAGGTAATCGCAGTGAGTGATGAAATCAAGGTATTCGAGCATCCTTCTCATGCTCGTGCGGTGTTTCCCCTTAGGGTCGAACTTCTCGCTGACCGTGAAACCGTGCTGCAGTATATCGTCCGAAAGTATGACAGCGCCCGGGCGGGCCAGTTCTACCGCTCTGTCCATGAAACCGCGGTAGTGGCTTTTCGAAGCATCGATGAAAATCAGATCGAAATCGCCATCTCCTTCATCTATCATGCGGTCCATAGCCGTCTCACCGTCGTCTTGGATAAGTCTCACTCTGTCTGAGACACCGAAGATCTCGAAGTTCAGTTTTGCCGCATAAGCGCCATATTCGTCCTTCTCAATGGTGACTACGTGTGCGTTCTCACATCTGCGGGCAAAGTATATTGCCGAATATCCTATCGCCGTTCCTATCTCCAAAATCTTCGCAGGCTCGAGCGTTGCAAGCAGAGTGTCAAGAAACATTTCAGTCTGTCTGCGTATTACCGGAACGTGGTCTCGCTCGCAGCCCTCCCTCAGTTCGGAAAGATCTTCCCACGGGCATTCGTAGTATGAATCTATGAAGTTGCCGTAAAGTTCGTATCTGTCGTCAAACGTATCCATTTTCGCTTGTCAGAGAAAATCACCCATCTATCGAATCGTAATATGCCTGAGTATCTTCTAAGAACTGCTCATAGTCGGACGAAAAGGCGTTTGAGCCGTCACCTTTTGCGCTTAGAACGAAATACAGATAATCGGTTTCAGCGGGATAGAGAGCTGCGTTCAAGGCCGTATCTGAAGGAGAACAGATCGGCCCGGCCGGCAGTCCGTAGTTGATGTAAGTGTTATATGGCGATTCAGTAGCCAGATCATCCGTGGTAAGTTCTTCGTATTTATTCAGCAGATAATTGACCGTGGATGTCATTCCGAGAGTCATCCCCGCGTCGAGCCTGTTGTATATGACACTTGCGACTAGAGGCCTGTCAGAATCGAGAGGCGCTTCTTTTTCGATGATAGATGCGATAGTGACGACTTCGTTCGTCGTCAGCCCCAGTTCATCCGCTCTTGCTTTCATTTCATCGGTGTAAGCCTGTTCGAAACGATCGAGCATCATCCTGATGATCTGATCTCCTGTCACGCCTTTGTAAACTTCATAGGTGGCCGGGAAAAAATACCCTTCGAATCTGTTCCCGGCGTCGATGGCTTCCTGGCTTACTGTCGCGAGGAAATCGTAATCGTTCTCGTATCCTCCGTCGGTAAGAAGTTTGCGGAATTCGTCGCTTGACACAAGTCCCTTATCGCTCAGCAGCTCCGCTATATCATTTACCGTCATTCCTTCGACGACCGTAAACGAGATGGTGTTCACTTTACCTTCGGAAAGTATCTCGGCGATCTCCGAAAGCTTCATCGCAGGAGATAAGGCATATGTGCCGGCCTGATACGTCCCGTCATAACCGCTGCGTCTGCTGAAGACTTTGAATTTAAAAGCACTCTTTATCACTCCGTCATCTTCGAGAGCCTGTGCGATATCCGAAGTCGTCATGCCTGATTCAACGGTGAAGTCTATGATATCTGATTCCGTGCCGCTTTCTGACGATGCAGCCGCTTCATCCAGCGTCGAGAAAAAGCTGTACGCATAGATGCCACCTACGGCGATGGCGCACGCGACGCACAGTATTACGATCAAAACTATTTTTGTCGATCTTTTCATATATTCTCCGTATACGGACAGAGGAACGCCTCACAGGCGTTCCTCCTGATAGTTGAATCGTAAAAGAGTGATAAATCGGCTATTCTTTAGCCCTGCCGAGATATTCCCCGGTCCTCGTGTCGATCTGGATCTTTTCGCCTTCGTTGATGAAGATAGGGACCTGAACGACGGCACCGGTCTCGACTGTAGCAGGTTTGGTGACGTTAGTGGCGGTGTTGCCTTTTACTCCCGGTTCTGTCTGCACTACTGTAAGATTGACAAAGTTAGGAGCTTCGACTTGGAATGCGTTGCCGTTATAGAACTTGATAGTCGCTTCGTCGTTCTCACGGATGTATTTGATAGCATCCGCTACCTGATCTTTGCTGAGCGGTATGAGTTCGAAAGTGTCTTCGTCCATGAAGTAATACAGATCACCGTCGCTGTAGGAATACTGCATCACCTTCGTATCTATCCTTGCGTTCTCGAATTTGTCGTTAGGGTTGAACGCTTCTTCTCTCGTCGCGCCGGTAATGATGTTCTTGTATTTAGTTCTTACGAAAGCGGCGCCCTTGCCCGGCTTAACGTGCTGGAAGTCGAGAACTACATACGGTTCTCCGTCGATTTCGAATGTCATTCCTTTTCTGAAGTCACCTGCTGTAATCATGATTAATCTCTCTTTCTTCGAATATCGTTTTTTAACTAATATATTATAACAAAGAATGTACGCCTGTTCAATTTTTTTGTTTACTGTGCACTTGCAAACCGCGCCGCGACATCAAAAGTGCGCCCGGACTCCCTATTTAGACTTCCATCAAGACAGGAATTATGATAGGGCTGCGCTGCGTCTCGGTGAAAATGAATCTTCGAAGATCATCCCTCACGCGGTTCTTGATTTCGTTTATATCCTTTGTTCCCGAGTCGAGTTTCGCCAAAATCGAACGTTCGGCTGTTTCTCTGAGTTTTTCTATGAGGGCTTCGTGCTCTTTGATGTAGACAAATCCTCTGGAGATTATCTCAGGCCCTGCGAGGAGTTCGCCGGTTTCCGTTGATATCGTCGCGACAGCTACGATAAGTCCCGAAGTCGAAAGCATTTTGCGGTCGCGGAGGACGGCGTTGCCGATGTCGCCTACTCCTAGGCCGTCTACGAGAATGTCATCTGCGCTCACCGCGGATTCGACTTTTTTTGCCTCGCCGTCTTTGATGATGAGTTCATCCCCGTTGTCGAGCACGAATATGCGGTCTCGGCTCATGCCGAGGGATTCCGCGAGTTTGGCGTGCTCCGCGAGGTGCCTCGATTCACCGTGGACTGGCATGAAGTATCTCGGTTTGATAAGAGAATGTATCAGTTTCAGTTCCTCTTGACAAGCGTGCCCTGAGACGTGTATATCGGCTATCTCGTTATATATGACGTCAACGCCTTTTTTATACAGTTTGTTCACTACGTTGGAAACTGCTTTTTCGTTTCCGGGTACAGGCGTCGATGAGAGTATGACGGTGTCGCCCTTTTTTAGTTTGACGTTCTTGTGTTCGTCGTTTGCCATTCGCGCCAGAGCCGACATAGGTTCGCCCTGACTTCCGGTAGTTATGATGACGATTTTGTCGTCCTTCAGATTCTTCGCTTCGTCCAATTCCACATAACTGCCGCGCGGTATCTTCAGATATCCGAGTTCCTGAGCAAGCGTGACTATCTTTTCCATGCTTCTGCCGGATACCGAAAACTTGCGGTTGTATTTCGCTGCAAGTTCTATGATCTTCTGGACGCGGTGGACGTTGGAAGAAAAGGTTGCAATTATTATGCGGCCGTTTGCCTTCCGGAATATCCTGTCGAGCGCTTCGCCGACGTATTTTTCGGATTTGGTGTATCCAGGCCTGAGCACGTTCGTGCTGTCGGCGAGCATTATATCGACACCTTCGTCTCCTATTTCGGCGAATTTATCGAGGTCGATAGGCTCGCCGTCTATCGGCGTATAGTCGATCTTGAAGTCGCCGGTGTGAAATATCGTCGCGGCCGGAGTCTTGATGTAGAGACATATAGCGTCTGCCACCGAGTGTGTCGTCCTGATAGTCTCCACGGTGAAATCGCCCAGTTTGATGACGTCTCCGGCGGTTATCGTGCGAAGGTCGCCTTTTATGTCGTGCTCTTTCAGTTTGTTCTCGATAAGGCCGAGAGTTATCTTTGTTCCGTATACAGGGCAGTTTATCCTGTGAAGAAGGAACGGGATGCCGCCGATATGGTCTTCGTGCCCGTGCGTCACGACGAGACCGACGACTTTTTCGGCGTTCTGCACCAGATACGAAAAATCAGGTATTACAACGTCGATGCCGAGCATATAGTCTTCGGGGAAAGACATGCCGCAGTCGACGATGAGTATCTTATCGTTATACTCGAACGCGGTCATGTTCTTGCCTATCTCGTTAAGCCCTCCTATCGGGATTATCTTGAGTTCTCCCTTGGAAGAGCGTTTTTTCCTCGAGCCGGCTAAAGACTTCGAGGTCGACTTTACGAGAGATTTGACCTGAGATTTTGCGGCTTTTACGGCGGCTGTCTTTTTAGTCTGTCTCGTTTTTGCTGAATCTGAGCGTTTAGCAGGTCTCGTTTTTGCCGAGGCTGTTCGTTTAGTACGCGCAGTCTTTTGCTTCGAATCGGTACGCTGTTTCTTTACCGAGCGCGAAGCCGTTTTGCGAGTAGAAGTTTTATCGTCTCCTTTTGATGCGGCCGATTTCGTGCGTTTAGGTTTTGCCGCGGAAGACGCGCTCCTCCCCATTCTTTTCCTGCTGTTATCAGTTGTTTTTTGTTTTTTGTTGTCTGCCATATTCTCCTCTGTTACTTAACAACGATGTTGATAAGTCTTCCCGGGACGGCGACGATCCTGACTACCTCTTTATCCGCATAGAGCTCCTGTATTTTCTCGTCTGTCTTTGCCATTTCGATGAGTTCGTCTCTGGTACTGTCGGCAGGAATGTCTGTTTTAAGTCTGATCTTGCCATTTACTTGGACGACTATCTCGACTGTGTCTAAAACGAGAGCGTGCGGGTCATACTTTGGCCATCCGCACTCTGCAATAGTGCGGTCGTGACCGAACGCCTGCCAGATCTCTTCGCAGATGTGCGGAGCGAACGGCGAAAGCACTACGATCATGTTTACGATCGCGTGCTTCATGAGCGGAATGTTCAATATCTTCCCGTCTCTGTATTTATACAGTTCGTTGACGAGTTCCATGATGGAACTTATCGCGGTATTGAAACTGAACTTTCCACCGGCGTCTTCCGTAACTTTTTTGATCGTCGCGTTGAGCCTGTAATTGAGTTTATTATCGGCTTCTGTCTCGATTTGAAACTTATCGCTGACATCTTTTCCATATGTGTTGATAAAATCATAAGCGAGCCTGTAGACGCGGCCGAGGAATCTGTAGCACCCCTCTACGCCTTTGTCCGACCACTCAAGCTCTTTTTCAGGCGGTGCGGCGAAGAGAATGAAAAGTCTTGCCGTGTCCGCGCCGTATTTTTTGATGATGTCGTCCGGGCTCACAACGTTCCCGACTGACTTGCTCATCTTTTTACCGTCTTTATCCACCATGCCCTGAGTCAGCAGGTTTTTGAACGGCTCGCTGTCTCGGACGAGTCCCATGTCGCAGAGAGCCATCTGGAAGAATCGCGAATACATAAGATGAAGTATCGCGTGCTCGACGCCGCCTATGTACTGGTCGACATTCATCCAGTAATCAGTTTTTTGGCGGCTGAACGGCTCGCTGTCGTTGTGCGGATCGCAGTATCTTAAAAAATACCACGACGAATCTAGGAACGTGTCCATAGTGTCCACTTCCCTCCTCGCCGGTTTACCGCATTTAGGGCATGTGCATTTTACGAATGTCTTGGAACTCGCTATCGGGGATTCTCCCTTTCCGGTGAATTTCACGTCGACAGGAAGTTTGATAGGAAGGTTCTCTTCTTTTTCAGGTACCCAGCCGCAGTCCTCGCAGTATACCATCGGTATCGGGCATCCCCAGTATCTCTGTCTGGAGATGAGCCAGTCGCGCAGTTTGTAGTTTACGGCTTTATGACCTATTCCTTCGGAATCGAGCCAGTCCGTTATCTTTTCGATAGCCTCGCGGTTGTTCATGCCGTCGAATCTATCGGAATTTATCATTTTCCCTTCGGCGGCGAAGGCTTCTTTCAGATTGTTGACGTCGATGTCGGGGTTCTCCGGGTCTACGACCGGAATAATATCGAGTCCGAATTTTTTAGCGAAATCGAAGTCTCTCTGATCGTGAGCAGGGACGGCCATGATGGCGCCTGTTCCGTAGCTTATCAGAACATAGTCGGATACATAGATAGGAACTTTCTTCCCGTTTACCGGATTTATCGCGTATCTTCCCGTGAAGACGCCCGTCTTTTCGTTCGTGGTGGAGCTGCGCTCTATGTCGCTCTTATGCTGGACTTCTTCGCAGTATGCGTCCACCGCTTCTTCGTATTCGGTTCCCGCGACTAATTCCTTCAGATAAGGGTGTTCCGGAGCGACTACCATGTACGTCACGCCGAAAATAGTGTCCGGCCTGGTCGTGTATATCTCAAGTTTCTTGTCGCTTCCCTCGATATTGAAGAAAACGTCGGCACCCGTAGACTTTCCTATCCAGTTTCTCTGCATCGTCTTGACTTTTTCAGGCCAGCCCGGAAGTTTGTCGAGATCCTCGAGCAGCCTGTCGGCGTAGTCGGTGATCTTCAGATACCACTGAGAGAGAGTCTTTTTTCCGACAGGAGTGTGGCAGCGCTCGCAGCAGCCGTCGACGACCTGTTCGTTTGCGAGGACCGTCTGGCAGCTCGGACACCAGTTGACGCTGCTCTCTTTCTTATATGCCAGTCCGCGCTCATAGAATTTGATGAATATCCACTGCATCCATCTGTAATATTCCTCTGAGCATGTCTGGACCTCTCTGTCCCAGTCGTATGAAAGGCCGAGACGCCTGAGCTGGTGCTCCATCTCGTGGATATTGTCCCAGGTCCACCTCGCAGGAGGGATAGAATGGTTTATTGCCGCGTTCTCGGCAGGAAGACCGAACGAGTCGAACCCGATCGGATGAAGGACGTTATACCCCTGCATTTTCTTGACGCGCGCGATAACATCTCCGATAGAATAGTTGCGCACATGGCCCATGTGAAGTTTGCCCGAAGGATACGGGAACATTTCAAGTACATAGTACTTTTTCCTGTCCTGTTCCTCGGTCACTTTGAAGGTTTTGTTCTCCTCCCAGTACTTCTGCCATTTCGATTCGATCTTGCTGAAATTATAACGTTCTTCCATTCTCATCCACCCCAGTGTCAACAAACGGGCAATCGCCCCAGACTTTTTCCAGATTATACTTTTCTCTCATCGACTCAGAGAAAACGTTGACGATCACATCGCCAAAGTCGAGCAATATCCACCCGGTGCCTGATTTCCCCTCGACGTCACGAGCGAATATGCCTTCTTTTGCGAGTTCCTGCTCGACATCGTCCGACAAAGCTGCGACCTGCCGCATCGAGCCGCCGGTGCAGATTACTAGATAGTCGGCAAAAGACGATTTTTCGGATATATCGATGACCTCGATATCGATTGCTTTCTTATCGTCGAGAACTTTTGCCGAAAGCAGCGCTGTTTCTTTGCTGTTCATACTTTCTCCCGCTTCTTCATTCCTTAAGTGTCAATTTGTTCTTTATTCTGCTTTATCTTTGCTGTTTTCCTTTTCCTTTACGATACCGGAAAACCAATCGTAAGCACCGAGAGTATCGCCGTCGATATCGGCGCCTTTAGACTTCAGAAGTCTTATGGTTCCGGCAAATGATTCGAGGCACGCCTTGTCGATATCGGTTTCGGCTGTCTTCCTGATTCTCTCGACACCCGGATAGTCACGCAGCGGTTCGATCTTATCCGCCAGATAGATCACTTTTTCAAGCAGCGACATGCCGACTCTACCCGTCGTATGATACGAAACGGCATTCAGAATATCTTCGTCATCGATGCCGAATTCGTCCTTCATGACCGCTGCGGCTATCTTTGAATGAGCCAGATTGGCCGAGCCGAGATATTTATCGCCTAAATCGTATTTGTTTACGTAATAATTTATATCTTCGACCGAATGCCCTCTGAACAAATCGTGGCAGAGCGCGGCTATATCCGCTTTTTTCGGGTCCGCTCCGAACCTGAGAGCAAGTTCCTTTGCCGATTTTCTCACGCCTTCCGTGTGCTTTTTTCTTTTGTCCGTCAGATGTTCGTCGGCGTATCTATATATATAATCCGTGTTCATAGATATAATGCTCCGTCTCAGGCGTCACGAGCCCCTGCAGCGATTCGCGCCTGCTCGCTTTTTCGCGGACGCCGGTCGAACTTATCGGGAGCATCCTCTTCTGT
>JBMNVD010000022.1:0-29195 GCA_050946615.1 Eubacterium sp.
TATGATTCTTTTGGGGATCGCCCTCACTTTTTTCAGGTTCTGAGTCCGCGCAAGTGTGTATTTTCAGGCATTTATATGACGCGAGTGACACTTTTGGGCACGAACTTTCAAGATATATTGCCACTTTGGGGCACGAACTTTGGGCCTGATATCACACTTTTGGCGCAATCTTTACCTGTGATACACTGTCCCTCTGCCGGTGCCTTCCTTTTTCACGGCTTTCTTTTCCATCAGCGAATTCAGCACGCGGATGGTTTTGCTCTTTGAAAATCCCGTTGCCGAGGCGATTTCTTCGCTGGACATTATCCTGTATCCTGCGAGGGATTCCATGACCCTCGATTCACGGCTGTCGAGCGGCTGAGAAGCGCCTATCACCGGCAGCACGACCTTTACGAAGTCATCCATGATATCGAACCTCGGCTCAGTTCCGGTCCCCGCGTAGGAATCGATCATGCGCCTTACTCCGGTGCCGAATAACTCCACGTAGCCCAGCCTGAAGAACACGTTGCCGAGGACAGGGTTCCTCAGCGTCGACGCGTACCCGGCGAAATATTTTTCGCGTGTCATATCGCGCGGGAGCCCGCCCGTCGCGGTGACTTCGATCCTGTCGGAGAACATCGCCACATTCACTGCTGCGTATACGTCCCACGTCCTGTGGATCAGGGCGTTTGCGACCGCCTCGCGGAAAGCCTCCTCCGGAACGTCGAACTTATATTTCCTTTCAATGCCGCTCACGATCTCGCTCCTGAAATTGCGTTCGAATTCTTCGACGGCCGCGTCAAACTGGACGAGCGCGCTGACGTGCTCGACGCGTCTGCGCTGACGGATCTCATATGTGCTGTCTCCGAACCTTGCTACGTCGATTCCCGGAAAATCGTTCTCGTCGGCTAAGATCGCTGCCGCGTTGTTATATCCGCGCTCGTCCGAATACAGGTTGAGCGTCTTAAGCGTGTCACGGGTAAGTTTCGCGATGCCGGTCTTTCTGACGAGTTTGTTCTCCAGCGCGCCGAAAGTCAGATCCTTCCTCCCGCAAGGAAGCATGTCGAAAGTAAGTCCGGAACCTTCCATGACGAGCCGTTTCAGTTCGAAACTGTCGGCGGGCGCAGTCGCCGTGCCGCTCCTCACGTATGCCCTGCCCTGATAGAGATACGGCTTCCCAAGGCTCTCCCTTACGGTCAGTTTCACGACCTTATTGCGATTATTAACGCTGAGGCTGAAATCCGGCCTCGGAGATATCGAATCGTTTATCTTATTCTCCACTCGCAGGCAGAATTTATCCGGATCGTCGACGCCGACGGTATCCCCGTCATCCGTCACGCCAAACAGGATTTCCCCTCCGCCGCGGTTCGCATAAGCGCTGACGGTCTTCAGGAACGTATCCGTCATACCGAGCTTGAATTCAAGAGTTTTACTTTCTTTCATCGTCATGGCCTCCTGATTCATTATATAAAAAATGAGCCGTAAATGCAACGCAAAAATTTACGTGTCATTTACGGCTCGATTTTTCTTTTTTATCGTGTCAAGTCGACGCGGTTCCGGCTGCCTGACCGCCTGCCTGACCGGCGCACGACCGGCGCACGACCGGCGCCTTACTCCGTCAGCGGTTCGAGTTTTGCCGTAAAGTGCCTCAATACCTTAGGCTGCCAGACGACCTTGTACCCGTGGACCTTGTCGGCGTGTTTCATCGTCTTTACTATTGCCTCTGCGACGATATCCAGATGAGCCTGAGTCAAGACCCTGCGCGGCACACACAGACGCGTGAATTCCATCTCCGCCTGCGGCTGCTCGCCAGTGACCGGGTCGGGATCGAGCATGTACGAACCGACGTCGCAGCACCTGATACCGGCCTCTAAATACAGTTCGAGCGCCAAAGCCTGAGCCGGGAACTGGTAATACGGTATGTGAGGCAGGATCCTCTTTGCGTCGAGGAAAATCGCGTGCCCGCCCGTCGGATACTGGAAAGGCACGTTGTTCTCGCGCAGCAGGTCGCCCAGATACTGCACCTGTCCGACGCGGTAGCGCAGGAAATTGTAATCGGTCCCCTCGTAAAGTCCGACCGCCAAAGCCTCCAAGTCGCGCCCGGCAAGGCCGCCGTATGTGACAAAACCTTCATAAGGCACCGTCAGGCTCTTTACTTTTTCGTAGAGTTCCTCGTCTTCTTTGATGCCGATAAGGCCGCCCATGTTAACGATGGCGTCCTTTTTTGCCGACATCGAAAACGCGTCAGCGTAACCGAAAGCCTCGCGCGTTATCTCGATTATCGACTTATCCGCATAGCCTTCTTCGCGCGTTTTGATGAAATACGCGTTCTCGGCAAATCTCGCTGCGTCGATAACGAACGGGATGCCATACTGCTTTGCTATGCGGCCCGTCTCGCGGATGTTCGCCATAGAAACAGGCTGTCCGCCGGCGGAGTTGTTCGTGATGGTCATCAGTATCATCCCGACCTTTTCGGCTCCGTGCTCTTTGATGAAGCGTTCCAGCCGCTCCGTGTCCATGTTGCCTTTGAACGGATAGTAGTTCTCGGTGTCGGTCGCTTCCTTTACAACGCAGTCATAGGCGATGCCGCCGGCCAGTCCGACGTGGCCGCGTGTCGTGTCAAAATGCATGTTCGCGACAGAGTACTGGCCCGGTTTCAGCAGGCACGGCATCAGGACCTTTTCCGCCGCTCTGCCCTGATGCACCGGCTGAGCGTATCTGTAGCCGAAAATGTCCTGCACAGCGTCGCGCAGAGCGTAATAACCGCGGCAGCCGGCGTACGCTTCGTCGCCCTTCATAATGGCCGCCCACTGGCTGTCGCTCATCGCTCCGGTGCCGCTGTCAGTCAGCATATCGATGTAGACGGCGTCGCTCCTGAGCGCAAATTCGTTGTAGCACGCCTCTTTGAGCAGCCGCTCGCGTTCCTCGCGGGTCGTGGTGCGGAGAGGTTCGACCATTTTGATCTTAAACGGTTCCGGGATGTACTTTGCCATTCGTAATGCCTCCGTGTCTTTATTTCTTTTCGTGCTTTAATTTATGTTTCCTCGGCGGTTCATACGCCGCGAATACCACCCTGTCCAAGCCCGCCAGATCCTTTCCCGACCGGATGTCCGGAAAGCATCCCACATCTTTTAAGAGATCCGTCACGCTGTCTTTCTGATCAAAACCTATCTCCAGCGCGAGCACGCCGCCCTTTTTCAGATGTTTCGGAGCCTCAGCCGCTATTATCCTGTAAAAATCGAGCGAATCCTCGCCTCCGTCGAGAGCCGCGCGCGGTTCATGCTCCGCGACTTCGGGCTCGAGCGTCGGTATCACCCCGCTGGCGATATACGGAGGATTCGAGATGATAAAATCGAATTTTTTGTTCCCCATGCGCCCGCGGAAAGGCTCGAACATGTCACCGGTGACAAAGTTCACGCGCTTTGAGACGCCGTTTGATTCGGCGTTTTTCTTTGCCGTGGCGACAGCGTCGGCGCTCACGTCAGACGCCGTGACGCGCGCATTTTCAAGTTCTTTTGCCAGTGAGACAGCTATCGCTCCGCTTCCCGTGCAAAGGTCCAATATCACAGCGCTCGCATTCGGGCGAACGAATTCCTCATCCCTGAATTTGCCGGTCCTGAGCACAGAGAGAGAGTCTTCGACGAGCGTTTCCGTCTCGCGCCTCGGTACAAGCACTTCCGGCCCGACGGCAAAAGTGTATCCCATGAAGTCGGATGTTCCCGTTATGTACTGAAGGGGCTCACGCAGCCCGCGCCTGTCGACGAGTTCAAAATATTTCTCGCATGTGCGCTCAGAGATGATATCGTTATATTCCATGAAAAGCTTGGACTCGGGGACTTCCAGGATATGCGCTAGCAGGAGGCGGCTGTCCCTGTGCGCGTCAGCGACTCCGCCTTCTTTCAGGCGGCTTTCTCCGAGGTTCAGAAGTTCGGTGATAGAAAGACTCAAAAGTTATTCTCCTTGAATAATATAATATCGGCCCGCATCGTATCCAGCGCCCGAGCGGACCTTGCAGCAATCTATTTTTGTTCGACGGCGTGCGGTTCGATGAGATTCGCGTCCTTGTCGCAGATGCCCTCGATGTACGGGGCATCCCCTTCGACCAAAACGGCTTTCAGCGACGAGATGGCCACTTCCAGCATCTCATTTGTCGGTTCCGCCGTAGTCAGTTTCTGCATATACAGGCCGGGGACCGCAAGTATCTCGACCAGCTTGTTGCTGCTGCGGCCCGCAAGTTTCAGCACTTCGTACGAGATCCCCGCGACGAGCGGTATCAGGACGACGCGCGAGAGCACTCTCATTCCGAGGCTCGGCCAGCCGACCAGCGAAAATACTAAAAGACTTATCACCATGACGTAGACGATGAAACTCGTCCCGCAGCGCGGATGGAGCGTGTAAAACTGCTGCGCGTTCTCAGGCGTCAGTTCGAGGTTGTTTTCGAAACAGTGTATCGTCTTGTGTTCCGCGCCGTGATAGCGGAAAAGCGTTTTGATGTCGTCCATGCGCCTGATGAGGGCGATATAGCCGATGAATAGGGCTATCCTGAAAATGCCTTCGATAAGGTTGAGCAAAAATGAACTTTTGATAAATTTCCCGAACAGATTGACTACCACCGTCGGCATCACGACAAAAATCGCGACTGCGATGACGATAGCCAGAATGACGGAAAACCAGATCGCAATGTTCCACGCGCCTTTTTCGCCGAATTTATCGACCAGCCATTTTTCGAATCTGCTCGGTTCCTCCGCCTCTTCAGAGGTGTTCTCCTCATCGCCGAAACCGTACGCTTCGGCGACATCGGCGGAGTACAGCAGCGTCTTCATCCCGAAAACAAGAGACGTGACAAAAGAGACCACTCCTCTGATGATCGGTATCTTTGCCCATTTGCCGAGTTTTTCGACGGGCATTGTTTTTATGTGGATGCGTCCGTCCGGGATGCGCACGGCGACGGCCATTCTGTCCGTACCGCGCATCATGACTCCGTCCAGCACCGCCTGTCCGCCTATCGGTGTCGGGCAGGCGCCTTTGAGAAATATTTTACTTAAGTCCATTCCTATTTCATCAGCACTTTCTGGATTATTGCGATGAAGTTCTTGTTGTTCGCCGTGTGCGCGAGGTTGTCGATTATCGTCTCCGTGACTTCCTGCGGCGGCATGTTCGCGAGTGCTCTGCGCATTGCCATTATCGCGTTCAGTTCATCAGGCGAGAGGAGCAGATCTTCGCGCCTCGTGCCGGATTTGTTTATGTCGATCGCAGGGAAAATGCGCTTTTCCGAGAGTTTGCGGTCGAGGTGCAGTTCCATGTTGCCTGTTCCCTTGAATTCCTCGTAGATCACGTCGTCCATGCGGGAGCCCGTCTCGACGAGCGCTGTCGCGAGGATCGTGATGCTGCCGCCTTCTTCGATGTTTCTGGCTGCGCCGAAGAATTTTTTAGGCTTGTAGAGTGCGTTGGGGTCAAGGCCGCCCGAAAGTGTCCTGCCCGAAGGCGGTTCCACGAGGTTGTAGGCGCGGGCAAGTCTTGTTATCGAGTCGAGGAGCACCACGACGTCTTTCTTATGCTCTGCAAGCCTCTGCGCCCTGCCGAGTACCATCTCGGCGACTTTTACGTGGTGTTGCGGCCTTTCGTCGAATGTCGAGTATATGACCTCCCCGCCTCCGACGAGCGATCTCTGCATGTCGGTGACTTCCTCGGGGCGTTCGTCCACGAGGAATACGATGAGTTCACATTCAGGATGATTTATCTCTATCGCGTTTGCGATTTTTTTCAGAAGGGTGGTTTTGCCGGCCTTTGGAGGAGCGACTATCATTCCGCGCTGGCCCTTGCCTATCGGGGCTATTAAGTCGATGAGCCTCGTGGAAAGTTCGCGCGGAGTTGTCTCCAGTCTGAGTTTTTCATTCGGAAATATCGGCGTCAGATCTTCGAAGTTGCGCCTGTGCATGGCGACTCCCGGCGGATCTCCGTTGACGGTCGTGACGTACAAAAGCGCGCCGAAGCGCTCGCCTTCATTCGGCAGTCTGGAGATGCCTTCTATCTTATCGCCTGTTTTAAGATTGAAACGTCTGATCTGTGTCGGCGAAACGTAGATGTCTTTATCGCTTGTAAGGAAATTATTGAATCTGAGGAACCCGAATCCGTCGTCGGATACGTCGAGGATGCCTGTAACTTCCGGGCGCGGCCTCGCGTCGCGGATCTCCTTTGCCGTCATCTTGCGTTCGGGAGCGGCAGGCTGTCCTTCGGCGGAGGATGTCTCCGCAGGCGTTTCCGCCTTTGTTTCAGGCGCTTCGGACTGAGAAGCGGCCTCTGTCTTCGCTGCAGGCGTTGCCGCCTTTGCCGCCTCGGCATCGACCTCGGCAGATTTTTTTGCAGTCTTTGTTTCTGTCAATTTTGCCTTAGCCGAAGTTTTTTTCGCATTCGCAACGGGCTCAACTGCTATTGTCGCGGATTTTTCCGCCTTTTCCGCAGGCTCTTTTGCCTTTGCAGCAGGCTTTTCCGCCTTTTCCGCAGGCTCTTTTGCCTTTGCAGCAGGCTCTTTTGTTTTTTCCGCGGTCTTTTCCGCCTCGGTTACGGTTTTTTTCGATTTTGCTTCAGGGGCGGCGGCCTTTTCTTCGAGTTCTTCCGGGAGAGGATTTTTCCTCGGTCTGCCTCTGCGCCTCTTTACGGGCTGTTCCGCCGGCTGTTCGGTCTGCTGTTCCGCCGGTTGTTCCGCCGTCTGCTCCGTTGAGTTTTCCGCCGCCGAAGTGTTTTCCTCAGGGACAGGGTTCTTGCGCGGTCTGCCTCTGCGTTTCTTTACGGGTTCGGTAACGCTTTCTTTAGTTTCCGGAGTTTCCGCAGCCTCAGTCTTTTCAGCGGAGACCGCTTCATCCGGCTCTGGTTTCTTTCTCGTCGCCATTAGATATACCTGCTTTCCGGGGCACAGCCCCTTCAGATGTTTGGATTTCACGCAAAAATCATGAAAATGGACCGCGCGCCAAAACGATCTGTTTAGATAAATTGTGGATTAGATGTGATATCTGGGAATACTGGATGTCATCAAAGATGAGAACCTTGCCACTCATCGCGAAGCCGCGCCGCCCCGCATCTTTCCGTGGTCAAGTTTATTTTATCGCAAACGCGGCGATTCGTAAATAAAAAATAAATGGGAAAATGGGAGAAATACTGTGAATATCAAAAAGCGCTCCATAACACGGAGCGCTTATCTGCTGCAATATTCTTTTTCATGCCCGAGCATTCCGGATATCCCGAGCAGTTACCCTGAGCGATACCACGGATGTAACTGTCGGACGCTCCAAGCGGGCGCGCCGAGCGGATATCCCGAGCCGATGACTAGAAATCGGCGTTTTTAGGCGTTCTCGGGAACGGCAGCACATCTCTGATGTTGCCTATGCCCGTGAGGTACATTATCATGCGTTCGAATCCCAGACCGTAGCCCGCGTGTTTTACGCCGCCGTACCTTCTGAGGTTCAGATACCAGTCGTAAGGAGCCTCGTCCATACCAAGTTCTTTCATGCGAGCCGTCAGGACGTCGAGCCTTTCCTCTCTCTGGCTTCCGCCTACGATCTCGCCGATCCCCGGGACGAGCAGATCCGCCGCGGCGACCGTTCTGCCGTCGTCGTTCAGGCGCATGTAGAACGCTTTGATGTCCTTAGGATAATCGGTGACAAAGAGCGGTTTTTTGAAAACTTCTTCTGTCAGGTAGCGCTCGTGCTCGGTCTGCAGATCGCATCCCCAGTCGACCGGGTACTGGAATTTCTTTCCCGATTTCTTCAGAATATCGATCGCATCGGTATATGTCACGCGTCCGAAATCGGAACTTGCGACGTGTTTAAGGCGCTCGATCAGGCCTTTGTCGATGAATCTGCCGAAGAATTCCATCTCTTCCGGAGCGTGTTCGAATACGTAGTTGATTATGTATTTGACCATTTCCTCCGAGAGCTGCATCTCGTCTGCGAGGTCGGCAAAAGCGATCTCAGGCTCTATCATCCAGAATTCGTTCGCATGGCGCGTGGTGTTTGAATTTTCAGCGCGGAACGTAGGCCCGAACGTATAGATGTTGCGGAACGCCAAAGCAAAGGCCTCGCCTTCGAGCTGTCCGCTCACCGTCAGATTCGTGCGCTTCCCGAAGAAATCCTTGGAATAGTCGACTTTGCCGTCTTCCGTCTTAGGCACGTTGTCGAGGTCGAGCGTCGTCACCTGGAACATCTCGCCCGCGCCTTCGGCGTCGCTGCCGGTGATTATCGGGGTGTGGACGTAGACGAAATCTCTGTCCTGAAAGAATTTATGTATCGCGTACGCGGTGAGCGATCTTACGCGGAACGCCGCCGAGAACGTGTTAGTGCGAGGGCGCAGATACGATATCTCTCTCAGAAATTCCATGGTGTGGCGTTTGTTCTGGAGCGGATAATCAGGATCCGAGTCGGCCAGCATGGTCACCTTTGACGCGTGGATCTCGAAAGGCTGTTTGGCTTCGGGCGTCAAAACGAGCGTCCCTGTCACCTCGCACGCCGCGTAGATCCTGAACTTTGCGACATCGGCAAAGTTCGGGAGATCTGTTTCGTATACGATCTGCACCGGTTTGAAAAATGTTCCGTCATTGAGCTCGATGAACCCGAATTTGTTGGAATTCCGATTCTGCCTGACCCATCCGCATACCGTTACTTCTTTTCCCGCGTAGGCGTCAGTGTTTTTGTAAAGTTCTCTGAGTTCAATGTCTTTCATTTTTTACTCCACTTCTTCATATTCCAAATCTTCCGGGATGCGGGCGCCGTCTCTCTCGTACGTTCCCATCTCTCCGCATACCGGGCACTTCCCGAAATCTCCGCCGAAAACATTCATCATGTCCAGCGCATATTTGAATTTTTTGCCGCATTTAGGGCAGTGATAGTACATGAATGCAGGTCCCCAGGTCATGATTTTCTCCTTATTATACGATTATACGCAGGCGCATGTGCACCGTAAACGTGCGGCTCCGGGGACGTCCGCCTGGGGCACTCATCCGGAGCCGTAAGAATCTTGATTATTGATCTTTTGTCAGACCCTACGAAAGCGCAGCCGTGATAAGCGACATCTTATATACCTCGTCCGCGTTGCATCCGCGGGAGAGGTCGTTGATAGGCGCATTGAGTCCCTGGAGGATAGGTCCGAAGGCTTCGAATCCGCCGAGTCTCTGAGCGATCTTATATCCGATATTGCCCGCTTCGATGTTAGGGAAGATGAACGTGTTAGCCTGACCAGCTACCTTGCTGCCCGGGCATTTCTGCTTGGCAACTACAGGGGATACAGCCGCGTCGAACTGAAGCTCACCGTCGATGGCGAGTTCCGGAGCGACTTTCTGCGCTTCAAGCGTCGCATCCTGCGAAAGCTTGACCGTGCCGCCCTTTCCGGAGCCCTTCGTCGAGAAGCTGAGGAAAGCGATCTTAGGATCGATGTCGAATGTCTTGGCGGTCTTTGCCGTCTCGACAGCGACTTCCGCAAGTTTCTGAGCCGCGCTGAAAGTGACCTTTCCGGTCGCTTTATCTACACTGTCCTGATAATCGATATTGACCGCGCAGTCGCCCATCGCAAGTCTCTCTTCGTTTGCTTCGTCGCCGCGGACGAGAATAAAGCAGGAGCTTACGAGGTGTGCACCCGGTTTGGTCTTTATTAGCTGCAGAGCAGGTCTGATGGTGTCTGCCGTCGAATATGTGGCTCCGCCGAGCAGGCAGTCAGCCTTGCCCATCTTTACGAGCATCGTTCCGAAATAGTTGCCGTGTGTTGCCAGTTCTCTGGCGTCTTCCTCGGTGAGCTTGCCCTTCCTGAGCTCGACCATCTTTGCGACCATTTCGTCAAGACCGTCATAGTTTGAAGGATCTACGATCTCACACTTGGAAAGGTCGTATCCGCCTTCCTTTGATGCCTTGTCGAATTCATCCTTGCTGCCGACGAGGATCACCTTCAGGATTCCCTGATTCGTGAGTTTGGAAGCGGCGTCCATGATGCGAGGATCCGGTCCGTCCGGGAAAACGATGGTGCGCGGAGCGGCTTTTAACTGCTCGGTCAGTTTATCGAAAATAGACATTTTGATATACCTCCAATCAAAACACATTATTTACAACTTTTACATATTATCACAAGCATAAGCGTTTTTCAATTTTCCATTGTTAAATACAGCCTGCTTTTTCAAAGTTTTTTATGCATTTTACACTATTTTGTCGGTCGGCCTCGTCACACTGTTTTGCCGGTCGGCCTCGTCATACTGTTTTGCCGGTCGGCCTCGTCACACTGTTTTGCGTCCGCGTATCAGTCTTCGAACGGGAATTTATACGGCAAATTATACTTGTCGCGGATCTCGATGAATTCCTTCTGTACCGCCTCGCCGATAGGAACACCTTTATCCTTGCGATAGAGACTTGTCATATAAGCCTTTTCTCCGGCCGTGTAGATGCGCTTTTGGCCCGGAGCCTTCTCGGAAGCGCGCAGTTCGCGCAGTATCTCGCCCGAAACTCTCCTGAAAGTCTCCTCGCCCATGAAGAACTCAGGGTTGATTACGAGGAAGAAGTGTCCGAGGTGATATGGGCGCTTGCTGCCGTTTTCATCGACGTTCGTCAACTGTTTAAGGAACATTCCGTCCTGCAGCGCCGCTGAAAGGATCTCGACTACAGTCGCGTAGCCATATCCCTTATAGCCGGCCAGTTCTTCGCCGATGCCGCCCAGAGGTGCCAGAGCCGCCTCGCCGCTCTTAAGGTCTTTCAGTATCTGTTCGCTGTCGGTCAGCGCCTCGCCGTTGTGTCCGATGACCATGCCGGCAGGCGTCGGTTTGCCGCTGCGCGCGAAATATTCGATCTTACCGCGCTGCGTGATGGAGGTCGCGCAGTCGAGCACAAACGGGAAGTCCTCATCCGTAGGGATGGCGAACGTCAAAGGATTGGTGCCGAGCATGTTCTCCACGCCGAATGTAGGTGCGATGGAAGGGCGCGCGTTCGTTCCGGTGACGCCTATCATGCCTTCGTCAGAAGCCATGGTGGCCCAGTATCCGGCGATTCCGTAATGGGTGGAATTGCGGATAGCAGCCATTCCGAGACCGTACTTCTTTGCTTTGTCGATGATCGTCTTCATCGCCTTATATGAAGCGACCATTCCCATGCCGTCGTGCGCATCGACCACGAGAGTCGTCGGAGTCTCTTTCAGGACTTCGTACTCCGTGACCGGCTTCTGGATGCCGGCGTTTATCCTGTCGATGTATATCGGCTTAAAGCGGTTGCAGCCGTGGCTCTCGATGCCGCGCCTGTCGCTCTCCAGCAGAACGTCGGCGCAGATCTTGGCGTCTTCTTCCGGGACGCCGACTGCTTTGAACGCGTCGATCATGAAGTTGTTGACGAGATCCCAAGGCACGTATGGTCTTGTTTCGGTGTCTTTCTGATTGAGGTCTGTTACCTGTGGCATGTTTCTTACCAACCTTTCGTTATTTTTGATGAAATATTTTTATCGAAATATTTGACTTTATCAGCGCGCACGTTCGGCGTTTCCGTCCGACGTCCGCATCCGGCGCACTTTTTTCAGCGCGTACGTTCGGCGTTTCCTCAAGGGATGAATCTGTCCGTCAGTTCGTGCCTGCCGCCTTCCGACTCGTAAACGCGTATCTCGCAGTTCTTCATCTTTGGCCGCCAGACAAAACCGTCCCTGCGGTCGCAGAGGTAGCCGTTCAGCGCTCTGAGGATCCCGCCGTGCGACGCTACGAGCACATTCGAGTAGTTTTTCTTTTCCAGTTCGGACAAAAAAGACGAAGCTCTCTCGCGCATCTCTGCCCTTGTCTCTACGCCGCGGGGAACCGGGAACACTTCCGGCAAAGCCCAATACAGCCCCATACGCGGTCCGAGCAGATAATAGTTCTTCTTCTCGTAGGGGCCCATATCCACCTCGATGATGCGCTCATCTATTATTATGTCTTCGCGTTTTACTGCGCCTACTATCTCCGCCGTCTGCTGGGTCCTCACGAGCGGGCTCGCGTAGACCGCGTCAAAATGAACATCTCCGATGCGGGCGCGAGCCGCTTCCGCCTGCTCTATCCCAGTGGCGTTCAGCGGTATGTCGCTCCTGCCCTGCATGAGATGTCTGTTGTTATAGTCTGTCTGTCCGTGGCGTATGAGCCATATCTTCATATATTAAACGTTACAGCTCCTGCGCCAGTTTTTCCGCGTCGGAAGTGCTTGTGAGCCGCGCTCCTTTCAACCATTTTACATCAGGGACGAGTTTCTTCATATCCCTCTCGGCGTTATCGAGTCCGGTTCCTCCCGACGTGCAGAACAAAACGACGGTCTTTCCGCTGAAATCGTAACTTTCAAAGAATGTATCGATTATACGCGGTGCCGTGTACCACCAAATAGGGAATCCGACGGCTATCGTGTCGTAATCGCCGAAGTTCTCGATCGTATCCGCGATCGCAGGGCGAGAATTCGGATCTCTCATCTCCACAGTAGAACGGCTGTTTTTCTTAGTCCAGTCGAGGTCTGCCGTCTGATATTTGATGACCGGCTTGATCTCGAAGAGGTCCGCTCCCGCCGCTTTTGCCAGTGCCTCTGCGGCTTTGGCGGTCGTGCCTGTCGCCGAAAAATACGCTACAAGTTTCTTTGCCATTTTGCTGCCTCCTTTTCTGATTTCAGACGATATTATTATACACCGTACAGCGCTTATCCACCCTATCTGCCGCTCTCTTTCTCGTGGTAAAATTCTACTATCTCGCCGACCGGGCCGCGGCAAAAGACGACCCTCAGCGGTACAGGCCCCTGTTCAGCGTCAAGTTCAGCGTCCTGAGGACCTCTCGTTATCTCGTATCCCGCCTCGCGCAGTACTTTAGCGCATTCGTCCGGATCGTCAGTTTCAAAGGCGAAGTGATCGACCGGGCCTGCCGTCCTGTCACTTCCTCTGTCGGGAAGTATCTCTATCACCGCATTCCCCGCATCGATCATGCATGCGGGCCGGCCGCCGCTCCTCCAGCGCCTGATAAGCCTGAGGCCGATGACGTCCGTGTAAAACGAGACGGCGCGGTCATACTGATCCGGTTCCGCGTAGCGGAGCGCGACGTGATGTAATTTGTTTATCAAAGCCATATATCAATGTCCTCCCGAAAATTTTTTCCGGACTCTGCCCGCCGGTTCAGGCAGAAATAATGGAAAGATGCCCGCGGTGGCGTCATTCGTTCTTGCGTGTTTTGATGCTGAAAGACACGATCGCGGCAAGCAGGCAGAGAAAAATATCTATCGTCCATGCGGCATTGTAATCGCCCGCGCCGGAAGCGAAAAGCACTCCCATGAACAAAGTCAGAGCGGCCGTGCTGTGCGAAAGCGGAGAACCGATAGTTCCGGCGGCTATCAAGATAACACCGCATCCGAGCGAAAAGGTGCTCGAGCGTTTCATCGATACCGCGCCCCAGACGGGCTGCGTAAGGCCGTACATGAGCTGAGCCACGCCAAAAGCAAAACTCACTTCTGTATATGTCAGTCCTGTGACCTCTGCCAGCGGATTTATAATGATCCCGTAGTTTGCGCGCAATCCCCCGCTCACGGCGTACATCACTCCCGCAGCCAAAACTATCAGCGCGAAATCATGCGCGCCTGCTCTGTTTGTGATTGCCGTGGGCTTGTCCCTGCTCATGCGTTGTTTCTCCCTGAAAATCTATTATTATGTGTTAAATTTGCTCGGCAGTTTCTCCGTCTCACTCTATCACGTATGCGTCGACGATCTCGCCGATATACATGACGTGTACATCTCTGTTTGCGCCGGTCCCTTCGCTTCCGATATTCTGCGGGTAGAATTTCATGATCTTTTCAGGATATTTATTGATATCCTGCACCTCTCTGTAGAGCACTCTGCATTCCAGAGTGAGAGGGTACTCGCGTACGCCCGGCACGCTGCAAACTTCCGGATCTTCAAGCGTCAGTCCCGCTTCAGAGGCCTTGTCGATGTCGCGTCCGCTCATCGTTCCGCAGACGCGCGTGATCTCAGGGTCGGGACCCGCAAGCGGGATGCTTACGGTAAATTCGGGATTCTTGTCCAGCTGCGAGCGAGTGAAACGCCCTTCGCGGACGTAGACCGTAAATACCGGGAGCGACCAGTTCGTGCCGATTTCGCCCCATCCGATGACCATGGAATTGAACTTTTCGGCTTTGCTGTTTAAGAGTACCCCGTTCGGAATGGCTTTGACGATGGTTCCGGCGTACTCCGCGATGTCGATTTTTTTCTTCATAATAGTACCTCCGTCTCTCCTGCCGCGCAGGCAGATCAAAAATGATGTTATATTTATTAATTATACTTTGTGCGGCGCGATCACGGCAAAATTTCTTTGTTCATTTTGCGGAAAAATCGTTTATTTATTTAGTGGAACGCACTGATTTCAGCTGCCTCAAATATTTCATCCCGCGTTTCGCGATATATAAAAACTCCGGCCGCCAAAGCAGCCGGAGCGGCAATGCTGTTTCCTCGCGGGTTTATTTCCCGGTCCGTCTCATCTTTCCTATTCAGTCTCATCGCTCAGTGTTTCATCCGGGAACGCGAGATACACTCTCTTTCCGATAGGGCCCATCGCCAGATAAAGCAGCGATTCTCCGAATTTCTTCAACTGTTCGAGTTCGCATCCGATGTAAAATTTAGTCCTATGCAGGCGCTCATCGTTGTCGGCGATCTCCATGTCCGCCTCCATCTTTACGCGTTCTGTTTTGTCGGAAGGCAGTATCTCAAGTGAGAAAGCAGGTGACGATTTCCCCTCTTTGGAGCCGAATTCTACATAGCACGCTTGCGTCGGGTCGTCCGTGTACTTCAGGATCTTCTCCCTCGCGGCTTTAAGCGCGTCTTCGCTTACGAAGCACGTCTGGTTTACGATCGCGTATGTAGCCTCCGCAGTCGCTTTAAGTTCTATCAGATCGCTGTCCTGATAGATTTTTTCAAGAATTACGTTATCCATATCTATATACCTCTTTTCTCTGCGCCTCTGCGCACGATGCCAAGACCCGCCAAAAACGGCTGCGCGGCAATGCGCGGAAGCGCGTCAATATTCCCCTTGCATTGTTCATTGTACCCATTCAAAGCCTTGCAAATCGCGCTGTATCTAAATATAATTGATATAATTTCAAACAGATGTGAAAGGCGGTAATGACCATGAGAATAGCAATAATCACCGGAGCCTCCAGCGGGCTCGGTTCCGAATTCGTAAAACAGATATCCGAACGCTACGAAGATAATAAAGCGGACGGAGGCATCGGCCTCGACGAGATCTGGGTGGTCGCGCGCCGCGCCGAGCGCCTCGAAAAACTGAAAGAGATGGTAAAAACGCCGATCAGACCTATCGCAGCCGACCTGACAAAACAGGAGGATATCGACCGGATCGCCGGCATGCTGAAAGAGGAAAAGCCTCGCGTCCACATCCTCGTCAATTCCGCGGGATTGGGATATTTCGGCACATACGAGACAGTCGGAGTAAAAGAAGCGAACAACATGATCGACTTGAACTGCAGGGCTGCCGTCGATATGACGCAGATCTGCATTCCTTACATGAAGAAGAACGACCGCATCATCGAGATCTGCTCGACCTCGGCTTTCCAGCCGTTCCAGGGTCTGAACGTCTATGCGGCGTCAAAATCGTTCCTCTACCGCTACAGCCGCGCGCTGCGCGTAGAACTGATGCCTCGCGGGATCAAAGTGACCGCCGTCTGTCCGTATTGGATAAAGGACACCGAGTTCATCTCCGTAGGCCGCGCGACCGACAAAGACAAAAAAGAGATCCACGGATTCCCGTTCGCGACAACTAAAAAGTTCGTCGTATTAAATGCGCTGAACGCTTCGGCGATGGGCCTTCCGGTCTGCACGCCGGGCATCGTCAGCACACTTCACCGCGTAGTCACGAAAGTCGTTCCGTCAGAATTGATGATGGGACTCTGGTCGCTGATCCGCCGGCTCTGATCGCCGCAATATCGATAATTAAAAGGAGATGACGGTCTTATGATCGTGATCAGGATAATATTTTACCTGCTCGGACTTTACATCGGGACGGGCATAACGGCATATCTGCTCACCCACGTGGAACTGGCGTCCCATAAGCTCCAGAGAGGCATCGAAAAGTTCAGCCGGATAATACCGAAGATCGTTTGGGTGCTGCTCGCGGCCGCTTCATACGCATACTTTTCGTATCTGCTGCTGCCTATGCTGGGATGGAAATATTTCAGGGTCGGTGTTTTGGTCGGCCTCATCTCCGGGATCTTTATCTTCTTCAGACTGAATTCACATTTCGAAAAAGAGAGATAATTAAAGCGGGCGCCGCGAAGATATCAAGATGAGGTATCTTCGGCAGCGCCCGTTTTTTCTTTTACATTGTTTTCCTATCGTTCTCAGATACTCGATGGATTTGCCGCTTCGTCCGCAGCGCGTTCTCTCGCATGCTGTTTGTAGTGGTGCGCGTCCTCGAGGACCATGTCCTTGACTTTGATAAGTCTGATCGTGTTGTCTCTGGCCGTTTCCTCGAGTTTCATCGAAATATACTTGATATTTTCTTCCGCTTCCGGGATTATCACGTGCTCCAGAGCGTTGACGCGGCGCCTTGTCTTTTCGATCTCGGCCGCCATCAGCTGGCACGCTTTTTCCTTTTCCGCGAGTTCGATCATATCGACTGAAACATCGGCGAGCGATTTTACCGCCGCGTCGAGGTCACCCGACGTGAAAGCGAATCCGTATGAATAGATATCGTTCTCGTCGGCGGTCTTCGTCTTAGCCTCGAAAGTAGGTATCTCTACGCTCATGACGTTTTTAGGCGTGCACTCGAGAGTGATCTGCTGCTTCGGGACCATCAAAGCCGCGGTGAGCGTCTGCTCGTCCATTCCGGCTCTTGCGATAACGAAATTCGCGTTCGCGGAACGGAGACCAGCTTCGACTTTTTTGCGCAGTTCCATGTTCTCGCGTACCATGGTCATGTACTGGCGCATGAGTTCGTCGCGCTTGTCTTTCAGCAGTTTGTGTCCTTTTCTGGCTATGACCAGTTTGTTCTTGATCCTGGTCAGTTCCATGCGGGTAGGAATGATCTGACTTGATGCCATGAACTCTCCCCCTTTTTATTTAGCGTCGTAGTATTTGTCGAGCCACTTGTCGTTGATACGTTTGAGTTCGCTTCTCGGAAGCATCCTGAGCAGTTCCCAGCCGATGTCGAGTGTCTCCTCGATCGAGCGGTCCGTGTCGTATCCCTGATTGACGTATCTCTCTTCGAATTCGTCGGCAAAATGAGCGTATTTCAGGTCGATGTCCGTCAAAGCCGCCTCGCCGAGGATGGTCATGAGTTCCTTTGCGTCCTTGCCTCTGGCGTAAGCCGCAAAGAGCTGGTTCATGGTGTTCGCGTGGTCGCCTCTGGTCCTGCCCTCGCCGATACCTTTATCCTTCAGACGCGAAAGCGATGGAAGTACATCTATCGGCGGCTTGATCCCCTTGCGGTACAGGTCACGCGAGAGGATGATCTGACCTTCCGTGATGTATCCCGTAAGGTCAGGGATAGGGTGCGTCTTATCGTCTTCTGGCATCGACAGGATAGGGATCATCGTTATCGAACCCTTCTTCCCTGCCTGACGTCCGGCTCTTTCATAGATCTGAGCGAAGTCGGTGTACATGTAGCCCGGATATCCGCGCCTTGCTGCGACTTCCTTGCGAGCCGCGGAGACTTCACGCAGAGCGTCCGCGTAGTTCGTGATATCCGTGAGGATGACGAGAACGTGCATGTCGCAGTCGAACGCGAGGTATTCTGCGGCGGTCAAAGCCATACGAGGCGTGGAGATACGCTCTACCGCAGGGTCGTTGGCGAGGTTGATGAACATGACCGTTCGGTCGATAGCGCCGGAGTCCTTAAAGGACTGTACGAAGAAGTTCGATTCCTCGAACGTGATACCCATCGCCGCGAACACTACCGCGAACTTTTCGTCCGTGCCGCGGACCTTTGCCTGTCTAGCGATCTGAGCCGCGAGTTGAGCGTGCGGCAGACCGGATGCCGAGAAGATAGGAAGCTTCTGGCCTCTTACCAGAGTGTTCAGTCCGTCGATAGCGGAAATACCTGTCTGAATGAACTCCGACGGGTAGACTCTGGCAGCCGGATTCATAGGTCGGCCGTTGATGTCGCGCCTCTCGACAGGGATGATCTCTGCGCCGCCGTCGATAGGATTTCCCATGCCGTCAAATACGCGGCCGAGCATATCTTCCGAAACTCCCAGTTCAAGCGATCTTCCGAGGAACCTCACTTTGCTGTTCGAGAGGTTGAGTCCCGTCGAGTTCTCGAAGAGCTGCACGACAGCGGTGTCGCCGTCGATCTCCAGAACTTTGCAGCGGCGCTTTTCTCCGCTTACGAGTTCTATCTCTCCGAGCTCATCGTATGTTACGTTTTCTACGCCGGTTACCATCATCAGAGGGCCGGCGACTTCCTGAATAGTTCTGTATTCCTTAGGCATCTCTTAGTCCTCCTTTGCGGCGAGTATCCCGGCGATCTCGTCGTCGAGTTCTTTGCTGACGCGTTCCGCTTCGGATTTTACGTTTTCTTCCGGAGTGTATTTGAAACGTCCTATCGCTTCTCTGACAGGCATGGAGATGAGCGCGCTCACCGACGCTCCTTTGTCGAGCGCGGCAGACGCTTTTTCGTAGAAACTCATGACGAGCTTCATCATCGTGTACTGTTTTGTCAGAGAAGAATACGTGTCTACTTCGTCAAAACTGTTCTGGTTGAGGAAGTCCTCGCGGATGGACCTTGCCGCTTCCATCTTAAGTCTGTCCGAAGGAGAAAGCGCGTCCATACCTACCATCTGAACGATTTCGTTGAGTTTTGACTCATCCTGAAGCAGGCTCATCATTTTCTGTCTGCCCGCCATCCAGTCAGGCGACACTTCGCTGTTGAACCAGCTTTCCATGTCGTCAAGATACAGAGAGTATGAAGTCAGCCAGTTGATGGCCGGGAAGTGTCTCTGATAAGCGAGGTTCGAATCGAGTCCCCAGAATACTTTTACGATGCGCAGCGTCGCCTGCGATACAGGCTCGGAGATGTCGCCGCCCTGAGGCGATACGGCGCCGATAACGGAAAGTGAACCTTCCCTCTCGTCGCTTCCCAGTGCGATGACGTGGCCCGCTCTTTCGTAGAACTGCGCGAGTCTGGAACCGAGGTAAGCAGGATATCCTTCTTCGCCCGGCATCTCTTCGAGTCGACCCGACATTTCACGGAGAGCTTCCGCCCAGCGCGAGGTGGAGTCTGCCATGAGCGCCACGCTGTATCCCATATCTCTGAAGTATTCCGCGATGGTAATGCCCGTATAGATAGAAGCCTCACGAGCGGCTACCGGCATGTCCGAAGTGTTCGCGATAAGTACTGTCCTCTCCATCAGGGAGCGTCCGGTCTTAGGGTCGACGAGTTCAGGGAACTCGTTGAGTACTTCGGTCATCTCGTTTCCGCGCTCGCCGCAGCCGATATAGACTACGATATCAGCCTCAGCCCACTTTGCGAGCTGGTGCTGGATGACTGTTTTGCCCGAGCCGAAAGGTCCCGGGACCGCGGCAGTTCCTCCCTTTGCGATCGGGAAGAACATATCGATGACGCGCTGACCGGTGATAAGCGGCTTATCAGGCTGCAGTTTTTCTTTATATGGACGGTTGCGGCGGACAGGCCATCTCTGCATCAGAGTGAGCGGAACGTCGCCGTGATCCGTCTCGACCGTCGCGATCTGTTCGGTAACCGTGAACTCGCCGGTCTTGATGTCCTTGATCTTTCCCCAGATCCCCGGCGGCACCATGATCTTATGGTCGACTATCTCCGTCTCCTGAACATCGCCGATGATGTCGCCCTCGACAACTTCGTCTCCGACCTTTACGCATGGAACGAAGAGCCATTTCTTTTCCCTGTCGAGAGAATAGACCTGAATGCCTCTGCGGAGGTTGTTGCCTGCGATTTTCATGATCGCGTCAAGCGGTCTCTGGACTCCGTCGTAGATGCTCTCGATGAGCCCGGGCCCGAGTTCGACGGACATAGGGACTCCCGTAGAGACTACCGGCATTCCCGGTCCGAGTCCGGATGTTTCTTCATATACCTGTATCGAAGCCTCGTCCCCGTGCATCTCGATGATCTCGCCGTTGAGCTGTTCATCGCTGACACGGACGACATCGTACATGTTAGCGTCGCGCATCCCGGACGCTACGACGAGAGGTCCCGAAACTTTCTTAATAGTACCTACACTGCTCATTTAAGGATGTACCTCCATATTATTTATCCTGTGAGAACAGGATATCCGAACCGACCGCCTGTTCGACAGTTTTTTTCACGTTTTCCACGCCCGCGCCGGTATTGCCGGAAACGCCCGGGATCAGAATTATCGCCGGCAGCATGCTGTTCTTGTATTTTGCTATCTTCGATTCGATCTGAGCCGCGAGGGCTTCCGTCACGAAGATGATCCCGTATCCGCCGGCAGCCAGTTCATCCAATTTATCCCCGGCTTCATCGGCGTCTGTCGTTGTGACGATGTCGTATCCGATAGTGGCAAAGCCGTAAATGCTGTCGTAGTCGCCCATTACTGCGATTTTATACATACATTTCCCTTACCCTTTCCCGGATCGATCCGTCTGAAAGTCCGTTCAGTTTTCCGGACAAAATGATCCGCACCGTCTTTATCTCGTTCTGACGGGCTAGGTAATACGCGATTATCGGCCCGACCGTGAACGGATTGTGTTTCTGCGGTTTTAAAGTCTCTGTCATCTGGTCGTCGCACCAGCGCTCGAAGGCGGAAGGCGATTCCGAAAGCGCGTCCGCGGCACCGGCGTATTTCGTTCCCTTGAGATAGTCGTAAAGCGCGGAGACACCGCCCGACGCGGCCCTGATGAGTTCATCGGTCTTAAGCGTTCCGCACGGAGCGATCGCGCGTTTCATGAAATCGAGCGACTTGCCTGTCTTTGCCGATCTTGCGGCGATCTTTATATCTGCTATCGCGACAGTAGTTTCGGCGTAAGCCCTGATAAGATCGTTCTTTGAGGACTTGCCGGCAGCCAGTATCGACTCCAGACACGCCCTGTCTATTATCATATCGCATACCTGCCCGTCAGAAGTGTGAAGGATATTCTCCTGTGCTTCCTTTGCGCAGGCCTGCATCTCTTCAGGCAGTTTTTCCCATTCTCCCGCCGCCGCGACAGCGCGCACCTCCGTGCCGGAAGGCGTCACGTCTTCGTAATACACCGTTCCCGATACAGGTCCCGAAACGGTCTCCTTTATCGCAGCCTTCAGATTGTGGAAACGTTTAGGCATTTCGAGCACTTCAAAGCACGAAGGATCGACCTTCAATTCTTTCATCAAAGCCGTGACCTTTGCTTCTTCGCGTTCCAGCATCTCTTCGGCTGGCTCGTCTTCGCCTCCCTGGCCCCAGCCTTTTTCGCCGAGGAATCTCAGGCAGGACTCGTAGTCGGGGCATGCAAGAAGCTGATTTATTGTGCTGTCGGAGAACAGTTGAGTCTCAAGGGCACGTATCCGCGCGACCTGATATATGTATTGTTCACTCATTTGTCTCTACTGATAGCCTCCTACGAGAACAGTATCTTGACCGCCAAGTCGGAAAGTTCGTCCTTCTTAGCGGAGAAAATAGCGTCAAGAGTACAATTCTCTTCGATTCCTCCGTATACGAGCACGCAGCCGTTCTTGATGTCTGCCGGCTTTTTCGACAGAGTCAGACTGCCGCCGTGCGCTTTTGCGATCTCAGCCGCTTTTTCGCCAAAGTCCGACGGAACGCGTGAAAGATCTTTTTCCGAAAGGAAAAGTTCTCCGGCTTCCGCGTGGACACAATTTTCTATCAGACGCGCGATGAGATCGAAGTATGCCTCGTCATCAAGAGACGCGACTTTCTCTTCGGCTTCTTTTAGCACCTCACCGATCATCTGCTGTTTTGCCGCAAGGATCTTATTGCGGCGCTGAATGTCTATGGCCGACGCGATCCTTTCGCGATAACTCGTGACAGCCGCCTGAGATTTCTGTGCGCTGTCCGCTTTGGTCTTTTCGGCGTCGGCGGAAGCCTGTCCTAAAATGGCATCGGCTTCCTCTCCGGCTTTGCGCAGTTTTTCCTGAGCCGTGTCGCGGGCTTCGGCCTCGATGCGTTCTTTGATTTTGTCAAGCCCGGTCATCTCGTTCCTCCTTTTCCCGTGATTTCCGTTCTTCGCTCATTTCGCTATGCCGCGGATAAATCCGTGGTTATGCAAGCGTCATGTTTGAAATAGCGAGGATGGATACGAGGAGCGCGAGGATCGCGTAAGTTTCTACCATGGCAGGGAACAGCATCGCTTTACCGAACTGATCAGGCGCTTTTGCCACGATACCGATGGAAGCGACCGAAGTGCGTCCCTGATGATATGCGGAAATGAGACCGCAGATGGCGATAGGCATGCATGCCGCGAATACCGAGAATCCGGAACCAAGCGACATATCCGTAAGAGGATCTCCTCCGAGAAGTCCGATCTTAGAAAGCGTGATGAACGAGACAAGCAGCCCGTAGATGCCCTGTGTGCCCGGCAGAAGCTGAAGGATAAGCACCTTTGCGAACTGTGAAGGGTCCTCGCTGACAACGCCTGCCGCTGCCTGACCTGCGAGACCTACGCCCCATGCCGAACCGCATCCTGCGAGAACTGTCGCCAAAGCCGCTCCGAGAACTGCAATTGCGAATCCAATGCTGATGTCCATGATTAATAATCCTCCTTGATTTTTATGTACTTGCTGTTTGTAGTAAGAGGCTCGAACGGCTTTCCGCCTGCCTCGTAAAATTTGCCGAAAAATTCGACGAATTGAAGTCTGTTTGTATGTACGTACGCGCCTAACAGGTTGATGGCCATGTTAAGTATGTGACCGAGTATGAAAATCACGACAAAGAGTATTTTGCCGATGACGTTCGTCGCCACCATGCTCGCCATCATGTTGATTACGCTCGCGATAACTCCCGTCGCAAGTCCGAGGGCCAGAAGTCTGGAATACGACAAGACATCCGACAGCCAGCTCGTCACTCCGTAGAGATCGTATGCTCCGAGCGCGATCCGCAGGGCAACATTTTTACGGCCTCTGCCGCCCATCAGGATGATGCCGACCGCTCCGCCTATCGCCAAAACCTTAGAGAGCATCTTCACCGCAGGCGGGAACGTAACATCCATCTGTGAGATCGATGAGAAAATGTCCGTAGGGATCAGCAGCAGCACGAGCCCGATCAGGAACATGTACCAAAGCACGACGTCGCAGAAAAAGTCGAGCGGCTTATGATCTTTAAGTTCTTCGTAGCCCTTTATCCCCAGACCTGTCAGCAGATGTATCAATCCGAAGAGCATACACCACATAAGCAGCCTCATCGGGTTTGACAGAGGCTCGAACCAGAGCGGAGGTATGCTGAAATCCTTGCCGAAATACACCTGTGCTATAACAGTAGGGGCATCTCCGCAGTATCCTCCGAACATGACTCCCCAGAAGGCAGTGGATATGCCGCATAATCCGAACATGCGCAGAGTCTTATGCAGGCCGTAATCCATTCCCGGATGCTTCTTTATCACTAAGAAACAGCCGATAGCCATGAGCAGTCCGTACACGGTGTCCGAAAGCATCATCCCGAAGAAGAACACGTAGAAGTACGACATGATCGTCGTAGGGTCGATCTCGCCCTTATGAGGCAGTCCGTACGACGCCAAAACCCCTTCGACGCTTTCGGAGAACTTATTATTCTTCAGCACGACAGGCGGTTCCTCGTCTTCCTGAAGCGGGTCTATATCGACGACGCACTCGAACCTGTCTGTGATAGATTTCTTCACTTCCTCGGCATATGCTGCCGGGATGTATCCGCTTAATATAAATGTCCTGCACGATTCCGGAATGGAACCGATGACTTCAAGGCCCTTTGACTGCATGCGGCAGTCATCGCCGGCAGTCCTGAGATCCGCTCGTTCTCCGCGGGCATCCCGGATCTTCTGAGAAAGCCCGTCGTTTTCGGCTTCGATTTTCTTGATCTCATTTTCTAACTGTGCGACCGTATCCTTAGGGGTAAGGTCGGACGCGAGACTCGTCCTCGAAAATCCCAGCGACCTGAGCGCATCTTCTACCGCTTTCTGATCTTCTTTCAGACAAAGCGCCGTCATATACAGCGCATCCGTGCGGTTTATCTCGGTTATCTCGACGCCGCATGAATCCCCGGCCGACTCTGCAATCGTCTGCTCGATCGTATCGAGCGAAACTTCCTGAGGAAGAGTGCCGATCATCAGGGCGGTGCGGTCTGTTCCGCTATATGAAAGAGGAATGTCCAGCGGCATCCAAGGGCTGAGCGTTTCGATCTGGTTTCTGAGTTTGACTATCGTCGCCTCGTTATCAGAGATCTGCTTACCCCATGCGGCTATTTCGCCGGCGCTCTTCATGGTCTGATCGGATCTGGACCTGACGTCGTTAAGTCTGCCGCGGTCAATGACCACCGGTCCGTCCAAACCGGAACGCTTTTCCTCTTTCGATTCGGGACTGTACTTATCGAGAATTCCGAGAGCCTGCTCGGTCAGATTGGCTTTGCGGTCGAATTCCTGACGCAGTTCGCGCGTGTCCTCTCGTCCGAAAGCCTCGTCCGTCTCGTCGATGACCGAACTGACTTCGATCGTCCCGAGAGACTGAACGTGTTCGAGGATCGCTTTACGATCTTGTTTAAGGGCGCAGATACTTATTCTTTGCATCTGCATTACCGCCATATCCTCTGTCTCCCTCCTTTTACAACAAAAATAATACGAAAACGGCCTGGCACTTTATTTAACTAAAGCGTCTATGACCGTTTTCACAGCTTCTTGTTTCTTGTTTTCCGCCGATCTGCGAAGTTCCTCGATTTCCGCTTCGACGGCTTTTTCGGCATCGTCCAACGCTCTGCGGCCTTCTTCTTCGGCAGCAGTCATGGCATCTTGAGCCGCTTTGTCCGCGTCCTGCACCGCGTTACGGCGCAGTTCATCCGCGTCCGCGCGTGCTTTTTCCACGGTCGATGCGGCTTTGCCGGCAGCGTCTGACACTACGCGGTCGGCTTCGGACTCAGCCTTTTTAATGGCGTTGATGGTATCTTCAAGCATTTACCGAACTCCTTTCGGATCTTGGATACATAATACATAAATTATACAATGCAGCAATCCCTTTTTCAAATAGAAGTCATAAGAAATCACCATAAAAAAGATTAGATTTCTGCATTAAATTGCGTACAAAATAATAATCAACCGCGGTCACTTTTCGCCGTTCCTATTCGTTCCGCAGCCTCCAGTATCTTATTCAGTCTGCTGTTGACTCCTGCTTTCTTCAACGGAGGGTCGGCCATCTCTCCGAGAGCGGTGAGACTGGCTCCCGGGTTTTCGACTCTGAGCCTTGCCATTTCCCTGAGTTTTGGCGAAAGACCCGCAAGCGCACCATTCTTCTCCAGCTTGCGTATCGCCTCTATCTGTTTCTGTGCGGCGTCGAGTGTCCTGTCGATATTGGCGCTGTCGCAGTTGGTTATCCTCACAGTTTCGGCGAGCATCTGGCGTTTCATCATCGTATCGTCGAATTTGAGTACGCTCGTGTTTGCCCCCATTATCGCCAGCGTGTCGCGGATATAACCTGCACTCTTCATATATACCACATATTTGCCCTTGCGCTCGACGATTTTTGCGCTCAGGTCCTCAAATGTGCCTATTAATTTTTTGACGTCTTCGGCCAAAAGCCTGCTCGAGCAGACTATCTCCAGATGATAGCCCTTAGACGGATCGGTGACAGAGCCCGCGCCGAGGAACAGTCCGCGCAGATAGGCCTTCCTGTCGGCTTTTGCTTTAACAATATTTTCATATATACCGTCGGAAATATAGTTGTTGCCCTCGCGCACCAGCAATATACCGGTCTCGCGCAGTATCTGATCCGGGCGGTCGTCTTTGCCGATAGTGAGCAGATACAGCCGCTTCCTTCCGACGCTCTCCGATTCTCCGACTTCCAGTCCCGCGTCCACGCGAAAATAGTCCTTTATCAGACGTTTGTAGTGTCTGGCGACGGCCGGATTGTCGGTGGAGATGATTATCCTGAAACGGCTGTCCGTGCCCGAGCCGCCCGAAAGCGCTATGCTTCCCGAGACTCGTATTATCGCCGCGATCTCCGCCAGCTGACAGCTCTTCTTGGGATTCTCTTCGTGCGATATTTCGTTTTTTACTTCAGAGGAAAAACTCAAAATACTATCGTTCCTTTGCTAAAGAAAAAAATATCTGCCGGTGAAGCGCCGGCAGATATTGAAATCAGTATGTCTAAAAGACTACCTCTGAGGGAGGCTGAGGATCTCTCTCGCTTCCGCAGGGGTCGCGATCTCTCTGCCGAGGAGTTTGGCGAGTTTGACCGCTTTATCTACCATTTCGCCGTTGCTGTTTGCGAGGACGCCTTTTTCGAGGTAGAGGTTGTCTTCAAATCCTACTCTGACATGTCCGCCCATGGAGATCGTCGCTGCTGCGATGTGCCATGCGTTCTTGCCGATGCCGGTAGCTGTCCATGTCGATCCTGCAGGGATGGAGTTCTGCATGATGACGAGGTCAGGAACTGTAGCGTTCATCTGTACTCCGAGAACGAAATCCCAGTGGAGCGGATGAACGAGGAGGCCTTTTCTGTCGGCTACCTTCAGTGCGAGGTCGATCATACCTTTATCGAATACTTCGAGTTCAGGCTTGATCCCTCTCTCTTTGAGGATCTTAGCGAAGTTCTCGATCGTGGTGTTCGTGTTTGTGAAGATATCGTCTCCGCCGAAGTTGCATGTTCCGCAGTCAAGCGTTGCCATCTCAGGCGTAGGGTTTACTTCTGTTGACTGAAGTCTCTCGAGGTCGGTCATTCCTACCGCACCGCCGGTCGAAGGCTGAATGATGACATCAGGGCATACTTCTCTGATAGCGTCGATGCATTCCTGGAATCTCTCTTTGCTCTGTGTAGGAGTTCCGTCGTCTTCTCTTACGTGAAGGTGGATAAGCGCTGCTCCTGCGTCAGCCGCGGACTTAGCTTCCTTCTGGACTTCCGCTACAGTGTAAGGAACGTTAGGGTTCTGCTCTTTCGTTACTTCCGCGCCGCAGATGCATGCGCTGATGATAAGTTTTTCCATTGTGCTCTCCTTTTAATCTAATGGATTTATTTAGCCGCGGGCAGAGCGTCTATCCGATGGACGCAGGGTGTCCGCATAATACTTAGCTGCGTTTACACGCAACGTATATTATACCATCAGTTATCCCGATGTTCAAGTGTTACACGGTATCCGGCGTTTCTCAACTGCTCTGCCATTTCGCATGCGATCGCGACCGATCTGTGCTGTCCTCCGGTGCACCCGAAAGCGATGTTCAGGTGGTATTTGCCTTCTTTGATATATCCCGGAATTATCAGGTCGAGCATGCTCTTGAAGCTCTCGATGAATTTCCCGGATATCGGCTGCTTCATGACGTATGATGATACTTTTTTATTGCGTCCCGTCAGTTTGCGAAGGCTCGCGACATAGTACGGGTTCGGGATGAACCTGACGTCGATGACCAAATCAGCCTCGGGAGGTATGCCGAACTTGTATCCGAAAGAGATTATATTGATGGCAAAGTTGGAACCCTCACCGCCGAGGATCTTTTCCATTTCGCCCTTGAACTCGGATACTTTAAGTCCCGTCGTATCGATGATAAAGTCGGACATGTCGCGGATCTCGCGCAGGCGGTTCGCCTCTTTGGCGATGACGTCACGGGTTATAGGGCCTCCGTTAGCCAGCGGGTGTGCGCGTCTGGTCTCGTTGAAGCGCCTGATGAGCGAGCGTTCGCTCGCCTCGATGAACACTACCGTGCAGTCTATTTTCGGGTTGTTTTTAAGGGAAATTATGCACTCTTTGAGGTCGTCAAAAAACTCACCTCCGCGCACGTCTGCGACAAAGGCGGCTTTTTTTATCGGGCGCTTGGACTGGAGCGAAAGGTTTATGAAGTCCATTATCAGAGCGGGCGGCATGTTGTCGACGCAGTAATAGCCCTTGTCCTCGAACCAGTCGCCGGCGTTCGTCTTTCCTGCCCCGGACAGTCCCGTGAGGATGACAACTTCCATAGGGGTCCCGGTTTCATTTTTGATTTCTTTGATCTCAGATGCACTCATACTCATTACCCTTTTTACTGAAGATTTGGGAAGCGGTATCGGGAGGCCGCCCGACCTGTGCCCTCCGGGCCTGCGGTGCCTGTGGTACACGCGGCTCTGCCGTTGTGGCGCGCTGCGCTTGATGTGAGCCGGCAACGGTACACTTCCATTGCGCGCCCTCCGGGCTGCGCTCGCGGTGCTGAAGTTGCGGGTTCTACCCTGCGTGGCGGCTCCGCCGTTGTGGCGCGCTGCGCGACCGACGCTTGAAGTTGCGGGCTCCGCCCTGCGCTAATCTTTCAGTTATTCTGTTATTATTCTTACCTCGGGTTCAAGGAGAACACCGAATTTATAATTGACCGTGTTTCTGACTAGGTTCATTAAATCGATTATATCCTGCCATGTCGCCTTGCCTGTGTTAATAACAAAACCGCAGTGTTTAGGTGAGACCTGTGCTCCGCCGACTGTGAGTCCGGCGAGGCCGGCATCCTGTATAAGTTTGCCGGCAAAATTGCCTTCAGGTCGTTTGAAGAAGCTCCCCGCGCTCGGGTACTCAAGGGGCTGCTTAGCGGCGCGCTGCGCGGCGAGCTCCTGCATCCGCGCCTCTATGTCCGCCTGCTCGCCGCGCGCCAGGGCAAGCGTCGCCGAAAGGACGATTTCGCCGCTTGCCTGGATGCGGCTCGTGCGGTAGCCGAGCCGCAGCGCGCCCGCGTCCGCGGAATAGGTATGCCCGCGCCTATCCATAAGTTTGACACTCTCGATAACATCCTTCATCTCGCCACCGTAGGCGCCGGCATTCATATATACCGCGCCGCCCACACTTCCCGGTATCCCGGCGGCGAACTCAAGTCCGGTCAGCGAAGCCCTGCAGGCTTCCCGAGCTGCGCGCGACAGCAGACACGCCGCCCCGCAGCGCAGCCGGCCGATCTCACGATCGGCGCTGACCTCCCCGAACATCTCTCCGAGCATAATGACAGTACCTTCGAACCTGTCACATGCAAACAAGGTATTAGTGCCATTCCCGAGGAACACGAACCTTTCGTTCTTTTCGTTCAGATTGCGGACAAGGCCGGACAGTTCTTCCTCTGTCTCGGCAGTGACGAGCCTCGCAGCCGTTCCCCAGGCTCGA